>JBNKCR010000097.1:0-45398 GCA_050287845.1 Polyangia bacterium
CAGAAGGGTGGTTTCGTAGATTTGACAAACGTTTTCGAATAGGGTTTTATATTCCTCGGATGAATTGTGATGCATGACGTCCTCAATGGTAATGATTTTCTTATTTTTAAATCAGCCATTTGAAAAGTGCAACCGGTTGCCGTTTTTGCGTGTTATCTCATCTTTTTCTGTAAGTGTTCGAAATTAAAGACAAAATTGTGCCGATTGGCGATGTTTAAACTGGTGATTTCGCGATTCAGTTGTTTTTAAATCGTTTTTAGATGTAAATACAGGATGCCATTCATTCGCCTCCGGCCCAGGGCGGGCCATAGGGCGATCATCCGGAGAGAGGTGTTGGAAATAAAAAAGCCCCAGGCGGTTGAGTCGACCGGCCCGCATTTTTGCTTTGCAAAACTGCTACACCGGGAATCAAAAACCTGCGGTTTTTAATTCTGACCGGCACACGCCTTTGCGTTGCAAAGCCGTTACACCGGAATGAAAAACCCTTGGTTTTTCATTTTTTGCGGAGAGATAGGGATTCGAACCCTAGGTACCTCTCAGTACACACGATTTCCAGTCGTGCACCTTCGTCCACTCGGTCATCTCTCCAGGTATTTTCATCGGGGAAAGAATCCATTTAGTGGATGGCATCACCCGAAAAATTAAAATTTTTAAAGAGCATCTGTACTGGTCAGGTACTTTTTCGAATTTCAAACAACAGGTTATTTGATTTCGACCGGCCCTTAAAACCGCAAGCGGTTTTAAGTGTACGGAGAGCAAGGGATTCGAACCCTCGGAGGTGTTACCCTCACACGATTTCGAATCGTGCGCCTTAGACCAACTCGGCCAACTCTCCGCCGCGCAGAATATGTATGTCTGCCACATCCGTCAAGAAATATTGCTGCTTTTTTTGGACAATGCGGTAGAATGCGCAGATTCCCGCAACTATTGGAGGTTTGTATGAGTCACTTTTTCCGTTCACTATTTATACGGATACTGAACCGAGTGATGGCGATGCCGGTCTCGTCGTGGATTCTGGCGTCTTTTGCGTTTACCCTGATATCGATTCTCGGTACGGATTTGTGGGCACGGGCTGGTGGCGGTGGCAATTACAGCAGCGGTGGCGGGGGCAGTGGTGGCGGCGGTGGCGGCGGCGGTGGCGAAGCCGTCTTGTGGTTGTTATATCTGGCGATTCGGTATCCACAGGTGGGGGTGCCGCTGTTGGTAGTGGGGGTTGTGGTGATGGTGGTGAAGAATCGGTTCAATCCGGACAATACGACCGCCAGGGCCATCCGCAGTTTGTCTCAGGTATCGGCTCCGAGAAACACGGATGTTTCGCGCATTCAGCAAAAGGACCCTTCGTTCAGCTCAGACAGGTTTCTTTCATGGGTGAGTAAAATCGACAATGAAATTCAGTCTGCCTGGAGCCGTGGGGACATGGCGCCTGTTCGCAATTATTTGAGTGACGGGCTGTACCGGCGCTTTGCCACGCAATTGGCGGTGATGAAATATCAGAATGTGCGAAATCCGGTGGCCGATCACCGGGTGGTGAATTGCTCGGTGCACGCCGTGGCCCACGATGATCATTTTGATACCATTCACGTGGCCATTGAGGCCGAGGCCAGAGATGTGGAGGTTCCAGCGAGCATGTTGGACGAAGAGGCAATGGCCCGGGCTGCGAAAGCGCCAATGGAAAGATACACGGAGATTTGGTCATTCCTCAGAAAACCCGGCGCCAGGACCCTCTCGGACAAGGGATTCAATCAGGGAACCTGTCCCAACTGCGGGGCGCCCCTGGAGAATACCCAGTCCACGAAATGTGAGTATTGTCAGGCGCTGGTGAATTCCGGCGATTACGACTGGGTACTGGCGGAAATCACCCAGACGGTGGAGTGGCGTGCCAATTCGTCGGGAAGTGTGAGCGGTCTTGCCGCCATGCAGCAGAAGGATCCGTCTTTCAACCGGCAGGCGGCAGAGGACCGGGCATCGTATGTGTTCTGGCGGTGGATTGAGGCAACGGTGACTGGAAACCGCGCTCCCCTGTCGAAGTGCGCGCTTCCCGCTTTGCAACAGCAAGTCATCGATGCCTCGCCGTTGACCCATTTCAAGGCTGCAGTGGGCAGTGTGGATTTGGTGATGGTGGAGTCAACCAGCGGCAATGTGACGGGAGCGAGAGAGAGGTTTACGGTAAAGATTCTGTGGAGCAGCGCTGCATCGCCCACCAGTCCCCCCATTCATCGACAGCATCTGTTTGTGCTCGGTCGGGAAGAGGCGCCCCGGAAGGATGGCGGGTTGTCCCATGCGCACTGTGCCAATTGTCTTGGTCCGTTGAATGAGAATGACTCCGTGACCTGCGAGTATTGCGGCGCGACGCTGACCCTGGGGAAAACGGACTGGGTGCTGGAACAGGTGCTTTTGCCCTATGAGTTTTCAGCCGTCAACCTGTCCGCAGGGGCAGCCGAGGTCCGCGATGATGGTGTATCGTCGGCGGTTGACAGTGTCGGAGAGGCTGGAGAAACGGAGCCGGCGGACGAAGTGCCCGTATGGGCGATGCCGGATATGGCTTCAAAGCAGGAGCGGGCACTGTTGCTGATGAATATGGCGGCGGTGGTCATGGCCGACGGGGTGGTGACCAGACAGGAGAAGCGTCTGTTGAAAACCGCATCGAAAAGGTGGGATGTTCCCATGGAGATGGTGACCCCTATTCTGCAGGGCAAGGTGAGTGCGGAATCTGTCTCGGAACTTCGTCCGGCCAACGCCACCGCATTTCTCGATGGGTTGATTGGCGCAGCGCTGGTGGACGGTAAAATCGATTCGAGAGAATCAGCACTGCTGCTCGATGTGGGCAAGCATCTTGGCCTCGCCGATGCGGATGTGCGTTATCGGATGAACAATATGAAACGAATGGCAGTTTCAAAGTGACGAGGGAAAGTAACTGTTCAACGACAGCACGACATCAGGCAAGGGCGTCGCTGATGCGTCGGGTTGCCGCCAGTTTCAGCAGCGTTTCTGCAATACCGATTGGGGAGCGCTGGAAGTGCACCGCGCCGGTTTCATAGGCGACGCGGTTCATGCCGTACACCACCGAGGTGGCTTCGTTCTGACCGATGCAGTAGGCTTTTCGGTTTCGCATTCTCAGCAGGCCCTCGGCGCCATCCTTGCCCATTCCTGAAAGAATAATGCCCAATGCGGCTGCACCGTAAGCATCTGCGACCGAACTGAACAGCATATCAATACTGGGAACATGGCCTCCCCGGGAGGCTGGTGTTTTAAGTTGAATGGTATTCCGATCGGCAAATTTCAGGTGTTTGTGATCGGGGCAGATCAGTACTTCACCGATGGAGGGGATACTGGTTTCAGAGGCGATTTTTACGTCCAGTGTGATGGACGAATTGAGCCACTCTGCCATTTTGGTGGCGAACCCCCGGGAAATGTGCTGCGCTACGATGATGGGAATCGGGTAATCGCTGGGGAGCTGGGAGAGGATTTCCACAATGACGGTGGGGGCACCGGTGGATCCTCCGATGGCGATCAGCTCGAGCGGGACGTTTTCCGGGAGCACTGTGGAAATGGGGATATCCGATGGGGACAGGGATTTTTGTCGTTCCGGAATGACACTCCATGGTGAGTCTGCGCCGACGGATGGCAACCAGGAAAGTTGTGCGTCCGGCCGGGTTTCGACCGAGTCCTCAATGATTCTGAGCAACTCTGTTTTAATTTCTTTGTATTTTCCAGACAGGATTCCCAGCGGCTTTTCGATGACATTGATCGCGCCGGCGCGCATGGCTTCGAAAGCAAAGTCAGTATCCGGTGCATTCACCATGGAGCTGATAATTACGATTCGCGTCGGACATTCGGTCATGATTGCTTTGGTGGCTTCCAGTCCGCTCATTTTCGGCATGAAAATATCCATGGTGACCAGGTCCGGGCGAAGTTCCCGACACATTCTCACCGCCTCTTCACCATCGCTGGCAATGCCGACAATTTCAATGTTGGGTTCATCGACTAGCAGGTGTTGCAATACGCGTTGAACGGTGCTGGAATCTTCGGCTATCAACAATCGAATCATAATTTTTGAAACACCTTCATTAAAGAAGTTGACTGATTGTAGTCAACAGTTCTGTACGGTTTAGTTCTTTTTTTACAATGTGCGCATCGGCTCCGGCATCCATACCGGCGCTGATATCTTCAGGGCTGCCCAGCGATGTCACCAGGATGACCGGGATACTCTGGAGCCGGGGCCGGGTACGAATCGCTCTGGTCAGTTCAAATCCATCCATATTCGGCATCTGAACATCAGAAATGACAAGGTCAATATCGTTGTTCCCCAATTCCTGAAGTGCCTGAAGTCCGTCGGTGGCCAGAATGACTTTGAATCCGGCGGATTCGAGCAATGTCTGTTGCATGGTTCGAATGGCAATGGAATCGTCCACCACCAGAACGGTGGTCAGTCGTTTTCGTTGCGGTTTTGCGGCGTTGGTGATTGCCCGCTGGGTGAATGTTCCGCTGGCGGAGCGGATGAGGTCTGATGGGTTGAGCACCAGACACAGTTTACCGGTACCGAGCAGAGCCAGTCCGGATACGTTGGGAACGCGCTCCAGCAAATCGCCGAGAGGTTTAATCACCAGCTGGGTGTACTCGAAAATCCGATTGAATCCAAATGCGTATTTCCGGTTGCCAAATCGGACAATAGCGGCAAAGCGCGATTCCTTCCGTTGCTGATCGTCCGTCTGTTTGTCCGGGGTCAGTATTTTTTCGAATGTGGTGAGAGGGATCTGCTGATTGTCGACCATGAGGACGTCACCGCCGCCGATGCTGCGGATGGCGGTTTCATTCAGAACGGTGACCCGGGATACGTTCGATGCCGGAATCGCCAGGGTTTGTCCACCCGCTTCCACCAGCAGACATTTGATGGAAGACATGGTGAGGGGGAGTCTCAGGATAAATGCGGATCCCTTGCCGGGGGTGCTCTGGAGGCTGACCTCACCGCCCAGGTGTTCGATGGTGTATTTCACTACATCCAGTCCCACACCGCGGCCGGAGATTTGCGAAACTTTGCGACTGGTTGAAAAGCCGGGCTCGAACAGGTAGTCGAAGAGTTGCGCTTCTGTGAGTCTGGAGGCGTTTTCGGGATGCATGTCATAGGCGGAAATAAGCTTTTCGCGGATGGCTTTCGGATCGATACCGGCCCCGTCATCGTGAATTATCAGCTCAACAGAATCCCCCAGGTGGCGTCCCTCGATGATGAGTTTGCCTTCGGCGGGCTTTCCGGCCTGTTCCCGTATCGCCGGTGTCTCTATCCCGTGATCGATCGCGTTTCGTATCAGATGAATGAGTGGCTTTTCAATGGCGTCCAGAATCGCGCGGTCCACTGAGTATTCGCCGCCGAGAAGCGTCAGCGATACCTTTTTTCCGGTGCGGTTGGATGTGTCTCTGACCTGGTTTCGAATGGTCAGATGGAGATTTGAGACCGGCGCAATGCGAAGCTGTCTCAACGCTTCCTGAGAACGCTGGATGAATTTGATCAGTTCCCGCAAATTAAAATTGAATTTTGAGTCTGCGGACTTGGATAGAATGGAGAGGTTTCTGGACATGTCCAGCAGTTCCATCATCTCTGCTTCGTATTCGGTTCCTTCGAGCTTGCTGAGGAGCGCCGATACCGCTTCAGACAAACGGTTGGATTCGTGAATGTTGGTTTCCAGGTCGTGTTTCAGGGATTCCAGCTGGAGACTGGTTTCGAAGAGCTCCCCGAACTGGGTAATCACTTCATCAATGCGCTTTTCAGATACGCGGATGAACTCCTGCTTTGCGTCCCCTCCCAACGCGATCGGTCTGGCCTGACCGGGTGACGGTTTGCCGTCGCTGGTTCCGGGCGCCCCGGAGGATGGCACTGCTTGCCGGGACTGCTGCTCGGACTTCTCCGGTCGCGCGGGCGCCGGCGTAGATGATCGGGATTTCAGCGGGAAGGCACTCTCCAGCTGTTTCATGGTCACTTGTTCCCGATCGGACAATTCATCTTCTCCGGGACTGTGGGAAAAGACGCCCTGTCTGATGGTTTCGAGCGCCTGTAGCAGGGTTTCGAGACGTTTCGGGTTCAGGGTCTCACCTTCTTCACCGCGCATTGTGCCGAGTGCATCTTCGAAACGATGGGCCATGGTCGCGATTCGGTTGAACCCCAATGTTCCTGCTGACCCTTTTAAACTGTGCGCTTCGCGAAAAGCGCGATGGATCCCCTGATCCCCATCGGACAGCGTGCCGTCTTCCGCCGCGAACAGAATTTCGGCAATGCTCTTGATATGCTCTACAGCCTCAGCGCGAAATACCTTTGACAGCTGCTCAATTTGTTCGATGGAAAGATCGTCGTTGGCGCTCATGGGTTATCCTTCAATGGGGGTTGTACCGAAGTTGGGTGTGGTCACGACAGCATCGAGGTTCAGAATGGCTGTGTCTTCGGTGATTGTGATTCCCAGCAAATACGGACGCAACTTCTGATCGTAGCTTTCGGGGGGAACGAAAATTTCCGACTTCAACTCCACGGCCACGCCCTCCACATCTTCCACCTGCAACGCAAACAGTTTGCCTTTGGCCTGCACGACCACTGCGTAGTCTTCATCGACCAGCGCCTCGGCATCGGGATTGAAAAAGAATCTCAGGTTCACCAGCGCGATGGTTTGTCCACGACGTCGGATGACTCCCTGAATATGCGGCGGTGTGTGGGGAATGGGAATGATGTCCGCAATCCGGGTAACCGCTTCCACCTGAGCGAGGGGGACGGCGAATCGGGATTCCATTGTGTTGAAGACAAGCAACTTTTCCTGCTCCAGGTTGTGTTCGCTTGCTTCAACCGGGACCGCGAGTCTTTCCGCCCGATTTTTCAGCAGGCTCAATTCCAGTTCCAGTTTCCGGTCATCCATGTTGCAGCTCCAGTTCCTTTAACCTTTCCGTCGCTATTTCCAACAGCCGGCCGGCGCGAATTCCGCCCCCTTCCTTCACCTCGGAGTCGGAGCGCATTTCTCTGGCCAGTCGGCATGTATTGCGATATCCCCGCTGTGCGGCGCTGATGTCACCGGAACGTTCGGCAATCACGCCCTGGTAATAATGTCCAATGATGAACTGTTTGTTCAGAAAAATCGCCTGTTTCAAATGCGAAAGCGCGTCTTCCGGTTCGTTTTCCTGGTCCGCAATCAGAGCCTTTAAAAAATATACTCTGAAATCAAGTCGGCCCCCCTCCCGTTCGAGTTGGTCAATCAAACGGGTGGCTTCCTGCAGTTCGCCTTCCATGGAAAGATCCCGCACCCGCTTGAGGTCCTCTTCAAGGGCGTCCGGAGGGCCGGGGGGCGAAATGGCAAAAGCGGAAGGTGCGGATGTTTTCAGACTTCCACCGGCAAATGCGGGCTGTTTATCGTGAATAGACATAATCATTTTTTCCGGATCGTACGGACCAAGACCCGGAACAAGAGAAATGCGGGACGCCGGTTTCAAAGGGGCCATCTCTGTCTGTTTTCGGTAGAAATATGTGGCATGAGAGTAGACTGTAGTCAGATCTTTCAACGAAGGGAATGCTTCTGAATGGCCCAACAGCAGGAACCCGTCCTCCCGAAGGCAGGTGGAGAACACTTCGCATATTCGGGTCGCCAGTCTGGAATGAAAATAAATAAGCACATTCCGACAGAAAATCAGGTCGCAATCCTCGTACATGGCGTCAATGTGATCGGGAATCGTGGAAAGATTCAAATTGAAGAACGAAACATTGTTTCGGATGGAATCGCTTAACGTGTACTCATTTTTACCGGTCTGTTTAAAATAAGCGTTGATTGTCCTGTCATCCACACCGCGAAATGACCATCTGGTGTATTTGCCTTCTCTTGCCCGACGGAGGTATTGGGTATTGATATCAGTTGCCATGATGGTGATATCCCATTCTCTCAATACGGGAAAGTCCCGCCGAAGCATGATTGCGATGGAGTAGGGTTCTTCGCCGGTGGAGCATCCTGCGCTCCAGATTTTAAGCCGGTGTCTATTTTCGTTTTTAGCTATCAGATCCGGAAGAATCTCGTGCTGCAGTGCCGCGAAATGCGGGTGGTTCCTGAAAAAGTAGCTTTCACCGATGGTCAGCGAATTGACCACATCCTGATCAAGTGTGTTCGAACTTTCCAGCCCTCGGACAAAATCTTCCATACGCTTGTCTTTCTGTTTGACGAACGGCTGGATTCTTTTAAAAAAGTCACGTTTCCGGGATGCGGAAATCGTAAGACCCATGCGCTGCTGGATTAAGCGCCGTATTCTTTCAAATTGCTCATCCGAAATCGCTGGATTGAAATCGCCTGGTTTCATCATCTCATTCCTGAGGCGTGGCGGCATCCGCACTGAGTATGCTGCCCAGATGTGCACCAATTCCTATCCAGATGAGGTCGAGGATAAGTGCAGATTCGTTATTCGGCAACTGAAGCATACCGCTGCTCTTCAGTATTCCGGGCATCACCGCATCGGACATGGTGATGGCATTTGGCTCCACGATGATCACCTCCAGGGCTTCGTCCACTTTCAGCGCGAGTCGCCGCTGGTCCATGGTGCAGACAACCAGAACCTGGGTCGGGGACAGGGACGTACTCGTTTTGCTGGTCAGCTCTTCAACGTCCACCACCGCCAGCAGATCGCCGTGGTAGTTCACTGTTCCGGCGATTGAAGCAATCGGTGCAGGCAGCGGCATGATTTGCGGCATTTCCACGATTTCATCCACATACTTCAGCGGCGCGGCAAAGGTGTTCTTACCGGAATTAATCAGCAGAAAGCTGGGTTTTTCCAGCTGTTCATCGCCGTATCCCTGCGCCGAGTCCAGCAGAAGCTTCTTTTTCAGGGCGATTACTTCGTTTTCCAGACGGGTTATCTGGGCAATTTTGTCCAACAGATTTCCATCGCCCGGCTCCACTTCGGCAGCATCTCGTTTTGGGTCTGTCACTTGAGGTACCTGTCAGTTTTTCAACAGTTTTCTGAGGCTGACAAACTTAAGCAGATCATTGACTTTGGTAAGCAATTCTTCCTTATTGATAGGCTTGTTGATGTAGTCGTCGCAACCGGCGGCAAACGCTTCCTTCACCCGCGCGTATTCACTGCGGGTTGTTACCATCACCACTTTAATGTCGCTCATGGAATCATTGCTTTTAATCTGTCTGCAGCATTCGATGCCATCCATTTCGGGCATCATAATATCCATCAACACCAGGTCGGGTTTGTTCTTTTCAATTTTTTTCAGGGCTTCCACGCCATTGGAAGCCATTTCAATGTTGCAGTCTTCATCTTTCAGCATCATTTGCTGGGTCAGCCGCATGGTTTCTGTATCGTCAACGATGAGAATCTTGCTTGCCATTTTTCTCTCCCAAAATAATTAAACGAGTTCTGGTCGTCAGTATTAGAATTGTGAACGCAGAACGGTTTTTGGTCAACTTTGTTAAAACAAACGTCATTATTCCATCCATTATGACGATTTTTACCATTTTCCCCGGTGCACAGCAAATATTCTCCTGAAAGTCCATGCCTGCAGGTTGAATACCGGTGGAAACCGGACCGCCAGCATCTGATTTACAGAAACCGGAAAGGGCATAAGGACTGATTTGACTTTACCGAAAACCGGGAGCGCCACCGGAACCGTCTCTGGATAGATTGAAAATGCTTTAGAATCTCATGCGTTTTGAAGTTGTTAGCCCCCTGGATACGGGCTACACTTTCTCCATTATTTTCATTTTCGTTTCAACAGTTTGCCGACAGGAGAACACAGCATGAAACGCAGGTTCACCCTCGCCCAGAAATTGACAGGATCAATCGCGGCTGCGGTATTGTTGGGTATCGCTGTGGTTGTGGTCACATTTATCATCCACTTTAAACCGCAACTTACTCGGAATACTGAAAAAATGATTCTGAGAGGCACGACCTCATCGGCATACATGTATCTCTACAGATGGCAATATGATTTCAGACGATTGATTCGAGGAGTAAACGACAATGAAAGCAGCCGCGCGCTGATAAAAAAATTTCAGAAAGAGATCGATGAGCATCCGGAAATCGCGGCCATCGGCCTGTTCCGGGTTTCCACGCCGGGGGCTGCAGGTTCAGATGGGAAAGCGGCCGGGCGGTTTGTTTTTGACGAGCTGGCAATGACCGCCAGAACGCCGATTGTCGACGATGCGCCTTTCACCGGAATAACGGATTTTTCGGCTCCAACCCGATATGTGTCTGGGGAAAATTCGTATGCGGCAGTTCCCATCAAAGACGGCGCACAGGTCATTGGTCTGATGCTGTTTTCGGAGCATACCCCTGCCTACACTGACGCGGGACGGCGAATCTCCCGGGGCTTACTGTCCATGACATTTCTGTTTTTTGTGTTGTTACTGGCATTTGTTTTCTGGCTGGGGTCTCGAATGGGGAAACCCCTTGAGTGGCTTGCAGAGACAGCCGCTCAAATATCGTCTGGCGACTTGACAAAAAAAGTGAAAGTATCCAGTACCACGGTGGCTGAAATCGCCCGGCTGGGAACTGCAATTGAAAACATGGCACAAGCGCTTCGCGAGCAGGTCACCACAGTGAAATCTCTCACACAGCAGGCGGCGCTGGTGTCGAAAAGTGTGGCCAGTGCAATGAGCCATCTGGCTGGCGCAGCATCGGAACAGGCGGCTGCAGTTGCTGAAACCGCCATTACAGTGGAGGAGATGGAGCAGACCGGAAAGAATGTGGCTACATCGGTCAGGAGAATTGTGGATGCTGCCGAGCGGAGTGCCAGGGCATCGGAGCGGGGGCGTCAGGCAATCAATACTGCCAATGCGATCATTGTGAAGATTCGCAATGATGCCGGGAACATTTCGTCGGGTAGCCTGGATTTGCTTTCCCATGTAGAGGAGGTGGGAAACGTCATAAAATCGGTGAACTCCATTTCTGAGCAATCTCAGATTCTCGCCGTGAATGCGTCCATTGAAGCGGCGAAAGCAGGCGAATATGGATCCGGTTTCGCAGTGGTGGCATCGGAGGTGAAAAATCTGGCCGGGCAGTCCAGGGAAGCCACGGGACAGATTACCAGAACGCTGATGGCCATCCGGAAATCGGTGCTGAACATGGTGCAACTGTCCAAAGACGGTGAGGAGCGTACATCGAAGGGGGTCATTTCCATTGAACATACCGGTACCATCGTGAATGATTTAGGGGATGCCATTCAGGAAGCATCCCTGATGGCCAACGAAATCAATTCCTCGGTGACCCAGCAGTCTACCGGTTTAAGTCAGATTGCGACAGCCATTGAGGAAATCAACGCAAGCGCAATGGAAACCCAGGTCATCTCCGCCGACATTGAATCCAATACCACCCGGATGTCAGCGTCGTTGGGTGAATTGCGTGTGCTGGTGGATGTCTGGCGAACCATTGATCAGGCGGAGACGGGTACCTGACCTGGAGCCGGGGGGCCGAATACGTCTGAAACATTATTCAACAAATATGACCCGATCCAGTGTGCCGTACAGGGCGTCTTCGGCAATCACATATAAATTGGGGCCAACGGGAAACAGGTCAATGGCGTCATCCACGTGGTGGAGGGGACCGCAAACCACCGGGGGCGTGTAGAAGTTGAACTGACCACTGAATAAATCGCCCCCCTGTGTCATGAGGACAAATTCAGCATTGTTCTGATAAAAATGAAAATCGAGGATGTCCAAATCCATGGCGCAGCTGAGCATGGCATATCTGGGATCTCCCCGTCCGATGAACCCATCTCCAGCCGTAAACAGAATCTCCCGTTCTTCGTTGACAGATGCCGAAGTCAACTCTGAATCAATATTGACAACACCGGTGAGCCACTGGTCGTCGTAGTGGGTGAAAATATCGCCATTCTCCGACAACGCGTGGATGAGGATGTCGCCGTTCGGTTGGGAGATTGCCATGCTGACAATGGGGGCGCTGACCTGTTCGGCATCGATTTCCGTTACCCATTCATTCCCGTCAAAACAGATGAGGGCATCACCGTGGAGGCACAGACGATGCACTGACCTGTCGGTGGCAGTGGTTTTCGCTGCCAGGTAAGTGGCGCCGGTCAGCACAAGGTCGGTTTCCAGTTCGGGCCAGTTGGTGTCCGTCAGAACAGAGCTGCCACTGTCCCGGGGAACATCAATGATTCGATATCGGTTTCCCTCCCGGAATACCGCCACCTGACGAGTGGTGGTACCGAAAGTACCCTGCGGGGAGTACGCCACACCTATCCATTCACTGTCCCCGGTTTCCGGGGGAGGCAACGTCATCACAGTTGCCAGACGGTTGAAGTCTGATGACGACCACAGTTCATCAAACTTCACCTGGATGACAAAGGGCACTGCTGAGCTTTCGATGTCGAATATACCGAGGATAATATCTCTGGTCGCGTGGGTGAATCGCGCGGGGTAATCCAGCCAATCCGCTGAGACGACTAAAAGACCGGGCGTGGCAAAGGTGCCGGTTTCATCCGGGCACGTCCGTACAATATCTCCGGGGCACAGGGGTACGCCGGGATCTGTGTCCACCTCCACGGAGGCGTCCACCCGGGTGATGGCGTCCTGACTTCCGTCAAATGGGCCGGTAGTGTCCACGACTGCGCTGTCGTCCAGGAGTCCCGGACCACAAGCCAGGGCAAAGAGTCCGCTGCTCCACAGTATGACGCATATGACCACCGGATATCGGTTCATCTCGTTCCCCATGAAAGGCCGGCACCGGCCAGCGCCTGAAATTCGAATCCCGGTACCCATCCACGGTTGACAATCTGAAAAACGCGTCCCCCGGCACCGACATCTGCAAAAAGGTACACGAATGACAGGGGCACTTCAATCCCCATCGAACCGACTCCCGAAAATGCGGAGGTATGGGGGCGGGTGGTCATGGGTATGTCGGTGGACAACGCGTCCTGAAACATGTGTTCGTACCCCATCAGCACTTCCAGATGCAACGCAATGAACGAGACATCAAATGTGTATCCGATACCCACGTTCACCCCCACATCGTGGTAGGCTCGTCCGGTTTTTCCATGTGCGGCGGAAGTGGTGAAGAGTCTGACCGTGGGCTGGATGCCATTGGCCGCCTGGAGCCGATAATGAATCCCCACCCCCCATGGCGTCCCGACATCTTCCAGCGGGCTGGTTCGCCACATGGCAAAGCCGCCTACCTTGTGGCGCCACGCGTATTCCGGCGTTCTGAAAAGTCCTCCTCTGGCAACGGATTGAATGAGAGTGGTGGTGCTGAAATCATCCGGTCCCAAAGTGGTGGTCTGATGGGGCGCCACCTCGGTTTCAGCGACACGGACCGCTCCGCTCTGTTTGACAATGTAAACAATGTACACCCCCGGCGGGACGCTGAATCGAACGGGTTCATCCCGAACGGCTTCGGCTTCGGCCAGCACTTCTTCTCCGATGCCATCCAGCAGCAGGATTCGACCGGATTCCAGGTACGGGATTTCTACGGCGGAATAGGACTTCCGGGTGTGGGTGAGCACAATCTCGCCGCGTCCCTTCAACTGAAAGTGGTACATGGGATGCTGACTTCCTCCCTCCGCGGTGGAGGTCTGGGCAAGGGTCCTGGCATATGCGTACTCGTAGGCTTCCTGCAGGGTGATTCGGCCATCCCCGGATGTGTCGCCTTTGCCCCGGAGTGCGGACGCCAGGTGATGGGTGAAGAAAGCGCCGCGGAGTTCCCTTGATTCCTGACTCAGTTCATTGCGGGCGCTCGAAGTGATGATGGCATAGCCGGATGACGAAATTTCGTCGCTGACCTTTATGTGAAATGCCTTACCCTTTTTGGCTCCCTTCGATGCAATGAGTTGACCGCTGTGGCAGGAATCCACAAAAGCCAGGCGCGTTCCCGTTTTTGAGCGTTCGAGAAATTGTTTCAGTTCCCGGTATTTGACCAGGGTGTTTCCCAGTTCCAGGGCATCCTGTCCGGCATGACCCGAATAGTACACCAGCAGCAGGGTTTCCTCTCCCGCATTCCGGGCGATTTCCGACTTCGATTCCAGTTCATTCAGGCTTCGCCAGAACTCCCTGGCGGATGCGTCGAGTAAAAGCACGGTATTTTCCTTTTTGAATCGACCGAGCTCCGTGAGCAATTGGTACATCTTCCGGGCATCCCGCGTGGCGTACTGAAGTGATTCTCTTTTATCCTCTCCCTGATTGTTGCCGACAATCAGGGCAAATCGCGTCGTCGCAGCAGCATTGCCCGCAAATACGCTGACCAGAAGCAGACAGATGAAGGACCAGCGCACCATCATTCTTTTTGAATCGTTAGTAGATTGATGGTGGCGTCCTGCAACGGCGCTGGCAGCTCGTTGGGCAACATGGACGGGGAACCTCCGCTCAATTGGTTGTTCTCAATCAGCTTTTTTGCCAGACCAGAATCAATGAGGTCCGTTTTAAAGGGAGTCTTTGAAAAAATGGTCACGAAGTATTCTTCGTCCGTGGCATCATCCAGCACAACGCTGTCGGGCAGGGTGTGCCGTCCCGGAGTCGGAATTTCAAGTGCCTGTCCTTCCGAGGCCGAATCCGCAGCGGGGTACAGAACGGTAAACTGCCCCCGGCTGTCCAGGTCGCCGATCAGCAGATATCCCGGTGTTCCGGTCTGGACCGTGAAGCGCAGGGCATCGTTTTCCCGAAGCCGGGCGCCCTCATCCACAGCGAACTGATTGCGGTTGCGCCGCGCAACCACGGACACACTGAATTGTCCCTTGTATGCCATGTCGGGCAACGGCGCTGACGGCTGCATGAGCGTGGCGGAGGCCAGCACCATGATGAGCACCGCGGCCGCTGCGGCAACGGGAACGGCCCACCTGAAATTTTTTGCCCCGAAGAGCAGCATCACTGTGCCCTGCTTCTTTTTATTGGCGGCAACTTCAGCTTCGCCGACAAGTGCCTGTTTGAGTGCCACCTGATGCCGGGACATCTGTTGTTCGTACATACCCGCATTTTCTTTCAGTGTCTCAAGCGCCCGTTGACACCCGTGACATTCTCCGAGGTGGCGGGTGGTTTCTTCCTGTTGGGCTTCATTGAGGTCGCCGGTATGAAAAGCGGCCAGCACAAGTCGTGAAGGACAGTCACTCATTTTTCTTTGTCTCCATCGGCTGAGGTGGCGTTGTGATCCGCGCCAGCTCCTGAACATACCCTTTGAGACGGGTCAGTCGCTTCACCACTGCGCGCCGTGAGATGCCCATGGCGTCGGCAACCTCCTGCTGATTCATGCCCAGAATAAAATGAGAAACAACGATCTCCATGTTCCGTTCGTCAAGGGATTCCTGCAACCCCATGAGCTGTGTGCGCACAGCGATGCGATTTGCAGGATCTGCAAACTGATCAGTTACATGGTGCTCCATCTCAATATTTTCCACGGGCAGCGCTCCCTTCCGCTTTTTCGTGCGCAGCATTTTCAGGCAGACATTTGTGCCAATGCGATACAGCCAGGGCAGATAACTGTCACCGTAGGTAAACGAATCCAGCGCCCTGAACGCATTGATAAACGTTTCCTGTACAGCATCTTCAGCCTCGGCCGCATCTTTCAGTATGCGCACGCACAAATCAAAAATAACGCCCGCGTACTTGCGGTGCAGTGATTCGATTTGCGTGGTGCGATCCGTCTCAGTTGTCATATTTCAAGTCCCACTGCGTTAGATTCTGAGAACCGCTTTTTTGCTATTTCTTCTGTTTTATCGCCAGACCGGCGTACCGGCAATCGTCGTTGAAGTTACAAAGTCATTAAAAAGTTTTTATTTCGGCAGGTGTGAAATATCAACTTTTTTGTTTTCTGGTGAAAAGTGTGTGCTAAGCTTTCTGGCGATTTCAAAAAAGAGTGCGGAATCATTCGAGGATATTCCTCGCATGGAAGTACTTACGGAGGTTGACCTATGCAGCAGAACATCGAATTTGGACCGGCGTACGCCATGTCCACCATAGACCTGGCGCCAGGAGAAAGTGTCACTGTGGAAGCCGGTTCCATGGTCGGGATGAGCGAAGGGCTGGAGATAAAAACGACGATTGGTGGCAACCGGATGGGATTTTTCGGAAAACTGCTGAATTTCCTGTTGGCGCTGGTTCGAAAATTTCTGGGTGGAGAGAGCTTCTTTGTCAATACCTACACACCTCCCCAGGGACAGAATGGACAGTTGATGATTGCCCCGGCGCTGTCGGGGGACATTATTCACTACGGTCTCGACGGCAATAAATCCCTGATTGTTCAGGCCAGCAGCTACCTGGCTTCTTCCGGGGATATTACAGTGAAAACGAAGTTCGGCGGACTGAAGAGCCTGTTTTCCGGAGAAGGGGCATTCTGGCTTCAGTGCAGCGGTAGCGGTGACCTGTGGGTGAACTGCTATGGCGCCATTCACGAAATCGATGTGCAGGGCTCATACACTGTGGATACAGGGCATATTGTGGCGTTCGATGACACCCTGGACTACAAAATCAAGGGCGCTGGGGGATTGAAATCAACCCTGATGTCCGGCGAAGGCCTGGTGTGCCAGTTCAATGGAAACGGCAAACTGTTCATTCAGTCCAGAAATCTCGGCGCCATGGTGGGATGGATCAGTCCCCGACTGCCGGCATAATAAGGAGTTTACCATGCAATTCAACATAGAGTTTGGCCCAGCATATGCGCTGGCAATCGCAAAATTGGACCAGGGGGATGCAGTGATGGCGGAAAGTGGCGCCATGGTGACTCAGGACGCACACATCCGCATGGAGACATCAGCGTCCCAGGGAAAAGGGGTCGGTGGCTTCCTCAAAGGACTGGGGCGCTCCCTGTTTCTGGGCGAATCATTTTTTCGCAATACCTTTCACGCCGACAACGGTCCGGGAGAAGTCACATTCGCACCGAGCCTGCCCGGTGATATCATGCTCTACGACATGACTGGCAGCGATTTAATCGTTCAGCAGCAGTCCTATCTGGCCAGTGGTACCGGCGTGGAAATCGAAACCAAGTGGGGCGGTTTCAAGAGCTTTTTCAGCGAAGGGCGAATGTTCTGGATTCGGGCCTTCGGCAATGGACCTCTGGCCCTGAACGCCTTTGGCGCAATCAAGGAAATTGAAATCGATGGCAGTTATATCGTGGACACCGGACATATCGTGGCGTTCGAACCGTCGTTGACGTTCACCATCCGACGCGTGGGGTCCTGGTTTTCCACGTTTTTCTCCTCGGAAGGGCTGGTCTGCCGTTTCGAGGGCAAAGGAAAACTGTTCATTCAATCCCGAAACCCGGCGGAATTCGGATCTCTGGTCGGCGGCAAGTTGCCTCCGCGGAATAAATAACGAAGGAGCACCAGATGCCATACGAAATAAAAAGTTCACCAGATTTTGCCATCATTGACTACAAACTGGCTGCCGGTGAATCAGTCGTTGCCGAGTCCGGTGCCATGGTGTCCATGTCATCGAATATTAAAATGAAAACCGAAGCGCGCGGCGGCATTTTTGCCGCGGCCAAACGAAAACTGCTGGGTGGAGAATCGATTTTTCAGAATACATTCACTGCCGAAGGCGGAGAAGGGCACGTGATGCTGGCGCCGGGCTCCCCCGGGGATATCATGTCGTTCGATTTGGCCGAAGGCAAGTCACTCATGATTCAGTCATCCGCGTATGTGGCTGCTACGCCCGATGTGAAGCTGGACACCAAATGGGGTGGGGTAAAGGGCTTTTTCAGTGGGACAGGCATGTTCCTGCTCAAGGCCACGGGCCCGGGCACCGTGTTCGTGGCGTCCTACGGCGCCATTTATCCCAAAAACTGTGAAGGCGAGTATATCGTCGATACCGATCACATTGTTGCCTTTGAAGACACGGTGAACTACTCCATCTCGAAAGTGGGGGGGATCAAGTCCCTGTTTTTCGGCGGTGAGGGATTGGTGGCAAAATTCAGTGGTAACGGAATGGTGTACGCCCAGACTCGAAGTCCCGGGCAGCTGGCCAGCTTCCTGCATCCATATCGGCCTGTGAAGAACAGCAATTGAATTCAAGTGAATTCTGTTGATCCCGCGCATTCTCCTGCTATGATAGCGCCCGATTCTGCGTTTCTTAAGATAAAGTTTTCCGCCCTTGCACAGCTGGTGCCGGGGGGACGTTGAAAGGACAGAAAATGGGAGAGAACAATTCCAGACTGGCCGAAGAAGTGGCAAAGCTCGACGCCGAAATCCGGGAGCTCGAAAAACAGATTGGCGAATCCGAGGCCGACATTGTCAGCCGGGTCATTTTTCGGGTGAACGACATTATCGATAAGGAAATCCGTCTGGTGGACGGCAATTGATTGGAAGCGGTGCGATCAATGCACCGGGGGTCTACAGTTCAGTTTCTTCGCCAACGCAAGCCATGTTGGAATCGGCGGTATAGTAGTACACGTAATGGACCATTATCGGGCTCTCGTTGTCCTCTGATACCTTCGTTTCCTGAATACATACCCGTGCATACAGTGCCTGTTCGCAGGAAGAGGCGGACCAGCTGCCACCGCTGAAAAAGATGCATTCCGATTTGAATGCAGGATATGCTTCTTCTATTTCGTAACAGTATTGCTCGCCATCCCGGGTGGATGTACAGCTGCCATTTCCTTCAACCGCAGTGTCGCTGTTGTCTGAATCACCGGCATCATCGCAGGCCACCAGCAGTAGCAGTATCCAGAACAGTGTGCCGGACAGAATTAAAGATCTGATCACGATATTATCCTTTCTTCATTGCGCTGTGCCGTTTTTTCGGGCGCAGCAGTGCAGGCAGGAACACGAAAGTGGCCAGTGCAGCCAGGATCATGGTCACTGCAATCAGTAATCCAAATCGTTGCATGGGAATCATTCCTGAAAAACAGAGAACCGAAAAGCCCGCGGCCACCTGAATGGCGTTGGCCAGAATAGATGGTCCCACCGCCCGGATGGTCTGGGCCAGCGACTCGGTTCGACCTCTTCGGCGCCACATGAAATGAACGGTGTAGTCCACGCCGATCCCGAGGGCGATGGTGGCAATCATACTGGTACTTATGTCAATGGGCACTTTGAATGCCCCCAGGATGCCGGTGGTGGCGATGAGCATGAACAGCGGAGGCGTCATCCCCTTGATGGCAAGGGTGAAAGAGCGTAACGCCACCAGTAGAATGGCCAGCAGTAAGATTATGGCAGCGGTCAGAGACTTCAACTGATTGGAGATGGTGCTTTCGCAGAGGGTGATATTGGTTACGGGCGCACCAGTGACGGTGGCTGAAATGGGCAATGCATCCCCGGAGGAGCCACCGGAAACACCGTAGACCGGCACCTGCAAATCGGTCAGGGCCCAACGGATGGCCTTTTTCAGGGCGTCGTCGGGGCTGGGGATGTGCAGCGCATTCAGCACCGAAGGCATCAGTCGATTGGCCTGCACCACTGCGCGTTCCATGGCAAAACTCTGCGCCATTGCGCCGGCAGTTATGTCCAGACCTTCCGGGTCTCTTCGACTGGTGAGGGGCAGCGCGGCTTCGAGAATGTGCTTCATATCGTTTTTCTGAATGAAGGTGGATTCGCGTTTTGTCAATTGGTTGAAGACCAGGTCTGCCCGTTGCCGCCATTCGGTCTGAGCTGCGGCCATTTGCGCCTCGTTCAGTGGGGAGGCGTCGACGCTTTCATCGGGTTCCAGAAAGGCGTAATTAATCTCAATATGCTCCTCAATCACTTGCCGCATGGACGAAACCAAATCCGGTCCCATGGCCAGCAACTCCTGTTGCGCGGTTTTCCAGATAAGGTCAAAAAGTTTCTGTTGTGCGATGGGGGCAACAGGATGCCGTGAATGGATTCGGGCGAGAAAAAGGAGACGGTGGCTGAGATCTCTGACTACCTGCTTTTTCAGTTCGCGCCGCTCCGAAGGGGACAGGGTCTGGTCCACGGACGATTCCGGTGAGACGTTCGAGTTGTTTTCATTTTTATCTTTCCGTGTCGTTGACGAATACGCCTCGACCGCGGTTTCCGGGATGGCAAAAGGGCCTATCTGAACGGCGCGAATATTCCGGGGAATATCTGTCCGGATGAATTCGCGCAGGGTATCGATGAGTTGTTTCACCCGGGCAGCGGAAATGGCTTTGAGGCGAATCTGAATCAGGCTGGCATCTTTTTCAGCGGAAATCATCTGATCGATGGCAGCGGTGCCTTCCAGAAATGGATAGAGGGAGCCAGCCCGACGGTTGTTGAGCGGGATGTCCGCACGCCCCCCCATGGCTTCGTTCATCATGATGAGGGAATCGGTGATGGCCGACACCTGGGCCACTTCGTCCCGGCTTCGGGTGTACTCGACCAGTTTCTGGAGCTCCCGCAGCACAAATGGGGAGCGCAGGTCTCCCTCAAAATAAATCTGCAGATAATTGGCGCCACCGAAATGCCGTTCCAGAAATCGGTTGGCCCGGTCCGGCTGTGAGTTCCTGGCAAAAAAGGTTTCCATGGTCGCATCCGGTGCAATTCGCTGAATGCCGGCGGCGGAGATCGCGGCGATGAGCAGAGCCAGTGCGAATACTTTTCTGGGATGCTCTGCGGTCAGTGCGCCGATTTTTTCCAGATGTTTCACCGGCAGAATGCCGCGCAGCGAGGCCGGAGGAGACTTGTAGAAGGTAAGCAACGCGGGGATGAAAGTGAGGGAAAGCCCTGCGGCAATCAGCACGCCCACCGCCGCCTGAACCCCGAATTCTCGAAGTGGCGCAATGTCCATCAACAGAAACGTCATGAATCCGGCCGCCGTGGTAATCCCCGAGATGATGACAGGGAGACCCACATCGCGATACATCCGGGAAATACGTTCCGGAATGGTCTGGACCGTGCTGCCGAAAAAGGCGCCCAGCACATGCATGCCGTACGCCCCGCCAATGGAAACCAGAACCGTGGGCAGGCTGGAGCCCACAAGGGTAATTCCATCATCGCCCAGGGCCACTGTTCCCATTACCCAGACGACGGCAATTCCCACGGTGCCCAGAGCAAGGATCGCCGCCGACATCCTTCGGAAAAGAATGAACGTGAAAAGCAGCACTACCACAATCACCACAGGGGTGAGGGTGGCGAGGTCTTCGGCCATCCCACCGGCAATGTACAGGCGCACAAAGGGGGCGCCCGCGAAGAAAATGTCTTTCGTTCCCCAGATGTGGGATGCGGTTTTCTGAATATCCGCGGCAATATTTATCCGGGGGCGGCTTCCACCCAGGAAACAGAGGACCATGGCCGCTTTGCCATCCGGGGAAATCAGGTTGCCGACGGCATTGGCATTGGCGAGCACGGCTTTCTTGAGCGCCGCCAGTTCCGCCGGGGTGGCGGGGATTCTGTCCATCACCAGAGGGGTGACCCGAAGTCCTTCGGGGGAAGGCTGGGGATTGGGCACTTCGGTGAACGAGAGAATGTCATACACACCATCGACCGCCGCCAACTTCCGGGTGAGTCTTCGGATGCGATCGATGTTTTGCACGGTGAACATGGTATCGCTCTCAAGCCCGATGATCGCCACATCAATACCGCCGAATCGCTCATTCACTCTGTTGAACAGCTGAATATTGGGATTTCCCTGAGGCAGAAATCGCATCATGTCATCATTGGACTTCAGCCGGGGAAGCAACGCGGCAAACCCGATTGTGAACAGGGTGGTTATGGCGATGATTGCATAACGATATTTTTTTATCAGGGGAGTCAGTTTTTCCATCTTCATTCGTTCATTGCCTGTCATCCGGAGGAGATATTGCACATGTGCTGCGCAGAGTATAATCGGTGACCGGCAACAGTTCATCCCAAAACTGTGTATTCCGGTGATTTGATGAAACCGATGCCCGGCCGGACGCTTTCGGGATGGATTTATCTGCACCGGCCACCAGGGCAAAAATGGGTATTGAAAAATGAGAGTTGTGATAATATGGGTTTCCTGCAAACCATGGCGTTTCAGGGGCGCTTCAGGAGAAACCGATGAACCGTTTAATTTCTGGAAAAAAGAAAACGTGGACAGCCGCTCTGCTGACTTGTTGTCTTGTCAGCATGGCCCTCCAGACCACTGTGCATGCCCAGGACAAAAAAGGGGGCGGCGGCGTGATTCGTCTGGAGGTCACGACCATCGAAGGTCGGGTACAGAAACCCAATGCATTTTTTATTAATACGCGACGGTCTCTCGTGTACGAGTCCATGGAAGTTAAAGACAGTTTCCTCAAAGAAATTCCCAAAGTCGTTGATTCCGGCGATTTCTGATTCCCCGACCAATCTTCGCATCTGACAGTACATGACGCCCCAGGTCGGGATCAGGGGTCGCTATTCGTCAGTAGCGGCCCCCGGCTTTGGAGTAGCAATATGCACAGCCTCCCCCGCATCGGTGCTCGGTGTAACTGCCGATGTCTTCGCTCTTTGCGCAGTGGCAATGTTTGCGCTGGCTGGGGTCCGAGGGGAGTTCCAGGAGAAGCTTCCGGGGGTGAAGAGATTCAAACAGCGCGGCATCCACACATGCCGCCGACAGAATTTTCGGGTTCAACCTTGAAATCAGCGGTTGCGCGCAGCTTCGCAGGGTGATGCCATGATTCTCTGCCGCCTGCACCAGTTCCGCTAAAAATTGCTGCTGCTCTTCCGGATGCCAGGCCTGAATACCAGCCTGATTGAATTGAGAGGTCAGGTTGCCTTTGAGGCTGAAGTAAGTGGGAAACGAGATGGTACATTCCCGGATACCCAGCTGCGACAGGGGGACTGCCAACCGGTTGAACTGTTTCAGTCCATTCCAGTTTTTCAGAATCGGGTCAAACCGCCAGCGAATTCGCCCTGGATCATTCTTGAAAAGCGCGATCAGCCGGGGAAGTGCGGCGACGACGGTTTCCGGAGATGGAATACCGGGTTCAAGGGCTGTTGAACCGAGGCCGGTGACGGTCAACTGAACCATGGGGTTCGCCAGTTCCGTTACCAGATTGAACAGATTGGGATTGGAGAGAAAAGGCAGCGGTTGCTTGGTCCAGAACATCACGCCATAGAGAAAACGCGTCCGCAGCCGGCGGATGCGCGCAGCGATGAGCTCCGCACACTGTGATGGATAAAATCCGGGAAGATCGGTCCTTCTCGACGCGGAGATGATGAACGGCTTTTTGGGGGCGGAACGGCTGGCCGACGGGCCAGTTTCGATGAGGGGAAGTTGTTTTGTTGACATGTTCAAATCTCTACGGTTGAGTGTATCTTTGACCGGAAATAAAAGTACAGCAAAATTGACCGGTGACTATGCCCGTGATACCTTAGTTCTGTTTCCGGGAGGTTGGAATGAGAATTATTGAAACAGAACAGGCGGCCAGACGATTGGCGCGTGCAATTGCATCTGATTTATCGCTGTACAACGAAGAAAAAATTCTGGAAGGACTCCAGGCGGATAATCTCTACGATATTCTGGCCGAAGAAATCAAGGAGGGCCGGGAGCTCTTTGACAGCCGGGTGATCCCGGAGCTGAAAGGAAAGAATTTTTACGATCGCGCCATTATCGATTTGCTCATCAAATCCAAGGGGCACATCAAGTGCAAGTTGTGGTAACTGGCGGTAACTGTCTGCTCCTGTTTTTCTCTGTTCCTGTTTTCCATGAACTGTTCAATGCCATTCGATGAAGTTTCTTCTCAACGCGTTCAGGAATGGAAAGTGGATGCCGGAGATAATGGCAAACGCCTCGATCGATGGCTGAGCGAAAGAGATATAGATCCATCCCGCTCTCAGCTGAAAAGATTTATTGAAGGTCAAATGGTTCAAATCGATGGTTTCGTAGAGACACGACCGTCGCGAAAACTGAAATCCGGTCAGAGAATTACCCTTGAGATCCCGCCACCGGAACCACTTCATGCAGAGCCGGAGAAGATGTCTCTGGATATTGTCCATGAAGACGATGCCGTGATTGTTCTGAATAAACCCCAGGGGCTGGTGGTGCATCCCGCACCGGGCCATCCTGGCAGCACACTCGTGAACGGATTGGTGTACCATTTTGCCATAGCTGCCGGAAACGAACTGCGCCCCGGATTGGTCCATCGACTTGACAAGGATACGTCCGGTCTGATGGTGGTTGCAAGGACAGAGGAAGCATTGAAAAAACTGACTGCGCAATTTCAGGTCCACAGTGTGGAGCGTCGCTACCGGGTGCTGGTGGCAGGGAATCCTCCGGACTATCTCGAATTGAAGACACTTCATGGCCGACGTCCCAACGACCGTAAAAAATTTTCGTCCCGGGTAACGAGGGGCAAGGAAGCTATCAGCGTGGTGGAAACAATGGAGAGATTTGTCCAAAACACCAGCGCCATGCTGAGAGTGACACTGCATACAGGGCGTACGCACCAGGTCAGGGTTCACTGCTACGACAACGGATTCCCCCTCCTGGGTGACCCGCTGTACTCCCCCAGAAAACTGAGTGATGCATTGAAAAATATTCACCTGTCACTGCCTGGACAGGCGCTTCACGCGGAGTTGCTGGGGTTTGATCACCCGGTGACAGGTGACCACCTTCAGTTTCAGAGTGACCCTCCCGCCCCCTTTAACGAGGCACTTCGAAAGCTCCGACATATTTCAGAAATCTCTTGATGCTGGCACGTCAATTGCTATAAACGCAAGCCAGTAAATGCGGCAAATGTGCGCTGTATAACTTGAAATCGGCGCTATAGCAGGGTGAAATGCTGACTGCTCGGTTTCTGTAAGTAGAAGTAGTATATTTTTTACCACGGTTTAGTGTGGTTTTTTTTATACACTGTGTTTTTGTCGCACTGGTTGATGATAATTGATTTTCTCAAAATTCACCTTTTCCATGTTTGGCGGAAGTAGGTAAAAGTCTTATGAAGAGAGCAATAGTACTTGCAGATGAAAGAAGCGAACGAATCGTAAACGGTTCCGGACATGTAAAAGCGCTGGCAAAAGTTGCCGGTCTGCCTCTGATTATTCGAAATCTTCGAACACTGCATGCGGCAGGGATTGAAGAAGCGGTGGTGGTCACCGGCTATCAGTCTGAATTGATCAGGAGAGCGCTGGACAGCTACCATCTGGATATTCCAGTTACCGTGGTTCACAATGGATATTGGAAACACGGGAGTGCGCATTCCGTTATCGCCGCATCGGGTTGGATTGATCAGCAGGTTGTTCTTGTGCCTTCCGATCATCTGTATCCGCCGTCGCTCATTCGGCGAATTCTGAATTCTCCGGCGCCGGTTGATTCAGTCGTTCTGGCTGTCGACAGACGTTGCGACGATGTTTTTGATCAGGAAGAATGCCTCAAGGTTCATCTTGAGGGCAACAGTATTTCTGATATTGGAATGAATCTGGAGAGGCCAGATGGGGTGTGCCCGGGGATTGTTCGGATTTCGCCGTTGCTGGTGGATAAGCTGAAACGGCTGCTGGAGGATGTTGAAATATCTCTGGTGGACAGTTTACGGGCGATGGCCAGACGGGGAAGGGTTCGCATGCTGGATGTGAAGAACGTTCGCTGGATTTCGATTTCCAGTCCACAGGCCCGACGATACGCTGAATTGCTGATTCAGCTGCACGGTGATACCCTGGAAACCAGTTACGATGGCGAGCACGCGATGTTGTTGAACCCGGGACCGGTAACGACAACGCCTCGGGTGAAGGCGGCTGTCGGCGCGCGGGATATGTGTCATCGCGAACCGATTTTTTCGAATCTTCTCGATTCCATTCAGAGAAAATTGCGAAAAGTTTTCAAGGCGACGGACAGTCACGATGTGTTTGTCTTAACGGCGTCCGGTACCGGGGGAATGGAGTCTGCTATCAGCACATTCGTTCCTACCGGTAAAAAGCTGCTGGTTCTGAGTAATGGTGCGTTTGGTGAGCGACTTGCAGAAATTGCATCTGTCTATAATATCGAGGTGGTGTCCTTCTCGGTTCCATGGGGAAAGAAGTTGCCTATCGAAGACTTGGAAACGACACTTCAGATCGACCCGGATATTGCCGCTGTTGCCATGGTTCATCACGAAACCTCAATGGCAATATTGAATCCTGTCAGTGAAGTGGGAGCGATTGTTCGCCGCAACGGGAGGATTCTGATGCTGGATGCTGTTTCCAGTCTCGGAGCTGAGAAATTGGATGTGGTGCAGGATAACGTTGACGTATGCGTAACCAGTGCCAATAAATGTCTTCATGCGTTTTCCGGTGTGGCAAGTGTGTGTGTGCATCCGCGAGTCTGGGAGAGAATTCAGGATGATTCCCCTCGCAGTTATTATCTCGATTTACGCAAATATCGGGATTTTATGAAGAAGCGATCTCAGACCCCCTTCACCCCGGGAGTAAATACCATGATGAGTCTGAATGCCGCTCTGGATGAATTGCTCGACGTGGGTGTGGAGTCTCGCATGGAGCATTATCAGTCGCTGAGTTCCAGGCTTCGAAACGGCCTGCGGTCTCTGGGGATGGACTTGCTGGTAGATCCCGAACGCGCATCGAACAGTGTGACTATTGTCAAAGTTCCGAACGGTATGACATACACAGATATTTATCTCGGATTGAAGAGCCTGGGATATATTGTGTACGAAAGCAAGGGAGAATTGGCCGGAAACTGGTTTCAGGTTGCCAATATGGGGGCTCTGGAAGAAATTCATATCGATGAGTTCCTGAGTGCGATCGGTAAAGTGCTTTCGGATGCAGGTGAAACCGCCACCACTCAGTCCACTGCGTTCTTGAAACACGCCTGAGCCCCTTCGTCTATCCTTCCCGGAACGGGATTACATTTCGACAACATATCGGTTTCGGCAAATGTTTTTTTTCACTTATCTGCGGTTTTCTGATGTGGGGATTCAAAAAAAATGTGTTGTTTTGTAAACGGATTATGACAAACGGATTATTAGATTTATTTGCGTTTTTTAATTCGTGATTTTAGTAGTTTAGTTTGTAATCCCTGACACATCCTGTGAGGTTGGGACCCTCTCTGTCTATGAATTATACGACATTGATTGCCTCTTTTTCCCCCTTTTTTTTGGTCAAAAATTTGATTCTGATTATCGATGCGTGCCAGTGTGACATGTAAGCGAATATTTCGTTTGGCTTTTGTGGCTCAAAAAGGCAGGTTTCAGATGGCAAATTGCGGAGATATTATTGTAGGTCTCGATATTGGCACAACAAAAGTTGCGGCGGTTGTGGGAGAGGTGACAGAAGAAGGCACAGATATTATCGGTATCGGATCACATCCCTCTGCAGGATTGCACAAGGGCGTTGTGGTGAATATTGACGCCACCTGCAATTCGATTACGCGCGCTATCGAAGAAGCAGAACAGATGGCTGGGGTAGAGATTTCCACAGTGTATGCCGGTATTGCCGGCGGCCATATTTCTTCCTTCAATAATAACGGCATTGTAGCTGTGAAAAATCGGGAAATTTCACAGTCGGATGTGGACAGAGTGATTGAACAGGCGAAAGCAGTCGCCATTCCTCTTGATCGGGAAGTGATCCATGCGATTCCACAGGGATATGTTGTTGACGATCAGGATGGTGTGAAAACGCCAGTAGGGATGAATGGCGTTCGTCTGGAGGGCCGCGTGCACATTATCACGGGTGCGGTAACCTCCGCACAGAATATCGTGAAGTGTGCGCAGCGATGCGGGCTCGATGTGGCAGATATTGTTCTTGAACAGATCGCTTCAGCTGAAGCAGTACTTCACGAGGATGAAAAAGAGCTGGGCGTGGCGATGGTGGATATTGGCGGCGGAACGACAGACCTGATTATTTACGTGGACGGATCGGTTGCGCATACGTCTGTGATTTCGGTTGGCGGAAAACATTTGACTGCGGATGTGGCTATGGGACTTCGAACACCCAAGGCGGAGGCGGAACGAATCAAACGGAATCATGGGTGCGCCATGGTCAAAATGGTCGATCCCGATGAAACCATTCTCGTGCCTTCGGTGGGGGGGAGACCACCCATCGAACAGCCCAGAGAAGTTCTGGCACACATTATTGAGCCCCGTGTCGAAGAAATTTTCATGTTGGTTCACCGCGCCATTCTCGAAAGCGGATACGCAGATTTACTCGCCAGCGGTCTGGTCGTCACGGGTGGTGCCACGCTTCTGGAAGGGTTGGCGGAGATGGCGGAAGAGACCACCGGAATGCCGGTGAGACGAGGCATCCCGTTTGGATTTGGTGGTATGGAGGATATGGTAGCCAATCCTATTTATGCCACCGGTGCAGGTCTGGTGAATTACGGTGCGATGCATGATAGCGATACGTCGGGCAGCGTGATTCGGGTCAGAGAAGACAAAGTGTACTCAAAAGTCTTCGGACGAATGTCCGGGTGGTTTAGAGAAATATTTTAAACTGTGCAGCTGTTGCGAGGCGCGGTGTTTCACCGGCAGCAGTTGTTACAAAGCGGCAAAAAAATAAGGAATTCGGGAGGATTTCATGCGTTTCGAACTTGATGGAATGGATCAGCATGCGAGGATTAAAGTTGTTGGGGTAGGCGGCGGCGGCGGCAATGCCGTGGCGAATATGATTGCAGAGCAGATTGAAGGTGTTGAATTTGTGGTGGTGAATACAGATCATCAAGCTCTGGAGGCCAATCCTGCGACGACAAAAATTCAGATTGGCACCAATCTGACCAAGGGACTGGGTGCAGGCGGACATCCGGAAGTGGGTCGTAAAGCGGCGCTGGAAGACGTCTCTACGCTTGAAGAGGTTCTTCGCGGGTCTGATATGGTATTTATTGCCGCCGGTATGGGCGGTGGAACCGGCACGGGGGCAGCATCCATCGTTGCTCAGGTGGCTAAGGAAGTGGATGCACTGACCGTTGGTGTTGTGACCAAACCGTTCAGATTTGAAGGTCGACGCCGTTCCAGATTTGCGGAGGAAGGTATCAACGCATTGGGTGAGGAAGTGGATACCCAGATTGTCATTCCCAATGAAAGCCTCCTGTCGCTGGAACAGAACCTCACCATCAACGACGCGTTCTGTTTTGCCGATCAGGTATTGTGCAATGCGGTCCGTGGAATTTCAGATTTGATAACCATTCGTGGTCAGATCAATGTGGATTTCGCCGATGTTCGCACCATCATGACCAACCGTGGACGCGCATTGATGGGAACCGGTTATGGCACTGGTCCCAATCGGGCCATGGATGCCGCTGAAATGGCAATCAACAGTCCATTGCTTGAAGACGTGAAAATAAACGGCGCCACTGGTATTCTGATCAATATTACCGGTGGTCCGGACATGACCATGAACGAAGTGGCGGATGCGGTGGCGATGATTGAGGAATCCGCAGACGAGGATTCACACATCATTTTTGGATATGTGACTCTGGAAGAGCCCTGCGATGAAGTGAAATGTACGGTGATTGCAACTGGATTCCAGCAGGAAGAATCCATGATCGCCCCCGGGGGATATCGCGGTGCATACGCGCCGAAATCGGCGTACAAGGATACCTGTGGAACCCACGTCGGTCGCCCCATGGCCAACGTATCTTCCGCCGGACGGGACAGTGATGTCACCAATACGACCGGACAACACGCCGCAGCCGCACGACCGTCAGTGCCGAGAACATCCGTTACCCACAGCAATGATCTCGATATTCCCGCCTTTATCCGCAAACAGCATCAGCAGGATTGATTTCGACAACCTTCTCTATTGCTGCGTCTGGAAGACAGAGAGATACTCTTTAAATTCCCGTTTCAGAGCAACAATATCCTGCCTGGACATTTTGAGTTGGGTGGCCAGGTTGAACAGTATATTTTCTTCTTCGAGACAAATGGTACCGTCTGCGGCAGCAATGCGAAACAGATTCAATAGCAGATGCTGCTTCTGTTCCGGATTCATGGATTCGTTGGCCAGCCTGGAATAAAAGTGTTCTTCCAGAGTGAGCAACTCAATCCGCTGTTCAACAATGAGTTCCATGACGATGTTTACCGATTCCGGTGAAAGATGCGACTCTGCCAGCAGTATGGCCCGGGTTTTGTCCAGCTCGTCATCGGTGATGTGCGTATCGGCATATGCAATGCGTCCGCATAGCCCGGCGATGGCGGTGATTTGTTTCAATTCGGATTCATTCAGATGCTCTCCCAGCCGGGAAATTCTGTCGAACAGTTGTCCGTAATCTTCATGGGGCGTGGATTCAAGGTTAAAAAGTTTTAAGAGATTCATTGATGTCTCCATCCTTACAGGTTTCTGCAGACTGCGGGATTCATTGCGCTACAGAAATGATGTGATGTCCGGCCTCAGCCATAGGCTCAACACGAGGAAAACGCTGTGGCACAGCACGCCGGGAATGAGCGAACGGGAGCGCAGCGTCAACATTGAGAGAACAATTCCCAGAAAAAGACTGAGCAGTGCAGCCAATGGGCCGAGGATAAACAGATAAAATACGCCATAGACCACTGCTGTCATCAGAACCGCCATGCCGTGGCTGACAATCAGCATCAATCGCGTTTGAATGAAACCGCGCCAGAAAAGCTCTTCTCCGACACCCAGGATGATGCCACCACCAATCCCCAACAGAATCGGATTCATGTCTCCCGCAGCGGCGCGAAGGGAAAGCAGCCACGAAAGCAGGGAGGGCAGGCTCTCCTGAGACAGGCCACCGGCATCGATAACCATTGATGTGGCCGTTTGAATGGTCATATCAAGCAATGCATAGAGAAACAGTGCCGCCATCGGACCGACGAGCGTCCATGTGGTTCGCCAGTTTTTCAGTAACGCGAAGATGAGGGGCGATTCGCGGAAGAATGCCCACGATGCCGCAAACACTGCAGTGACAGTTATCGTGATCCACTCAGGCAGTTCCAGCACATAAGTGAACGTTGCCGCGGTCAGAAAAAGTATCATGAGTGGAAGCCGGATATCGGTAACCGGATCTTTTTCCGCTGGACCACGGGGTTCGCGCGGATTCTCGTTTTTGTTGGATGAAATGTTGCTTTTCACAGGTTCTTTTTACAAAACCTCATCGCGATTGTCTAAAGTTTTAGGAAAAAGCGCCATATCCGCTACAATGATGAAGAAATGAAGTATTCGGTTATTTGTCTTTTCCTGATGTATTCACTGGTGGCATCCACCGGTTGGGCGTTGCATCCGTCGGGAGTTCCCCCCCAGGGTGGATGGACGCCGGGGCCGGGTATAACCGTTGGCGGAAGTGCTGCGTACGTGCATGGCGGATCGTTCTCCCATGGGTTTGCCTCCGGAATTGAGGTGTCCCTTTTTCAGAAGCTGCAGTCCCCCTTCTCCTTCTGGGTCACGGGGGGGGGAAAAGTCGTTGCTGCGGACCGGGCGGTGGCAATGCCATACGCGGAATTGGGAATCAACATGTTTCTCTTTAATCTGGGCGCGGGATATGGTGTCGGATTGCCGGGCACCATTGGCAGGCATCACTTGAATGGATTCGTGGGCACGGCAGTTCCACTGTACTTCAGGGACCGGAATAGACTGTTCTTTCTGGAACTCTACTATCGACCGATGCTGTCATTTCCCGTGGCGGACTATGGGGTCTCCCATGAGTTGGGACTGATGTTCAAATGGCTCTTCAAATTTCAGAATCGTTGAACCACCTCGCCTGAAATCGGCCCTGCGGCATCAATTCGCTGCAGTGTCAATGAATCGAAATCTGTTTCATAAGACGAACTGCAGGAATACTGGCCAAAGATGAAACAATAATGTTGCTGAAACATGATTAAGTACAAAAATGTAGCAGCAATACAGAGTTGAACATTTTTTTGTTTTCACACTTTTTCCTTTATTTTCAATAGTTTGAGTTGCGTAGAGAATAGATGGCACGGCGAATGCTCTTGTGGCTCTGTGTTCCGAACGGATTGTCCGGAGACATCTGTTCAGGGCGCTTGGATTAAAACCATTTTGCGTTCACGCTCAACACCGTGGATGTAAGGAAAGGATGTGTGTGACAATCATGAAACGCTATTTCGCCTTAGTGTTGGCAGGTATCCTGATGCTGGTGGGCACGACCTCGTTCGCCGCAGAGCCCGACGCCGCTGCAGCAGCCACAGAACAGCTACAGACCAATTTGAATGTGGTATGGACATGTGTTGCGGCATTTCTCGTGTTCCTGATGCAGGCAGGGTTCGCTCTTGTTGAAGCAGGGTTCACACGTGCAAAGAACGCCGTGAATATTATTATGAAAAACCTGATGGACTTCGCCATCGGCTCCCTTGGATTTCTTTTTGTGGGATTCGGATTGATGTTTGGTGCCACCAATGGCCTCTTCGGTACTACTGATTTCATGATTTCGGACGCCACTGGAGATGCGTGGGATTACACGTTTCTGATTTTCCAGACAGTTTTTGCCGCAACGGCCGCAACAATTGTGTCCGGCGCAATGGCGGAACGAACCAAGTTTTCGTCCTACCTGATATACAGTGTGGTTGTCACTGTGCTGATTTATCCGGTGTTCGGTTCCTGGGCATGGGGAAGTCTATTCAAAGGAGACGGCTGGCTTGAAGGTCTCGGATTTGTTGACTTTGCCGGATCGACGGTTGTTCACTCCATCGGTGGCTGGGTGGCATTGGCTGGCGCTATCGTGCTCGGACCGCGCCTTGGTAAATATGGCCCGGATAAAAAACCCCGCGCGATTCTCGGGCATAATATGACTTTTGCCGCACTTGGCGTCTTCATCCTGTGGTTCGGATGGTTCGGATTCAATCCCGGTTCCACTACTACTGGCGACGGTTCCATCGGCCGAATCGCTGTTACGACAAACCTGGCCGCCGCCGCCGGTGTGATTGGCGCTCTGATTACCGGTTGGATTCTGTTCAGGAAACCCGATGCATCAATGACCCTCAACGGCGCACTTGCCGGTCTGGTGGCAATTACATCTCCCTGTGCCACTGTAACACCGGTTGGCGCAGTGTTGATTGGACTCATTGCCGGTGTCATTGTTGTGTTCGCCATTCTGATGTTCGATAAGATTCTGAGAGTGGACGATCCGGTCGGTGCCATCAGCGTGCACGGTGTGTGCGGTGCATGGGGAACACTGTCTGCTGGGTTGTTCAATGCAGAATTTGCACTGGGTATCGGCGAAGCCAATACAGGATTGTTCTACGGTGGCGGGGCGCATCAGTTCGGTGTTCAGGCAATCGGTGTGGCAGCCGCCTTCGGTTGGGCGTTCATCGTTGGTCTGATTCTTTTCTTCATCCTGAAGAAAACAGTTGGTCTCCGTGTGAGCAGAGAAGAAGAAATCAAGGGACTCGATCTTTCTGAGCACGGTTCTGAAGCCTACGCAGGATTTCAGATTTACCTCAATCAGTGATGCACGGGCCAACTGAGGAAACCAACGGATTTTGTAAAGGAGTAATACAATGAAACTAATTATTGCATATATTCAGCCGGAACGACTCAATGACGTCAAGCAGTCACTGTACGCGGCGGATATTAAAAAAATGTCCGTAACCAATGCCCTCGGCTGTGGTGCTCAGGGCGGATATGCGGAGCACTATCGCGGGGTTGAAATTGAAGTGAATCTGCTGAAAAAAGTGCGTCTTGAAATCGCGGTGAACGATGAATTCAAAAAGGCGACGATTGACGCAATTGTCAAAGGCGCTCGCACCGACACCATCGGTGATGGGAAAATATTTATTCTGGATCTGCCGGAATGCATACGTATCCGAACCGGTGAAGAGGGCGAAGAAGCCGTCGGCTGAACAGGCTGCTCACTGATTGCACATCGCAACATCCTTGATTCATTCCAATTCCACTTCCCGATATTTTCACTGACTCTGAGCCCACAGTATCTCAAATTTACGTTCAATGAACTTGTGTTTTTACGACGGTGCCCATAGTTTCTGCTCATGGCGAAGCGAAAACCGACAATTGACGAGCTGCGGCGAAAAATACTGGAAATGCAGGAAAATAAAATATCGGCGGGGAAGGATACGCACCAGGCGCCTACGCGCCAGGCGCCCACGTTCAACTGGCTGGAGACCGGGAGCGCAGTGGATGACATCCCGGACGCGGACGATGACGAGGCGGACGGAAACAGCACGATGAATACCTGGCCGTTTAAAGAAATGGATGCAGCCGATATCTTCAATGAAGATGAAGCGGACGATGTGGTGGAACAATGGCATGCACTGTTGAGCGAGAGCCCCTTCGAAATTCTGGATGAAATGGACGCCGAACTGTGGTTCGAAGATGCTGAAACGTTCGCCAGACGCATCGATTCGGTTAAGCCACGTCTCATTCCGCCATTATTGCGGGATATTTCCAGGTGGATCGCGGACAATGAATTGCAGCACGTGGCGAATATTTCGATTCGCGAGCTGCAGCGCTGGCAGCATTTCTCCATCACCCATTGTCGACATGCCGACCGGCTCAGCGAAATTCTGAACAGTCCACCGGGTAGCCTGAAACACAGGTACATGCAGAAAAATACCCGGTTTATTCAGGCGGTGCATCAGTATCTGCAGTTCTGGATTCAGCGAAAGGCTGGCGAGGCGCACCGGTTACAACAATGGGAAACCATTGATGTTTCGCCTTCTTTCAATGAAACAGTGAACCATCTTCGCGCTTTCCGGCAATCGCTGGTTGGATTTCCGAGCGCCATGGAACCGGTGCTTCATCAGAAATCCAACGTGCTGATTCCCCACAGTGCCGTGGGGATGGGCATCGAATTTATTCGGAGAGCGCACGTTCGTTCGACCGATGAAAATGTGACAGTGGGGTTTCACGTGCTGGGTGATAACCGCTCGGGGTTCAGCTGCAATTGCGGCGAGCTGGCATACGAGCCCTGTTCTCACATCCGGGTGCTGGTGGAGTGGATGCTGGATGTGCTGGCCTATGAGCAGGAGCCAGCCCACGAACCGTTGCGGCAGCGGTTGAGCGCACCTTTGTGGAAACTGGGCCTCATTCAATTGCAAACCAATATTCAGTTGCTGCAAACAGGGAGTGATGCGACCCTTGCCACGGCTTCCCAGCATCGTCTGGCATGGCGCATCAACGAAAAATATCTTGGACGGGATGGTATTTTTTTTGAACCCATTGTGCAGTCTCCCGGTGCCAATGGTAAATGGACAAAGGGCCGCCGGATTTCGGAAGCCCAGTGGCAGTATGACTTCGCGCCTTTTCTGGAGCGCGAACATCCCCAGGTGGCGCGGTATTATCAAATCCTGAAAGAAAGCGATTTTGCCCTGCCTCACACGTCCGACCAGAAGCTGGCGGACTTGCTGATGTCCATTGCGGATTCACCCCGAATTTATCTGAGCGGAACGAAAAATAGTCCCATTCAGGTACAGGTGGAAAAGGTGGTGTTTGCGGTGGCGCCCGGTGAGAAGGGCATTCAGACCGCCATCCGCCTCGGGGATTTGCTGATGACGGGAAAAGAAATCGTTGAACATATGCTCAGCCAACGTCATCTATATCATCTCGATGCAGAGCGGGGAATCTTTGTTATCGGGGAGATTTCCAGGCATACCCGGCCCTTTGCAGTTTTCTGTCTGCAGAACCGAAGCGTTCTGCCCTCGGAGGCGGCGCCGGAATTATTTGCCCTGCTGGCTGAGGCGGAGGATGTGGATGTGTGGGTGCATCCGGCCCTGCGTGGGAAAACCGTTGCCCCGGACACGGGGATTGTGGCCCGGGTGATGCCGGAGGACGAGTTTGATTTTCAGCTGTCTCTTCATGTGTATCCGGTTGGGGGCAGCGTGGCCTATGCGCCGGGAGCGGGCCCCCGGGAGTTGATTCGGGAACTGGACGGTACCCGGGTGTTCGTGGACCGGGACCTCGAGGGAGAAATGGATGCGGCGCGGGGCATTGCGGCGAAATTGTCATTGCCGATAGATGAAACCGGGTTGGCGTTTTGCTGGCACATAAATGTAGCGGACAGAGCGCTGGAGGTGCTGGCCACGCTGAGTGGGCTTAGCAGTGTTCAGGTGGAATGGCCAGAGGGGGCCACCCCGCTTCGCGTATTGCGCGCCGGAACACCGAGTCTGCAGGTGACGGCCAGGCAGAAGCAGGACTGGTTTCTGATTGGTGGCCATGTCACCGTTGAGGATACCGAAGTATCCCTGAAGGATTTGCTGGCTGCGGTGCGAAAGCGACAGCGCTTTGTGCGCCTGAAAAAAGGCGAGTTCCTGGTGCTGCAAAAGGATCTGTATGACCGGCTGACCACCATCGGCAGCCTCGACGATGGTGAATCCAGCGATGGGGTGTCGGTTCCCAAATCCGGTATTCCGTTCATGGATACCCAGCTCGAAGATTTGTCGTTTCATGGCGGCCGGGGGTGGAACGCCGTCAAAGCACGCATTGCTGAAGCCCGCACACTGGCACCGGAGGTGCCCCACTCATTCACCGGCACCCTGCGGCCATATCAACGGGAGGGATTTGAGTGGCTGTGCCGTCTTTCTCACTGGGCAGGCGGCGCGTGTCTCGCGGACGATATGGGGCTGGGAAAAACCCTGCAGGCTCTGGCGCTCCTCCTTGTTCGGGAGTGTCAGACGCCGTCGCTGATTGTCAGTCCCATGTCGGTATGTCACAATTGGATGAGTGAAGCCGCCACGTTCGCGCCGTCGCTGGACATGCGGCTTTATCACGGCGCCTTTCGCGAAACTTCATTACAGGGGATGACTCCGGATACGGTATTGGTGACCAGTTACGATACCCTGGCGTCCAATGTGGACGCACTGAACGAAATTCAGTTTGACATGGTGGTGCTTGATGAGGCGCAGATGATCAAGAATGCCCTCTCCAAACGCGCCCGGGCCGTGGCTGGTCTGCAATCGGCATTTCGCCTTGCATTGACCGGTACTCCGGTAGAAAACCATCTGGGAGATCTGTGGAGTATTTTTCACGGCGCCATCCCCGGATTGCTGGGACCTTACGAACGGTTTCGTCGCCAGTATGCCCTTCCCATCGAACGGGATGCCAACCCCCGGGCCAGAGAGTTGCTCAAACAGCTGATTCGGCCCTTTCTGTTGCGCCGCAACAAGGCAGAGGTGCTGCCGGATTTGCCTCCCCGTACTGAAACCATTGCTCAGGTGGAACTGGATGACCGGCACATGAAACTGTACAACGAAGAACGTCAACAGATTCTCGATGCGCTGCTGCGCGAAGATGTGGTCCCCAATCAGAAAAGGTTCAGTGCGTTGGCCGGGCTTACCCGCTTGCGGCGTCTGGCCTGTCATCCGAAGCTGGTGAACGAAAATACCGCTCTGGGCAGCGCTAAGATGGAAAGGATACTCGAAGTTATTCAGGATTTGGTCGACCAGGAACAGCGGGCACTGGTGTTCAGCCAGTTCACAAGTCATCTGGCATTGCTGCAAAAAGAATTGAAGCGCGTCGGTATCGCATATCTGTATCTGGATGGCAGCACGCCCCAGCAAGCCCGTAAAACGTTGGTTGCCCGGTGGCATGAACAACAGACACCGCTGTTCATCATTTCTCTGAAAGCCGGGGGATTCGGGCTCAATCTCACCGGTGCCGATTACGTGCTGCATCTGGATCCCTGGTGGAATCCGGCCGCAGAAGATCAGGCCACGGACCGCACCCATCGCATCGGTCAGACCAAACCTGTAACCGTGGTCCGCTTCATCGCCGCTGACACGGTGGAGCAGGGGGTGGTGGCATTACACGAACAAAAACGGGAGCTGGCCGAGTCCATACTGGATGGCTCGAACAGCAACCAGCCGCTTTCTCCCGATGAACTCATCGCACTGATTCGCGGCGAGTAAACCGATTCGAAACCGTCCGTTCAAACAATCTCATCGGTTGTTTTCACCTGGTAGGAAAATAGTTCTTTTTCCCTGAATCGGTTCATGATAAAATCGCTATATTATTAAAAATTAAGTGTGTCGTTTACCTGAAGACCGCCGGGTCGCTTACCGGCTACCGGCAAAGGAGGCTGACCATGTCTGCTGAACTTAAACAGACAGAATCTTCGGATTCGAATTTTTTGTTTGTTCATGTCCCGAAACTGAATAACTACTACAAGTTGATAGACGAGTACATGTACGTGAACTATCTGCCAATGGGGGTATTTGCCGTTTGCGACTACCTGAATCGCAATGGGGTCCAATCGCGGATAAAGCATCTGGGGCTGGAAACGATTCTCAACAGCGATTTCTCCATTGCCCGCTTCGTCAGGGAAAACCACATTCCAGTGGTCGGTATGAGTCTTCACTGGCATTTTCAGTCATTCGATGTGATTGATGTGGCCCAAAAAATTAAAGCGGCCAGTCCGGAGACCGTGATTGTCCTGGGTGGATTGACCGCAAGCTGCTTCGCTGATGAAATTCTGACCGAGTTCACCCACATCGATGCCGTGATTCGCGGTGATGGCGAAAAAGGGGCGCTGACATTTGCCAGAGCTGTGATGATGCAAAATCGGGATTTTTCGCAGGTGGAGAATTGCACCTGGCGGAACCGTGACGGGGATATTGTGGACAATGGCATTTCCTTTGTTGCCACCAGTGAAGATCTGGACAGTTATGATTTTGCCAATCTGTCATTGCTGGATAAACATGATAAATACCGGGACTATTTTAAAATGCCCATGTTCTGGATGAATAATGCCAGCGTAAAGGACAACCTGAAAATCCGAATGGCGTCCGAAACCATGTTCCCCCTGGCAATTGGGCGCGGGTGTCCGGTGAACTGCACGTATTGTGGGGGCAGCGCTTCGGCCCAACGCAAATTGTGCGGGCGCAAAAAATATTCCGTTCGTTCTGTGGAATCGATTGTGGAGACAATGGAGAGCGCCATGAACTACGGATACACGGCTTTTCTGTCCAGCTTTGACCCCACCCCGAGGGATGACCGCTATTACCTTCGCCTTTTTGAAACCATGCGGCACAAAAAAGTGAAGCCCGGATATGCATTGGAATTCTGGGGATTACCCACCGAGCGACTCATCGAAAACTATGTGCGAACCGTCGACCTCAACCGATCGTATATTGCCCTTTCTCCGGACAGCGGGTCAGAAAAAGTTCGCCGGAGAAATAAAGGTATGTATTACGGCAATGATGAACTGTATCAGACCATGGATCTGTTACTGAAATATAAAGTGCCCACGGTAATCTATTTCACCATCGGACTGGTCGATGAATCCTTTAAGGATATTCAGAAGACCATTGACCTCGGCGACCAACTGAAGAAAAAATGGGGCAGGGTCATTGATGGGATGTTCTGCTTTCCCATTCAGATAGAGCCCGCATCTCCCATGTACGAAACACCTGAAAAATACGGCGTTACGTCCACCCGTTCCAGTTTCATGGATTTCTATCATTCCCACCGAGAGAACAACTCCGGTCCATTCAGTTATCTGGGGTACACCAACAGCGCGTACGAAGAAGCAGCGGGGGATTTGAAGATGTACGAAAACGCGATGCAACAGGTGCGCTGCAAACATTTCTGTCTGCTCTCCCCAAGGTTGTTTGGCAAAATCGAAATGGGACTGTTATCCCGGATGCTATGTAATCTCAAGCACGCCAAATGGAAACGGGATGGATTCGGATTCGCGCCGGAGGAACGCCGCACTTTCCGCTAACGTTCGACTGTACACATTTTCAGCTACTCAATGCAATGAATACAGATGATGTCTACGGCGCAGTTTTGCATTTTCCGGTTTTCATCTGACGCATGCGTTTCTGGGCCAGATGCCAGGTGTCGGCTTCTTCACCACCTTCTGATTTTTCCACATGACAGTAGGCCGATGCTGCGGTGGTCTTCAGGTTCAGGTGTTCTGCCAGTCTGCCGATAATGTACCAGTCTTCGCTCCGGGGAGACTTGTCCTTCCGGATATTCAGGATGCGACTCAGCAAATGATACGATTCACTCACCTTCCCCTCTTCTGCATACAGCGCCGCCAGAGTATGCATGGTATCGGCATCTTCTCCCTTGCTGAGCTCCACCGATTTCAGTGCATACTCAATGCCGTCGCGAATCGTTCCAAAAGAAAACAGGGTCAGCCACGCCATGTTGTTGTATTGCACGTCCGATAGCGAAGATTCTGCCTTCTTCTGTGTCATCACCCGCCAGTAGGCGTCGTATTCACCCGTGGTGTACAACAGGGAATCCACGGTGTCCCGGAGGCCTTCATTATCCGGATTCCGTTGCAGCAGCGCTCTGGCCAGCGTCTGGACCTCTTTATATTTTCGCGCTTTATATCCCGCGTACTGGTAGTATGCCCACGCTTTATTGAATTGCTGGTTCGCATCTATCATTTTTTGAGCCAGCGACATTATCTTCTCGTTGTCATTGACGGAGGCGTACGCTGAGAGCAGTATCTTTCTGAGTTTTTCCTCATGGGATTTCATCTCCCCATTCCGCAGGGCTTCCTCAATTCTGGGAATGGCGAATTGAACGGTTTCCCTGAAAACAATCATGATGCGCCACACCGCAATCTGAGCGCTAATCAGGTCACCATTGCTTCCGGGAGACCAGTATTCGTGCAAATCGCTGATGGTGTTTGTTTCCAGAGCCCAATCGAGCCAACGTTCGGCCGTCTTCTGTTTTTTATCATCCAGCATCTGCTGAATCAGCATCGCCGACATACCGATCTGCGCGGCATCCGCCAGGTAGTAACGCCCCTTTTCCTTAACCACCAGAAATGACAGGCCCAGCTTGTGGTAACCGAGCTGCTTCACCTCCAGCTTGTATCCCACTTTGTCATCGCCCTTTTTGGAAAACGCCATGAGCGAATAGAACATGTCTCTATAAAAATCCATGGAGTACAGTTCTTCGTTGCTGCCCAGGGCCTGGTGGAACGTTTCGATAACATCCTGGACGTCGCCGCTGTCCTCATCTGACAGGAACGGTTGCAGGCTCGGTGCATACAGTGCTTTCATGCTGGCGGTTTTTCCCAAAAAGATTGCCAGCATTTCTTTAATCGGTTTTTCCGGCGTCTCCGCAAATGTGATTGTCTCGGGCGTCTTTTTGATTTTTTCCAGCATCGCCGCCCTCACCAGCCGATCAGTTCCCCCGACGCCTGAATCCATCGCGCGGAGCAACCTGGCCGCCTCGGTGTACTGACGGTTTCTCACCAGATGAAAAACAGCATCCTCGAGGGCGGAACCTCGCTGCTCTTCGTCGGGAAAGATAATTTTCGATTGGGTAATCGCTTCGTCGGCGCCGTGCACCGCCGCAATGGCCGTTACGCGGTAATTGGCCGGATCGAGGGTTTCGGGATTCTCGTCGGTTTCCTCCAGAACTTTGTTGAATTGCCCGGTCCATACAAGGGCTGCCAGCAGATTATTTTTTATGGTGCCGCTCTCCTGGTCCTCAAGAATGGTTCTGTATAGAGAGATGGCACGATTGACATCATTCGTATTGGTGTATCGCTGTCCCTTCCCGTTGTGCTCCAGTAAAATCGCAAGAGACGAGACGGCGTATGTATTTCTGTTATCCAGGCGCACTGCTTTTTCATACGCGCGGATGGCTGCCTGTCGATTAAACCCCTTGCCGAAACGCCGGGCGACAAAATTGTGTTCCAGGGTCCATCCGAGATTCACCCATGCATGAACGGAATTTGGCGCCAGACGCGTCGCCTTCCGGGCGGCTTCCTGGGCAGCCTCTCCAAAACCGGACGACAACAGCGCCGCAGCATACCACAGGTGATATTCGGGGACGGTGGGACTCTTTTCAATCAGCTGCTGCACATACGTAAGCCCTCTTTTAAACTTCCCGGTCTCCATGTGATGATACGTGATATTGTGGAACCGCACGTTCACCGGGAATTTTTCGGTCCACCGGAGCAGAGCGCTTCGCACTTCATCCACTTCTGTCTTTGTCAGCTGGCCATCGCCGGTGGACAGATAAAATTTGGCCGTGACCTGCGTGGAAGAGGGGGCGGTGTACGTGACCCCAAAGGTTACCGGGCCCACCTGTTCTGAAAAGTCCTTCAGGTCCCCCCGGTACGAAAATCCCTCCGGTGCATTGACGATGTACTCGATGCTGGTATCGCACACATCGAAAATCTGCATTGGCGCAATTCGTTTTTCCTCCAGGTCACCTTTGTCGTATTTGCGGGGATCGAGACTGCGCGAAACAAAATCAAACAGCGCCCAGGGAGCGAGCGTGGCTACCGCGGCCTCCAAATCGGTCTGTGCCGATTTTGCTCTGCTGGCCACCACCCGATACCCGAAGTGTTCGTCCAGATTCCGGGGATCTATCTGATGCACGCTTTCCAGCTGTTCAGCGCCGTAGGCCTGTTCCACATAGTTTGTGAAATACTCGTTGATCTTTGTGGATTCACTGTTAAAGGCATTGCGACGCTGGAAGCGCTCGATTCCCCCGCTGTATGTGGATTCCTCGGTCACTGAACCGGCACCATATATTGCGAGATCGAACGTTCTCTTTTCCGCATATGAATTGTCTGCCGTCGCTGCTTTGGGGGTTCGCTGAAGCTGCGTGGTGCCCGGGGCGATGATCAGGGCATTGGTATCGGCATAACTCGCCGCAATTTCCGACACGCGTGCATATTCCAGAGATGGGTCAATCCATTCCGGCGTTTCACCCGGAACATACACAATGACATGATTGAACCCATACAGGCTTGGCAGCGTGGGCTCGATATCAATATCATAGTCCGATTTCACCAGCGCCAGATGAGATTTAACGCCCATTTCTTTCAGTCCCGCCACCATCAGCGCCGCCTGATCCTTGCAATCGCCAAATCCCCGTCGCAGGGTTTCACACGGACTGACGGGTACGATAGCATTTTCGCCGAGTTCCAGTCCGGTGTATCGCACTTTCTTTCGCATCTCGTTCAGCAGATGGGCCATCCGCTGTTCACGGCTTCCCTCCCGGCTCATCAGCGCGTGCACTTCTGCACGACATTCATCAATGTTCATCACTGGTGCAATCTGGGCCAGATACGCGTCGGCCAGGGATTTCCACGATTCACCGGACGAGAACGCAATATATGGGATGACCACCATTTCCCGCGGCAGGTTCGCTTCCGGATAGCGAATGGGAGCAATGGATCGCATCTCGGCAGTCTCAATGACCCGATTTCCGACTTCGGAGGTTTTTACCTTTGCGCTGACTTCATAATTCCTGAATCGCAGGGAAATTTCCTTCGGATGATCGATAATGAGTCGCGACTCATCCACATCTCGGCCAACGGCGCCAAATGCGTGCCATCCACTGGCTGCAGGGCCGTACACCGATTCCCTGTAAGTCTCCCGGGTGACCACTTCCACAATCGACCCCACCTGCAATTTCGGAAGGGGTGCAATCATCTGCCGGTTTCCCGAAATAATCTGATCGGAAATTTCCCGGGCGGACTGATCTGAAATCGTTTTGGGGTCGAGCTCAGCCCGGGTGCCGTCGGGGTTGAATACCGTGGCCTTGATAATTGGTTTTTCTTCGTGCCAGGGAGTCCAGGAAACGGAGACCATGCTCCATTCCTCCAGTGCCTCTTCCTTCAGTATCTTATATTTATGAATCCGCTCCAACTGGTACGCCCCCCGCGATTCAAAATGAAATCTGCTTTCCACCAGCAGGGAGCGGATAATGGGGTCCGGTGCATCTCTGTCATCAGCGGATCCGCCCTGAATCGCACTCCATGAACGCGGTTTTTCCAGCGTCTCCGTGGATGATGTGGATGAGGTGGAACCACAGGCCCAGACAACCATCGCCATCGCTGCCAGTATTCCCGTATGCCGATTGAAATCATTCATGATGTGTTGCATCCTTCCTTGCCTCGCATGCAGCATCTCGGAGAATCACGCTCTGGTTGAAATGCTGAACATAATTATTGTGTTGTCTGTGTAAAAGTTCAATCATTGTTCATCTGTTTCGTCAACCCAAAAAGTTCAATGTGCGAATGTTTATTGCGCCAGCGCAAGTGTGAAGGCAGCCGCCGTCGTCGGAAAGCCAGAAATGTCAGAAAGGTGGTCGGGAGAGAATGCAGTCACTGGGCACCATGGAGATAGCAGTGGGGATGTAGTTGTTCAGGTCAGGCGGAGCGACGGATGGGTTTGCGTCGACGGGGGCGAAAGCGCCTTCTCGCGAGATCTGTCGGGACGGATTCGGAGTTCGAATCGACATCGGAGCGCCGAGGGCGCTGGGGGATTACATTGGACGGGATGGATTCCGGCTGCTCCCGCTCTATGACGATTTCACTTCCCTCAATTTTCTGTCGGGGCATTTTTCGGCCCAGAAGTCGTTCGATGGGGTGCAGCAGATTGTACTCCGATTCGCATACCAGAGACACCGCGGTTCCGCCGGTGCCGGCACGGCCGGTGCGACCGATGCGATGAATGTAGTCTTCCGCCACGTTGGGTAAATCAAAGTTGACCACGTGGGGCAGGTGACTGATGTCCAGTCCGCGGGCGGCAATATCGGTGGCGACCAGCACCTGTATTTCATTGCCCTTGAAGCGGGACAGGGAACGGGTCCGTGCCGTCTGACTTTTATTGCCGTGAATGGCTTCGGCGCTGATGCCCTGCCGTGTCAGTTGATCGGCCAATCGGTTGGCCCCGTGTTTGGTTCGCGTGAACACCAGTACCTGTTGCCAGTTTTCCGTTTTAATCAGATGGGCGAGCACATGTCGTTTCTGACTCTGGGCCACTGCATAGACCAACTGATCCACTTTATCGGCAGGTTTATTCTGTTTGGCCACTGAGACCATTTCGGGATTGGTAAGCACCGATTGGGTCAGCTTCTGAATGTCAGCGGAATAGGTGGCTGAAAACAGAAGGTTCTGGCGTTTCCGAGGCAGCAGGCGGATGACCCTGCGGATGTCGTGAATGAATCCCATGTCCAGCATGCGGTCCGCTTCATCCAGCACCAGTATTTCAACCGCGGACAAATCAACACTGCCGCGACCGGTCAGATCCAGCAATCGGCCGGGGCAGGCGACCAGGATGTCCACGCCCCGTTCCAGGGAATGAATCTGGGGATTGATATTCACGCCGCCGTACACAACTTCGGATCGGAGCTTCAGATACTGACCGTATTCCACAAAGTTGTCGTGCACCTGGGCTGCCAGTTCACGGGTTGGCGTCAGCACCAGCGCGCGGGGACGCCTTTCCCGGCTGGGTTGGGTTGAAAGCAGTTGTAACACGGGCAACGCGAAGGCGGCGGTTTTTCCGGTTCCAGTCTGTGCACCGCCGATAACGTCTCTACCGTGCAGAATGATTGGAATAGCTTTCTGTTGAATGGGGGATGGATGGGTGTATCCCTTGGCTGAAACAGACTTCAGCAGGCTCGGCATCAGGCCGAGATGTTCAAATGACATATATTCTCCGTTGGATCACCTTGCTGCTATCCGCAGCGCCGATCTGAGGTGAGTCAGTATATTAAGCCAGGCAAGGACGAAAACTGTTTGGATTCAATTCAAGACTTGGCGAGGTATCGACCGGCGACACCTTTTGTTGATAGCAGACATATAACACAGGAAAATGGAAATGCAACAAAGAGCTATTCGAGGTGTACCAATTTCGAAAACGAGACGATGCAACAATTCGGATACAGAATTAAGTTGGGCCAGTAATTTAGGGAAACAGAGCCGCTGTGGTGAGGAACGAGCGTAGCGAGTGTCTCGAACCGCGCGGCG
>JBNKCR010000098.1:0-456898 GCA_050287845.1 Polyangia bacterium
AATTGCCAACATGGCATTTGCTGCGCCAGACTGGCAAGGCGCGAGAAGTGGAGCATACCGGGGTATGCGACCGACGAGCAACGCCGTCGGGCGGGATGCAGCGGAGGCAAGATGGCAATTTAATAATGATCAGTGTCCTTAACATTCGAAGGGAAAAAAAATGATTTTACGAATTGGATTTATAACCGCACTGAGCACGTTGTTTCTGGCTATGGGGTGCGGAGATGATGGAAGTGCGTCTGAGAAAGATACATCCACCGACGGGGACACGGACTCTGATTCGGATACGGACGGTGACTCTGATTCGGATACCGATTCAGATACGGATTCGGATACGGACACGGATTCGGACAGCGATTCGGATACGGACACGGACACGGACAGCGATACGGACACGGATACGGACACCGATTCAGACAGCGATTCGGACACGGACACCGATTCGGATACGGACACGGATACGGACAGTGATTCGGATACGGACACCGATTCGGATACGGACACCGATACCGGCACCGAAGCGGATGCGGACACTGAAACGGACACCCAGAGACAATACACAAACGCATTTCTGGAAGCGGGTTATACCCAGGAAGAAATCGATCAGAAAATCGCGGATGTCTGGCACGACATATTTGAAAGTGACAACAGGATATATTTCGATGTTGGGGATGATATGGGATACATAACCGACACCGGCAACAACGATGTGCGTTCAGAAGGCATGTCGTACGGAATGATGATGGCTGTACAAATGGACAGACAGGACGTTTTTGACCGGCTCTGGAAATGGAGCAAAACGTATATGTACCTCGATTCGGGAACCAATGCGGGGTACTTTGCCTGGTCCTGTCAGCTTAATGGAACAAAAAATGCGATGGGTGCAGCGCCTGATGGGGAAGAATTTTTTGCAATGTCTTTGTTTTTCGCTGAGCATCGCTGGGGCGGCAGAGAAGCGCCTTTTAATTATGAAAAACAGGCCCAGGATATTCTGCGTGCCGCTATCCACAATCAGAATCCGATGTTTAATCCCAACAATCATCTGGTAAAGTTTGTTGCTGAAGTTGAGTATACGGATCCCTCATATCATCTGCCCCATTTTTATGAATTGTGGGCCCAATGGGCATATCCTGAAGATAGAGAATTCTGGCGCAGTGCAGCACAGGCCAGCAGGGAGTTTCTACCAAAGACCTGTCACCCCGTGACAGGATTTGCGCCGGAATATGCCAATTATGACGGCACCGGTTATCCGAATCACCTGGATTTTTTCAGTGATGCCTATCGCGTTGCAGCGAATATCGGGTTGGATGCGGAGTGGTTTGGAAAACAACCCTGGCAGACAGAGATTGTAGACAAAATTCACCTGTTTTTTAAAGATATTCCTGTAGAAGATTACCAGCCATATACTCTTGCTGGCGTCCCGGTACAGAGAGATTACATGCACAATATAGGACTTCTCGCGACCAATGCCATGGCCGCATTGGCAACAGAAACTGATGTGTCTGTAGATACGGTGCGTACTTTCTGGAATACGCCTCCGCGAACAGATAACCGACGCTATTACGACAATTGTCTGTATTTCTTTGCAATATTGGCATTGAGCGGAAATTATCAGATTTATTGAACTGAACTGCCCCGAATTTGCGATGAATGAATCCTGAACCTGTCCCTCCTGAACCTGTCCCCGGTTAAATCTCCCCAATTTTTTCATGCGTCTATCCAGTGATTTCGGATGCCTGTTCACACGCTCTGAACCGACGCGTGGTGCGGCGTGGCGCGAAAAATGTCCCGGAGGCGTCGCTGAACGTTGCTCCTGAGCCTCCCTGTCCTGAATCACTTTTTTTCTGTGAGAATTATTCGCATATACCGTACAATAAATAAAAGACTCAACCTCTGAGAAAAAGAAGGAAGGTAATCTTCGGTTTTATGCTGGCAGAAATTGAATGGAATCAATGGATTGTATTTATTGTAATCATTGGTGTGTTCGTACTGTTTCTTCGCGGAAGGTGGCCAGTGGAACTGGTAGTGTTGGCTGGCTGTGGCGTACTGCTGACAACCGGAATTCTATCCCCATCGCAGATGCTGTTGAGTTTCAGCAATCCCGCTCCGGTTACCATCGGCGCACTGTTCATTCTCAGCGCTGCCCTTGACCGAACCGGAATCATCGCCATGCTTGGAAACTGGTTCAACCGCATGGCAAAACGAAGTGAGAGACGCGCGCTCGCGCTGTTACTCCTCATTGGAACGCCCATTTCCGCATTCGTGAACAACACACCGATTGTAGTGATTCTGCTGCCCATTGTGCTGGCGTTCTGCCGCAACAGCGGTGTGAAACCGTCGCGACTGCTCATCCCCCTGTCCTTCGGCACCATATTGGGAGGGACATGTTCCATGGCCGGCACATCCACAAACCTGCTGGTAGACGGCATCGCACGCGCATCGGGGATTGAGCCCTTTCATCTTTTTGCCATTGCCCCCCTGGGCATCGCATTCGTGGTGGTCGGCGGTGCATACCTCTGGTTCGTCGCCCCGCGTCTGTTACCATCGCGGGATACGCTGTCCACGCTGCTCACAACCACCTTCGACAGGAAATATCTGCTCCTTGCCATGGTGCCGCCAGGGTCCCGGCTCATTGCAAGGCCTGCGCTTTTTGCCATCGAGGGCAAGTCGGAAACCATGCGCATCCTGGAGGTGAGACGAAAAGGCACGGTGTTGAAAGAAGCCCTTGATGCACTCACCATTGAAGAAGGAGATCAGCTTCTCATCCGTGCCGGAAAATCGGGCATAAAGCTGCTCCGCCAGTTTTCTGAATTGAAGATGGGAATTGGGGCATCCCCGACCGATGGGGATTTGACTCCCATTGAACAACAGGAAGCGGTCATTCTGGAGGGAATGGTCGGTCCCAATTCCCGGCTGCGGGGACGGACGTTGCGGGGGATTGCCTTTCGGAGCAATTACAGCACAATCGTACTGGCCGTGCATCGCGAAGGTCGCAACATCCTGCAATCCCTCGATGAGTTGCGGCTCCAGTTTGGCGATACCCTGCTGGTGGAAGGCGCCCGGGAAGGCATTGATCGTCTCAAGGCCGAACGGGATTTCATCGCGCTTTCTGAGCCCACTCAGCGGGAATATCGGCTGAAAAAGGGAAAAATGGCTCTGGCCGGTCTGGGGCTGTTCATCCTGCTCGCCCTGTTCGACTTCGGATGGGTGGGCATTGAAGCCGAGAATCTGTCCATCACCGGAGCGGCATTTCTGGCGGCCCTTTTTGTGGTGGCCAGCGGTTGCCTCACCTCCAGACAGGCGTACGAGGCGATTGACTGGCGTATTCTTCTGCTCATTGTCGGCATGCTGGGAATCGGCCGGGCAATGGATACCACCGGCGCGGCAATCACCCTTGCCAATTTTGTCACCCGCACATTTTCGTCGTTTGGTCCGTGGGTGCTGCTGAGCGTGGTGTATCTGATGACCAACCTGATGACCGAAATGATATCCAATAATGCGGTGGCCGTGGTCATGACGCCCATCGCCATTCAGATTGCCGATGCCGCGGAGATTTCTCCGGTCCCGTTGATCATCGCCGTAATGTTCGGCGCCAGCGCATCGTTCACTACTCCGGTCGGATACCAGACCAACACATATGTATTTGGCGCCGGCGGCTATCTGTTCAAAGACTTTGTAAAAGTGGGGTTGCCCCTGAATCTGTTGTTGTGGATTACCGCCACAATATTGATACCCATATTGTGGCCGTTTTAAAACGCGATTTCATTTCAAAAAAATTTTAAAATATTAATGACGAGCTACTGCATCTTTCAATGATTACAGATGGGGTAAGGGCAGATTTTCTTGATATAGCTGGGAGAACGCGCGCTGTGGTTTGCAGATGCGACGTGGAAAATTGAGCGGGAATAAAATGTGTGAACACGCGAAAATAACGCGATGCCCATCACATCATGATGAAGGAATGTGAAAATGAGAATCATCAGATGCAGGATATTTTCGTCATCTTTATTGGTATTTATCGGACTGACGACGTCTTCGTGTTTCGGCGACTTGAATATCGACCCGGCAGATTCGGAAACCATCGGTTCCACAGCGCGCGACCCGTTCGCTGATACGGGGAGTGTGGACGATGGGAGCACTGGCGGGGGAGCCGACACGTCGTCTCAAAACTCAAATGATTCGGTCAGCACTCCGGAAGCAACAGACGCGGATTCAAATCGTGGTGGCGACTCTGCGACCGCGACGGTGGTGGACTCCGGCAGTGATTCAACGGTCGTGGGCGATACTGGTACAGATGCGGTCGTTGACACAGAATCTGTCTTCGGAACCGATTCGCACACAACCGCAGACATCGATGCCGATACGGACAGCGACACCGATACAGACACCGACACGGACACCGACACAGATGCGGACCTGGAAACGGATTTGGGCACTGGTACTGACGTCGGGGATACCGATGTGACGGATACCGCCGTCTTTGAAACCGACCCGATTGATACAGAACCGTATTTCATCGCTGGAGACTGGTATGGCCGCGGATGGACCGGCATTGGAGAGGTGGCTGGCGGCACTATAAATGAACTCTCTGGCGAAACCGATTTCGAAGATGGTTCGGTGTGCGTGGCGGGAACGCTGGTGGCCGATTACAGTTCGCTGGGAATGATTGGCATGAATGTGGCGCAGAACCCCGGGGAAGATGCCGCTATTTTCACGCCGGGCGATGACTACGGCGGGGTGTATCTGGCGCTCACGCTCAATGTGCAGAATCTGATGAGAATTGAACTCAATGGCGAAGATGGCACCAACTATTGTGCGGAGTTTCACGAAGGGGAAAACCAGCTGTACTGGTACATGTTTTCCGTGGAGTGCTGGGGAAGCACCGGCTCGGTGTATACCCCCACTGTCGGTATAAAGAGCATTCAGATTTATGCTGCCGGCGATCAGACGATGCCGCTGAATTTCGATTACTGCATTGACGATTTGCGCCCCCTGACTGCCGCTGAACTGTGCGACAACGGATGTTTTATTGACAATACCTGTGTCGGAAACGGCACGCCCAATCCGGCGAATCCCTGTATGGAGTGCAACATGGCGCTGGATGAGGACAACTGGTCCAACAAAGCCGATGGTGCGTCGTGCAACGACGGGCTGTTCTGCACTGCGGGCGAAACATGCACCGGTGGTGTGTGTGGTGGGGGCGTACCGCGGGAATGTGACGATAATGTGGCCTGCAACGGCACAGAATTCTGCGACGAAGCCCAGGATGTGTGTGGATTCACCGAGCCCGAAGGCTGTTACATTGGCACCATCTGTTACAACCCCGGAACGGTGAATCCCATCAATTCATGTCAGCATTGTGATGTGTTCAACAATCCCAATGGATGGACCAATGTAAGCAACGGCAGCAGTTGTGAAGACGGTCAGTACTGCACGGTGAACGATACCTGTTTCGACGGCCGGTGCAACCGTGGCGCCTCGCGGGTCTGCAGTGATGGCAACAGTTGCAATGGGAAGGAAACGTGCAATGAGAGTCTGAACAGTTGCATGCCGGGAGCCCCGGTGGGATGCAACATCGGCAGCACGTGTGTGACTGCGGGAGCGACGAATCCGGTAAATGACTGCGAAATCTGTTTGCCGGCCATCGAATCGCAGGAATGGTCCCCCAACGATGGGACTGTCTGTACCGACGGGGATTTCTGCACGGTGAATGACTTCTGTGATGGGCGGGTGTGCACTTCCGGAGAGGCCCGGGTCTGCAGCGATGGCAACAATTGCAATGGGATGGAAACGTGCAACGAATCGATGGACACCTGCGCGGCCGGAACGCCCGTTGGCTGCACCATCGGCGACGCCTGCATTAACGACGGCGCAACCAATCCGGACAATGATTGCGAGATTTGCAGAATTTCCATCGATGCGTTCTCATGGACAGCCAATGACGGGGCCAGCTGTGATGATGGCGATGCCTGCACCAGTGGCGAATCGTGCAACGGCATTGTCTGTGAAGGGGGTGAGTTCATATGCAGTACCGATACAGGCATTGATACAGGCATTGATACGGGAATTGATACGGGAATTGATACAGGCATTGACACGGGAATTGATACAGGCATTGATACAGGTATCAATATCGACAGCGATACAGTGACAGATGCCGGTACGGATACGGACAACAATCTCGTGAACAGTGACTGAGCCGCTGATTCTGCGGTTTCATCTTTTCCTGCGCGGTCATTTCCATTACTGTCCTCAACAATGGAGTGACCCGATGATTCACATGAATTCAATTACGGTGGTGCTTGGCAATCAGACCATCCTTGAAGATTTTTCCCTGAAGATTGAGCAGGGCGAAAAGATGGCCATTTCCGGCGAGTCCGGTTCCGGCAAAAGCACACTGCTCAAAACGCTGATTGGCATGCACGTCCCACAGCGCGGATACATCCGGATTGCCGGGCTGCCACTGGACCCAGCGAACATTGCATCCATTCGAAAGCAGCTGTTCTATCTGCCCCAGGATATTCAGCCCCAGGATGACGAAACTGCGCTCGAATACCTGAAAGCGCCTTTCCGGTTGGCGGTGAATCGGGGAATCCCCTTTCCCGAAGACACACTCGATGATCTGTTTTTCCGGTTGCGCCTGAAGGACGAACTCAAACATCAGCCACTGTATCGCCTGTCGGGTGGAGAGCGCAAGCGGGTGGGGGTGCTGTGCGGGTTGCTGCTGGGCAAAAAAATCTTTCTGGCCGACGAACCCACTGCCGGTGTGGATGCCGCGAATCGGGACGTCATAACCGACATGCTGTTCGGTAAGAAAGACCTGACTGTCGTGGCGGTCACCCACGATGAGTCACTGATTGAACTGGCCAACCACAGAATACAGCTGAAGAATCTCGGTCTGGCGGGCGTGCCGCAGGAAGGTGAATGATGGGGGCGCAAGATATTTCCTCTTTCGGGTTGGTGCTTGCGGCATGCAGTCTGCTGGTTTCGGTGGTTGTCTATTCGTTCACCCGGGTCGGGCTGATGAAAAATCTGTTCGTTTCCATGGGACGGATGGGGATTCAACTTTCGCTGGTGGGCCTGTATCTGACAGGACTCTTTCAGCTGAATCATCCCGCAGTGAATCTCGGGTACATCCTGTTGATGATGGCCGCAGCCAATTACTCCGTGCTGCGGAATTCCGGTTTGAAACAGTCCATGTTTGTATACACTTTTCCCGCCACCCTCATCAGCGTGGGCGCGGTGGCGGCGTATTTTATGACGCTGGTGTTCAAGCCCAATCCCATTTACGATGCCCGGTACCTCATTCCCATCGCCGGCATGCTGCTGGGTAACAGCATGAACCGCACCATCGTCACCCTGGAGCGGTTTTACAGCTCGGTGCGCAAGGATGAATCCGGATACAGCGCGCTCATCGCCATGGGGGCAACGGTCAACGAAGCGACCCAGACCAATCTCAAAGTGGCATACCGCGCCGGATTGGGACCGGCGCTGGCCAATCTGGCAACCATGGGCATTGTGTCTCTTCCCGGCATGATGACCGGGCAGATTCTGGGGGGAAGCGACCCGGCAGTGGCCATTAAATACCAGGTGGCGATTATTCTGGCGATTTATGTCTCCACCGACCTTTCCGCACTGCTCTGCATTACCTTCAGCAAGCGAAAGGGATTCACCCCATTCGGTTTTCTCAATACCGATATATTCAAACAGAAATCCGCAGCATCATCGGCACGCCCCGCCCGATGAACCTCATCGCCGGGTCGGTGGATATGTCAAATTTCAACTGGATGTGATGGGCGTGCACAATTTGATTTTCGTCTGACTGTGATACCATTCCATCGCCTGATCGGAATTGTCGAAATACCAGAATGCCTCTGTCGCGGGAGCCGTGCGCACCTGAAGTGAATCTGTGGTGAAGTGATATACCTGGCGCAGTAAATCGCATTTGCGGTTCCACATATCTGATGCCAGTCTGACAACAATATCTGCCGTTTCAATGGCTCTGGGAAGACTTGATTCGTCGCCATTGGCATAGGCGAACATCCACATCTGTCCAATTTTCAGTTCCTTCTGCTGCCACAGGGACAGCGCTGCCTCCCCAACATGCCCGTTTCCGACCTGCTGCCGGGATTCACTTAACGGACTATGGGTAATCAGCACGTCGTAGCTGGTGTTCTCCATTGCGCTTCGAAACGCGTTGTGCATGGTGTTTTTGCCGAACACATCCGACTTTGAATCGCTGCTCATATTCACCATGAAGCCACTGCTGCCGAGCTGTTGCAGCGACTCCAGAAACCGGCTCCTCTGAGTTCGGTTGATGTCCTGACACACGGACACGATGCGCCAGTTCCAGTTGGGGTGCATCATTATCATCCCACCGACCCATAAGATTTCGTCTTCGGGATGCGCCACAATCACCAGCGCCCGTGTGGCCGCAGATGGTTTGCCATCGTTGTGCTGTCGCAAAAGTGACGGTCGTCTCTGGACGAATGCAAGCGCCGATTCATTGGTATTACACTTCATCACTGTGCCAATCTCTGGAGGACTTCGTCCGAATAGATGCGGTCAACCGATGCTTTTTGAGCAATGCATAGAATCGGGCCCGGGAAAGGCCGGACAGTTCAATGGCGGTCGCGACATCGCCTTCGACATGCTTCATCAACTCAATGAGGTATGTCCGCTCGGTTTCAATAATCGCCGCATTCCGAACGTTGTCGAGCATGGGAAACGATTTATCGGCATTATTCGGGTGCATCGCCCCGTCACCACTGGATGACAGGGGGACCGAATCTCTCGCCAACTTCGCCCGAATTTCCATTGGCAGATCCCTGGGATACAGAATCGGACCTGCGCCGACGGATGCGATGGCCCGTTCCAGTGCATGGTTCAGCTCTCGTACATTTCCGGGCCAATCGTATGCTTCGAGCATATCAAAAAACTCCGGTGTGAATCCCTTTATCGACATTCTGTGATTGAGACAGAACGTGCTGACATAATGCTGAGTGATTGCCGTTATGTCCTCTTTGTGGGATCGCAGAGGGGGCAATTCTATCTGAATCGTTTTCAGACGATGCAGCAAGTCGCCCCTGAATTCTCCCCTGTCCACCATCTCATCGAGATTTCGATTGGTCGCCGCAACAAGTGCAAAGTTGCTGACAATCTCCTTTTTTCCTCCCAGGGGACGATACCGTTTCTCCTGAATGACCCGTAAAAAAGCCTTTTGCACACTCATGGGGAGCTCGCCTATCTCATCAAGGAAAAGAGTGCCATTATCCGCCAGGGCAATGAGTCCCAGCTGGGATCGATCCGCTCCGGTATAGGCGCCTTTCTCGTGTCCAAACAGCAAACTCTCCACAAGTGTTTCCGGCAGAGCGGAACAATCAATCACAACAAAATTGTTGTCCGCACGGGGGCTGTTGTGATGAACCGCGGCGGCGAATAACTCTTTGCCGGTGCCGGTTTCTCCGCAGATCAGCGTGTTGGCGCCACTCACTGCCGCAAGAGCCACCAGCTCAAGGCATTCTTTAATGGCGGGACTGTTGCCGATAATCATTTCCCGCATCAGCGGGACAGGAACAGCGCGTTTGAGCTTTTCTTCCTGATACTGAAGTGCCCGGGTCAATGCCAACGAAATATGCTCTGGGGTAAACGGTTTTTGAATGTAGTCCCATGCGCCGTTGCGAATCGCAAGCTCCGCACCATCCGGATCACCGGTTCCGGTCATGATGATGACTTCAGGAACGGGAATTTTCTCCCGAAGCAATGGCAGCAAATCCAGCCCGTTTCCATCGGGCAGTTGCACATCCACCAGCACCAGAGCGAATGCCTTCTGCTGAGATAGCGCCAGCCCTTCTCTGAACGTGGTCGCGCAGTGCGCCTTCTGGCCGATGCGACGTACCTCTTCGACAATGGTTTCGCATACCATCCGATCATCATCGACAACCAGCACAAGAGCCATAAAACCTCCCTGACCGGAATTCTACCGAATATCGCGGTGTATCGCTCCAGGTGGCTTTCCCAAAACGGTTCTGTAGTGAATATCTGACAGGCACATAACATGATTCCTTCAGATTGTCCCGCATTCCATATGCGGCTGCAGGGGCGCACAGCGCATTACATTCAGTGGCCTGAGTATTGCTTCACAACGAATATAACCATCGGAAAACAATTCCGGGAAAAGAGTGTTGTGAATTATTTGTCTGCCCCTGAATCTGTGAATAAATGACAGACGTTCCGTGGCGCGAAATTGGGAAAACGTCGTGCCCATTGTAAAAAGACTGATTCGAACCGGAATCTCCCGTGACCGGAAACGATCCTCTGGCTGAAGTTGAAGCAATATTTCAGTTCTGTTTCGATATCTGGTCGAAGGCGGCTGTCGCCAGCTTCATCTGACTCTCCAGAATTTTTTCTCTGGGAACCGTGGCGTTCACGATATGCTGGATTTGCGAGCGGGCATACCCGGCTTCCCGGGAATCCGGAAACTCCAGGAGAATATGTCTGTACTGCTCAAACGCCTCTTTCAGATTTTCAGATTCATAGTGCAGTCCATACGCCAATGCATACTGTTGAACCGAATTGTTTTCTTCTGTCTCGTTTCTCATTTCACTGCCTCCAGTTTCCTGTTTGATATAATACCGGGTGCCGCCCAGTGGAAACCGTGATGCATCGCATCTTCTGGCCGGCACGGGCTTCTGCAGTCAATTCACAAATGCCTCAGCCGGGTTCGGTTTATATCAAAGCAATTAGCGAGCCAATTTGTGAGTGTCTTCCACACTCCGTGTTCGTGCTTTAAGGACAGTGATCGAACATTGCTCAAAAATCATTTCTGCCAGTTTGCGCAGGTAAAAGAGAAATGGATGTCGTCGCAGTATTGCGCCACAAGACTTTCGTGCTGTTGAACAGGACTTCTACGGATTGTGATACTATAGCGATATGGCAAGTCACGTAAGAGTGCGATGCGGCCAGAGCGTTATCTCCCGTTACAGGGCCGGTATGTTGCCCCTCCCCCTGGCATTGTTTTTGCTTTTAACAACGACTAATCATTAAGGAGAATTGATTATGAATCATATAGCTGAATTCAACCTATTACACGCATTCACTGAAACAGATGACGACAACGCCCTGCAATTGAGATCAGGCCCCGAAACAGAATTGGAAATTGCCAGCAATAATTTGATTCAATTCCGGGTACAACAGTCGTTCCAGGCGAGTAGACATACGAAAACGTCGCTTCTGGCGTATCACATCTGGCAGAAGGAAGGTTGTCCGCAAAGTGGACAGGCACTGGAAAACTGGATTGAAGCGGAAAAAGCAATTTCCGTGGAGTCGACGCGTCACTCCGGTTTATGACCTCAAACAACATTGACTACTCTGCAGATTGCAGCGGTGTGATGTTCAGCGAAACACCTGCGCTCAGTTTGCCGACTGCCGTGAAAAGGCAGCAGATACAGAGTGGCTTGCCCCCCAGGTCGGCCAACGCCAGCACGTTGCAGTCCGTGCAGATGATTGGCAGAAAAGGAATTCGTTTTAATTTGGTTTTCATGGTGTTATCCCTCTGACTCATTCGCTGTATTGATTGTTTTCATAAACAATGGCGTTGCGACCCGTATTACATGCAAGATGATGACCAGGTGTGATATTCAATCACATCCATTCACCCTGTTTTTGAATAACTCGCGACGGTGGTCGAATAATGAATACATTCCGGGGCCAATCATGTATGTTCCCCGTCAACGCATTTCGTCAGTCCGTGTTCGATACATGATAACTTCACCATCATCGATTTCAGCATAAGCTTACGCGTTAAAGAAGGATTCAGAAGCAGTGTACCAGTCTGTAAATATGCAGCGCAAACGCGGGATTGCGTTTATCGGCAATTATCTTCCCCGGGCATGTGGCATTGCCACATTCACCTACGACCTCGCAGAAGCGGTTGCCACCCGGGCAGGAGACGATCAGTCCGTTGTTGTCACCGCCATCAACGACATCGCATCCGGATACGCCTACCCCGATCGGGTAAAGTTTGAAATTCGGCAAAACAATTCTGTCGACTACACGAAGGCCGCAGATTTTTTGAACTTCAGCAATATCGATGTTGTCAGTCTGCAGCATGAGTACGGAATCTTCGGCGGAAAAAAAGGCGCCAACATTCTGGCGTTTTTAAAACGATTGAATCGTCCGGTGGTGACCACCTGCCATACCATTCTTGAAAATCCCACCCATGATGAACGCGAAATCTTAATCGAGATTGCAGCGCATTCCTACAAGCTGGTGGTGATGAGCCAACGTGCATATCATTTTCTGGAGGAAAGCTATGGCATCTCCGCGCAGAAGATTGCATTTATTCCCCATGGCATACATCATGTGCCATTTATCGACCCCAACTTTTTCAAGGATAAATTCAGCGTTGAAGGGCAAAAGGTCATATTGACCTTCGGGCTGCTTACCCGCAACAAGGGTATTGAATACATGATCAATGCCATGCCCCGAATCATTGAGCGGCATCCCAACACAACCTATGTCGTACTGGGGGCAACCCATCCGACCATCATCCGGGAGGAAGGCGAAAGCTATCGCCTCAGCCTGCAGCGAACCGTCCGGAAACTGGGACTGGAACGCAATGTGCTGTTTTATCCCGAGTTTGTGGAGCTCAGCGAGCTGCTGGAATATCTCGGGGCGTCCGATATTTTTGTCACCCCCTATCTCTATATGGAGCAGATTACCAGTGGTGCGCTTTCCTATGCCATGGGAACGGGAAAAGCCGTTGTATCCACGCCGTACTGGCATGCGGAAGAACTGCTCGACGACGGACGCGGCGTTCTGGTGCCCACCAGAGATGCCGAGGCCCTGTCCGGCGCCATCAACGACCTGCTGGACGATGAGGTGAAGCTGAGCGCCATGCGCAAGCGGGCATATCTGTACTGTCAGAACATGGTGTGGTCCAAAATTGCAGGCAAATATCTGGATTTGTTCGACGAAGCGCGACAGAAAGTATCGTTTCGTCAGGCCACCACAGAAACCATGCACCCCAGCACTTCCGCCATTCAGTTGCCGGCGCCCAGATTGAATCATATTCTGCGATTGACCGACGATACGGGGCCCGCGGTGTTCGCCCGTCATTCCATTCCCGACTGGACCCATGGATACAGCCTGGATACCGCTGCGGCAACATTGATAACCAGCTGCAAGTTTCACGAAATTCACAAAACAACCGAATCCCTTCAATTGTGCGAGCGCTGCCTCACATTGATGCACACGCTCATTGGTCACGATGCGTTCCATTCAGCGACCGCGCGACTGGATTATTCCCGTCGGCGGCAGGGGAGTGCGTCAGATGTGGATTTGGGAAAAACCATCTGGTCTCTGGGATACGTCATCTGGCAGGGACCGGCGTATCTGAGTTCCATTGCCAATGACATGCTGCATCAAATCATTCCCGATTCTCCCATTGCGTCTCCGAGGGGCGCTGCATACGCCATTCTGGGCGCCGCCAGCTACCTGGAGCGATTTCCCGGTGCGGCCGCCATGAAGCGGTTTCTCATTGCCCAGTTGCCGTGCATCAAAAAAGCGGTTGCTTCCGATGACTGGTATTGCCAGTGGGAAGCCGCCGACTGGCCAATCGCCATCCAGGTATTTTACGTTGCTGCAGTAACATTGAATGATGATTCGCACTTTTCAATATGCAACGACCTGATTGAACAGATGAATCAGGTCACTGAAAATGGCGGTCTGTTTGAAAAACATGGCGACAACAAAATGGGCGAAGAACTGCCGGTAACCGCTGCCATGTACATTGAATCTCTTGCCGCCGTATTTCACACAACAGATGACCGGAACCTGCTCACCGGCATTCGAACGGCATTGGACTGGTTTCTCGGTGAGAACCGCGTTGGCGAGTCCCTTTACAATTTTTCAACCGGGGGATGTCACGATGCACTGTTTCAATCGGGACTGAACCGAAATCAGGGAACTGAAGCCACAGTGTATTGCCTGTTGGCTTTTCTGACGCTGAATCAAATCAGCTGGGCAAAAATCAGTGACTGACAGCATATTCAACTTCCAGGGGGCGTATCATGTGTCTGCCTGAAATTATCCGGACCGATATAAAAATACAACCCGACGCATCGAGAGTATTGATTCGTCCGTTCATTCCTTCTGAACATCGCATCGTAAAAATTCTGGCGCGCATCGCATCCCAGAGCGACGAGGAAGTGGACGCACATCTGCAAAAAATTCTGGTGGATTTTTCCAGTCGACATATCCAGGTGGAAAAGACATTTTTAAGCCGATACGAAAGCATCAGGGCGCATCAGTTTACCGACGTTGCACCCAATCTGACCCGAAGAATGTTGATTGGCGCCTATTTTACCAGCGAGTTTTCCCTTGAATCCTCCGCGTTGTTCAATCCTTCCATTGTGATTCACCCGGATCAGTCCCACCTCGAGAGCGGCTCGGTTCGGTTTATCATGAGTCTTCGTGCGGTGGGCGAGGGGCATCTGTCGTCCATCACTTTTCGGACGGGGATTATCGATGCGCACCATCGAATAAAAATGATTGCACCAACGCGATTTGTCAACACGCCGGTGGCGGTAACCAACAGTCAGTTTTCCAGTCATGTATTGCGCCTGAAGTGCATGGACATGGGCTTTCGAAACGAATATTCGGATACGCTTTTCGATATGTTGCCCGATACGTTCACCATGATGGAAGTGGACCATGCCATTAAAGAACTCCACAACCTGCGCCCTGCGTTTTCAATGGCCCATGCCAATACCATACAGAACCTGAAATGGATCATTAAAGCAAATTACGAGGTTGCCTTTGAAGCGGATATCCCGTTGGACGGACGATGTCTGTTCCCCAATTCGCCCAGTGAAAAGCACGGGATTGAAGATGCGCGATTTGTGCGATTTGTCGACGATGATCAGTCGGTTACCTATTACGCGACGGCCACCGCCTGGGACGGAAAAAACATGCTTTCGCAAATCATAGAGACCGAAGATTTTCAGGCATTCAAAATCCGGACGTTGAACGGTGAAGCGGTTCAGAACAAGGGGATGGCGCTGTTTCCAAGAAAACTGCACGGTAAATATGTGATGCTCGGCAGGCAGGACAACGAATACATTCATCTGATGTACTCGTTCTCTCCCCAGTTCTGGCGCGACAGTCAATGCATTGTGAAGCCCGCACAACCCTGGGAATACTACCAGATTGGCAATTGTGGTTCTCCCCTGGAAACCGAAGAAGGCTGGCTGGTGATCACCCATGGGGTGGGGGCCATGCGCAGATATGCCATTGGCGCGGTGCTGCTTGATTTGGAGGACCCCTCCCGCGTGATTGGACGAACAGAATCACCGCTGCTGGTGCCAATGGAAAACGAACGGGAAGGATATGTTCCCAACACCGTATATTCATGCGGGTCCATGATTCACAACGGAAAACTGATTCTGCCATACGCCATGAGCGACTATGCCTCGCGAATTGCAATGGTCGATGTTTCCCAGCTGATTACCTGTCTGAAGAAAGGTGGATGACAATGCAGAAATATCACGGAAACCCAATCATTACCACGGATATGGTCGCACCGTCCGACGCGCGTCTGGTGGTGAAAGGCGCCCTCAATCCAGGAGCGATTCAGTTCAGGGATGAAACGCTGCTGCTGCTGCGAGTTGCCGAAGGATGTATTCAGACCCCCGGTTCCATCTCCATCCCCATGTATGATTTTTCCACCCCCCAATCCACGATGCGGGTGGTGGAATTCGACGAAAATGATCCGGACATTCAGTTAAAAGACAATCGCGCCGTGGCGGTGGGGGATAGGGAATATGTGTCCACGGTGAGTCATCTGCGGCTGGCCAGAAGTCATAACGGTGTGGATTTTAAAATCGATGACGCACCCTTCTGGACACCCTGTAACGGGTCTGAAGAATTCGGGGTGGAGGATGCGCGCATCACCCGAATCGCCGATACCTGGTTCATCAACTATACGGCGGTTTCCAGAGACAGTTACGGTACCTCCCTGCTGAAGACTGCGGATTTCAGAACAGTGGAATATCTGGGAATGATTTTCGCCGCGCCCAACAAAGATGTGTGTATCTTTCCCGAGAAAATCAACGGCTCCTACGTGGCGCTTCATCGGCCATTCAACCACGGTTTCGGAAAAAGTTCCATCTGGATGGCAAAGTCGCCAGACCTGATTCACTGGGGGCAACATCAGTGTCTGCTGCGGCCGAGGGCCAATGAATGGGAAGATGAAAAAATCGGCGGTGGCGCTCCCCCCGTCAGAACCCCCGGGGGATGGCTGGTCATTTATCATGGCAAAGCGCTTCGCAACGGAGCCGATTACTACTCACTGATGGTGCTGTTGCTGGATTTGAACGATCCGTCCAGAATTGTATACCAGGGAGAACATCCGATTCTGGCGCCTTCTGAATCCTATGAAACCAGCGGTTTTGTTCCCAACGTTGTTTTTCTCAATGGGATTGTGCAGACCGACAGCGACACGTTGTCTCTTTACTACAGTGCATGTGACGAAGTGGTCTGCCTGGCCCAATGTTCAATCAATGAGCTGATTTCGCATTAAAAAACTCTCTCAAATGTGTTCACGGTATCGCTTCAGTCGGAAATGATCCGTTCCTGCAATTGTCTTTCCATCATCCAGCCGGGATATTCCGGAGTCAGGGCGGAAACAGCATCGAGCCGGGCGATTTCTTCTTCGGTGAGCGTCAGCTGGGTCGCCGCGAGATTATCCTTCAGCTGGGCCATGGTTTTGGCGCCAATAATAATACTCGTAACAGACGGCCTGGAGCCCGTCCATGCCAGTGCCACCCGGGCTGCGGAGGTGTTGTGCTTTTTTCCGATATCGATGAGCACATCAATGATGTCATAGGCTTTTTCCCGATTTACGGGGGGGAAATCAAAGGTATCTCTCCGGCTGTCTCCGGCCACCTGATTTTTCCGGGTGAATTTTCCCGAAAGAAAGCCACCGGCCAGCGGGCTCCAGGGCATGAGCGCGAGACCTTCACTCTGGGCCATGGGCACGATTTCCCGCTCAATATCTCTGCCGGCGAGACTGTAATAGTTCTGCAGCGCAACAAACCGGGTCCATCCCATCTTCTCCGCAATGTCATTGGCCTTCACCACCTGCCATGCGGGATGATTGCTGATGCCGAGATACCGCACTTTTCCCGCGCGCACCACATCCTCCAGCCCCCGCATGGTTTCCGCCAGCGGTGTCAGGGGGTCTACCCCGTGAATGTAGAGCAAGTCGATATGGTCGAGATTCAGTCGCTTCAGGCTGTCATCAACGCTATCCATTATATGAAGCCGCGACAGACCCACCTGATTGGCCCCGGGGCCCATGCGCAGCCGGACTTTGGTCGCAATGACCACGTTCTGCCGGGGAATCGCCAGGTCCCGGAGCGCCTTGCCCAGCATGATTTCCGAAAGGCCCTCGGAATAGGCATTGGCGGTATCGATGAAATTGATGCCCTGTTCAATGGACTCTCTGATGAGGTCATTCACCAGTTCCTGGGGTTGCTCCCCCACCGCTTTCCAGTAGCCCCGGCCGCCGAATGTCATGGCGCCGAGACACAGTTCCGATACGAGTACGCCTGTATTCCCAAGCTGATTATATTTCATGGTTGCCTCCATTGCTGATTGATATGCTACAAGGTAACCTCTCTTTTTCGGAATGCTGCGAAGAACCTGAATGTGGAAATTATTTCGCAGAAATCCATATCTTCCCGGGTTTCGATGGGAACGGTCCGATTGCATCGATTTCTATGGTGTTGTAAATCGCGGTTTTCATGTATATGAGAACGATGATGCGATCAGCGATTTCAATATCTTTACTGATAGTGATCTGGGGTTGCGGCAATTCGGCAGACGGTACTGCGGGGAAAGATTTTGTCGGTAAGAGTGAGAATCCGGCCCCTTCCGAAGCGGCCGTTCAAGTCCGTCCCGCCGGCAGCACGGACCTGTATACGGTGGACCTGACCACCGACATCGTTTTTCGCCATCTGCGGGACGGTTGGACACTGAAAAACAAGTCTGACGTCACTGCTGCCAAGTTGCGCGCGGGGGGCGTGGATCTGTTTTTTTCAGCGGTGGGCACCTCACCCAAAGGCAAACCGAATCTGGATCAGGGAATCGAGGTCACCCATCGACTGGTCGAAGAAGCGGGCAGGGATATTGCCGTGGCAAGGAACTTTGCCGAGGTGGCAGAAAACCGGAAACAGGGCATCGTGTCTGTCATGATTCTGGTGGAAGGCGCCAATGAACTGGAAGAAGCCGATGAACGACGGCTGTTCGAATTGAAGCGAAGAGGGGTGGCCGCCATCGGTCTGGTGTCCGGCAGAACCAATCGACTGGCGGATGCGGCTGTCTCCGGTCTGGGCAGCAAGGGGGGGCTGACCCGCAAAGGTACGGAGTTCGTACAGAAATTGCGGGAGATGGGCATTGCGGTGGATTTGACCCACGCGTCGGAAGAAACGTTTTACGACGTACTGGTTCGCGAGGGGGTGCTGGCCATGGTGTCCCATACGGCAGTGGATGCCCTGCGGCCGCACCCGAGAAATCTGGACGATGTGCAGATTATCGCCCTGGCCAGGTATGGTGGTGTGCTGGGACTCATTTTCAATCCGGATTTCATCATCACCACCCCGGGAACTTCCGGAACCATTGATGACGTGCTGGCCCATATGATCCATATCAAAAAGCTGGGGGCGCTCGATGCCCTGTCCCTGGGGACCGACTATGCCGGTATTTACCCGCCCCGGGGATTGGAGGACGTATCCCGATTGCCCGTTCTCGCAGAAAAGTTGGTGGAAGCCGGATTTTCTTCCAGTGAATTGACGAAAATATTCGGACAGAATGCCCAGCGCTTTTTCGAAAACGTGACCAGCCAGCAGGGAACCGCCGAAATTTCAACCCAGCAGGTGCTTCGTCCCATTGACATCGAATGTGATACACTGATCGGTGAAGTTGCCGGAATTGCAATGAAATCATGTGATCGGCGGGTGCTCGAAGAAGGACCGATGTTTGAGGCGGCCAGCCGTCAGAAATTCCGCATTCGCGACATGAGCCGCAAGCCCATTAAACTTGAAGTGTTCGGCGTCCCGGATACCCCCTGGCAGGTGGAGGCACAGGACCTTTCCGGTAAAGTGCTCGTGAAGCGCGTGATTCGTCTGGATGAGCACGGAACGGGGCAGGTGCCATTGCCCGAAAACCGCAACCTCACGCGACTCTTTCTGAATCCGGCAAGGCCATCCACCCTGAGGGAAGTTGTGGTCTGGGGCGAATAACGTATCAATCGTCTCCCTGCAAACATTGCTTCAATTGTGATTATTTTTTCGGTTACCGGCAATTGAATGATATAGTAAACAATATTTATAATCATTGATTACCTGTTCAAAAGGGAGTTACGCCATGACCATTGGAATTGTGTATCATCCGAGCTTTCACCGGCACGTGGCGAGATTCGATCATCCCGAATGCCCTGAACGACTGGATGCCGTGATCAGCGGGTTAAAAAAGGGCGGCATCTGGACCCACGCCATGCATATCACTCCGGTTGCCGCAACGAACAGTCAGCTCTGTACGGTTCATGAGCCGATGTACGTGGAGAATCTGCTGCGCCGTCTTGATGGCACCAGCGGTAATCTGGATCCGGATACATTCTATTCGTCCGGCACCCGGGAAGCGGCACTGAAGGCGGCCGGGGGCGGGATTGAGCTGGCCAGGCGAGTGCACCAGCGTGAATTGGAGTGGGGGATGGCCGTGGTCAGGCCACCGGGACACCATGCGGAGAGCAACCGTTCCTGCGGATTCTGCCTGTTCAACAATATTGCCGTTGCCGCCGGCGTTCTGCTCGAAGAAAACCCCGGAATCCGTCTGGCGATTGTGGACTGGGATGTACATCATGGCAATGGGACGCAGGAGCAGTTCTACAGCAATGATAATGTTTTATATCTCTCGATTCATCAGTGGCCTCATTTTCCGGGCACCGGTCCGGTAAAGGATGCGGGCAGTGGCCCGGGCAAAGGGTTCAATGTGAATGTACCGTTCCCGGCGGGAATGGGAGATGCCGAATATGCGGATGCATTCGAGCGGCTGCTCCTCCCTGTTCTCAAGGCGTTCAATCCGCATCATATTCTGGTGAGTGCCGGTTTCGACGCCCACCGTCTCGATCCCCTCAGCGGCATGAATCTGTCCACCGAGGCGTATCAATACATGACCATTCAATTGCATACCACTGCCAAATCGCTCTGTGATGGAAGGATTACATTTTTTCTCGAAGGCGGATATCAACTGAACGCACTCTCCAATTCAGTTGTTTCATTGTGCGATGGAATGCGGCTCAATTCCGCCGGTGCCCCTCCGGGAACAGTGTCGGAACGGGGCGCTGCGGTGGTGGACACCGCCATCGCGACGATTTCTCCTTTCTGGCAAGGGATTTTCTGATTCCCCTGATTTTTCAGAACCTTCGAAATCAGGGGATATTTTGTCGGATATTGACTCATTTTTTCCCGCCACTGCGGCAGTTTGTCGCAATGCATTCGCAATTACTTGTATAAAGACTGAAAATTACTGTATAATCAGCCCTACTCAGATCTTTAACCCCAAGGGAGGAAAACTGATGATTCGATTTCTAATAGACCAATTCAGAAATGCCCCTGGCCCCTTGAAAAAGCCGCGGATACTTGCTGCGGATTTGGCTGAGGAAATACTGGATTTGGCAGAACACTTTTTAAAAAGAGGAGACTCCGGGAGTACGGTTTCCAATCCCTTCGGTTCGGTATCATCGTCTTCAGCACCACCCGCGCCGGATGCACAGACATCGGCGTCCTCCACGGGAGCGGCATCTCCGGTGGTATCTTCGGCTGCCGAGAAACCTGCAACTTCCGAACCGAAAGCTGCGGCAGTGCTGGATCCCCGTTTGCGTGACGCCATTGGGATTCCCACCAATATCCGGAAACAGGAATTTAAAGTATTGGCCATTCTGTGGGATGCCTGGCAGAAAAAAGTGGGTGCACTTTCTGCTAAAGCCATATCAAAAAGAGGCGAAGATGAGCTGAATGTTCCGATTCGGCATGAAAATGTTCGAAAGGTCATACGGATGAGGCTCGAAAATTATGTTAGAGTACATGCGCAGGGAGTTGGCAACGGCACGGTGTACAATTACGAACTCTCCGAGGCTGGCGCTGAATATTTTGAGTCAACGTATTTGAAGTGAAGCAAAAAGGTCTATTGTGGCGCAAACGAGCATAAAATTGAATCTGGTAAATATCGATTCTGTTCCGACATCCACCGATGTATCGAAGATTCTGGTCGTTGATGATGAAAAGGTGATTCGCGAAATTCTCGCTGACTTTCTGACCCTTGAGGGATTTGATGTAATCACGGCCGCAGACGGTAGCGCCGCTGTGGACGTACTCAAAAATAATCACTTCAACATGGTGATTTCCGACCTGAAGATGCCCAGAATGGGGGGCCTTGAACTCCTGGAGTACATTCAGGACAACCACGACAATCTGCTGACGGTTATCATGACCGGATTCGGAACGGTGGAAACCGCCATCGAGGCAATGAAAAAAGGTGCCTACGATTACATTCTGAAACCGTTCAAGGTGGAAGAAGTGGTGCATATTGTGCACCGGGGGATGGAAAAGCAGCGTCTCATTTCAGAAAACGTCCGCCTGAAAGAAATCCTGTCTCTGCATCAGCTTTCGGAGCAGTTGCAATCCACGTTGTCCCTTGATGAAGTGATTGATTCCGTACTTACCGCCCTCATTAAAAATTTGAAATGCGACTACGTTGGAATTCATTTACGGGAAAAATCAACGGGACGATTCACAATGCAGAGTCATCAAATCGATCCTGCCGCCAGGGCGGATGTGATGGCCGCCGTGATTAATGCGGGAGGGGTGCTGGACGAGATCAGGCGAAATCGATTCATTCTGTCCCAGAATGATGATGGACAGAAGTTTTTTGAAACCGCTCCGGCGAACCTGTCCTCGTTTCTGGCGTCTCCTCTGGTGGCGCGGCAGGAGGACATTGGTTTTCTCACCGCGTTTTCCTGTACGCACGGATTTCATTTCACGGTGGGGCAACGGAAGATGATGGATATTCTCGGTTCCCGCTCCGCCGCGGCAATCGACAATGCAGAGCTGTACGGCGGATTGAAGCAGTCGTTCAGACAAACCATCCAGGCATTGGCAAGAGCGCTGGAAGCCATGGATACCTACACTGCGGGACATTCCGATCGGGTAACCCTGTACGCCAGAATCGTGGCCAGGCAGTTGCACGTTTCAGAAGATGAACTCGAAATCATCACCCAGGCTGCCATGCTCCACGATATTGGCAAATTGGGATGTCACACGAATCTGAATAAACCCGGTAAACTGACCGATGAAGAATACGAAATTTTTAAACAGCATCCCACGTATGGCAAAGAAATTCTGGAGCCCATCGAATTTCTGAACAACGTGATTCCCGGCGTGGAATATCATCATGAACGCTGGGACGGGAAGGGATATCCCGCCGGTTTGAAGGGAACAGAAATTCCACTGGTGGCCCGCATTCTTTCCGTGGCGGATGCGTACGACGCCATGACTTCCGACAGAGCTTATCGAAAAGCGCTGTTGCATGAAAATGCAGTGGATGAAATTCGAAAATTCTCCGGATTGCAGTTCGACCCAACCACGGCAGAAGCATTTCTGGAGGGCATCGAAGCGTACCGGAAAGATTGTAGTCGCCGAAATATTCCGGTTCCCGGGTAGCGATTCATGCCTCCCGGAGGAACATTTTCCAGAACGGGAATGAAGTACTCTGTCAGCAATCGGGTGATTGTCGGCCTGAGTATTATCCTGCTCATTTTTACCGGTCTGGTGGTGTACAGTCTGGTGCTGTATCAGAAAACCGTCAGTGAGATGGAGTTAGTCAATCTCACGTATGTCCCGCTCACCCTCGGCACTTCCGAAATTCAGTCGACCCAGGTGATTTTCAATACCCTGCTCGATCGTCTTCAGGAAGAACCCTATCACCCCCTGACCCGGGATTGGCTGAATGCAGCGCGCAGATATCGGCCGGCTCAATTGACCAAACTGATTGATGGGATTGATGACACCATCACCTCGACCATCCCGCTTCCCCGGGAGGAACTGCTGTTTCTCAGAGAGTTGCGCAAACGCCTCAGGGATGTGCGGCGCCGGTACCGGATGAACGAAAACAAGTTTATTCGGCTGTTTTCGGCGCTCGATATGGGAAAATCCGATAACACCATCACCGAAATTGAAAATCTCAAGCGTTCTGAACGGCTGCTCAACAAAGTGCTCCAGGCCATCGGCAACGATGTGAAAACCCATATCACCGAGGTCTCCAATGAGTCCTCGGAAAACGGTCGCATGGCCACGGTGATTCTGGCCGTACTTGGGCTGGTCGCGCTCACCATCGGTATCGTGATAGTGATGACCACCCGCAAGCTGCTGGCGCCCCTGAAACAACTGCAACAGGCGGTTGCCAAAGTGGCCCAGGGGGATTTCGATACGCGCACCGATGTCTACCGGAGTGATGAAATCGGGATGCTGGCATCCAGTTTCAATCAGATGACCAATGCCCTTGAAGTGCGCGACCGGCAATTGATTCGTTCGGAACGGCTGGCCACCGCAGGCCGCATTGCCGCCCAGGTGACTCACGAAATCCGCAATCCGCTCTCGTCGCTTGATCTGAATGCCGACCTGTTGAAAGACGAGATTCAGAGCGATGGTTCGAAAGATGAGTCCCTGCAGTTGATAAACGCCATGCAGGACGAGATTGAAAGACTGACGCGGATTACCGAAGCGTATCTTCGGTTTGCCAGATTGCCCGCGCCCATCTTCACTGAAAGTCAGATACACCGGGTGATTGAAAACACCGTTGCGTTCATGGCATCCGCCCTTGATGAACTGCATATTGAGGTGACAACGGATTTGGCGGCCCGGCCCGATACGGCGTACTTTGACCGGGAACAGATGGTTCAGGTGCTCATCAACCTGATTCGCAACGCCATGCAGGCCATGCCCGCCGGCGGACAGATTCGAATTGGCACCACCAGGGATGTGGAGTGGCTGAAAGTGATTGTCAGCGATTCGGGAACCGGAATCAGTGCGGATTCCGCAGCCAGCATCTTTGATCCATTTTTTACCACCAAGAGCGATGGTACCGGCCTCGGTCTTGCCATGGTTCGCCAGATCTGTCTGGCGCATGGCGGCAATATCCAGTACATTGAGCAAAAATCTGATACGGACACAGCAGGTGCCTTGTTTGAGGTATCCATTCCAGTGAGCAAGAAGGAAACAATCTATGAAAAGAGCGAGTAACGATACAGGCCGGCAGGTCATCATCACCCCGAACTTTCTGAAACATCCTGAAGGATCGGTGCTGATTGAAACAGGGGATACCAAAGTGATATGCACCGCATCGGTGGAAAACAGGGTGAATGACTGGTTGCGGGGAAAAGGAAAAGGATGGGTCACCGCGGAATACGCCATGCTGCCACGGGCCAACGCCAACCGGAACAGGCGGGAAGGGCAGTTTGGCCGGTGGCCATCCAGCCGATCTCAGGAAATACAGCGATTGATAGGACGCTGCCTGCGCGCCAGTGTGTGGCCGGCACGACTCGGTGAAATTACCATCACCGTTGATTGCGATGTGATTCAGGCGGATGGCGGTACGCGGACGGCGTCTGTCACCGGAGGCTGGGTGGCATTGGCTCTCGCACTTGAAAAATTGCAGAATGAAGGAAGAATTAAGAGCCGTCCCCTGAAGCGGCAGATTGCCGCTGTCAGCGTGGGCATCAAAAGCGGCGAATGTCTGCTGGATTTGAATTACGACGAAGATTCCTCGGCAGATGTGGATTTGAATATTGCCGGTGACGAGAAGGGCGGTATCGTGGAGGTACAGGGAACTGCCGAAGGCAAACTGTATTCATTCGAGGAATTGAATGCGATGACCACACTGGGTCTTCAGGGCATTCAATCTCTTGTGCAACATCAGCAGGCCACCCTTGCTTCAATGGGTATCAGTCTGGAGTCGCTGTTGCAGAGACCGGAAGATTTATAATGGGTCGGCTGGTGGTTGCCACCTCGAATCAGGGGAAGACCAGAGAGATCAATCGCATCGTTGCCGAGTTGGGGTTTACGGTATCGTCTCTGCTCGATGTGAATGACCCTCCGGAAATTATTGAGGACGCCGATTCCTTTGAGGGCAACGCGGTGAAAAAGGCGCGGATTGTCAGCGCGCATTACGGATGCGATTCCCTGGCAGATGATTCCGGGTTGGTGGTGGATGCGCTCAATGGCGCACCCGGGGTGCATTCCGCCCGCTATGGTGGACCGGGGCTGAACGACCGCGAACGCTACGAAAAGCTGTTGGCTGCGCTGACCGATGTTCCCGAATCCGCCCGAACCGCGCGGTTTGAATGCGCACTGGCGTTTGTGAGCCCCGGCAACGAGCCGGCAATATTTCGCGGAACGGTCGAAGGCCGCATCGCGTCTGGCCCCACGGGCGCCAATGGGTTCGGATACGATCCGATATTCATTCCGGAGGGAATGGGGATGTCCATGGCAGAATTGGATGTCGACCAGAAAAAACACATCAGCCACCGCGGTCGCGCGTTGGCCGCGTTTGCCCAATGGCTTCGAAAGCGATAACCGCCAATACTTCTCAATGGCTATCCTGAAATTTTCCTTTGTTTTTATTGCAGAACCATACTGTCCAGGTACAGGTTTTCCACGTTCTCCGTGCGGCTGATGGTGAACCCGTGAATCCAGTCCACATCCGGACAGCTTCCGGCAATGTCCACCGTGTATGTTTTCCACTCACCGGAGAGGTTGAAAGTGGGTGGATTGGAACAGCGGGCGTCTTCGGAGCGCGGCGCGATTTCAACCGTGCCGCCACCGCTGGCGGAGCGCGCCTGAAGAGTGAGTGTGGAAAAATCACTTCCGGGAAATACATGTCGGTATGTGATATGAAGTCCACTGCCATCGAAATGGGTCAGCAACAGGCATGCGCTGCTGTCATCCGCGCAGTCTGATGTGCTTTCGGAGAGCTGGGCATCGCCCCACAGATTGGGTTCCCATCGGACACCATCAATTCCACCCCATTCATCGTCATACACCGCGGCGGGCGGAACAAATGCGCAGACGCCGTTTTCGGCCGAAATGTCCGCAAACTGTACACCCGAATCAAAGTCACTTCCTTCCGCGATATCGGCTGTCAGCACGGCAGTGGATTCCACCACCTCCCCCGGCGCGCTCGTAAAGCGGAATACGCCCCCCGGGCCATTGGCGGCGAATGTCACCTTATCTTCTTCCAGACACCATCGGGCAAGACATCGGCTCATGGGCAGCCATTCGTTGCTGTCTGCAGCCCGGTACTCCACGGTTCGGATGGGAAATCGATGGTTGAAAAATGCGAGCTGCATATATCCCCATTGATTGCGGGAGGTGATATACACATGAATGTTTCCGCTCACGGGGCAGGGGACGCGCTTCACCGCCGCTTCTCCCAGCCAGCCGCCGCCATCTATGGCATCCGCCACCTCGCCCGAGACATCAAAATGAAAATAGCTGCCGGCGCAGACGGGGTTTCCCTCGATGGGGCAAAGGTCATGCACCATGACCAACTCTGTTGCAAAACTGGTGCTGATTTGCCAACACTCGCCACACGCTTCGCCGGGGTCACCGTTGTAGGAACTGCCGTTCCATGGTTCTGCAATTGCAACGGTCATGCCCCTTCGCACAAAATCCGGCAGAATCGAGGAGGTTCGGTCGAAACCGCACCACCGGCGATCGCTCGAATTGTAGTAGGTCATCCGAACACTGCCGCACCCGGCAGACACACCATCGGCGGGAGTATCAGGTGCGGTCGACGCCGGCGATTCCGTTATTTCGTCGCCACATCCCGCGACCACTGCACTCATCGGAATCACCGCCAATGCAATTGTCGCAAGAATTGATCCGTTTGCACTTTTTATCATACATTGATTGTACGTTCCGCCTCTGGATATGCAAGGAGCTGAACAGTTAAACCCGCCGCCTCGGGATGTATTGGAACGTTGCATGAAAATAAATATTAAATATACTGGACATATCAATTTTTCTATTTCCTGAATGGTCTGGAGCTACATCATGAAGAAACCTTTGCGTCATTCTTTTCGGCTTTTGTTCGTGTGCATTGTTCCCTGGTGGACAATCGGATGTGTCAGTGATCTGGCGGACGTGCGAACCCTCAGCAATGCAGACTCCGATAGCGCGGATACGTCTTCTGCTGAACTGGAAACGGAGAGCGTATCCGGCCAATCCGATTCTGATACCGATACGGACACAGACACGGACACAGACACGGACACAGATACAGACACGGACACAGATACGGACACGGACACCGACACCGACACCGACACGGATACAGACACAGACACGGACACGGATACGGATACAGGTACCGGTTCGGACGGGGGCCCGGACTCGGACACCGGCCCGGGCATCGATACGGGGACCGCCGCGGCGCCGGACACGCTGCAGCTCGAGGCGGAATGCGCGTTTGCCGGTGTAGCCGGCTGTGATGATGTGAACGGTTTTAACAGTGAATCTCCACCCGCGGACTGGGCAGAAGGTGTAAATGCCTTTCCCGTGCTGGAAAACGGCGACACCACAGTTGGCTATTTTAACGGTGGCGTGTGGATTGCCTTTTCAGATATTCAGATTTTTGCGTATTCCCGGGTGACCATTCGCACTGCAGGTGGTGAAGACAGCGCGGAAGGTTTCACACTGAGATTGGATAGTGAAAACGGCGATGTCGTTGCGGCGATTTCTGTCGGAAATACTGGCGGCTGGGATGTGTGGCAGGAGATCAGCGCGGATTTCCAGTTAAGTCCGGTCGGGGTTCACGATATATATCTCGTGGCCACCACGCCGGATATTGGAAACGGCAATCTCGACTGGGTCAGGCTTCACAACTGATTTCTTTGTCAGAAGGTGCTGCCGTTCCACCCCCAGTTGCTTCTCGGTACATCTGTGAACGTGGCGTATACCCGCTCTTTGGGTATATTCAGATTGGCGCTGCAGTATTCGCAAAGACTGTTTGTCAGTGCCGCGTTGACATTCTGATTGAGACCACCAATGCCGCGGATGTCGAACAGTGCAGCATCTCCACTTTTTTCGGCGAGCATGATTGGGGTCTGTTCAATGGTGACCATCACGTACGAGGCAGGTTTACCTGTACATTCTGAAACGATGTCTGATAATTTTTTCATGACATCATTCTGTTTGTCCGCGTTGATTTGATTTGTTGTCTGCATTTTAATCAGTGGCATATTTATTACTCCATTATTGGTTTGCGTTTTCTTTTCATCGGGATTGATGTGAATATAACGCAAAAGATAATTTGAACTGAATTTAAATTAATGATGAAATGGCATGAAACAACTACCGTAAGGAGAATCACATGTTTTTAACTCGGAAAATTGTTTGGATTGCATGGACTGGCGTGTTTTCTCTGCTGTTCGTCGCCGGATGCAATGAGGAGGTGAAAGAAGAACTTGAAAAGTGCAAGCAGAACATGTTCATCGTTGAAAAGGATAAGAAGGATGCCCAGAAACGGGTTGAGGAATTGACAAAATCCGTCATGGCCGCGCAGGAACAGTTGAAAGCGACAGAGGACCTGAAAAAGGATTACAACAAGCGTCAGACCCTGTCCAAAGAGCGTCTGGCCACAATTAAAGATATTCTGGATCAACTGAAGGCAATTATCGAGTCCGGTGATTTGAAAGTGCGAATGCACCGCGGCAGGATGACCATGGAATTGCCCAGTGCGGTGCTGTTTGAATCCGGAAAGGCGGAATTGAGCGACAAGGGAAAAGAGACGCTGAAGAGCGTGGCAAAGGTTCTGAAAAAAATTCAGGGACGGGAGTTTCAGGTGGCTGGCCATACGGACAATGTTCGCGTCAGCGAGGGAAATCCCTATGGGGACAACTGGCATTTAAGCACTGCCCGGGCCATTTCGGTGGTTCTTTTCCTGAAAGACACCGGTGTATCACCGAAGCAGTTGAGCGCAGCGGGTTATGCTCAATATCAACCTACCGCACCCAATAAAGGCAAACGGGGAAAAGCGCGTAACCGCCGCATCGAAATCACCCTGATGCCCAACCTGAAAGAACTGCCGGATTTGAGCGAAATCGAGGAAGAATTCGGGCTCAAGGAACCCGCCGGATCCGATAGCTGACAGTTGTTCCCGGGGGGACGTCATTTCTACCGCAGACCGGTTGTCCTTTTCTCGTCCTGACAGTATAAAGTCCACACGGTTTCAACCGATAATATCAATTGATATTGTGATTCACACTGCATTTTAGCTGGAGGGACAGATGGGTAACCTGCTGGTTCATGTATCCATCACGCCAAAAATTCTGATGGGAGTGAGTGATGCCGCGAGACTGCTTGGGCAAATCGAGGGGCATCGCTGTACGTTGAAATCTCAGATGAAGAACGAGCACCGGGTATCGAATATCCACGCCAGTCTGGCACTGGCCGGAAATACGATGAGCCGCGATGAGGTGGGGGCGCTGCTCAAAGGAGAGATGTGTGGCGCCGATGCGGGTGATCAGGCTCAGGCCGGAGCATACATTCAGGCCTATCAGCGGTCGATTCATTTTTCGGTAACCAGCAAAAAGGATTTGTTCACTGCGTATCTGCTGATGAACGAAGGGCATCCCCTCACTTCTCCGGGCGATGATGCATCCGCCGCTTCCTGGAACGCGCGGATGAAGGAATCGCTGGAGTTGATGGGGGTATTGTTGCGGTATATTCAGCACAGCAACCTGGAGCATCCCATCGTGAATGCGGCAGTGTTCCACTATCAGATGTATCAGGTCCGCCCTTTCGGCGAGAGTACCGATGCGGTCGCCAGACTCTGGCACCGGTTGCTGCTTGGCCGATTTCATCGGGTATTGCGGCATGCCCCCCTGGAGCTGTTGTTCAAGCGAAATGCACAGGCGTACCGAAATGCGCTGTGCGGTGAAAATACCCACGAGGGGCAGCAGAAATTCATCGAATTTTCCCTCGATCAGGTATCGGAATGCCTGAAAATTTTACTGGATGGCCTCGATGTTCGCTCCCAGGGGGCGGACGAAAGACTACTGGTTGCCAAACTGCATTTCGGTGATCGCAAGCTCACCCGCAAAGAGTACATGACGCTGTTTCGAACGATAGGACCTGCAACAGCCAGTCGGGATCTGAGGACGGGACTGGATGCGGGACTGCTTCACAAAAAAGGGGAGAAGGCCAGAACAGAATATTATTTTGTCTGACTCTTCCATTGCGAAGCACATGGCGCCGGCGGATTCTTGACGGCATGCAGCCCGGATGGTACTTGAAATATATGAGACGGGTTGGACGTGTCGGCTTTCCAATTTACTGACCTTTCACATTGCCGGTGAGGAGAATGAAATGAAGATAAAAATTATCATTCCAAACCTTGTGCTTGTCTGCGTCCTGGGTGCCGGTATGTATATATATCTGGCACTTTCCGCACAGCGTGAATCGGTACTGGCCCTGGAGGAGAGGTTGAAATCAGAAGCCGCACTGTTTGTGCGATCAGAGGCATTATCCGGGTATGAACAGCTGGGGGAGCTGACACGACTGTCCATGAGTCGCGAAGTGACATCCCTGTTCCGGGAGCTGACACTGGCGCAGGAGCCGGATGAAAATTCCGCCGCGTATGACGCCCGTCTTCGGGAAGTCTGGTTCAAAAAGGCGCTCAAGTCAGTGGAAACCGTGACAGCACGGCTGGAGTCCTCCGGACGCGCGCCATCATTGGTATTTATTACCGACAGAAATGGCGTGGTTCTGGCGCGAAACACCACTCCCAATGCGTGTCCTGCCGGTAAAAACGTGGCTCACGCCATGACAGTGGTGGAACGCGCTCTCGACGGGGAGTCGGGGTATACCGTATGGGCGGTGAATGATTCGCCTTTCAATAATGACGATAGCAGAAGCGACCATGTGTGCGCGCTGATGAATGCCGGCCTGATGGAAACGGCGGCAGTGCCAATCTGGGGCCCGGGCGATCATGTGGCCGGGGCGCTTGTGGTTGGATATGAAGTTTCCAATGGAGTGACGGCAGAAAAGGCGTTGGCCCTTGGGGTTGATCTGGCCATTGTTCAGGGGGGCACGGTATATACATCGTCATTTTCTGAAGACCGTGATCGGGAGCAGTTGACAGATGTCCTTGATGACGCCGGGACTTCCGGAAAAATTGAACTCGTACAGGACGGCAATGGGAAGGCTGACGCATTCAATCTGTCGATTAACGGTGTCCGCTACCTCGCATTTCCCGCCAGAGTGATGCACGCCGCCCGGGGTCAGGAGCTGGCTTTTGTATTCCTGGCGTCGCTCAAAGAGCATTCGCTCTGGCATGTGGTTCGAACCCCCGTACTGCTTTTTCTGTTATTGGCAGCACTTGGGGTATTTGTTGTCGGTATCATTCTGTCCAACCATTTCATGAAACCGGTCATCGAGATTGAGGAAGGCGTACTCCGGATTATCAACGGCGATACCGATTATCGTTTTGATGTGGTTTCAGATGAAGTTGGCGGATTGAGCTACAGAATCAATCAACTCGTCAATGTGCTCACCGACCGCGATGAAAACGGCGGAGATGATTCCTGATTTTTTTATTGTGAATTTCTGATGGTCCTATAAAAGACAACCATGAAGTTGACGGCAGAGTCCATTGTCATCGCCTCCGGGCCAATGACTTGTTTTGTGAGGCACTAATGGGATTTTTTGATTTTCTTTCAAAAGAAAACAGGCTGATTTCAAAAATTGAAAAAAATGTAAAGCGCGCCAACAACAAGCATACGCCCAAAGATTACCGTCAGGCGGCTCTTTACGAAGTGATGGAACAGGCCCGGGCTGGACAGGATCTGGCCATTGCTGGCCTCCTCGCACGGTTTGGCGTTAATGCGGAGCCTTCTATTGAAGATGAAAAAGAAAAAGAGTGGGTGTGTGACGCGTTGATTGAGATTGGTGAGAAAGCACTGCCCCGTATTCGACGTGCCCTGCGCTCCGCGGAGTCGGTGAACTGGGTACAGCGGGTTCTTCGCAATATTGTGGAGGAGGCGGAATATAAACAGGAGCTGCTGGATGTGTTGGACGAATTTGACACGGAGTACGAAAGAAATCCGGATCGGAAAATCCAGACAGTCATGGCGCTTTCCGAGTTGCAGGGCGAAGATGTGGCAGAAAAACTCGTTCGGTTTCTGGAAGATGTGAACGAAACCGTCCGATATCAGACGGTTGTTGCGCTGGCCCGGCTGGAATGTGAGTTGGCCAGAGAACCACTTTTACAGGTGATGTGTAACGATGAAAGCATCCGGGTGCGAAACGAAGTCGTGGATGTTTTCTGCACACTTGAGTGGAGTGCATCCGGCGCCAAAAAGCAGGTGGCCGCAATTTTACCTTCCGGATACAAGCTGGACAAATCCGGCAAAATTACACAGCTTGGAAAAGCCTGAAATCCTTCCTGATATAAAAATCGCATTCTGAATAAATAAAAGTGATGTCACCGTTTTTAATGTGAATGAAAAGGGTTTACATCTGACGATGTATTCTCTACTATTCCTGTCTGATTAAATTTGGAAATCTATACAAATGTAGAGATAGGAGTAAATCTATGAGCAAAAAGCTGATTTTAGCAATTTGTGCGCTGGCAACTATGTTGTCCGGTTCGAAGTGCAGTAGGGAACATGTTCATTCTGTGGAAATGATGAATAGCTGCGTTGAGTTTCATAGACGCAAACTGTTTCCGCAAGCCATTCGGGATTGCAGCAAGGCAGTAAGTCTTGATCCTGAAAATGAGAAGGCATTTCACAATCTTGCAATTGTATATATTGAAACCAAAAATTATGAGCAGGCTGCAAAGAATTTGCAGCAGGCCATCAGTCTCTCCGGCAATATTCCAATTTACCATTATCAGCTGGGCGAGGTGTATCAGTGGATGCAGCAGTGGGAACGCGCTGCGGAAGCGTTTAAAAAAGCCATTGAGCTCGATGACAATCTCTACAAAGCGCATTATCGACTGGGCGTAGTGTACCAGGCAATGGATGATCCCCAGGACGCACTGCAGAAATACACGGATTCACTGATGAAAAACGGCAAGTTTTTCGATGCTTATCGCGAATTGGGCAGTTTATATCTGGATTATGATTTCATCCCGCAAGCGGAGCAGGTATTGCAGGAAGGCATCAAGGCATTGGTTGGCCGAGGGGATGAACTGGCAGTGCTCCATTCAAGACTCGGTGCCGTTTATTCCGAGAAAAAACAGTATGAAGAAGCCATTATTCAGTTCAGAAAAGCACTCGAGCTGAAGCCCAATATGGTGGATGCCATGTTCAGCCTGGGATGGAACTATTCTTATGTGAATAAGGAAAATGCGAAAATCTGGCTGCAGAAATTCGTGGAGTCCGCCAATAAAGACACGCCATCCGATTATATTTCCGCTGCGCAATCTCGCTTGACAGAAATCGAAGTTGGTTCACCTATTCAGTAGTGAAAGTATGTCTGAAAAAGCGCTGAGCGATTCGGGGAGGATTCGGAGCGGGTGCAGATGACAAATAATTGGGGCCAGAGGAAATGGCATTCCACTCCAGTGGAACAGGTCTTTTCGGGGGATACAGCATGTGTAAAACCTCAACATGACATTGCATGCGATCGTGTGCTCGAACATCTTTTACATATTTCAGCGAATTCTTTTATAAAACAGCCGCAATACGAGGTTGCTTAAAAATACTTCGAGGAGTGCAAAATGACGAACAATTCCGGTACGGAAAACAATACCCAGGTAGATGTAACTGAAGAAGAGATGGAACAGCTTGAAGACGTTTCTGAGGCCGGTCAGGTGGATTATTCGGAACTTGATAACATCGAAGCAAGCAGGGAAGTGTCATCTGAGCTGCAAGCAGCGATATCTGCAGCGTCCGCCGCAGAAGAAGAAGGTGTGGAACAGGGGATTAAAGCCTGGCAAACAGAAGCCTGGAACGCGGATCCGGGACATCCACTCGTACTGGAAGCTCTGGAGCGTCTGTATACCGAGAATGGAAAGTGGAGCAGTCTGGCAGATTTTCTCAAACGCATGGGGCGTAAAGTGGAAAATCGTTTAAAATTTGTCAGTACCCATATGCTGCTGGCCCGCATATATGACGAGCAGCTGAATCAGGACGCCATGGTGGTGACCACCTATCAGGGAATTCTGAAAAAGGTACCCGGATATTTGCCGGTATTGGACGCTGCCATCGAGAAATATGAATCCATGGAGCGTTGGCCCGATCTCGTCAAACTGCTGAAGGTAAAAGGGGATTCTGTTGTTGAACGGGAGGAGCAGGTCGAGATTTGGCTTCGCGTTGCCAATCTGTTCATGAATCAGTTTTCAAATCAGGCCGAAGCAATCAAGGCATTCGAAAAAGTGCTTGAAGCGGATTCCGAACACCCGGAAGCCATCGATTTTCTCAAGGAAATGTATGAGAAGCGCCGGGACTGGAAAAAACTCATCGACATGATGGAGCTTCAGGCTGCCTCGCTGGATGATGGATCGGAGAAAGCGGATGCTCTGGTTGAAATTGCACGTCTGGCTGCGGAGCGGTTGAAAAAACCGGAAATCTGTATTGCGCGTTGGGAAGCGGTGTTGGAGCAGGATCCGGAAAACAGCGAAGCATTGAATGATTTGGCGAATTTTTACGAGCGCGCCCGCGAATGGGAAAAGTTGGCGGATGTGCTCGAATCGAAGGTTCTTCTTACCGCTGACAGTGCGGAGCAGAAAGATATTTATCAGAAACTGAGCGTTGTTTATGGCGACAAAGTCAACGATGACGCCAAGGCGATTGATGTGCTCAAATCGTTGCTGGAAATCGATCCGGAAGATAGACGGGCACAGGAACAGTTGAAAAAAAGATATCTCGCACTTCAGGCGTGGGAAGATTTGGAGATGTTCTATGCGGAGACAGACAAATGGGATGAGTTTATCCGCGTACTGGAACGGGAAGCGGGGCGCGAAGAACTCGAGGTGGAAGCCAAGGTTGGGCTGTATTTTAAAATTGCAGAGTTGCAGCGTAAAAAGAAAGAGCGGGTAGACAAGGCAGCTGCCGCTTACGAAGAAATTTTAAAACTGGATTCGTCGAATCTGACGGCGGCTGAGGCATTGATTCCAATTTATGAAGAGGCGGGGAATCAGCCGGATCGATTGGCAGCGGTTCTCGAGGTTGAACTGTCTCATCTCGCGGATCCGGAGGATGCACAGGCGTTGCTTCAAAGAATTTCTCACCTGTATGAAGATGAAGTTGGCGACGCCGACAAGGCCTTTGCAGGGTTCTTACAGGCATTCAAAGATCAGCCCACGGACGAAACCTGTCAGGAAGATTTGGAAAGGACCGCCGGGAAGGCCGGACGTTGGGAAGATGTGCTGGCGGTATATGAAAAGGCGTACAAAAAAGCGACGGGCGATTCCAGGATTGACCTGCGCATTCGGATGGCTCGTGTGATGAATGAAGAGCTGGGACGATCTGAAGAAGCGTTGAAGCATTTCGATGCGATATTGGAAGAGGATCCCAAAAACGCCAAAGCGGTGTATGCGCTGGAGAGAATCTTCGCCCAGATGGGTCGCTTCGAGGAATTGCTCGAAATCTACGCCAGGCGGATCGAAATGGCGGAGGATGATGAAGAACGCAAGGAGATTTTTTACAACCAGGCGTTGCTTTGGGAGGAAGAAATCGAGGACACGGGAAAGGCCATTGATGTTTACATTAAGATCATTGATATGGCCGGCGATGAGCTGCGTTCGCTGGCAGCGCTGGACCGCCTGTACGCGAGAGACGAAAATTGGGAAAAGGTCGCAGAGACGATAGAGCGCGAACTCGCGATAGGACTGGACCAGGTTGAAGATGAGATTGAATTGAAGTATCGGTTGGGAATGGTCTCCTCGGGGCATCTGAACGACTCAACCAGAGCGCTGGAATGTTTCCGTGAGGTGCTTCAGGTGAATCCGGAACACGAAAACGCCATTACAGCGTTGGAAGCGATGCTGGGTGATACTGAATACCAGGGGGATGCCGCGGAGATTCTTGCACCACTGTACGAGGGAAATGCCCAATGGGAGCAGTTGGTGAAGGCAACCGAGATTCTGGTGGCTACCTCCGATGATGCCGGTGAGAAATACGATTTGCTGATGAAAATCGGTGGCATCTGCGGACAACAGCTGGAATCGTCTGAAATGGCATTCGACGCGTATAGTCGGGCGTTTGCCGTCAATCCGGATTATCCGGATGCGTTGGAGCAGATGGAAGCCATTGCCGCGATGGTGGACAACTGGCAAGCCGTGGTGGAAATTATTGCGTCCGGTGCCAATACCACAGAGGATGCGGAGAACCGGAAGGTGCTCTGGCTGAAAGCAGCTCAAATTTATGACACGCAGCTGGATTCAAGTGAATCCGCAGTCAATGCATATCGCAATACACTGAAAGCCGAGCCCCAGTGCGGCGAGGCTATCGAAGCACTGGAAAATATATACAGCCGCGAAGAGAAGTGGAACGACCTGGTGGAAGTACTTGCCATCAAAGTGGATGCGATATCCGATGCGACAGAAAAACTGAATATTTACCGTTCAATGGCGCGGATTTATGAGGAAATGTTGGAGAATCCCGAATTCTCGGTTCGGTGCATGTTGGAAATTCTCAATATCGACAGTGCCAACATGGATGCATTGCAGACCCTTGATCGTCTCTTCGTCGTATTGGAAAAATGGACCGACCTTGCAGACAATCTGCAACAGCAGCTGGGCCTTGAGGCCCAGCCGGATCGCATCATTGAGCTGAAGCTGCGACTCGCGGCGCTGCGGGAGAATCAGCTGGACGAAATTTCTGCTGCCGTTGATATTTATCGGGAAGTGCTCGAGATGGATCCGCTGTGTGACGCAGCGATTGAAGCCCTTGAGCGCATTCTGGACAATCCTGAATTCAAGTCGGATGTTGCCGAAATTCTCGAACCCCTTTATCGCGATAGAGGCGATTGGCAGAAACTCGTAGCTGCGATTGAAATTATGATTGAAGCGGAGGAGACTGTTGGTAGACGGGTGGAATTGCTTCACGAGATTTCAAATTTATATGAGAATGTCGGCGATGATCCGGATAAGGCTTTCGAGACATTGGGACGTGCTTTGCAGGAAGATCCGGAGCTCACTCAAACCCAGGATGAGTTGGAGCGGATGGCGCGCTTCCTGGATGCCTATGACAAACTCGCCGAGATGTACGCTGCTCAGGTTGATGTTCTGGAAGATCCGGACGTGAAAGCCGCATATCATCTGAAAATTGCGGGCATATTTGAAGACCAGTTGCAGGATGTGGAGCGCGCGGTTTCCCATTACAGAGAAGTGCTGGCGCTTGATCCCATGTATATCGAAGCGGCAACTGCCCTTGAGCGTGCGTATCAGTTGAACGAAGACTATGAATCTCTGGCCAACGTGTATCTGAAGAAAGCGGAAATGGTTGACGATGTCTTTGAACAGAAGGAGCTTCTGTTTAAAGCGTCTCAGATTTATGAGGAAGTGCTGGACAACGTTGACCTGGCGATTGATGTCTACCAGAGAATTCTCGAAATTGATTCTGATGAGTTACGTGCCATCAATCAGTTGGAGGGGTTGTTCCTGAGGTTGGAACGCTGGGACGATTTGCAGAGCATCTACAATCAGAAGGTAGATCTCGTTTCCATGCCTGAAGAGAAAAAGGAAGTGCTCTATGTTCTGGGCGCTGTATACGAGAATGAACTGAAGGATGCGGCTCGCGCAATCACAACCTATCAGCGGATTCTGGAGTTTGATCCCGATGATTTCCAGTCCATATCGCGATTGGATATGCTGTACTCGAACGCCGAAGAGTGGGAAGAGTTGCTTTCCATTCTGGAGCGTGAGGTTGAACTGGTCGACGACCCCGATGAAGCGGTATCTTTCAAGTACCGCATTGCTGAGTTATATGTTCGACAGTTGGACGATGTGTCCCGCGCGATTGACTACCTCAAGGATATTCTGACAATTTCTCCGGATCACGATCCAGCGACTGCATTGCTTGAAGAGCTTGTCCAGGGCGATGTCGAACCCATGTTGGCCGCAGATGTTCTGGAACCGCTGTATCAGGACCTGTCGGAATGGTGGAAGCTGATTGGGCTCATCGAAGTGCGTCTCAAACATACCGAAGATGAATGGCAACAGGTAGAGTTGCTGCACCGCGCGGCGGAGTTGCTTGAGAGTGACCTGCATCTGGATTCTCCTGCTGAAGCGTTCGAAATGTACGCCCGCGCACTCAGGGTGGAGCCGGCAAACGAAACCACTCTGACCCAATTGGATTCACTTGCGCATACCACCGGAAAGTGGATGGACTTTGCAAAGATTCTGGACGAGCAGATAGCACATCTGGAAGAGGACGATTCGAAGGTCCTGCTGGGGCTGAAGGTCGCGGCGATTTACGAACTGAAACTCGACAATGGCAAAGAGGCGATATCCCGGTATCAGCAGGTATTGTCCGTGGATGGGGAGAACCGCGAAGCGGTGATGAGCCTCGATAAATTGTATCAGATCGGGGAAAACTGGTCTGAGTTGGCTGCGATACTTCAAAAGGAAACCTTGTTGATGGATGACCCGCTGGACGGTCTTGATGTTCAGTTCCGATTGGGCCAGATCTATCAGCAGGAGCTGGAAGAGGTTGAAAAGGCAGTTGGGGTATACCGGGAAATCCTCTCTGCGGAGCCGGGATATGATGCTGCGATTTCTGCACTGGAGTTTCTTTTCACCGAAGGACATATGCGTGGGGAAATCGTTGATATTCTGGAGCCATTGCTGCAGATGCAGGGGGAGTGGTCAAAACTTGTTTCCCTGTATGAACGGCAACTGGATGTGATTGAAGAGCTGGAAGACCGCGTTTCCATGTACCACCGCATCGCTGAAACGGTCGAAGAGAAATTGCTGGACACCGTGGAAGCATTCAACTGGTATTGTCGCGCATTTGCCGAAGATCCGTTTGATGAGAGATCGGCGATTGATGTGGAACGACTTGCTGCGGCAACGGAGTCATGGAGCGAGCTCGCTGACGTGTACGAAGAACTGTTCGGCAGATACGACGATGAACAGGCAAAAAAACTGGTGGCGAAAAAGGCAGCCAGAGTCAGCGAAGAGGAATTACAGGATTCCGGAAGAGCAGAGCGGGCTTATCGGGCATGCCTTGAGCTTGGAGATGAAGACATCGACGTTCTCAGAGCGCTTGATCGGATATATTCCCAGAATATGGAATGGGAGAATCTGGTCTCCATTCTCGATAAGATTTCCAGGGTGGAGGATTCGATTGATGAGCAGGTTGCCTATATCTTCCGGCGGGCGGATGTGCTTGAAACGCAATTGGATGAAATTGAGAAAGCGCGTACCGCATTCCATCTCATCATTGACGACCTTGATGCGGGACATTCCGATTCGCTGGCCCGCCTGGAAACCATTTATGCCAATCTCGAAGATTGGGATTCTCTGTACAAAATTTATGAGAAAATGAAGGATTGCGCCACCAACGAAGCCGATCAGGCGGATTTGTATGCAAAAATGGCAACTCTGGCCGCTGAGTGCCTCGATAATATCCCGCGCGCCATTGAGTTGTGGGAAGCTGTCCTTGATACTTTGGGTGAAGATACAAACGCCCTGGAATCCCTTGGTGATTTGTATGCCAGGCAGGAAAACTGGGACGAACTGGTTGAAGTGCTGGAGCGGGCGGTATCCATAGCAGATGACGATGACGCACGGGTTCGAATTTACAGTCAGCTGGGGATGGTGTGGGGCGAGTGTCTCGACAGAGACCGGACAGCACTGGAAAACTGGCAGAACGTTCTGTCCATTGAGCCTGACAACATCCGGGCGCTGCAGGCGATTGCCGGGATTTACGAGTCCAACAAGGAATGGGAAGATTTGATTGAATCCCTCGAGCGGGTCATTGAAATAGGGGTTACCGTTTTTGAAGCTGAAGAAATTAAAAGCTATTACGCGAAACTCGGAAAAATTCTTGCTGAAATTGTGGAACGCCCCTTCGATGCCATTGATGCATGGCGACGTTCCATGGATATTGATCCCTCTGATTTGAATACACTGGAATCATTGGAAGCCCTGTACAAGCAGGAAGAGCAGTGGAGTGAGCTGGTAGATATTCTTGGCAGGAAAGCCGAACTGCTTGAAGGTGACGTACAGGTTGAAACACTGCTCGAGCAAGCTTCAATTATGGAAGATTCGCTGATGCAACCGCTCGCTGCCAAAGAACCCTATATGCGAATTCTCAGCGTAACGCCAATGCATGATCGCGCATTTGAGCGAACCGCTGAAATTCTGACCGAAGAAGAAGCCTACGATGATTTGATTCAGTTGTATTCGGCGCGGCTTGAACAGACGGTTGATGCGGATGAACAGATTGTTCTGTTGCATAAAGCGGCGGTGATTTACGAAGAGAATCTGGATCAGGCGGAAAATGCATTCCTGGTGATGCAACGCGCCTTTGAAATCGATTACTCCAATGATGCCACAGGGGACCATCTCGAACGACTGGCTTCTGAAACCGGTAAATGGCAGGAGCTGCTGGGAGGGTGTAACCAGATCCTTGCCGCGACCGGGGATACAAAGATCCAGATTGATTTGTGTTTGAAAATTGGCAAATGGTACTCCGCCATTGGAAATCCGGAGTATGCAATTCAGTATTATCAACAGGTGCTGACGCTCGATGCGAACAACGTGCCGGCGTTGCGATTGATGGGCGAATTGTATCGCGGTGCCAAACAGTGGAATGAGCTGGTCGAGGTATTGAGGAAGGCGGTCAGCTGTGAGGATAATCCGGATAAGAAGAAGATTATTCTTGTTGATCTGGGCGAAATCTATCTCGAGTACATGAAAGATATGCCTGATGCCCGACGCGTCTACAAGGAGGCTCTGGAAATAGATCCGGCACTTGAACCAGCGTTGCTGGCTCTGGAGCGTCTCTTCAAATCAACGGAAAACTGGGAAGAGCTGATTCCGATTCTACGCCGGAAAATTAGTGTTCTTGATGAAACCGAAACCGAATCCATTATCAGAACCCGTCAGCGTATCGCCGAGATTTACGAGGAGAATCTGAACGAGTTGACCAGAGCGACAGAGGAGTATCGTGCCAACCTCGACATTGATTCCGGGCATATTCCATCGTTGAAGGGGCTGGAAAGACTCTACGAAAAACGTGAACTCTGGCAGGACCTGGTAGATGTTCTCGAAATTCAGTTGGATTACGCAGTTACTGAAGGCGAGCGAATTGAGCTGCTTCTGCGCCTTGCTGAAATGCTCGAAAAGGAGTTCAGAAAGCCGGAAAAAGCCATCGAACGCCTGGAAGAAGTGGTCAATATCGACCCGACCGAGATTCGAGCACTCAAAGCGTTGGAACGATTGTATCGAATCGTTCAGAAATGGGATGAGTTGGTTGATATTCTCGAAAAACAGGTTGATGTGACGCATGAGCGGGTCGACCGGGTTCCAATCTTTGAGAGCATGGGGAAGGTGTTTTCGCACGAGTTGAAGGATATCGACCGCGCCATGGACGCGTACACTCAAATCCTCGACATCGATCCCGAAAACATCGATGCGTTGGATAATCTGGCAAAGATACAGGTGAAGGCGGAGGATTGGGTTTCTGCCCATGATACTTTAAATCGCCTGGCCAATACGGTTGAGGATGAAGCACGTCAGGTGGATCTGTATTTCCGATTGGGAGAACTCAATGAGGCCCAGTTGATGGACAGAGGGGCCGCAGTGGAGCATTTCCACTCCGCTCTCGATATTGATCCCGGTCACCTGGAAACCCTTGCCGCACTGTGCGCCATTCATATCGACGAAGGCGAATGGCTGGCGGCCTGTGAAACGCTGGAAGCGCAGCAGGAGCATACAGAGAACCGACGACAGAAATCACGGTTGCAATATCAGTTGGGTGAATTGTATCGCGACAAGCTCAACGATGATGAATCCGGTATCGCCTGGTTCGAAAAGGCGTTGGAGTCAAACGCTGACAATCAGGATGCCGCAGAACCCCTTGTCGATGTCTATATTGAAGCGGGACGATACGATGACGCAGAGCGACTCCTTGATATGCTGGTACGGCTTGGGAGTAAACGTCCCGCCGAAGAAATGCAACCACTGCAAACCAAACTGGGACGCGTTGCGGATAAACTGGGGAATCTGGACAAGGCTCTGAAAGCGTATCAGGTCGCATACGATTTTGATACTCAGAACCTGTCGGCATTGCTGAATCTGGCTGATTGCCTCTACCGCAGTGAGCAGTGGGACAAAGCGTTCAAGCTGTATCAGATGGTCCTGGTGCATCATCGGGATGATCGGAGCAAAGACGAGATCGTCGATATTTTCTATCGTCTCGGAAACATCAAGGCGCAGGTGAAAGAAAGACGCAAGGCGTTGAATATGTTTGACAAAGCGCTTGAAATCGACAGCGGCCACGTTCCCACGCTTGAAGCTGTAATCCAACTTCAGGAGGAGCAGAAGAACTTCGAGCAGGTTATCCATTTCAAAAAAATTCTGATTGATTCGGTGGATAGTCCCGAAAAACAGTTCAGTCTTTATGAAGAAGTGGGGGATATATGGCAAAGCAAATTGAAAAATCCTCAGAAGGCAATTTCCGCCTATGAGGAGGCCTGCCACATTGATCCCGACAATCGGCCCATCCTCCACAAACTGATGCCACTCTATCAGACCACCAAACAGTGGCAGAACGTGGTTGAAACAGTGAATCGCGTCTGTGAGATGGAGGAAAATACCGAGAAGCTCGCCAGACTGTATTATACCATTGCGGTTATTTTCAGGGACGAAATCAAGAGTGCCGAAGACGCGGTTGAATATTTCAACAAATCCCTGGATGCCAGCACTGAAAATCTCAAGGCGTTTGAAGCAATCGATAGGATTCTGACGCAGAAAAAGAGTTGGAAAGAGCTGGAACGCAATTATCGAAAGATGATTCATCGGATTTCGGGCAAGGGTATGAAGGATGTTGAGATCAATCTCTGGCATTTCCTCGGAGAAATTTACAGAACGCGTATGGGACAGTTTGAAGCTTCGGCGGAAGCGTTCAAGATGGCATCCACCCTCGATCCCGAGAATGTGCTGCGTCACGAGATTCTGGCGGAACTGTATTCCCGTATGGATAACCGGTTGGAAGACGCTGTAAATGAGCATATGGCCCTGATTGCCCAGAAACCGTACAAGGTCGATTCCTACAAGGCGTTGCGCAGACTGTATTTTGAGCATCGGCAGTACGACAAAGCATGGTGTCTGTGTGCCACGTTGGCGTTCCTGAAGAAAGCGGACGTGGAAGAACAACAGTTTTTCGATCAATATCGCACACGCGGTACAGTTCGCGCGCAGGCGCGGCTCGACAACGAACGCTGGGTGAAGGATCTGTTTCATTCGGACGAGTCGATATATATCGGCAAGATTTTCGAGTACGTCACCAATGCAGTGCGTTCGTTCAAGGTTCTGCCAATCAAGAATTATGGTTTGAAGAAAGGGCAGCGTCGTCCGGTGAATGATACGCTGACATTCTCCAAAACATTCTTTTATGCGGCACAGGTAATCAATCTTCCGGTAATTCCTGAACTGTATTTACAGGAAGATACCGCAGGCGGATTGAACTTTGCGATTACCGAGCCTGTTGCGTCCGCATGCGGATCTACCCTGGCATCCGGATTTCAGCCCAATGAGTTGCTGTTCCTTGTTACCAAGCACCTGACGTACTATCGACCGGAGCATTACATCCGGTGGATATTGCCGTCACATACTGAGCTGAAGGCGTTGATGCTGGCCGCTATCAAGCTTGGTAGTCCTCAGGCGAAGATTCCGGACGATCCCGGTTTGACCGCATTGATGAAGCAGTTGAGCAATGCAATGAGTCCCATGGAAGTCGAAGGGCTGAGAAAAGTCGTCAGCAAGTTCCTCAAATCCGGCGAGCAGGCTGATTTGAAAAAATGGATTCGAAGTCTTGAACTCACTGCCTGTCGTGCAGGATTCCTGCTGTGCAATGATCTGGAAACGGCAGCACGTATGATTCAGTCTGATTCAAGCTCTGTTGACGACATTCCCCAGACGGATAAAATCAAGGAATTGGTTCTGTTCAGTGTATCCCCAGAATATTTCAGATTGCGGGAAGCATTGGGAATCGTTATCGGCGCATAGAAAACGACTTGAACAATGAAATACTGACCCCGAAGGGTTTATATCCTTTCGGGGTTTTGTATTTGCGATGTTCTGAGAACTGTTGGACAGGGAGCAGCTTTATTTATGACAGATGTGAAAACCATAAAGGTGGACCTCGTGGTACTGGGAGGCGGCCCCGGTGGATATACCGCAGCGTTTCGCGCAGCGGACCTCGGGTTGAAGACCGTCATTGTCGAGAGATATAACGTGTTGGGCGGTGTCTGCCTGAACGTGGGGTGTGTACCATCCAAAGCCCTGTTGCACGCAACATCTCTGGTGGACAGCGTACATCAGTTCCATGAAAAGAGCATTTTCGACAACATCGTTTCGGTGAATGTGGATGGTCTGAGATCGTGGAAGGACAATGTGGTCCAGACGCTCAACAGTGGACTCGCGGTATTGGCCAAAAAGCGCGGGATAGAGATTGTTTTCGGTGTGGGCAGGTTTCGTGCGACCAACGAGTTGATGGTGGATGCCGCCGGACAGTTGGTTAATATTCAATTCACGAGCGCCATCATTGCAACCGGCTCACATTCGATTCAACTGCCGGATGTCCCCGCGAATGATGCTGTCTGGAATTCAACTGACGCACTTCAGCTTCCTACTGTACCGAACCGGCTGCTGGTGGTTGGTGGCGGTGTAATCGGTCTTGAAATGGCAACGGTGTATCAGCGACTGGGGAGCCAGGTAACGGTCGTGGAGTTGTCTGACACCATTCTTCCAGGAATAGATAAAAGCACCGTCCGACCACTTCTCTCTGCTCTGAAAAAGAAATGCACCATGCACTTGTCCAGTAAGGTCACCCATGTTGTGCGAAACGGGAATACGCTGCGTGTGACAGTGGAAGGCCGCCGAGGAGCCATTGAATTGGATGTGGATGCCATGCTGATTGCCGTTGGACGCAGACCCAACACGACAGATATTGGACTGGAGAAAATGGGCGTCTCGCTGAACGGACAGGGATTCATACCGGTGGATGTGATGCAAAGAACAAATTTGCCACATGTGTTCGCCATTGGAGATGTGACGCCGGGACCGATGCTGGCGCATCGCGCATCCGCCGAAGGCAGAGTTGCGGCAGAAGTCGCTTCGGGAATGGCTTCCAGACGGTTGTACGCGGCGATTCCCCAGGTGGCATATACGAGTCCGGAAGTGGCGACGGTGGGGATGAGCGAGAAACAGGCTGAAGAATCCGGGGTGGAGATTGATACCGGTAAATTTCCCTTTGCGGCAAATGCCCGGGCGATGACGCTGGATGAAGCGGTGGGATTTGTGAAAATCATTTTTGAGAAGCGTTCGGGGGTGGTTGTCGGTGCGGAGGTGGTTGGTCCCAACGCGGGCGAATTGATCGTGGAGGCGACACTGGCGGTGCAGAACAGGATGACCGTTCATCAACTGACCCAGACTGTGCATCCGCATCCGGGGCTTTCTGAGAGCGTGGTGATGGCAGCCGAAGTCTTTGAAGGTACTGTGACCGATCTGTTTATTCCGCGAAAGGTCCGATAATCAATCCGTTGTCAGAGCATATCGTCGGTTTGGAAGACGGCGGGAATCGAACCCGGAATCCGCTTCGATTTACTACGGACACCCTTCCGGTTTTTTATCCGCGACGATGACGTATGTATGGTCAATATCCACATCAACGCCCCACTGGTCGTGAAACTGTTTTTTCATGGACAACTGCAGGGGTCTCTCAAGATACTTCCAGAGCAGCATTGTGCCGGTAAACTCCGATTTTAAAGTTGGTTTTTCACCGACTCCGAGCGAGGCCATATAGAAGAGCCGGCCTTTGGCCCCCATGATTTTGGTAGCATAGTAAATCTGTCCGGTCTTCATATCCTTCCACACCAGTGTTTTGGGGTTTGACAGCCCCTGGACTGTGGCAAACTGATTGTTTGGCAATGGTTTTTCCACGGCATCGGATGCTTCTCCCAGATCAATCAATTCGCACATATGATCGTGGACCGGAGGCGCTGGAGATAGCTGTTCCTGTTCGTCCCTGTCTTTTCCACTACATCCGATAAAAATGAGTAAAAACGCAAAAGAAATAAAAAGAAACGGTAGAATTTTCGGCATTTGCTGACCCCTTCGAAAATTTGTAATTAATTAGGATTTTAATTCTTGACAACATATTATCCAGGAATTAGAAAACTGTTCAAACTTTTTCACACCGGTTGCTTATTACCAAGACAACATACAAACATAACTGAAGCAGCCCGTAACACATTTACAAACGTTAAGGACATCCGTTCATAAATAACTGTCAATCCAACATCGCAATTAAGCGATCACACTAAAAAAACATAAAACGAGAGGAAACAAATGCATCTTAGGGATCTGAAGAACAAACCCGTCTCAGAGTTGGCGCAAATGGCTACGGAACTGGGCATTGACGGCGTTGCCGGCATGCGGAAACAGGAGCTGATTTTTCAGCTGCTACAGACTGAATCAGAGCGAGATGGTTCAATTACCGGAGAGGGCGTATTGGAAGTGTTGCCGGATGGTTTCGGTTTTCTCCGTGCTCCTGATTACAACTATCTGCCGGGTCCGGATGACATCTATGTTTCTCCTTCGCAAATCAGAAGATTTACGCTTCGCACCGGGGACATCGTTTCGGGTAATATCCGTCCGCCGAAAGAGTCTGAGCGCTATTTCGCGTTGTTAAAAGTTGAAAAAATTAACGGTGAGCCGCCAGAAGTGGCACAGACCAAAATTCTGTTCGACAACTTGACGCCGCTTTATCCGGACACACGCTTTCAGTTGGAAACACCTGAGACTCCCAATGATTCCACAAGAATTATTGATTTGCTGTGTCCCATCGGAAAAGGTCAGCGTTGTCTGATTGTTTCTCCCCCCCGCGCCGGTAAAACCGTACTTCTCCAGCAGATAGCCAATGCCATCTCTGCGAATCATCCTGACGCAAAGTTGCATGTACTGCTCATTGATGAGCGTCCTGAAGAGGTAACTGACATGGCACGGAATGTGGACGGCGAAGTCGTCAGCTCCACATTTGACGAACCGGCGCAGCGCCACGTGCAGGTTGCAGAAATGGTGATTGAAAAAGCCAAACGACTCGTTGAGCACAACGAGGACGTGGTAATTCTACTCGACTCCATCACTCGTCTGGCACGTGCGTATAACACAGTCGTTCCGCCCTCCGGAAAAATCCTTTCCGGTGGTGTGGACTCCAACGCACTTCATAAACCGAAGAGATTTTTCGGCGCAGCGAGAAACATTGAGGGCGGCGGAAGTCTGACCATTATCGCAACGGCTCTGGTAGATACCGGGTCCCGAATGGATGAGGTTATTTTCGAAGAGTTCAAAGGCACGGGTAACAGCGAAATTCATCTGGATCGCAAATTGATGGAAAAGCGTATTTTCCCCTGCATGGACATCAATCGCTCTTCGACACGTAAAGAGGAATTATTGCTTGAAGAATTCATCCTTCAGCGTGTATGGTTGCTGCGGCAATTGCTCCACCCACTGAATGTGATTGATTCTATGGAGTTTTTGTTGGATAAGTTGCGTCGAACCTCGACCAACCAGGAATTCCTGGAGTCGATGAATCAATAATCAGAAGCAGGCACCAAATCGCCGGGCTACAAATATGCGTCCGGTGGGTGCCATAGAGGTAGAATATGAGAGAAGGAATACATCCGAATTACAAAGAGGTAACGGTTACCTGTGCATGTGGTGCCACAATTCAGACCCGCTCCACAAAAGCGGAAGATTTCGCCGTTGAGATCTGTTCTGAATGTCATCCATTTTTTACCGGTAAACAGAAATTGGTTGACTCCGCCGGACGTATCGAACGTTTCCGTAGAAAATACGGAGATAACGCAACCAAACTCGGTAAATAATCCCCATTTTTGTTCTGTTTGGTTATATTAAATCCTGTCGTTGTTGGTTTTCGTTTTTAAGAGCGTGCTCGGCGTTCGATTTGGACGAACGATATGGAGTAATGATGAATAATTCTGTACCAGTAGGCGGACAAGCGGTAATCGAAGGCGTTATGATGCGGTCCCCGAACAGTTTGGCTGTTGCCGTTCGCAGACCTGATAAGGAAATTGTAATCAAAGAAGCGGTATGGCGTTCCATCTGGAATAAATTTAAATTTCTCAGATGGCCCTTTTTCCGTGGAACTGTTGTGATGATCGAAGCCATGATCAATGGCATTCAGGCCCTGAACTTCTCTGCAAAGGAAGCAATGCCCCCTGAAGAAGATGAGCAGACGTCCATCCGTGAGGGCGCAGATGGCAAGACTTCCAAAGAGAGCGACTGGTTGCTCATGGCGCTGCCAATGATGCTGAGTATCGTGGTGGCCATCGGGTTGTTTAAATTTGTACCGCACATGGCAGCCACATACGCCGGTAAACTGTTTACCGGTAGTGCGTGGACGGTTGATGATTTAAGCTACCATTTTGTTGATGGGGCCGTAAAAGTGGTGCTGTTTGTCGCGTATGTGGCAGGAATCAGCATGCTTAAAGATATTCGCCGCGTGTTCATGTACCACGGTGCAGAACACAAAGCCATATATACCTATGAGGCAGGGGAACCGCTTATCGTGGAAAATGCCCGGACGAAAACACGGTTGCATCCCCGCTGTGGCACATCATTTCTGATGGTTGTTATTCTTGTGTTTATCGTTGTTTCCGCAATCATTCTGCCGTTCCTGCCGGAATGGATAAAGCCGGGAGAGGGAAAACCGTTTTACAATCATTTGCTGCTGGTTCTGGCAAAGTTGCCGCTGCTGATTCCAGTGGCTGGGATTTCGTACGAGTTCAACCGCTTTGCGGGAAAACACTGCAATTTTGCTTTGATTAAACCACTGATGTGGCCCGGGCTCGCCATGCAGCTGATTACAACAAAAGAGCCTACCGATGATCAGTTGGAAATCGCGCTGGCGGCTCTGCGCACCTCTCTCTGGCGGGAACGTGTCGGTCACTCGGATGAAACAGTGAGCGAGGAACTGCTGGTATTCTCCGACTTCCAGGCATTCGAAAGCGCATCCGCCAATTTACGCGCATAACTTCAGAATTTATATAGGTTTGGTTGTATGTTTTTTGACAAGCTGGCTAGAGTAGAAGAGCGATTTGAAGAAATCGAACAGAAATTATGCGACCCGGAGATTATCTCTGATCGGTCAATGTTTACCCGGTTGTCGAGAGAGCGTGCTGAGATTGAAGATATTGTTCCGGTGTTTCGAAAGTACAAGAAAGTGCTTTCTGATTTGGAGGAATGCAAAGAGTCTCTGGACGCCGACGATGCCGAACTGGAAGAGCTGGCTCGCCTTGAACTACCCGAACTGAATGAGAAAAAGCAGGAACTTGAAAACGAACTTCAGATTCTACTTCTGCCGAAAGATCCCAACGATGCAAAGAATATTATTCTGGAGGTGCGCGCCGGCACCGGCGGTGATGAAGCAGCGCTTTTTGCTGCGGACCTGTTCAGAATGTATTCACGCTTTTCTGAGATCAAGGGGTGGAAGGTCGAGATTATGAGTTCGTCCGCGACGGATGCCGGCGGGTTCAAGGAAGTGATTGCGTCCATTGCCGGCAAGCAGGTTTTTTCTACACTGAAGTACGAAAGCGGCGTTCACAGAGTGCAGCGGGTTCCCGTCACCGAGAGTCAGGGGCGGGTCCATACTTCGGCGTGCACTGTTGCTGTACTGCCCGAAGCTGAAGAAGTTGAATTGGAAATCAGTGATAAGGAGTTGCGAATTGACGTGATGCGCGCTGGTGGTCCCGGAGGCCAGAGCGTGAACACTACGGATTCCGCTGTCCGTATCACACATATTCCAACCGGAATGATTGTGATTTGCCAGGATGAAAAATCGCAGCATAAAAATAAGGCCAAAGCAATGACAGTATTGCGCGCGCGGCTGTTCGATAAACTGCAGTCCGAGGCGGATGCAGAACGCGCGGCCAACCGGAGAAATCAGGTGGGTAGCGGTGATCGCAGTCAGCGTATCAGAACATACAATTTTCCCCAGGGACGTATTACGGACCATCGCGCGGGATTGACGGTTCATAAACTCGATGCCATTTTAGAAGGTGAGCTTGCTGGGTTTCTGGATTCCGTTGCAGCATACTTCCAGGCAGAAGCGCTCCGCGAACATAGCGAACAAACCTGATATTCACCACTCCATCAGTAAAAAATGTGTGATGGCATGCGGAGATGAACTTCGCCGTGGTTTGCTCATATTTGGGGAATGACTCGAATTATTTGAAGTGATCTGTTGCGTACCGGTGTTTCCGTCGCCCGCTGCGATTTCTTGCAATGGAATCTGGTGGAATGCTGGGTTTCGGACTCAGGCGCGGTCGTAGAAGATGATGATGGACAGACAGTGGAACTCGCTGTCGGAGCTCTGCTTCACTTCTGTGGAATTTATTTTGATCCCCGGATTCTCATCAATCCACCGTGTTATTTCCTCACCAAGTTCGCTACGCTCTCTCGCTTTGGTAGCGGAAAAAACTTTAATTGCGTTGTACTGTGCCATTTCCGACGTCCTTTCCTAACTGATGACTCCATTGTCATAGAAACAGCTCTTATTTAATTTCTATCTGACGAAAATGCAATGAAAAAGAAAATGAAAAAGAAGTTGTATTTTTGTTTGTGTAGTTGTTGAAATGACTGTGATTTGAATACGTGCCAGCTCCCACTGAAATTGCTGAATTGTAGTACGAATAGCGGAATCCTCACTACTGATACATCATGCAGCATCGCGAATCCGCATAGCACAGGGTCATATTTGAGCAACGGTATTTGCGAAGATCTGATGCGGCATTGGTGTGGCTCTGGTGAGAGTTGGAACGTTGAATTTGCAGAAGAGGAAATGATGCCTCTCCTGGCAATGGCGCGATTAACTGAATCAGCGAAACGAAAGGACTCTTATGACGAGTAGAGACTGCATCTTCTGCAAAATTGTTAATGGTCAGATCCCTTGCACCAAGCTCTACGAGGATGACAGCGTGTTGGCATTTGAAGATATTCATCCGATTGCGCCAACCCATTTTCTCATTATCCCTAAAGAGCATATTCCAACTCTCGACGACGTGGAAGTCCATCACGCAGAAACATTGGGGCATATGATGTTCGTCGCAACACAACTCGCCAGAGAAAAAGGAATTGGCGGCACCGGATACAGGGAGGTGATAAACTGCAGAGAGTCCTCGGGACAGGTGGTTTTTCATCTTCATATGCACATTATCGGTGGACGTACCATGGAGAAGATGGGGTAGAGATATGGCAGAGCAGGGGAATGATTCCAGGACACCAGAACTGGACCGGTTCAATGTTCGATTTATCGCGCTGGGAGCGTTCATTATTTTTATATCGCTGTTCGGTGCAGAAAAGTTGATTTGGAAAGTTGTTGGCGACGACTCCCGCGCCTTTTTTGAACGAGCGATTTCCCGAGTCAGTCAGGTGGAGATAGACGCAGACGAAAAGGACGCTATCCGTCAGGAAACGTTGAGTCGCCTTTCAATTCCACCGGTGTGGGGGATTGCCGTGGCTGTGATGATTGCACCGTTGGCTGTAGGCATGCTTGTTGGCTTGCGCTCGCGCTCTCTTGTCAGCGCATTTTTGGCCGTTCTTCTTGGAACCTGGGTAACTCTGGCGATGACGCACTCTTTTTCAGGTCTTGCGCTCCTTACAAGCCTGTTGTATTCGGCCATCGGGATACTTGGAGGTGTTGCGGTCAAAAAAGTACAAAAATGGCGCAAAGAAAAGTAGAGATTGTTCTTTGTTTTTCGCAGGTTATATATATTCTTTGAGTTGACCGTGCCAAACGGTTGTGATAGAGGTTTACCAGAAATAACGGGAGGCTGGCTACGGATTCAGATGGAAAAAAAATGCTCAGACAGTCGCTTGGTTTGGTGGCTGTCGGGATTGAGATGGGAATATCTGTGGGAATTGGTATTCTGGGCGGACAATGGTTGGATGAGCACTATGGTACGGAACCGGTATTTTTCTGGGTGGGAGTGACAATTGGCTTTGGCGCGGCAGCAAAAGCAGTGGTGGATGCCGCCAGGAAAGTTCGAAAAGAGCTTAACGACGATGAGCCAGAAAGCACTAAAAAAGATTGATCTGCTGATTGTGGGGTACGCGGTGATTCTTTGTGGCGGGGCAGCAGCTTTTTTTGGTTTCCGTAGCTTTGCCGGTGTGGCAACGGGGGCTGCAATTGCGTTACCCAATTGGATATTGTCCCGTTGGCTTGGCGTCAAATTGATTCTGGATGAACATAAAACCAGGGTGTCATTACTCCTGGCTTTGAAAATGATTTTGCTTCTCGGAGTTATTCTCCTGATTCTGTCATTTACTTCGGTCGATCCGGTCGCATTAATGATAGGTTTATCGACTTTGGTTTTTGGCATTTTCAGCGAGGGGATATGGATGATTGTGAAAAATGACAATTGATGAAAACGGGAAGTGGAAGTAACCGATTTGGAGAGGAACGATAACCAATGCCTCATGGAATGACCTGGTTCGACTTTATTTTACCACAACTTGCGCAATGGCGAGAGCAATTGCAGGACGCAATTGGTATTTCATACATTGAGCACGCACCCATCTCAGTTCAGTATGTTGTTGGATTCGCCTTCATTTCTGTGCTTATCGTGTTGCTGGTGATGACAGCGAGAACCAGGTTTGCCAGCATTGAAAAAGGTCTTGTGCCGGATGAAAAGCTCACTCTCAGGACATTTTTTGAAATGATGGTTGAAGGAACACTCAACACGATGGACGGTATAATGAGCCGCCGGCATGCCGAGTTTTTCCTGCCATTGATTGGTACATGTGCATTTATTATTTTTTTTTCCAATTTCCTGGGGCTGATTCCCGGCTTTGAACCGCCTACAGGAAATTTTAATACAACGCTCGCGATGGCTATTGTCATTTTTTTCACCACGCATATTTATGGACTGAAAGAAAATGGGTTCGGTTATGTCGCTCACTTTTTTGGACCCATTCGCAAATGGTATGCGTTTCCATTCATGCTGATGATGTTTGCCATCGAGGTGGTCAGTCATATGTCCCGTCCGCTTTCTCTGGGAATACGTCTGGCAGGCAATATGTTTGCTGATCATAAAGTGGTGGCGACGTTTACGCTGCTTGTGCCGATACTATTGCCTGTACCCATGTTATTGCTTGGCGTTTTAGTTTGTATTGTTCAGGTTGCAGTTTTTTGTATCCTGTCGATGGTTTATATTGGAATGGCGGTTGCCCATGAAGAACATTGATCCTGATTGTGGATCACACTAAGGAGACCGAATTATGCAATTTCGTAAAATCGTAACTTTTCTTTCCACTTCCCTGGTAACACTTTTTGTCGCGTCCACTGCGTTTGCACAGGAAGCCAATACGTCCGTAGCTGCGGCTGAAGGAGAAGTGGGACTTAAGGCACTCGCTGCCGGGCTTGCCATTGGTTTGGCTGCTTTGGGTGGTTCCATTGGTCAGGGGCGCGCGGCTGGCTCAGCATTGGAAGGAATTGCCAGAAACCCCAATGCTTCCGGAAAGATTTTCACCCCCATGATTCTTGGGTTGGCGTTAATTGAATCTCTCGTGATTTATGCTCTCGTAATCGCTTTTATGGTAAAGCCCTGAACTGGCACCATTTCTGGCACGTATCAACCTTTCCATCCAGGATTGTAGAGGAAAAAGTTTGGTGATGAGGTACTTCAGTATTGTTGTAGCATGTTGTTTTGCCGCGAGTTGCGCAAGTACGCGTCTTGAAAAGCTCGCGGCGACGGCAGCGGATGCGGATCCGTCAGCGGTGACGCAGGAACTGCCACCTTCAGAGGAGATAGATGACGAACCGGTTGTGACTCAGCGTGTTGAACTGGACACGTCAATGGGGAAGATGGTTCTTGGTCTTTATGGCAAAGCGGCTCCCAAAACCGTGGAAAATTTTCTTTCATATGTAAAATCAGGGTATTACGACGGATTGGTATTTCATAGAGTGATACCGGGATTCATGATACAGGGGGGGGGATATCAGGCTGATATGGAAAAAAAAGAAAGCGAAGAGCCTATCCCGCTCGAGTTGATTCCCGGGTTGCGGCACAGCCCGGGAACGGTTTCGATGGCCCGGACGAATGATCCGACGAGTGCGACGAGTCAATTTTTTATTTGCGTGGCGGATACCGAACAATTGAACGGCGAGTATGCCGCGTTTGGTAAAGTTGAAGAGGGGTTGGATGTTGCAACCGCCATTTCCCGTGTCGAAACGCAGTCCGTGGAAACGGACTATGCGGTAATGGACGATGTGCCAGTAACCCCTGTCGTGATAAACGCCATAAAGCTGATCCAGTGAAGCTGAACGGCTTTTTTCAAGGTGGGATCCCGCACAGGTCGTATTTTTGATTCCAGCTACTGATTCTGAACGTCCCAATCAACAAAGACATTCAGCGTATTTGCAAAATCGCGAAGGTCGGATTCCAGAATTTTAATGGTGAGCCCGCCAGTTGTATTGTATGCCTTGAGGCTGTTTTTTCGAATCCATCTGCGAATTGTTTCATTGGACACTTTACACATTTGTGCAACGTCTTTGACCGAGTAAATGCGATCAACCTTTGTCATGGTCAGCTCCTTCTGTATTATTAAGTTGTTAAATAGTCCGTCTGAATTAATCCAGATATTGATTCAGATGAACTGATGGAGCGCATATTACTGATTAGTCTGAGATTTGGCCATCTAAAAATTCGGAAATAATATTCCAGTTGTCAATGGTGCGGGATCGTCGGCATCCCCATACATTGCAAAGCGCCAGAATGTGGCTGTCCGAAAGTTCGGTGGATGTGTAGAGCTTGATCAGATCGCCATCCTGTCCATTTTCGAAGCTGCAGTGGCATTTGGCAAACGTTGGAAGTGGCACATTGCATTCTGGGCAGAAAAACAGGATCTTCTGGCCGTCTTTCCAGCCCTGATGCCCCTTTTTCGTGCCGTCGCCGTGAAAAGGCGATAAATATACGATACCTTTGTTTTCATCACTTTTCAGGAATACCTTTATGCCGGGATATCCGTCAAAATCTTCATTGGCATCGGTGATGAGATTGTGACCATTCGGACAATACGCCTCAGTGATAACAATAAAAACATCATCTACCTGCTTCAATGTAGATTCGAATGGGGGGGGAACAGAGATTTTGACCTTCTCCTGTTCTACATCCTTTTTAGCCATGTGGTACTCCTTGAACAGTGTTTTAAAATAGACGTATGTCAGTAAAACCGCGTAGTCAAGATAATCTGGCGTTTTATTTGGAGTTGTTATCTGAAATAGGCGGTTGAGGCGCAGACAGCGCGGATTTGCCCGAACATTCAGTCACATCCGTTTGAAATAGTTCATTCAAAAATGAGGTGCGTCAACGTTAGACGGAAGATCTGGCAGGAACACCGATTTTATATATTGATTTTCCGTAGGCGATTATTCTTTGGAACCCGGATTTTTTTTCAGGAGTTTCTGATATAGATGTTGGCCAAGACTGTCAATCATGAGACGTTCCACTTTTGTTTCGATGAGATCGCGTTCTTCCACTGTGGCATAGATAAACTTGATCCCCATTCCCGCAGGGGATTCCTCGGTGGAATTTTCAGGTGCGACGACCCATTTCACTTTTCCTTTCAGGGTAATCGGCTCAGTGAGGGAAGGGATTTTCAGTTTAAAGATAAATTCTGTGTCGATGGCGAGCGGTGTTTCAGTTTTGATGAAAGTGCCGCCCCGACTGATGTTTCTGGTGTAATCCGCGAAGAAAGTGTTGAGTCGCCGATATTCAACTTTCAATTCGATTGGGGCCCTGGGATGGTTGCGTCGTTCGTCCGAAGAAATATTTTCCACGTGTGTACCCTTTGTTCTTGTGACATCGAACTCTATTTTGCCATATCTGGCAAATACAGGAAACCTCGAATTTCAATTTACCTTATTGACCATAATTAGCAAATAGTACTAAGGGGGTACCATGAAATTTTACATAAAAACATTCGGTTGCCAGATGAATGTTCATGATACACGGCGCATAGAAGAGATTTTGATACGTTCCGGGCACGAAAGTACCACCAACCCGGCCGAGGCGCAAATCGCCCTTGTGAACAGTTGTACCATCCGCCAGAAACCGTGGCACAAGGCGATTTCGGAAACGGGAAGGCTTCGAAAAGGGAAATTGAAGGGGAGAAGCGAAAAGGACTTGTTTGTGGGGCTCGTAGGATGTGTTGCGCAGCAGGAAGGCGAAAATGTATTTGATTTGCTTTCACATGTGGATTTTGTCGTGTCCCCGGACAATTACAGCCAGTTGCCTCAGATTATTAATGATATTATACGCGAAAAAAGGCAGGTGGCGATAACGGGTTTCTCCGAAGGGAGAGCTGAGGATTTTTTGTCCATTGAGCAGGTGGCGCCCAATGAGGTCAGTGCTTTTGTGACAATCATGAAGGGTTGTCAGGAAAGATGCCGGTATTGCATTGTTCCGACAGTGAGAGGCCCGGAAAGACATCGCAGCTCCGAACAGGTTCTTGAGGAAATTCAGAATGTGGTATCGAAAGGTGTAAAAGAAATTACGTTGCTCGGGCAGAAGGTGAACGCCTGGAAAGAGGGGAACCTTGTTTTTTCTGACCTGCTGAAGATGATTGATAAAGTTGAAGATTTGGAGCGCCTTCGTTTCACGTCGCCTCATCCCCGCCATATGACAGCGGATGTGACAGATTGCTTCAGGACATTGCGAACGCTTTGTGAGTCGATTCATCTGCCCGTACAGGCGGGTTCCAACAGAACGCTGAAAGCAATGGGACGTCGATATACAAGAGAAGACTATCTGGACGTTGTATCGCGGTTACGCAGCGCCCGCCCGGAAATTTCCATTTCTACCGATTTGATTATCGGATATCCCGGGGAGACCGAAGCTGATTTTCAGGAAACACTTTCGCTGATTGAGACAGTTGGCTTCACTTCCGCGTTTTCTTTCAAGTTTTCCCCAAGACCGTTCACACCGGCAGAAAAGCTTGATGATACAGTGTCAGAAGAAGAGAAATCGATTCGCCTTGCACGCGTGCATGAAGTGATCAATCGACAGGAATTCGCGTTTCGGGAAAGTTTACGGAATTCTGAGCTCGAAGTATTGGTTGAAGGGCAGGGCCGGATGGACAATCAATTGACTGGACGGGCGCGAAATTATCAGATTATTAACTTTATATCCAATCGGCCGTTGTCTGAAATGATCGGCCAGCTGGTTTCCGTGCGCGTTACAGAGGTTCATCCTAACAGCCTGGAGGGAGAGCTCGTTTGAAAATCAGTGATATGTTGAAAATGCCAGTAGTCTGGTTGGTTGCACTTCTGGTTTATCTCGGGATGATATTTGCTGTTTCGAATATTTCTGCCATGGATCTGCTCGTGATTCGATTTCCGAACTGGGACAAGTTTGCTCATTTTTTTGAGTATCTCCCGGTGGGATTCATGGTAACCGGGCTTTTGTCTTCAAAGTTTCCCGGCAGCAGACTGGCAGTCATTGTTCCCGCAGTGATAGCGATTTCGCTACTTCTTGGCGGTCTCGACGAATTTCATCAGTCATTTGTGCCCGGACGGGATGTGTCGCTGGGGGACGCGATTGCGGATGTTCTGGGGGCAACCGTTGGTGCAATGCTTGCGGTTCATTTTATAAAAGCGGCGGTGTATCGAAACGCGTCGGCCAGCGCGCTGCAGACCGAATCCAAAAGACAGCAGTGAGTCGGCGTTTTCTTCCTGTGTTTTCCTATATTGGCGCAGTACGAGACGGATGCCGGTGGAATCTGAGATTATTTCTTGTGTCGATAATTTCGATTGGGTCGCCAGAACAGCAGCTCAATTCCGGCAAGGGCGAACAGTGAATCGAAGCCATCCCCCGTGATCCATGTGGTGGTAACTACCGGGGCGAGCGTCAGCTTTCGAGTGAGTCTGAACTCGTACAGCAGCGAAAACGCGAGGGTGCCGGGGCCGCCAAATCCAAACTCCCACTTGTTTTTACCCTGGGCGAAACCAAAACCAAATCCCGCCGATGGTCTGACTCCCAGACCTTTCCAGGGATAAAATGACAGATCCAGAAGCAGGGCAAACGCCGAGACCTGAACTTCATCGGCTTTGATGTTGACGGATTGCACTTGAAATCCCATGGCAAACTTGTCGCTGAATGCATCACCCACTCTTATGGTGGTGGCGACAAAATGCAACGGCCCATAATTCAGTTTTTTATGGTCCTCGTTTTCGTCTATCCACGTGCGCGCCTGAATATAGTTGATGGAGCCTCCGACATAAGAAGCCGGTCGCCTTCTGATGGTGGGATCTTTTCGCCAGTGCAGTGTCGTCCCTGCTTCCGGCGATTCAACTGTGGTTGGCGTATCCACGGCAGCTCCCACGTCTCCGGTATCCCCGGTATCTGGCGTGTGTTGTGCGACGCACACACCGGTCACGAGGGAAAAAGCCAGACAGGACCAGACAGTAAAAAATATTGATTTCATATGTTGCTGATTAAATTACTTCGGCGCGCACTTTTCAAGTGCTTTTTCCTGGTTTGGCGTCAGATCCGGTTTGCCCATGATAAAACCGCCGACCCGATCCCATTCAAAACCATGGGGGCGTTTATTGGACCACCAGATGACCATGGCGCGCCCTTTGATGTTCTGAATGGGTACCGTACCCCACATGCGGGAGTCACTGGACCGATCCCGGTTGTCGCCCATGGCGAAAATCTGTCCAACCGGCACCTTCACGGGCTCAAAGTCATCGAAGAGATAATCCTCTACGATGGTATATTGATGGTCCCCATGGGTCTCCACCCAGAGAGAGCTGGTCCTGTCTATCCATTCATCCGTCAGGCTATCCCGGGATTTGAACATTCTTTTCCCAACTTTACATCGGGGAATAGGCTGGCCGTTCACATAGACGACACTGCGCTTGACTTCAATGGTGTCTCCCGGCAGCCCGATGACCCGCTTAATGAAGTCTGTGCCCACCAGGGTCTCTTCAAATCCATCGTTGGCGTATCCCTGTTCCTGTCTCGATGGCTTCGCGAAAACAATCACATCGCCATATTCCGGCTGTGAAAACTGAATCAGCTTCCTGTTTTGAAATGGCAGAGAAATTCCGTACTGAAACTTGCTGACAAAAATATGGTCTCCTACCATCAGCGTAGGCACCATGGATTCACTGGGGATTTTAAATGCTTCCACCGCAAACAATCGAAGCCCGAATGCGACCAGCACAGCAATGCCAATAGATTCAAAATACTCTCTTCCGGGGCTTTTCTGAGCAAATGCGAGATGTTGGCTGGCTACGGATTCCAATTTTCTGGTGTCGGACTGCACTGCCTCGTGGTCGTTGTTACCAATGGCACGATTCAGTGAATCAATCAACGAATTGATCTCCTCACTGTGCTTTTTTGAAATTTTAGCTGCATGCCGGGCGGTTGTTTTCTGAATGCGACGGATGAGAGTCTTTGCGATTTTCACCCGTCTGCTGCGATTGTAATCCGAATCGAAGTCCTTGTCTCTCCAGAAGGGTAAACGGTTTTTGGATGAATACAGAAAGACCACCAGTATCGCAAACAGGAGTAGAACATACCAGGGCTCGAATTCATCAACGACGCGGGCACGATCCAGCAGATCGATGACTATCCAGGATACGGACAGGGGCAGTGCGATGAACCAGACGACATACCAGAACTTGTGAAATAAATAACGAAAATTCAATATTTCTCTCCGTTGGAAATAGGTGTTTTGGTGTTCTTTATCCCCGTTGACACTTTTTAGCAAGCACCGGATATGTGAAACGATTGTCTTTGCCTGAACATTTGCAGAAGATGATTATTCCCTGGTGATGCGTAGGCTGCTTCGAACCTTCAGTTTTTCAAGTACAGAGACCTTTTGCCTTTCTTTGTACCGGATATGAGCGGCTTCTCCCCTTTCATTCTGCCGGTGGGTCTTCCTGTCCAGAATCTGAATTTCTGCGCGAACGTAAATTATCGGGCGGGGAACCGGATTTACGCCATCGGTGATAAACGCATTTTTAAAATCTTCGATACGCACTGGCATATCGGCAACCCAATGCACCACGTGATATTGGGGAGATGAATGAACGTTGGACACCATCGGATTCAGCTCGTCGTTCATGTTGCTTCGACCATTCAGCTGAGAAGCCAGTTCACGAAGATGGGTGTTATTTCCAATGAACGTAGCAAACGGAAACAGCGTGTTGTAGGATTCTCCAGGTAGAATATAGTTGAATGGAAAAAGGTTGCGGGAAAGAAAATTGATAGCAGGCAGCACGTCGTCTCTTGTGGCGGTTACTACACGAAACCGGATTTTATCAAACAGCTGCGCGGCAAGGGGGTCATCCTTGGAAAGCAGTTTGGTGACCATGCTGGCCCGCTGTTTTCTTCCCCCCATGAATTCAACAATCGGCAATCTATCGGCCATCATATGGCTGATGGTCTGATAAATTCGCGCTTCGGCTTTCTGAAATAGCTGCTGATCCGTGATTTGAAGTGCCTGTCTGGCTTCACCCGCATCAAAATGGTTGATGATATGCATGGCTTTCAGCAATGTGCACGCGCAGAATTGCCGATGGCGTGTGTTGGAGTTTGACGCGATTTTAAACAGTTCAAATAAAGAGGCATTCCGAATCGGTGATGGCATGGGGAAGTCGAATTCCTCTTGCAGATATGCAATGGATTCATCTCTGATTCGTTCAATGAGAGCGATGTCTGAGGGATCGTTGAGGTCCAGACAATGATTTTTACAAAGCGCTTCCGCATCCTTGTCGGTCAGATTCAGTCTCGTCCAGTCCAATATGTTTTCGTCTGTCAGGCTCAACCGAACAATGTCGAGATCAAACAGCTGAAATTTGTCGAGGGCCCGATATGGCGCAATATAATTAGGAGTAATAAACTGCACGGCAAATATAATATCACAAAGGCTGTCGAGGAAGGAGGTGCGGTACGACTTACAGACTACCCTATTTGAGCAATTTCTCTGTCTTGGCTTCCTGGCTACCGCCGAGTGAAAGGGTGCCCAGAAGAATCCCGGAAGCAATGACCAGCAAGAGAATGTGCCCCCAAACGGTACCGGAACAAAGAGGAACAAGTGCAGCCAGAAGAACTATTGGAAAAAGTGCCAGTTTGATCATGTCATCTATCCCTTCTGCGAACTCTTACTTTTGATTACCATGTAGGATAATTTACCACACGAATTTCCTCGTGTCAAATTCGCATTTTTTTAAAGGCGAAACGGGTTTTGTGCAAGGAAAAAAATTACTGGGTATCGTAATTTATTGCTCTTCCCAAATTGACATCAATACCTTAAGAGATAGATTAATTTAACGGACAGGGAGCAACGTAGAAACAAAGTAAAGGAAAAGTGCCTGAAATGATTGAACAAATTGTCCCAATTTTGCCTCTTCGAAACTCTGTGATGTTTCCTGCATCAGTGGTGCCTATCAATGTTGGACGAAAAAAGTCCATTGCAGCGATAGAGGAGGTTCAAAAAGGTGAAGAGCAGCTAATTGCAGTATTGAGTCAGAAAGATGCGGATACTGAAGATCCTCTCTGGAATGACCTTTACCAAATGGGTACCATCGCGAGAGTCCTGAAGGTCATCCGGTTGGGTGACGACAACTATTCGGTGGTATTGCAGGGAGTGGAACGGTTTCGAATCGTGGAGCCGATGAGCGTCGAACCCATATTACGGGCAAAGGTTCAGCGGATTCCTGACAATGTACAGAACAATCTTGAGTTGGAAGCGTTGGCGAACAATCTGAAAGAAACCGGCAGAAAGCTGATTAATCTGCTTCCCAATCTCCCCAAGGAGGCTTCCGGAATTCTGGAGCACGTGACGGAACCGGGGATTCTGGCGGATTTGGTCGCATCCAATCTGACGGTGGAAGTTGCTGAAAAGCAGACCGTGATTGAAGCCGTAGATGTTGAGAAAAGAATACGTACCTGTCTGAAGTTGCTTACCAAGCAGCTTGAAATGTTGAAGGTTAAAAAAGAAATTTCGTCCGCAGTCCAGGAAGAGATGGGGCGAAGTCAGCGTGAATATTTTCTCCGGCAGCAAATGAAGGCCATTAAGGAGGAATTGGGGGAAGGTGAGGATGTTGAGGATGAAATCGAAGAGATTCGCGCCAGAATCGCTGACAGTGGGATGGGCGATGAAGCCGAGAAGATGGCGAACAAGCAGTTGAACCGGCTTCGGCACATGCAGTCCTCGTCAGCGGAATACACCGTTACACGGACATATCTCGACTGGCTTGTCGAGCTTCCCTGGAAAACAACAACCGAGGATAAGCTCGATATCGATTCGGTGCAGCGGATATTGAATGAGGACCATTACGATCTGGAGAAAGTGAAGCAGCGCATTCTTGAACAGATCGCGGTACTGAAACTGAACCCCGAGAAAAAAGGATCGATCCTGTGTCTTGTTGGACCGCCCGGAGTTGGAAAAACGTCATTAGGCAAATCCATTGCCAGAGCAATCGGACGGGAGTTTGTGCGCATATCTCTGGGGGGGGTGCGCGACGAGGCGGAGATTCGGGGGCACCGGCGGACATATGTGGGCGCATTGCCGGGGCGAGTGCTGCAGGGAATGAAAAAAGCGGGGACCATTAATCCGCTGTTTATGCTGGACGAGCTGGACAAACTGGGATCAGATTTCCGGGGAGACCCCGCATCGGCAATGCTTGAGGTGCTGGATCCCGAGCAGAACAATACATTTTCGGATCATTACCTGGAAGTGACTTACGATTTGTCCAAGGTAATGTTTATCGGTACAGCAAATAACAAGTCCACCATTCCGCCAGCGTTGATGGACCGCATTGAGATGATTGATATCCCCGGTTACACCCGCGAAGAGAAGCGGCAAATTGCGGTGAACTATTCCATTCCCAAGCAAATTGGGGAGCATGGACTGACCAACGAGCTGCTTCATTTTACCGATGAAGGCATACTGTGCATCATTGACTCCTACACCCGGGAGGCAGGGGTCCGGAATCTCGAGAGAGAGATTGCCCGCGTCTGTCGGGCGGTGGCGGTAAAGGTGGCCCGGGCAGACGATGGCAGGGGATATGAAGCCAATCCGGATTTTATTCAGGAGGTGCTCGGTCCTGTTCGGTTCATCCCTGAAATGGCGGATAGGTGTTCTGTTCCCGGAGTGACCACCGGGCTGGCCTGGACCCCTATGGGGGGCGATATTATATTTATCGAGGCCACGAAGATGAAGGGCAGTGGCAAAATGGCGATGACGGGGCAGTTGGGTGACGTCATGAAGGAATCCGCGCAAACGGCTTTGTCGTACGTGAAATCCAATGCGGGAAATTTCGCTCTGCAGCCCGATGTTACTGAGGAAATCGATATTCATCTGCACGTACCCGCAGGAAGCGTGCCCAAGGATGGCCCCAGCGCGGGGGTATCGATGTTCACATCCCTTGTCTCATTGTTTTCGGACCGGAAAGTGCACTCTGATATTGCCATGACCGGAGAAATTACATTGCGTGGGCTGGTTCTGCCCATCGGTGGTGTGAAGGAAAAAGTATTGGCTGCACACCAGGCGGGTATCAAGCGGGTGATTCTGCCGGAACGCAACCGGAAAGATAAACCGGATATTCCAGAAGAAATACTCAAAGACATCGAATTGATTTTTGTATCCCGAATGGAAGAAGTTATTGAGACCGCACTTGAACCGGCCAAATAGTTCAGCTCCGAATCATGAAAGACCGAGACAGTTCCACTTATACTTTTAATGATAATCCATATCTGCATGTGCCGTCCTTTGACGATGTGAAAGGACCGGTTGATCCCCGTGATTTGCTGGGTGAAGGCGCCCTCGAACTGGAAATCGGTTTCGGTCGGGGGCAGTTCATCCGGGAGCGTGCCAGCAATGCGCCGGTAAGAATTCTGGGCATCGAGACCAAACGCAAGCTGGTTTATCTGTGCGATCAGAAAGCGAAGCAGCAAAATATTGACAATCTGCTGGTCATGCATGGGGATGCCCGGGAAGTAATTTCGCGAATGCAGCCCGACGGGGTGTTTGACAGCGTATTTATTCACTTTCCGGATCCATGGTGGAAAGCCCGCCATCAGAAGAGAAAAGTTGTGACCGATGCAGTGACCAACGATGTGGTGCGGTTGCTGAAACCCGGTGGCCATTATTTTGTGCAAACCGACGTGGATTTTCGTGCAGAAGAATATCAGAGCATCCTGATGGCGCACAGCCAGCTGGAGCCTGTGCATGGGGATGGCATGACAGATGAAAATATTTTCATGGCCCACTCATCCCGTGAAAAGCGTAGCATGGAGTTGGGCATGCCCGTGTATAGAATCCTTTTCAGAAAAAAGAAGATCTGATTTTCCCGGCCTGTACTCTCATCGCGAAATCAGTGCGATCCAGGCACCGAGAGAACTAGCTGGCGCACCTCGATAAGCGTTTCCCATTTGCCAGGCAGGTATTCTTCGGTTACAGCCGCGAACTGGCAGTCAACTCCACCAACCATCTGCTTGTCCATCTTTCCTGTTGAATATAAACTGTTAAATCTGTAACGACCCGCGCGCATCTCAATTAACGGCGATGGATGAAAACAGGGTAGAAACAAACAATTGATTCGGTTTGTGGATTGAAATGAAATGAATTGGCGTGGGGACGGTCAGATGCGGGGCAGAACGAGATTCACTACCTCTGCAACAGATTCTTCGATAGTCTGTAATTCTGTATTCACCATCAAATCCGGATTCTCCGGTACTTCATAGGCTGCGGAAACGCCAGTGAAGTTGGGGATTTCGCCTTTATCTGCCTTGGCGTACAGTCCATCATTATCTCGTCTGCGGCATTCATCTATGCTGGAGTGAATGTGGACTTCGGTGAAGGTTCCTTCCGGCATCAGGGCTCTTGCAAAATCTCGCATTTCTTTTCGCGGCGATATGGTGGAACAGATTACAACCTGACCCGCATCACTGGCCAGTCTGGCCATGTGTGCGATTCGTCGCACGCTTTCCCGTCTGTCTCTCTCACTGAATCCCAGATCCCCACACATCCCGTGACGTACGACGTCCCCGTCGAGATTGAACACCTGTTTTCCCTGGTTGAACAGCGATTCCGCCACACCTCGGGCGATGGTGGATTTGCCGGAACGCACCAGACCGGTCAGCCAGATGACATGGCCTTTGTGTTTATTCTGTTCCTCGCGTTTTTCCCGGGGCACTGTCACCCTGGCCTCAACGATATTCAGGGATGAGCCTGTAAACATCAGGTCATCCCGGTTGGATTCCGTTCGTGACGATGCATAGCGAACCATTCCGGCTGCCACAGTGATGTTGGTGGCCGGATCGATCAGAATAAAGCTGCCAGTCTCTCGGTTGTTCTTATAGGGGTCAATGAACAGGGGCATCGCGGTTTCAATTACCACACGGCCCATTTCATTTAATTTCAGGGTGTCTGCATCTCTGTTCCGGTGCAGGGTATTCACGTCAATCAGATAGCGCAGTTCGCGGATATAGCCCTGTACCGTTCGCGAAGTGTGCTGAATGATGTAGGGAGTGCCGAAATCGAGCGACCGAATGTCGTCCATCCAACAGAGGGTGGCTTCAAATTTGTTTTCAACACGGGGCAGGTTGTTTCTTCGAACAATCATTTCGCCGCGGCTGATGTCGATTTCGTCCGCCAACGTCAGAACCACTGATTCGCCGGCGCTGGCTTCCTTCCGGTTTCCTTCGAAGGTAACGATTTCCTTAATTCTGGAAGTCTTTCGCGAAGGGAGAGCCGTTATCTCTTCACCGACAGCGATACTTCCGGAAGGAATTCGTCCGGAGAAACCGCGGAAATTCAGATGGGGACGAATCACATATTGTACAGGAAATCTGAAATCAATGAGGTTGCGGTCAGATGAAATCACCACATTTTCCAGATGGTGCATCACGGTAGGACCGGAGTACCATGGGGTTCGCTCCGAACGGTCGACCACATTGTCCCCATCCAGTGCAGAGATGGGAATAAAAGTCATATCCGGCAAATCGAGTTTTGTGGCAAAGTCGGTGAAGTCTCTTACGATTTTGTCGAAAATGCCTTTATCAAAATCCACCAGATCCATTTTATTGACACAGACCAGCACGTGGGGAATTCCCAGGAGCGACGCGATGAAACCATGGCGTTTGGATTGCGTCAGCACACCCAGTCGTGCATCAATCAGAATGATGGCGAGGTCGGCAGTGGACGCGCCGGTTACCATATTGCGGGTATACTGCTCATGGCCCGGTGTATCCGCAATAATGAATTTCCTTTTAGGGGTGGCAAAGTAGCGATACGCCACATCGATGGTGATGCCCTGTTCTCGCTCGGAACGCAGTCCATCAGTGAGCAGTGCCAGGTTCACCCCTTCCTCGCCTCGAAGTTTGCTGGATTCCTCCAATTGATCCATCTGATCCTGAAAAATGGCCTTGGAATCAAAAAGAAGGCGTCCTATCAGCGTGCTTTTACCGTCATCGACGCTTCCTGCCGTTGTGAACCGGAGCAGTTCCTTGTTCAGATATTCGTCAACATTGTAATTGCTTGTATTTTCAATTTTGTCAGTCATTGTAATGCCCAGATCTCTGTTTAGAAGTAACCCTGTTTCTTGCGATCTTCCATCGCTGCTTCGGTTCGTTTGTCGTCCGCACGGGTTCCGCGCTCTGTGGTTCTTGTTGCCGCAACTTCCCAGATAATGTCACGCACCGAATCCGCCCGGGATTCAACGGCGCCTGTACATGTCATGTCGCCAATTGTTCTGAATCGAACAATTTTCTCTTCCACCTTTTCGTCCGGATGCCGTTCCATGATGTCTGACGCGTAGTAGATGACGCCGTCTCTTTCAAATATCTTCCGCTTATGGCTGAAGTAAAGAGAAGGCATGGGAATGTTTTCAAGCTCGATATATTGCCACACGTCCAGTTCTGTCCAGTTGCTGATTGGGAAAACCCGGAAGTGTTCTCCCTTTCTCTTCTGTCCATTGAAAATATTCCAGAGTTCCGGCCGCTGATTTTTGGGATCCCATTGTCCGAAACTGTTTCGAAACGAAAAGAAACGCTCTTTGGCACGGGCTTTCTCTTCGTCCCGGCGTGCACCGCCGAGTGCCGCATCAAATTTGAATTCAGCGACGGCGTCCAGCAGAGTCGTAGTCTGCAATGCATTGCGGCTTGCGCCAATGCCGGTTTCCTCCACTACCCGGCCTGCGTCAATGGATGCCTGCACCGTTCGCACGATCAGATTGGCATCGATTTCTTTCATGTACTGATCCCGGTACGCCAGCGTTTCGGGGAAGTTGTGCCCCGTATCGATGTGCATGAGCGGAAACGGGATTTTGCCGGGATAAAACGCTTTGCGGGCGAGGTGGGCCATGCAAATCGAGTCCTTGCCGCCGGAGAACAGGAGAACCGGTCTCTCTGCCTGAGCAGCGACTTCCCGAATGACGTATATTGCTTCAGATTCCAGTTGTTTCAAATGATTCATTCGATGTTCCTTTGGGAGATATCTGTTTCTTTCCAACGCTTGGCATTGTGTACATGTATGGAAAGAGGAGGTGTTTTTTTTTGCTTGACTAACATTATTGGTTATGACTGTACAGATCTTGAATTTTTTTTTTCTTGCGTTACTTTTGCGCCCTGAAAGGCATGTGCCTTTGCGTTCGTACTGTCAAGGGCATATCAGGTGTGGCATAGGCAAATTAAATAACATCGAGATGAATTCATTTGCTTGACCTGCAAATTATTTTTGAGTAATTAGTGTTGCATTCAGATATGCGGGATTAACTCAGTGGTAGAGTGTTAGCTTCCCAAGCTGAAAGTCGCGAGTTCGAATCTCGTATCCCGCTCAAAAAAAGGTCGCCTTCGGGTGGCCTTTTTTATTGGACGCAATGGCAGAACTGACGACGCTACTACGAGACCGCTCTGAAGGGGATAGGATGAGGTTGTTGCCGTATGCGAGTTGGGGTATAGATGGGGAGTGTCTGGATGCTGAAATTGGAGTGTGTTCATGCAGGAGAGGATGTGACGTTACTTGTATTCGATTTGGACTTTACTTTGTGGGATGCGGGGGGGACGTGGTGTGATCATACCCGGCCGCCTTACCGCATTCGGAATGGAAATATTTACGATGCCGACAACAGTCACATTCGGCTGTATCCGGATGTGAAGCCACTGTTGGAAGATCTTCGGCAACAGGAGATTCCGATGGCGATTGCCTCAAAAACCGGGGCGCCGGATTGGGCGCGGGAGCTGTTGGGGTTGTTTGATATTCGGCATTATTTTGAGCATGAAGAAATCTATCCCGCCAATAAAACCCGCCATTTTCGCAGGATCGCCGCTGAGTCGGGGGTTGCCTTCGGCGATATGATATTTTTTGACGATGAGTATCCCAATATCCGGGACATATCGGCATTGGGCGTCCACGCAGTCCACGTGCAAAACGGCGTCACCCGCTCCATGGTCATGGATGTAATCCGAAATTCAACATCCTGACAACTTGTATCCTACCAGACGACCAGCATCAGTGGCTCGGTGAGGGGGTCACCATTCAGGGAGAGCGTGATGGTTCTGGATTCAGGGGTGCATTCAGTGAGGGATACGGTTTGCAATACGTTGGCTGAAATGTTTTGTACTAGCGCAATCTGTTGATCATTGCAGCGAATCTGTACTGTTGCCACATCCGCGGATGTCTGAAAATACAGCGTGGTGGCATTGGACATCGGCAGCGTCATTCTGGGGCCTTTAATCATCGAAATATGTCGCCTGGTTTCGGGGTGAATCAGAACACTTCTTCGAGATGTGAGTGCATTGATTTCCCTGAGCAGAGTCAGACCGTTGGGAAGCGGCTTTTTGTTCGCCATTTCAAAGGCGATTTCCCGTAAAACCTTATGACCGGCAATCTTTACCAGGGCTTCGGCCAGCTCGGCGCGTCTGTTTGCAAACGGTTCGGTTTTCAGATGACCCAGGATAGGGGCTGCTGCTGCCTTCGATGACAGTTGAGCCAGCGCCCTGGCGGCATTCTGACGCAACAGATAGTTATTCAGCAGTTCGATGAGGCTGTTTTCTGCCTGTTTTGCATCCGCATCTCCCAGACGACTGATGGCTTCGCGCCGGATGGCGGGGGTGACGGCCCTGGCATTGGCAATGTCGATGACCGCAGAAATGGCGCCTTTATCCCCGCGGGCAAGTCGTGTGAGCTGTACGCGAATCCATGGGGCCTCCAGGGGAGACAGCTGGGACGAAAGAGACTGCAGGTGGGGAAGGGCTTTGTCGGGCGAGCTGGCCGCCATAGCCGACCACAGCCATCCAAGGCAAACGGGGTCTGAAATGCTATCGAATGGTATTTCGGGCAAATCAGTTCGCCAGTTATCGTGAATCAGCTCCGCTGCCTTCTGTCTCACCACCGCCGGGGTATCATCAGTGAGGTACGGGATTAGCGCTGCAGTCACCGCATCATCTCCGCCCATGGCTTTTTGCAGCACGTCGGGCCAGCCGGTGGCGCCCTCAGCGGTGGCAACGGGTCTCAGCTCGGTTTTGGCGTGCATGGTTTCCCAGGCGGCTATTTTCTGTTTCAGCCGGGAGACCAGTTGAGGGTTCTGGTCGGCGATTGAAATGGTTTCATTGGGATCTTTTTTCAAATCGTAGAGACGCGCCAGCCCCGATGCCTGGTCCCAGATGAGTTTATGGGAATCGTAGACCACCATGCGCCTTTCATGGAGCTGGGAGAACGCCGCTTTTTTTTCCGTATCGGTGCCCAGTATGAGACCGGTGAGGTTCTGGGAACGGACGCGGGCGGGGACAGGAATGTCCACAATATTGAGTACTGTCCCCATGAGGTCCACCAGATTGACCGGTTCGTCAACGATCCGGTGAGACACTCCCGGCACCCGGATAAGCAACGGCACACGCGCCTGCTCGTCATATAACGTGGTGCCGTGATATCTGCCCCCATGGTCATTGAATTCCTCACCATGATCAGCTGATACAATCACAATGGTATTGGGAAAATATTTTTCAACATATTTAACGAGGCGCTCAATCTGCTGATCCGCAGTGTGGATTTCGCAGTCATATCGTTGCTCGTCACTGTTGCCAAAACGCGTGCAGTTTTCTTTGTAAGGCTCGTGGGGTTCAAACAGATGTACCCAAGTAAATACCGGCGCGTTCAGATCCTTTACTTTTTCAAGAAACTCGATCGCCTGGTCCACTTTCTGATCGGCGGTATAGCGGTATTCCATTTTCAGGTAACCGAATCCGTATCCCTTTTTTTCAAGCGGTGCAAACTTTGTTCTGTCGACGAAAAAGACAGAGCGGGTAAAGAAACCACCGGTGCGATACCGGAACCTTCGCATGATTTCCGGCCAGGTTTCCTGATCTGCGGTGACCTGGGGAAGCTCGAACAGTGGTTTGATATATTTTCCCGTCAGTAGCGATGCAACCGCATACGAAGTGTGAGGCAATGCCGTGTATGCGCGGTTGAACACAACACTCCGGGTTGCCAGCCCATTCAGGGTGGGGGCGACCTTGTCGGCAGTGCCCGGACGCAATCGATCATAGCGCATGGCATCCACTGTAATCAGTACCACGGATGCCCCCGGAAGCTTCAGCTGAGATGGTTCATTAACGGGGGGTGACGACGGATTGTCCCCGGACAAAGTGTCATCCAGCAACTTCTCTTCAGGGGGAGGCACGAGAGATTTGGCGAGAAGTACAATGTCACTGCCAGTGGCGGTTTTTTCGCCGAGAACAAAGCGGATATTCTGAGTCTGCCGGACCATGATCAGCGAAACGACACCTGCGCTGAGAACTGCCGCGGCAATCAATGTGGTCCCGGCAATCCATCTGGGAGGTGGCCTGCCGGATGAATCGCGACTGAAGCGGTTTTGTGATGAGATGACCTGCAGCGCCGAAAACGCCATGAGCATCCAGGCAAACAGGGAAGCCGCCATGTGGAACGGCAGGTACAGCCGAATAAAAAGCAGGATGTCGGCGAGGGCAACTGCGACGCCGGCCACAACACTGGCCAGCACAAATACTATGCGCCATTTGGGAGTTCTCACCGCGGCCACGCCAGTGATGGCATAGCCGGATGCCACGCCCGCGAGCGTACCGAACAGGGCGACCAGAACCGAACGCGCCGGGATAGCGGATGCCTGCGGCCCCCGGGTGAGCAGCCAGAACAGGGTGATATACAGGGGGGACGCCATCAGGGCGACAATCCATGGGCGCCAGGGCTTTCTGATACGGCAGACCGCCATGTCCAGAATGGCAGCGAGCAGACCCATCAGCGTTCCGGCTGCGGCGCAGATGGCCAGGCTGTACCCCATGGCCAGAAGCATTTCGGTTGAACTGAAAAACATCTCCCGGCCTGATATAAATAAGGTGGCGATGTCAAATATCCCAAGAATGCTGCCGCTGATACTTCCAGCGGACAGCCACATTCCAATTTTTTTTATCATCCGGACTCTTCTCCGATTGGTCCATCGCCTGCAAGGATGCGCCGCTTCAATTCGGCGCCGAGAGCAGCAAATCGGTCACAGGATAATTGCGGTGACACGGCCAATATATCTGTGGCATCCTGTCTGGCCGCCAGCAGCAAATCCATATCTCTTTTAAGATCGCCAAAACGGAATCCGGGAAGACCGGCCTGTTTGCGGCCGTACAGCTCTCCGGGACCCCGAATCTGAAGATCCTGTTCTGCGATATGAAATCCATCGTTTGACGTCGTCAATGTTTCAATACGTTGTTGGCTTTCGACAGTTTCAGGCGCGCCAACCAGAATACACGCGCTTTTTTTATGGCCTCTGCCCACCCGGCCGCGCAGCTGATGCAACTGTGCCAATCCGAATCGTTCGCATCCTTCAATGACCATGAGCGTGGCGTTGGGGACATTCACACCGACTTCAATGACGGTGGTACAAACCAGTACCCCCAGTCGATTTTCGATGAACCGGGACATGGTTGTGTCCCGTTCATCCGGCCCAAGACGGCCGTGGAGCAGTCCCACCGTATGTTCGCCGAATCTATCCGCGTAGTATTGATACATGTTTTCGGCATCGCTCACGTCGAGAACGTCACTTTGCTCGATGATCGGGCATACCACGTAAACCTGATCGCCACGGGCGAGCGCATCGCGGACGTGTTGATTCACGGTGTCCCGCTCTTCATTGCTGCAAAAGAGTGTTTCAATGGGGGTTCGCCCGGCGGGTAGCTCGTCCAGTATAGAGATGTCCAAATCGCCATGGACAGTTAACGCCAGGGACCTTGGAATGGGGGTGGCAGTCATGACCAGCAGGTGAGGGGCCTTTCCCTCCGGAGCCTTTCCCTGCAAGCCCAGTCGTTGGGATACACCGAACCGATGCTGTTCATCGACGATCGCAAGCCCCAGATTCCCATAGCAAACGCCCTCGCTGATTAATGCATGGGTGCCAATAGCCACCTGCACAAAGCCATTGGCAATTTGCTCAATAAATTTCTTTCTGGCGCTGCTGCGCGCATTGCCCATGTGAAGCGCTGCCCGGATTCCCAGCTTTTTGAGAGCCGGATATAGCGTGCGCATATGCTGCTCTGCCAGAATTTCGGTGGGGGCCATCAATGCAGCCTGATATCCGGCTTCCACGCAGGCGATAATTGCCGCCAGGGCCACCATGGTTTTCCCGGAACCCACATCGCCCTGCAGCAATCGCCGCATGGGGGACCCCAGAGCGAGATCTGCACGGATTTCTTCGATTACGCGCTGTTGCGCCAATGTGGCTGCAAACCCAAGGACATCGGCAGTGCGCCTTACCAGGGTCGCATTGGATGCGAGAATGGGAGCGCCACCACTGCATTCACTGGATTTACGCAGCCCCAACGCCAGTTGAACATATAGAAATTCGTCGTACGCCAACCGTCGGTGGGCGGGGGAATCACCATTCACCCACGCATCCAGTCTGGCAATGTCGACATCTTCGGGAGGCATATGAACCAGACGGAGTGCGTCGGAGAGTGCAATCAGTTCATGTTGAGTGACCAGGGATTCGGGTACGGGATCATGTACATATGTATGGATGTTTTCCAATGCGCTTCGAATGGCTTTTTCAAGGGTGGCGCCAGGAATTCCGGGAATTTCAGGATAAACGGGAACTATTCTGCCCATCGCGTTGCTCTTTTCACCCTCGCACGCCACGGAAGGATGGGCCATCTGCAATGAATTGCGATAGTTCCCCACCAATCCGGCCATCCTCATCCTCTGACCTTTGATGAATCGCGATGTATTGGGCCGTTTACTCGAAAACCACATCCCGAAAATCCGATGCCCGTCATCGCTAATTTCCACCTGCATCATTCTTTTCCAGGGTTTTCCGAAGACAGATACTCTCTCAATCACACCTTCTGTCATCGCACGCATGCCGGGTTGCAGTTCGGAAATCGGTTGCACATACCGACGGTCTTCGTAGCGACGCGGGAGCATGAACAGAATATCGAGGGGGGTGTTCACACCGAATGCCTCGAGCCGGATGGCGGTCCTGGGGCCAATGCCTTTCAGCGCCACCAGTTCCTGATTGGCGCGAGACGGCGGTGGCATGGAATGGGCCTCGCCAGTTGGGCGATCGTCGGAACGACGGGTGGGGGCTACCTGCAGTTCGCCGGCATCGCTGAGTTGAATGGAGAGTCCTGTGAGATATCGTTGGGCTCTGGCCAGAATCACTTTGCGATTGGTCCCCGCAAACGATGTGCTATTGCCGATGGCCTCGATACATGCATCCAGTTTTTTCTGATCGGTGCCGACAATGCTTTTCAATACCACGAGCAACGGCCGGGTAGATTCAAGATTTGCAGGATCTTCGCCTCCCATCAGCGCGCCGGCGATAGATGCCTTCAGAGTAGAAATGCTGTAAGAAATACTATTCATTAAAGAAAAAAGCAGAACTCCGAATACTAAAATTCCACTTCTATTATTTCGACAACCCGGCTTCCACCGGGAGTTCGGATGGTCACTTCATCGCCCACTTCCCGACCGATCAATGCCCTGGCGATGGGAGAGCTTATGGAAACGCTGCCCCTGTCAATATCCGCTTCGTCATCTCCCACAATTCGGTAAGTGGTTTCTTCTCCCGTATCTACATTTTCCATGGTCACCTTCGCACCGAACAGCACCTTGTGACCGGACAGTTTTGATACATCGATGATCTCCGCCCGTGAGATTCGATCTTCCAGGTATTCGATGCGCCCGGCAATCAGCGACTGCTGTTCCTTGGCAGCATGATACTCGGCATTTTCAGACAAATCGCCATGGGCACGCGCTTCTTCAATGGCTTTCACGTTGGCCGGGCGTTTCACTGTTCTGAGTTCTTTGAGCTCCACCTCGAGCTTTTTCTTGCCTTCCAGAGTCATTGGATATTTATCCATACATACCTCCTCTCCGAAACCGGCAGCGTTATAACAAATAAATTGTCCTGCGTACAGAGGGCGCGCCCAAATAGGTGATCGAGGTTGTTTGTCGCGCCAAAATCGCCAATTATCGACAAGTTACGCAATCACCTTCCCAGGGAAATACCGAAGAATGATTTTTCCTTTCACATTCCCGCTATTGTGTTGTTTTTCAAAAGAGGTTTAACTTGTAGTCAGAAAAATGGGATTGGAAACTCTAATTATAAAAAAATGAACAGATTTTTCCACCTATTGGGCCATAACTGCACCACTACCGACAGAGATTCGGAGTGGTCCACTAACTCTGTATTATTACAGAACTGTGAAGCGAAACGTTTGAGGTACCCGTTTTTATGACATTGGCAAATTTGTATCTTTCCAGACCCGGCACACGGCTGCCAGTGGATTGTTACGATAACGACCGAATCATTGAACTAGTGAAAAAGAACTATCGTGGCAGTAAACTTGCCTGGGTGGCCATTGAGGCTGCTATCATCAAAATTCTCGGTAAATGCAGCACGAAAGTAAGATATCTCGATTTTGATCCCTGTTCCCGGGTAGCCGGTTATGCCGCTGATGCGGCGCGGGATTGCATCGCAAAAAATAACGCCGATTTGAATGATATTGATATGGTTATTTTCGGTGGGGTTGCGAGGGAGTATTTTGAACCGGCAACGGCCATGGAAGTCTGTACCAATCTGGGTATCACTGAAACCCACGCCTTTGATGTGACCACTGCATGTGTCGGTCATCTGGAGGCGGTGCAGGCGGCATGCGCGTATCTGACTTTGCACGATGACTATCAGACCGCTCTGGTGGTCACCGCCGAATTGACCCGCGAGTTTCTTTCCTTTGATATTCAGTCTTTACGTGATTTACAGTACAAAGTGGCCGGGCTTACCATCGGAAATGGTGCTGCGGCTTTTCTGGTAAGCAAGCGGCCATTCGCGAATGGCAGTCTGAAAATTGTATCTACGGATACATATTCCATACCTTCTCATTGGGAATTGTGCCAGGTGCCCATCCATGGAACGTTCACGTCGTCGTCGACTGAACTCATGAAACTGCACAAGCATATTATTCCAAGACTGAAGGTGTTGTTTGAAAAGTTGGGCTGGGAGCCCAATGATGTTTCACACTACTGTTTTCACCAGCCCAGTGAATTCATGACTCAGAAAGTGCTCAGTAAAGTTGGTGCCGATTTGGAAAGAGGCGTTTACACCCACCATCTCTACGGAAACAATGCCAGTGCGACCATTGGCATTGTCATGAATCATCTGCTGTCACAGAAGGAATTGTCATCGGGAGAAAAACTGATGCTGGGAAGCGCTGCATCGGGATTTACAATGGCAACAATATCCGGAATCTGGATGAATTCATAGGGTTTTCCCGGGGAGCCATGAATCCTTCAGTAGTGTGTGAAGTTAAATTTTGACCAGAAAGAAAAGAGAAGAGATGATGGTGACTCGGAACATGCATGTTGCAACAAAACTACTTTTTACTGGCTCTCTGCTTTTTCTGACATCTATGTTGGTATGCTGTGGCGCCACCCCTGAAGATGAAGAGAACAGCAGCAGCGGAGATTCGGATTCTGACACGGATTCCGATGCCGATGGGTTTGAAGCGGCAGAGGAAGTTGGTGATTTGGTGGGGAGAACATTTGTTCTGGATGAAATTGGCATCAATCAGTGGATTTCACCTCCGGGGCTGGGCAAGGAACTGGGGTCCTCCGTACCCCCCATGGCATTTCAGATTGTGGAAGCCGGAGACGGTAAACTGACCGCAATTCTGGGGGTTTTGGATGGCAACGAGCAGGATGACTGCAGTGCGAGCGTGGAAATCGAAGGAACCATTGACGATGATCCGGATTTTACCGACGATGTCGCGTTTTCGTTTGATCCGGTGGAAATGAAGATGGTTATCAGATATGACGAGTATGTAACCATTGCCAATATTCGCGATCTGACGCTCTCTGGCTATTTTACGGATGGCGCTACAGGGTATGGATTTATCGATCGGAACCCGGGGCTGATTGCCACCGTTGATTTCAGGGATATCGCAGTGCTGTTTTCCGGTAACGTTGACGATCCCACTCCGGATAATATGTGCGAAAAGCTCAGTGAGTTATATGAAGGCGCTGAATGTGAGGATTGTCCCCACGATGGGGAGAAGTACTGCGTAACGCTGGAGGGGGCGGTGATTACCGCTGAAGCGAAAGCCATTAATCTGGACGAGATCGACAATATTAACGACTCGTGTGTCGAGGATTGAATCTGTAACCCAATACTTCATTCATGATGGATGAATCACATGGGAGGCCAGATCTGCATGGCAAAGTTAAGTGGATATTTCGCGATTGCTATCTGGGCTGTTGTTTTCAATATCGGCTGTTTCGAAATTGTGGCACCGGATGCGGAGTTGCCTGACGGTTCAGAAATTTCAACTGAACCCGGCGCCTCCTGCAACTGTTCCGTTGACAAAATCAGCGGACGTGTGTTCCGTTTTACAGAAATGAAAGTTATTGAGCCGGAGTCCATTCGGTCCAGTCTGGATGATTTATGGCGATGGGAAATCTCCAAGTATCTGTTGAATGTGCTGTTTGTAGTTGAAGATGCCAGCAAGTCTGACGCGGACAGCGGTGGTTTCTCTGATTTGCGTTTTACGGTGGGGCCGGGATGGCGTAAATCAAACGGAGAGCGGGACCTGGATGACCTTTTTGTCGTAGGAACGATTGATGAAGATGAAATCGATAACTATTGCCTACTCGACGAGAAGCTGAATGTGGACGTTCAGATGTCCTCGATAGACGCGGGTGAGTGTAACTTTGTGAATAACGAGAGCAAGGCTTTGTATTTTCATATTGGGAATAAAAGCAATCCATTGATGTGCGCGCCTCTGCTCGAACCACGGAACACCACTCCCCTGCATAATCTTCAAGTACTTTTTCATCTCAATGAAGACTGCAGTAAACTTGTTGATGGCTACCTGGACGGATGTCTGCCGCAGGAATCTGTGAACAAGATTTGTATGTGTGGAACGACAGGATTATGCACCAGGGATGGGAATGAAGACGAAGAGCCGTTCCCGGAAGCGAATGATGATGGTGAGTTCGAGACGACGGACTTGAGAGACTACTGTACGAACACCTGTGGCGTATATAACGATGAGACCGGACAGGGGTGGACATCATACCGGGCGCTCATGGACACGTTCAGCAATGAACCCTCCTGTATTGCGGAAAATGGCCAACCCGGATACCGATTGAGAGCCAGTTTTACCGCAGAAGACATTTCTAAAAAGTATTCCTCAGATATGTCGGTATGTGCGGATGAGTAGAGTCCAACTAAAAATCCCACCTGTAATGTGCTTTCTTCAAGCTCCGGGGATTGTCGGTTTTATTTTTGGTGTATGTGTTTTCGCAATCGGTACGCCGGTGTTTGGAGCCGGTATTTCGCTGGGAGATCAGGGAGCGGTGGCTGCAGGGCGAAGTGGCGCATTTGTGGCGAAGGCCGATGATTTATCCGCCATCGAATATAACCCGGCGGGGCTGGCAAGCCAACGGGGCTGGCGGATTTATCTGGGAAATCGCTTCGGCTATGCAAACGAGCGATACAGGCGAAGCACAATCTGGGACTACAGCGAAGGCCGTGTGCAGAATTTTGATGAGGTATCCAACCAGAAACCGTGGCAGCTGCTTGGCCCGATGATTGGCGTGTCAACGGATTTTGGCCTTGAAAACTGGGCGTTTGCTCTGGGAGCGTACGCACCCGCGGGCATTGCGTCTCAGCGGTTTCCTGCTGATGGTGGACAACGGTATATGCTCACCAGCCGGGATACAAGAATACTCTATTACAACTTGAGTGTGGCGTGGAAGCCCAACGATGTCTTCGGTCTCGGGCTCAGCCTGCAGTGGGTGGATCTCGCCCAGCTCGATTTGCGTCTGGTGGTGAATGGAGATATCGCACCGGCGTCGGTAACACCCGTTTCCAACCCTTTTGATATGGAAGCCCGGATTCAGGGGGCTGATCACGTGGGATTCTCGGGAGTCATTGGGATGTGGCTACGCCCGGTGCCTTCATTTCAGATGGCGTTTTCAAGCCGCTTTGTCCCAACACCGTTGGAAGCGGATGCCACTTTGTCATTGTCGCCCCAGAATCCGGATATCAATAGTGCCACGGAAATCACAAGAGATGGAAATCCGGACAATAATGTCACTTTTTCCATGATCCTTCCCATGGAATTCAGACTGGGGTTCCGCTACATTCATTTGCGTGACGGGGTGGAGCGCTTTGATCTGGAACTGGATATGCGACTCGAATTGTGGTCTCAGATGAATCAGTTCAAAGTGGATGGTGAAGGCCTGGATGCGTCGATTGAGGGGATTGCACAGCCAGTCGCCATTGGTACGATCACGATTCCCAAAAACTGGAAGAACACCTTCAGTGTACGATTGGGCAGCGACGTCAATGTGGTGGAAAATCGGCTGGCGCTCAGGGCGGGCGCGTTCTTTGAGACCGCCGCGTCCCGCTCGGAGTTTTCGTACGTGGATTTTCTGGCGTCTCATCGGATTGGCGTGAGTCTTGGCGCTTCGGTATTTTTCGGGAATTTCCAGCTGGCATTGTCATATTCTTACATCGTGGAGGTGCCAGTTACCGTTGCCGAAAGCGAAGGAAAAATATATCAGCAGGCACCGGGCAGTCCCTGTGATGGCCCGGATTATAATGATAGCAGCTTTTGCGATGAACACTATATCGGTCAACCCTCTGCAACTGTGAACAACGGTACATATATCAGTACTTACCACCTCAGTTCACTGGCGGTGTCCTACAGGTTTTAGAGCGGATAAAACATGAAACGAGCATCTCTGACTATTTTTGTACTGATCCTGTTAACATTGTCGGCGCCTGTGTACGCGGGGCTTTTTGACGATGCTGTGAGTGGCGATGCCAATGGGGGGGCATCTGATGCTGGGGCAACATCAGAAAACATCGATGGCGCGGGAGGCGATGGCCAGACTCCGGGGGATGGTGGGGATGTCCGACCGAGAGTGGAAAGGGTTTCCGTACCTGCGTTGAATTTTGATTTTAACGGATATGTGCGGGGAGATCTCTTTGTCGGAAAGATGCCCGGCTACTCGCGGGCGGAAGTGAAAAACGGCTATGGAGAGCTGGCGTTGAAGCTTCGGGTTTCCAAAGGCAGTTATGGCAGTGCGTTCGGTGAAGTAAGATTTAAAGGCGGTTATCTGAACGACAGTCATTATCTGGGGCAGCCCTCTGATACACCCACGCCTGGCGAAGACCGACTGGAAATGGGCGGTTCGGTACAACTTCGCGAAGCGTATGTGGACTGGTACCCTGGTCGATTGGAGTTTCGTCTTGGGCACCAGATTGTGCTTTGGGGGAGGGCCGATGGTATCAATCCGACAAACAACATCACACCCGTCGATATGCGAGTGCGTTCGCCGGAAGAAGATGATAGGCGAATGGCGAATGTTGGGTTGCGGGCCAAACTGGACTTGTCTCCGATTCGCATCGAAGGAATCTGGATGCCTGTCTACACCCCGTCGGTCATGCCACAGGTGAATCTGGCGAATGCGCTATTGTTCAACGAACCGGACTATCCCGATTTTGATATGGCAAATGGGCTCTTTGCCGGCAAGATTCATTTGATTTTTCCCGCAGTGGAGATGTCAGTATCCTATCTCAATGGGTATTCGCTCACGCCAGGAATTGTTTACGCAGGAAACAATTTCAGCAGTGAGTATTATGTCGCTCCCGACCCTGGATCAAGCGCGGACCCTCCTGATACGAAAACTGTAACACTCATGCGTAAAGCATATCGCCATCAGGTGGTCGGGTTCGATTTTTCAACAATATTGGGGTCCTTCATGGGACTGCGGGGAGAATTGGCGTTTCGCTTCCCGGAGGCACAGAACGAAGCCGCTGAAGATCGATATTATATTCCAAATCCTGATTTGTATTATGTAGTGGGTGCTGACAGGGAGTTCGGCAATTTAATGGTAGTAGCACAGTATGTTGGTCGCTACACGTTGGACTGGAAAGAACGTCCCATCTACGACGAAGACGGGGAAGATTTTCTCAATTCTCTGCGCAACAAACCGAATCTGAATAATCTTGACGAGGCCGCCACCTGGGAAATGAGAGAAGGCCTCGTAGAGTATATCGCCACTACGGAGCTGGTGAAGACGAATCGGATGATACATGGTCAATCCGCCGAAGTTCAGCATGGTGTTTCGTTGCGGCTGAGCTGGAGCGCGTTGCATGAGTCGTTGAAACTGATTGCATTTGGGATGGTGAATTTCACTACACAGGAGTTTTTAATCTACCCCAAAATACAATACGTAGTCACTGATGATATGACGGTAAGTGCCGGTGCTGAAATATACGTCGGTCCGGACGACACGCTGTTTGGCATGATCGACGATACATTGACTGCCGGATACACTGAGCTGAAAGTATCGTTCTGATCAGAAGCGGATAGGGAACACATCATGTCAGGGAATTCTAAACTGTCGGAATTCATTACACGGTACCCATGGCCGTTCATTGTGCTGTTTGTGGGAGTCACCGTTCTGGCTGGCATGCAACTTCCGGATGTACAACTCGATACCGAAATGAAAAATCAGTTGCCGGATGATTTGCCCGCACGGCTCAATCTCTCAAGAATTGAATCACTTTTTGGCGGCACTGACATGATCATGATCATTCTCTCTGCCGATGATATCCTCAAAAAAGAAGTTGCTGAACGCGCAAAGGCAATGTCGAAGAAATTTCAGAGAATAAAGGAATTCGACCGTGTAGTGACGCTTTTTACCGCAAAGAATATTGTGGGGGACTTTGGCGGTATCTCCGTTGAAAAAGCTGTGCCACGTATTCCCAAAACGGAAAAATCGCGGAAAAAACTGCGCGAGAATCTGAAGGAAAACGAGCTGGTGTACGGCAATATCGTATCGAAGGATTTTAAACACACAGCGCTGATTGGATTTTTATCCACCGATGCCTCCGATGAAACGGTTGTGAAGAAACTGGAAGATATCATTGCCAATACACCAGGGCCCGGAACGGCACTGGTGGGTGGAATGCCCGTCACACGGGTAAAATTGTCACAGGATATTCGCAAGGATATGAGCCGGTTTTTGCCGTATGGCCTCGCCCTGATGTTTGTATTTCTGTTGCTTTGTTTCAGGGAAACAAGAAGCGTATTGATGCCGTTTATTATTACCATCATGGCAATTATTGTTGCTCTTGGGGTGCTGGCATTTCTGGGTTGGAAGATTCACACTGTGACCGTGTTGCTTCCTGTGATCCTGCTTGCTGTGGCCAATGATTATGGCATTCATATCATGGCGCACTACCAGGCGGATAAAAGTCTACATGAGAATTGGTCCTCTCGGGACCTGGCGCGTTCGGCGATTACCGGATTGAATCAGCCAATTCTTGCCAGTGGTATTACCACAATGGTCGGACTGCTCTGTCTGCTCTCGCACATTATTATTCCCGCTGAGCAGTTGGGCGTTCTGGCAGCGATTGGTGTGGCATTCGCGGTTCTCGGCAGTCTTATATTCATCCCAGCCGTCATTGCCATCCTTCCGAAGCCCAGGATAAAGAGGAGCACCGAGGGCTCAGCTCGCAATGTCGCATCCACGATGTCCAGGTTGCTTCAGTTCACTGGGAATTTTGTATGTCGACGGCCAAAGACTATTCTGACTGTCAGTATGATAGTGCTGCTTACTTTTGCCGGGGGTGCATATTTCATCGTTGTAGATAGCAATCCCATGAATTTTTATCGGAAAGGTGATCCGGTGTGGAAGGCGACAGATATGCTGAACAAACACTTTGGTGGGTGGGCCGGTATATCCATTGTCGCGGACGGTGACGTAAAGGATCCGAAAGTGATGAAGGACATCGATCGCCTCGAAAAGCACATGAAGAAGCATCCCCTGGTCGGATCCACATCCTCTATCGCGGCGGTAGTGCGAACGATGAACCAGGTGATGAACGAAAACGCACCATCGGAGAATCGAATTCCCGATTCGAGAGAGCTGATTGCACAATATTTCGAACTGTATATGCTCAGCGGAGACATCGACGATTTCAACAAATTGGTGGACTTTAATTTCGAGCATGCCCAGGTGGTGGCTCAAGTGAAAGATAGTGGTACAACGGCTGCCACTGCGGTAGTCCAGCATGCCAGAGAATTTATGAAAGCCAATCCGGATTCACCATTTAAGATTAGTGGCGGTCTTCTCGATGTGATTGCCAATCTCGTAGACTATATTGTGCGTGGTCAGCTCTATAGCCTCTTTCTTTCGATTCTCCTCTGCGGTTTTCTGGTTTCCCTCCTGATGCGCTCGGTGGTTGCCGGTCTGATTTCGATCATTCCATTAGGAATCGCGGTGTCCATGTTATTTGGATTAATGGGAATTCTGGGGATTGAATTGAATCTTATTACTGCAATGCTGTCATCTATCATGATTGGGGTCGGAATTGACTACACCATTCATTTTTTATGGAGATATCGCGACGAACGGAAATTGGCTGCGCCAATGGACGCCGTAAAAACAACATTGAACACTGCCGGTCGTGGAATATTGTTCAATGCGTTTTCGGTGGTTGTGGGATTTGTTGTATTGCTTCTGTCTCAGTTTTTCCCGGTTCAGTTTTTCGGTCTGCTGGTAGTGGTTTCAATTATGTCGTGTCTTGTTGGCGCGTTGGTTGTACTACCGGCCGCAATCATTGTGTTTAAACCAGCGTTTCTGGAACCTGCGACAAAACAAAATGAATCAACAGCAGCCGCTGCATAGCAATTGCTATAATTTGGCTTGGATGAGGAGGTCTGCAATGAAATTAAAAAATAAGGTTGCCATCAATACCGCAGGTGCGGCGATTGCCGTGGGTGCGTTATTGTGTATTTTTTCGGGAAGCGTGACCGGGGCGAATCTTTCGGCAATGGATATCATGAAGAAAACCAATGAAGCAAGACAACTGGAAGGTTCGGAAGCAGTGATGCAACTTACCATAAAAAATGCGAAAGGCGACAAAAGGGTCCGGAAAATCGCCATGGTCAGCAAGTTGTTTGACAGTGGGAAAACGGAAAAGCGTGTGTATCGATTTCTGGCTCCGGCGGATGTGAAGGGGACTGGCATATTGGCTTTCGATTACGAAAACAAAAACGATGACATGTGGATATATCTTCCTGCGTTGCGCAAGACGCGTCGGATTGTGACTTCTGAACGCGCAAAAAGTTTTATGGGAAGTGAATTCTCATATGCAGATATGAATTCGCCCACCTTGAGCGACTACAAATTCCGGATAGTAAAAGAAGAGTCTGTTGATGGCGTCAGTTGCTGGAAAATCGAGGCTACACCAAAGAATGATACGGTGGCTGAAGACGAAGGCTATTCCAGTAAAAATGTCTGGGTTGCCAAGGACGAATTCACGATTCGCAAAGCGGAGTATTTCGACCTTGATGGTGAGCTGCTGAAGGTGCTCACCAGTCGCAATATCGTGCTGGTGGACAGTGCGAAAAAGCGATATCGCTCCAAGTATATGGCCATGACGAATAAACAGAACGGTCGTGAATCTATTTTCGAAATTGAAAAGATTGAAAATGCACCCAATACGAAGGATTCCTATTTTACTACAGGGTATCTGGAACGACCCTGACATTCAATGGTGTTTCGCCTGGTGTTGAAATACCTGTTTTTGATTCAAATTAAAGGAGGACTCAAATGACTAAATATTGGCGCCTTTTAATTGGCATGGGCGTATTGCTGAGCATGGCATTGTCGGGAGGATGTGGCGCGGACCCGGCGGGGACTGCGGATTCAGACATTGACTCAGATAGCGATACGGATACCGATTCTGACACGGATTCTGATTCGGACAGTGATTCAGATGGCGATACGGATACAGACAGTGATTCAGATACAGACAGTGATTCAGATACGGATTCGGATTCCGATACCAATGAGTATACATGCGAGTATAGTTGCCTGAATCACTGTGCGTCGTGGGGGGGGACTCCCCGGGAGGGCACCTGTCCGAATCAACAGCGTTGTTGTGATGGGGCCACAGCGCCGGATGCGGATTCCGATTCTGACACCGATTCCGATTCCGATTCGGATTCAGACACGGACACCGATACTGATTCGGACACAGATACGGATAGCGATAGTGACGGCGACGGCGATTTTGAAATTGATGCATCGACCGCTCCAAATGTTCCCACCGTGGGCATTGTGAAATGGTCGCTGAACGGCGTGAACAGCATTGATGAGGCGTCTATTGAATTTGGCCCGGATGATGGCTACGGTATGACCGCCCCTGTGGATTTGGATGAGCCGGATTTCAAAACGTTGCTTCTTGGAATGAAGCACGATGCGAATTATCATTTCCGTATTGTCGCCAAGGCGGGCGGCACTACATACAGAAGCGATGATCAGACTTTGAAAACAGGGCCTACTTTAACTATCCAATTGCCCAATATAGAGATACAGCAACCCGGCAAAACCGAAGACGGCTTTCTCGTCATTGCAACCTACAATGGCGGTGCCATGGGCGCACAGAATCCCATGGGGCTAATCTTCGACAATGATGGTGATCTGGTTTGGTTCTATGACAGCAATCTACGGGATAGTACCCGTGCCCGCATGAGTTACGATGGGAAATGGATGGCCATTGTTCCTGTGAATAACGAGGGAACTTCCGGTAGTGTGGAGATGGTTTCCATGGACGGTGAAACAAAGAAATCATTTCCTATCTCTGGCGCAGCACATGATATTACCCCCACCGACGACAACAAATGGGCGTTTCTGGAATATTCTTCCGGAGGTGTCATGGGGGTTGCTGCCACTTGTGCCAAGGCCGTTGAATTGGACATGGATGGCAATACGCAAGTGATCTTCGATTCTGCCCAGGTGTGGACCAACAATTGCCACGGCAATGCGCTTCGGTTTTCTGCGGACGATGGTATTTTTACCATGTCAGACATGAATCACAGTCAGATAGTGGCATTTGACAAAAATGGCACTCAGAAATGGGTGACACAGAATAATGGTACCTGGACATCCCAGCATGGTCATCAGTTGATAGAAGGGAACAAACTGTTGATTTTCAATAATGGTGGCAGTCTGATGGACATGAATGCGACCAGCCATGCACTTGAATTTACTGTTGATGGAAGCGGCTCCCTGACCAAGACGTTTGATTATTCCGTAGAAGGATTGGGGACACCGACCTTGGGAGATGTTCAGCGATTGCCAGGCGGCAATACATTGATTTCATACAGTAACTCAGCCATTGTTCACGAAGTTGATTCGTCGGGAAATCTGGTTCGGAGTTGGAATTTTGGCCAGGTCGCATTCGGATATGTTGTATGGCGTCCAACGTTGTACGGACCATCCCCGGATTTGAATATGTAGAACGTTTATTTCTCAACCCGTTCAAACGAGACGAACCCATCAGAAGTACAAGTTTGTGAATCGGATAGGGCTCTGAAGAAAACAGTGTAAAGGAGAATCAGAGAGATGTTATTTTTTGTGAGACTTTTTGCAGTATTGATGGGAATTGCCTTTTTGGGAATTGGAGGATGTGGTGGAACGGAAGGGGAGAGTGGGGATTCAGACAGCAATTCAGACTCTGATTCAGACGGTGACACAGATTCCGATTCAGACACAGACTCAGATACTGATACGGATACGGATACGGATGGGGATGAACAGGTGAGCTGTGATGCGCTTTCATTTGAGGATGATTCTGTGCTGCTGAAACTTCTGGATGATCAGAATTATACCTTCTGGAATGAGCTGGAGATTGAATCTACAACGGTGAAATCCAGAAGCAATATCAAGTTCAGCTGGGGAAACTTGGATGAGGATTTTCTGGGTACACCGATGGATCCGGAACAGGACGTGCAGGCACTTCTTGTGTCCATATGGGAGCATGATGCAGAGGAAACGAAGGAATTGATGAACACCAATCTCTGGGTTATGGATGATTTCGTCATTCCCCCGGGTATGTTTGTCACCAACGGTGAATTGACAGAAGCGAATTATCTGGAGTTCGAGACTACTTCTGGCTCTCCCGTCACGGAGGAGTTACTGACGAGCCTGATCGATCCATCGGAGCTGTCGCCAGACGAAACCACATACTCGGTGATGGTGCAAAGCGGTACTAACCCTGGCCAGGATGTGAGAATGATTGCCATGTTCTCAGTGTCTGACGACGAGGAAAATGAGGAAGTCGTTATTAATTCCGATTCAACGAAGTTGCAGTTTAAAGCCACATTGGACGATATGGATGCCATTCCTGTTCCGGATGGCGTATCGGACATCAAGATTGACTGGACAGATTCTCCGATTTACGACTCCATGGACCAACTTTTTGATTCGTCAACTGTACAACGGGTGATGGTGGCTTACTACGAGGATGAAACTCTTGATGATTTGGAGAACAACTTTCTGCAACTGGAAGACATGGCAGAAAAAGTCTGGTCAGTGAATCACCGTCTCGGCACATATGAAAATCTTTCGAATCTGAAGGATGAAAACGGCGACGCGTTTGAAGGTATAAACGATGACGGATTGTATATTCTCGCTTTATTGTGTGAGTCATGTTCGAATCCAGCGCCACGATTCCTGTCCGTGTTGAAAACCTGTGCACCGTAGTATGAATCTGCACGGATTGGTAAAGATCTGCGTGAGACGTTATAGGAGACTTCATGAAACTGATTCGGAAAAAAAACATGGGAACGGCAATGCTCTGGATTGCTCTGTTCATGCTGTCCTCCAGCATATCGCAACCGGTCCATTGCGCCACAGCACAGACAAAGATTGTTGCTGGAAAGTCATTGAAACTGCTGGGGACCGCTCTTCGGGAGTTTTTGTTCATCGACATATACAAACTGACGGCCTACTCCGAAAGCGGCGACTGTAGACAACAGTCAATTATTTACAACTCAGAAGTAAAACTGCTCGTTCTGTCGATGAAAAAAACGTTGCCCAAAGAGCGTTTGGTTTCCACCCTGCGCGAAACGTTTATGGACAATCTTCCCACTGAAAAAAACAATTCAGGTCTGATTTCTAAGATTGATACATTTCTATCGTATTTTAAACAGGATATAAAAAAGGGGAGCTATGTGGAGATTATTTTTATCCCCGGCAGAGGCACAATGTTGAAAGAGAACGGTGCTCAACTGGGACAGCTCACCAGTGGCAAGGATTTTTCCGATTTGATATGGCGGTCATACTTCGGGCCGAATACCTGTTGTCCTTCACTGAAGTCTTCCATCCTGAAAGAATGCAAGTCCCGCTGATGCATACCTGTTTACGCACATTGCGCGTTGACGGATTCATGCCTCAGCCGAGGTGTCCATACTTGCGAAGTATCCGGAAATAGCTGCACACAGGTCTTCTTTTTTAAACGGTTTGTATATCATTTCGTTGATGCCTGATTTCAGGTTTTCGTTCTCCGCAGCAATGGACGACTGAGTGGTAATCAATAAAATTGGTAACTCTGTTCTGTTATATTTAGTTCGAATGCGTTTTGTCAGTTCCAGACCGGAAATATTTGGCATATTCAGGTCGGTCAGTATCATATCCGGCTTCTCGTTTTCTATCGCTTCAAGGGCGGATTCCGGAAATTCAAACAACTGAAAGAGGTACCCCTCCATCGAAAGGACGTTTTTATAGATGGCCAACATCATTCGAGAGTCATCGATTGCCCAGACCGTCCTGGACATATGCGCTGCAGGATGTGTGGCGGGAATGGAGGTGGAAAGAATATTGTCCGCATCCGCGGCGTAACCGTTTTTTCTGAGCAATTCCATAAAATGGCTTCGGCTGTCATCCGTTGCGTGCATTCGCAAGTATTGAATGGTCTGGTCTCTGAAAAGCGGATTCTTATAAAGGCTCAGAAAGACAGCATCCGATTCACTGACAATGAATAATTCAACGAATCGTCTGGTGAGGTCATACTCCGGGGACAACAGATTGTTCAAACCGGTTTCGAGCAGTTCGTTGTAGTTGTTATTGATTGCCTGGGCTGCAATGATAGCCACATGCTCAACCGGGTCCTGCAGCCCTGAAACCAGGGACATCGCACCTTTGGTAATGGGCAGTTGACCGAGCACCTCGTAGGCAGCAAACCGGACGTTGGCGTTTTCCGGATTTTCTTTCAGCAATCTGCGTATGGGAAGAATGGCGCTTTCATCTTTGATCTTCCCGAGAACATTGAGGGTGTGTATTTGCAGTTCTGAATCCGAATGCTTTAAGTTCTCCAACAGCACCGGCACCGCCTTGGGGCCAATTTCTGCCAATTTTGCCTTTGCGTAATTTCTCAGATATGCATGATACGAGAGCATGGTATCGTTCAGTTTCTGCAACGCAAGCTTGTTCTGGCTTCGAGCGAATACATTGAGGATCATCACATCGATGCCGGTATCGGCGCCCATTCTTTCTGATAGCTTCTGAATTGCATTTGTATTGCCAATTGCCCCCAGCGCCTCTACTGCGGCGACAATGAGCTCACGATTTCCCGCGTAAAGGAAATCTGCGATTTCGCTTACTGATTCAGTAGCGCACAGATCTCCCAGGGCTTTCATGCAACTGGACTGTATGGCAATTCTGGCTGAATTGCGCATGATTTTCAGAATCGGAGGAATCGCTTCCTCCATCATCAACTGGCCGCAAAGATCAATAAAGAAGGATTTATCTTTGTAGCTGTCGTTTGCAAGGGATTCAAGCAATACATCCGGATGGTCTGCGAGCTTCTGGGCGGCGACTCGATGGAGTGGCTCGACGCTTTGCAGCAACTCCGGACTGAAACCAATCAGATCGGAAAAAAAATTTCCGGATTTTTCATGAGCGATGCGGCTTAGCTCAAAAACGGCTCTTCGTTGCCCTTCGGCATCCAACCTGGGAAATTCTCTTAAAACAATCTGCGTTTTGATAGGATCAAGTTTCCTGAAGCACTGATTCAGTTCCTCAATATATTCACTGTTGATGATTTCAGACATTTTCTATCTACTCCGATAATGGTGCTCACTCCACTTTCTCGTAATAAATGATTCCGTGAAACTCTCTTTTTTCAAATGGCAGCGACATTCCAACCAGGGATTCTGTCGAACCAATCACAAGAAAACCGCCTACCGGCAGTTTAAGTGCGAGATTGCTGAACAAGCGTTGTTTGTTTTCTTTTGAAAAATAGAAAGCAACATTCCGACACAGAATGATGTGTTGCAGTGGAATAGTCACAGTCCCGGCAAGGAGGTTCAGCTGGCGGAATGATGCAAGGGCACGCAGGTCGTCATTAATCTTCCACAGCTTTTCCTTCTGCGTGAAATGGCGTTTCAGTCTGTTTCCAGTGAGCCCGCGTGCAAGCTCCACTTTTCCATAAAGGCCTCTACTGGCGATTTCCAGCGCGCTTTGTGAAACGTCAGTTCCCAGTATTCTGATGTCGTGACTGAATAATTGCCCCAGTAATTCCTTCAGAATCATCGCAATACTGTATACTTCCTGACCTGTTGAAGCCGCAGCGCTCCAGATACGAAGAGAAACTTGATTCTGGGAGAGATTGTTTTCCATAGTATCAGGGATGAGCTTATGCGCAAGCAAATCAAAGGGTTTTTGATCTCTGAAAAAGTAGGTCTCGTTTGTTGTGATGGCATCGATGATTTTGTGTTTAAGTTTTCCGCTGCGATCAGATATGGATCTCGAAACCAGATCAGCGTAAGTTGACAAACCCAGTTCCGACAACAATGGACCGAGTCTGCTTTCCACAAGGTAGGATTTACTGTCGTTTAATCGTATTCCGCAGTTCGCTTCCACGAATTCGATGATTGATGCCATTTCTTTCGATGTAACACTGCTCACGGCTTCCTCAACGCTTTCAGAATGGCAGTGTGCAACGTATCGATTGAAAAAATGTAATCCACAACCCCTTCTTCAATGGCTTTGGCCGGCATGCCGAACACAACACATGTTTCTTTATTCTGTGCTATCGTTGTGGCTCCCTGAAGTTTCATCAATTTCATTCCGGCTGCACCGTCATTACCCATACCCGTAAGAATGACTCCTACCGCTGCGGCACCGAACTCTTTTGCAACCGAACGAAACAGATAATCAACTGACGGCTTACAGTTATGCTCCGGCTCGTCATCAGTGAGTTCGATTTTATAACTTCCGAGATATTGTCCCTGAGTGACACGCATATGGAGTCCGCCTGGCGCGATATATATCATTGAAGGTTTGAGCGGCATGTCGTGTTTTGCTTCCACAACCGTTAATGCGCATTTATTGTTCAGCGAATCCGCAAGTTGTCCAGTAAACGCTTTCGGCATGTGGATTGTGACAACAACTGGAATGTTAATGGATTGGGGAAGTTGGGTTAACAGTGTGGTGAGCGCTTTGGGGCCGCCGGTAGATGCACCAATGGCAATGATCTGGGGGGCCTTGCTCTGTGCTGCAATAGAACGGATTTTTTTGAAATTGCTTTTCTGTCTGCTTGTAGAAGCGTCAGAAACTTTGGGCGTACCGTTGATTTTGAGACGCGTACGCACTGCAGCAAGAATTGGAGTAAGTTGCGCTTTCAGGCCTTCAACATTTTGTTCGATATTAGTGCCATCCGGCTTCGAAATCGCATCGATGGCGCCCTGTTCCATCGCTTGAATGGCAATTTGAGCACCTTCGGGAGTATGCGCGCTGATCATGATGAATTCAGTGTTTAACCCTAGTGCCTGCATTTTCTGCATCACTTCCAGACCATTCATGTCCGGCATTTCAAAATCCAGTGTGACAACATCCGGACGCAGGGAAACGGCCTTTTTTAGAGCGAGCGAACCATTGGGAGCGGTTTGAATATCCGTTATTTCAGGAAACGAGGAAAGCACACTCTGCAGAATCTTCCGGTACAATGCTGTATCTTCAACAATCAACCATTTCATGTACGTTCCTCAGATCCTCTCAATTCAGCTCTGATATTGCCTGAATTAAGACGGTTTCAGTTTTTTCAAGTTCACTTGCGATTTCGCTCAAATTGCTTGATGTATTTTTTATGAGCGTTGTGTCGTCGGTAACGTTCTGGATGGTCTGCGCCATGTCCTCTGCAAACTTTGAAAGCTCGCCAACAGCGTTGGTCACATTTGAGAGGAAACCGGAACCCCTTGTGAGATTCTCAGTGATTTCCCGAGTGGTGATTGTCTGTTCTTCGGTGGCGGTGGCGATAGTGCTGACGAAATCATCCACTTCCTTCATTACTTCAGAAATCTTTTTGATTTTTGAAATTGTATGCTGCGTCGCCATTTGAATTGCTTCTATTTTATTTCGAATATCAGCAGTGGCGGAATTTGTCTGTTGTGCGAGTTCTTTTACTTCTCCAGCGACTACTGCAAATCCTTTGCCAGCCTCTCCAGCCCGTGCCGCTTCAATGGTGGCGTTCAATGCGAGCAGCTTCGTCTGTTCAGCAATTTCCACAATTGTTTCGGTGACGTTGCTGATTTGAACCGCTGCATTTTCAAGCTGCAATACTTCAGAGGAGGCATCACCCACTGCATGTACAGCGTCGGTTGCTACGGTTCTGGCCTGTTCTGCGTTTTTTGCAATTTCTGATACAGTTGCGGTCATTTCTTCAGAAGCGGTTGAAACAGAAGCAATGTTTCCCAGTGAACTTTCAGCTGATTCTTTGATGGTGAGAATTTCTTTTGTCAAATGTCGCGAAACGGCATTGACATCGGAAGTTTTTTTGTCAATTGCCATTGCCTGCAGCTCCGTTTCAGAAGCAGACTTGGCAACTCTGTGTATCATTTCAGCGAGGGACTGGTTGATTTTAAAGACATTTGCGAAATTGGCGTCGAACTGTTCACTGGTGCTCCGGATGCGCAGGTCAATGTCTTTTGCCATTGAAATAAACGCCGGTGTAATGCTATCCAGTTCACTTCGTTTCCCTGTGCCATTTCCGAATTGTTCAAACCGTTGAATAAAATGAAAATCTCCTTTTGAGATACTGTCAAAGCCATTTTTGAATTCCCTGGTATTCTGTACGATTCTACGGAGTGCGAACGTCAGCTCTTCTACGTCTACTGTGCCCGCTGGCAAATCGATGCTCCCGTCGAGTTCACCGTCAGCGATTTGATTCAAATATGAAGTTACTTTTTTTAGTAGATTGGTATTTCGCTGTCTTGCGCTCGGCCGTGATTTTTTTTCGGTTGATAACCTGGAATTTGGCGCTTCTTTCTTGACGGTTGAAGACTTCCGTGGTGATTTTCCTTTTACTTCCATATTTTTATCACGGCTCAGCGTAGAATCGTCATTTTTTTCGGACATTGAAACCTCACAGGGACAAATTATTGTGAAAACATTTTTCGGGCATTATGCCTCTTTGGACAGCAGCTTATTCATGTCGAGGATAGCGACCAGATTCTCTTCCATCTTGTACACACCAGTAAAAAATTTTCCCATCGCGTCATTCATGTGGGGTGGTGACGGAAGAATTTCGTCCGGCGATGCCGGTATGATGTCTTCGACATTGTCCACCAGCAGACCGATTTGCTCACCTTTGGAATTCACGACAACATTGTTCATTCGTTTCGAGATCTCGGTTGGTTTCATATTGAATTTTTTACGCATATCAATAATGGTAACAATCTGACCTCTAAGATTGATCACGCCACGAACATAGTCCGGCGCTGAATATACCGTGGTGATTTCCATGTTCTTGTTAATCTCCTGAACATTGTCGATGGTGATGCCACAATAGGTTTCGCCGACCTGGAAAATAACGATTTCTTCAAATGCATTAACGGTGTTGCTTACACTTGCCATTGTTCCGTGCTCCTTGCAGGCGTTTCTATCCGCGTCCATGATTCAGAAAATAAATGCTGCGTTCCAGTATCTGGTCTCTGTCCAATTTGATGAGATACTCATCTATCCCCACTTCCTGACTCCGTGCTTCAGCAACTTCACCCATCACCGACGTCACAGCAATCGCCGGAATATTGGCAAATGCCGAATCCGATCTCATACGTTCCACCAAACCAAATCCGTCGAGATTTGGCATTTCAATATCTGTGAGCACCAGATCCACGTGATTGTTTTTAAGAACATCAAGCGCCTCCAATCCATCTTCTGCAGTGAGCACTTGAAATCCAGCCTGCTCCACGGTACTTTTGATTTGATTCATAAAGAATCTGGAATCTTCGACCACGAGCACCTGCGGCACCACCGGTTCATCACTTGCTGTATTCGGTGTTTTATCAATATTATCGACCTGGAAAGGTTTCAGCCGTTTGGCGCTTCGGTTCACCCAGTCGGGAACGGTCTCCGTGACAATGGAGTGTATATCGAGCAGCAGGGTGATGCGGTCCTGAATAATCGCGGAACCGAATACTCCCGGTGCCCGGTGCGTCACTTCGTCAATACTGATGTCGGCATCAATCGTATCCACAATTACCGAGCACATGATTCCAGCTTCTCGACCGGCAATTTTTGAGACCACTACAAAAAGCTGATCGTGTTCACGATCAATTGGGTCAACGGACACAACGTCTTCAATACCGAACAACATCAAACTGCCACCGCGATACTTAATCGTTCGTTTGCCGGCTACATTCTGAATTGTTTTCCATGCGACCTTTTCTACTCGTTCCACCAGTCCCAGCGGTATCGCCAGCACATCGTCCTTCGCATTTTCAATCAGAAGGAGGCTTTGTCGGTCTGTGCGGTTTAATTCATTCGCTTCTTCTTCTCGATGCTTGCGAAGTTCCACTTCCGAAGTGTCCATCAACTCCATGACCTGACTGATTCCGACGACATCCAGAATCAATGCAGCACGACCATTCCCGAGCACTGTTGCACCAGCATAGCTTCGACAATCACTCAAGTGGCGTCCAAGTGGCTTCACAACAATTTCTTCCGAGTCAAGCAGCGTGTCTACAATGATGCCGTAGTTAAACTCTCCTGCTGAGACAACCGCGATATTCACTGCGCTCAACGGATGGGTTCTGCGTTCATCGGTTGAACGTTTGTCCTCTGAAAGGGTTCTCTGGTTCTCTGGATTCCGACGATCCGGCAACGCTTCTCGCTGGTCGATGATGTTGTCTCCGGTTTCCGGGTGTATAATCTGTTTTTTGGGAATGTTCAGCACGTCTCGTAAGTCGATCAACGGCAATAGTTCACCACGCAGTCGCATCACATTCACGGAACCCAATTTTTCGATAGTACTCGACACCCTGGCTGCCGGAATACGTTGAAGCTCCAATAAATTCATCTGGGGAATGGCAAAATGCTCTCCACCCACTTCCACCATCAGGCTTGGAAGTATCGCCAGGGTCAGGGGTAATTTCACTCGAATAGTTGTTCCCTTTCCCTGTTCTGATTCCAGGTCCACCACGCCGCCGATATTCGACAGGTTCGAACTCACCACATCCATGCCAACACCACGTCCGGAAATTTCGGTCACTTCTTTGGCTGTGGAAAATCCGGGTTTGAAAATGAGTCGTAGAATAGACTGTTCGGGCATGGCGTATAGTTCCTGGGGCGTATATAGCCCCATCGTTACCGCCTTGTCCTTGATTTTGTTGGGGTCCAGCCCTTTGCCATCGTCGGTGACTTCAATGATCACCTGGCCTGCTTTGTGAAACGCAGACAACCTGAGATGTCCACAGGAGGGTTTCCCGGCTTTCACCCGATCGTTTGGCATTTCAATACCATGGTCCACAGCATTGCGGACGAGGTGGGTCAACGGATCACCAATTGCTTCGATAATGGTTTTATCCAGTTCGACTTCCTCGCCTTCGAGCTCAAGGTCAATTTCCTTTCCCAGGTCTCTGCTCATATCGTGGACAACTCTTCGGAATTTATTGAATACAATGCCTACCGACTGCATCCGGGTGGACATGATGGCGTCCTGCAATTCCGTGGTAATTGTATCGACTCGTTGTGCTGCCCGGTGCAATTTTTTTTCATCATCGTTGTTCAACAGATTCTGCAATAATTGGTTCCTGGTAAGCACCATTTCGCCGGCGAGGGTCATCAGTGTATCCAGAATTTTCACATTCACACGGATACTGCCTTCGGATTTATTTTTTCTTGCGTTTGCCGGTGTGCTTTTACCGCCGGCTTCAGCCTCTCTGGTGGATTGTTTTTCATTATAGTCCACTTTGTTCTCCCTGTGCTGTGCGGCCTCGGTCCTCTCGGTTCTGTCTTCTACCTGCGCAGATACCTGCGCAGAGGTTGGTGCTGCGGGGCTGGGAATTTCTGCGCCGAAATCGCTACTGTTCAGCAGTCGAAGATTCTGGACATTCAATTCCAGAAAAGTTGACAGTAAATCGTTGTCCATAATGGTAGATAACAGCACATATCCAACGGGCGAACCGTTGGAGGCTGAATCCGCGAGATTGGAATCGATGATGAATACCAGTTGATTCAATTCGCTCAGAATGTCATCAACAGTTTTACCCTTGAGTGTAATGTCGTTTTTCAAGTCAAATTTGATGACATATACATATGAACCGCCTTTGGACTCCAGAGTGGCCTTCCTTAGCGCTTCTTTACTTATGTGGAACACCTCATTGCCATCATCATCTGTAACCCGAAGTTCATCATCCGCCAGCTTTCTGGGTGCCGGAGTATTCTGAGACGCAGATGCTGGATGCGGAGTATCGGGAGATTCTGCTGGTTTGTTGACGTTCTTAACCGGATCTTCCGGCTTATTGGGTGCCGGTTGTGTCGGGGATGGCGCGGAGGGAATCAAGGGGGTATCCGGCATGGGGGCCGCTTTTCCTGCAACCGAAGCACCTGATGTGTCCTCAGGTGCGGCGCCGCGCTGGGTCGACTGTGCGGACGGCTCGAGAATGTGCTGCAGACCTGCCATTGGGACGCTGATGTCTATGGCGTCCATTTCGCCGGGATGCGCCATCATCTCGTTGAGGACATCCACTGATTGAAGAAGAACTGCGACTATTTCGCGAGTGGGGATGAGCTCTTTCTTTCTTATTTTTCCGAGTACATTCTCTGTGTTGTGGGCCAGAACTTTTGTGCTGTCCAGACCAAAGAAACCCGCTGCACCTTTAATAGAATGGATGGCGCGAAATACCTTGTTGATCAAGTCATCATCGATATTCTCTCCCTGTTCCTCAAGGGTGAGCAGATTATCTTCAATTCCTTCCAGATGCTCTTTCGATTCTTCGATGAAAATCTCAATTAATTCATCATCTTGTTCGGTCATTTGTCCACCTGTTGTAAACCGCGTAATGGTATCGACTTTGGCAATGTCTTTTCGCCAGTTATATTGGTAGATTACGGACGTGGAGGCCGATGCTTAATAGCGGCGAAGAAAATTTGGTTCATGTCCGGAATACCTTGATTTTTCAACGCATAAAAGTGTATGCGGAATCATATTGTGACAAACGGGTATTGAATTACTTGATATTGAATGCGATCGGACACATAAAGGTGACAGTGATAATCAATTTAACTTGCGAAGCATTGTTTCGAAAACTTGATTAGTCCAGTTGCCGCTTAACAAATCCTGTTGTATTTGTCCGGCAACCTGCTAATGTGCGGAAAATTTTTTTTGGCTTCTACCAATTAAGAACAAAGGTGAATCAGATGGGGAATACAGGCCCTGCGCAACACAAAGCAAAACGTGGATTGGATTTGCCGATAACGGGCAAACCCACAGGCAGTGATGTCCTACAGATCCCATGCACGAGAGTGGCGGTTCTGGCGGACGATTACGTCGGATTGAAACCATCAATGAAAGTCAGGGAAGGAGACTTGGTGAAACGCGGTCAGGCGCTGTTTGAAGATCGGAAAACGCCGGGCGTCGTGGTCACGTCCCCCGGAGCCGGTACAGTCGTGGCCGTGAATCGCGGGGAGCGCCGGGCACTTCAGTCCGTGGTGATTGAATTGAGCAGTGCGGATGGTTCGGATGACGGTGAAATGGTATATTCCGCCTATCAGGCCGCGAGCGAATCCGAACTGGACAGGCCGGCGCTTGTGAAGCTGCTTCTGGAATCCGGAATGTGGACAGCATTCCGCATGCGTCCCTATTCTAAAGTACCTGCACCGGAAAGTACCCCTGCGGCAATTTTTGTCACCGCAATGGACTCCAATCCACTTGCCGCCTCTCCGGAGGAAATCATTTCCCGAAAAAAAGAGGCAATGGAAGCCGGGTTGGCGGCGCTGAAAACCCTGGCGAACGGCAAACCGGTGTTCTTTTGCAAAGCAGCAGGTGCATCGATGCCCGTGGAAAACCTGCATGGCGCTGAGGTCCACGAGTTTTCCGGTAAGCATCCGGCCGGAACCGTTGGGTTTCATATTCATCGCATCATGCCGGTAGATAGAAACAGAATGGTCTGGTACCTCGGGTATCAGGATGTGATTGCCATCGGTTCTCTGGTTCGAAGTGGTCGATTGGACGTGAGCCGAGTGGTCAGTCTGGCGGGGCCGGCCGCCAAATCGCCCACTCTCGTTGAAACGCGGATTGGCGCCAGTGTAGACGAGCTTGTCAGCGAACAGCGAAAAAGCGTCGATGTGGCCGTGATTTCCGGTTCCATTTTCGCTGGAAGGTCGGCGACGGGTGACGTCCACGGATATCTGGGCCGGTATCACAACCAGATATCGCTTCTCGAAAATGATTTTGGCCGTCGATTTATCGGCTGGCTCGCACCTGGGTTCAACAGATTTTCTGTTACCCGTCTGTTCGGTGCGGCGCTCACTCCCGGAAAAAAATTCGATTTTACTACCGACCGGTTCGGCGGGCATCGAACCCCGGTACCGTTCGGCGTCTATGATAAGGTGATGGCGTTCGACTTGATGCCGGTATTTTTGATTCGGGCGCTCCTCAGCAAAGATCTGGAAGGTGCGGAACAGTTGGGGGCATTGGAGCTGGACGAGGAGGACGTGGCGCTGTTGACCTTTGTGTGTCCGTCTAAAAACGAGTACGGCGGCGAATTGCGCGAAGTACTCACACAGATTGAAAAGGAAGGCTGAAATGCTCAGAAAGTTTCTGGATAAACAGGGAAAAGCCTTCGCAAAGGGCGGCAGATTCGAAAAGCTGTATCCGCTCTATGAGGCCATCGATACATTTTTATACACTCCGGGAGCGGTCGCCAAAAAGGCATCGTTTGTTCGCGATGCGGTAGACCTGAAGCGAATGATGTTCACGGTGGTGATCGCGATGACGCCGGCGATTCTGTTTGGCATTTACAACACCGGGTATCAGGCGAACCTGGCGATGGCGTCGGGATTGAGTGCACTGGACAACTGGCATACGGCCCTGGTCGAAATGCTGGGTATCGGCTTTGCCCCCGATAATCTGATTGCCTGTTTCGTGCACGGACTGATTTACTATTTGCCTATCCTCATCGTCACCTTCGCGGTGGGCGGGTTCTGGGAGGTGTTGTTCGCGGCGGTTCGTAAACATGAGGTTAACGAGGGATTTTTTGTTACAGGGATGCTGATTCCCATGCTCGTGCCCGCGACCATTCCTCTCTGGCAGGTCGCGGTGGCCACCTCATTTGGTATTGTCATCGGCAAGGAAGTATTTGGCGGCGTGGGATACAATATTCTGAACCCGGCGCTGACTGCCCGCGCGTTTCTGTTCTTTGCGTATCCTGGAGAAATTTCGGGAAATTCCGTATGGGTCGCCGTCGACGGATTCACCTCCGCGACACCGCTGGCCCTTGTTGCGGAGCAGGGCATGGGCGCATTGAACACCACAATCCAGATTGCAGGAAACGATTTCAGCATGTGGATGGCCTCCTTCCTCGGATTCATTCCGGGCAGCTTTGGTGAAACCTCCACCCTTGCGGCGCTTGTCGGTGCATTTATTCTGATTGTGACAGGTGTCGCCTCGTGGCGGATTATGATTTCAGTGGTGATTGGCGCGTTTGCCATGTCGTCGATTCTGAATGCTGTGGGTTCGGAGACCAACATGATGATATCTATGCCGTTTCACTGGCACCTGGTGGTGGGCGGATTTGCTTTTGGAACAGTCTTTATGGCCACTGACCCGGTGACCGCGCCAGCGTCCAATACCGCCCGGGTCATTTACGGTGTGCTGATTGGTGTTCTGGTGGTGCTGGTACGCTCGGTGAATCCGGCATACCCGGAGGGTATGATGCTCTCCATTCTCCTGATGAACGTGTTCGCGCCCCTCATTGATTATTACGTGGTGAAGGCGCACAAAAAGAAAAGGATGGCAAGATATGTCGGCTAAACATGGAACTGCATACACAATGGGGTTTGCAGCGGCTGTCTGCCTTGTATGCTCCGTTTTTGTCTGTCTGTCGGCTGTGGCGTTGAAGGAACGACAGGATCAGAACAAAAAGCTCGATGAACAGAAAAACGTACTGAAAGCCGCTGGACTGCTCGGCGCTGATGAGGATGCGGATGCGGCGAAAATCAGCGAGTTGTACCAGTCGGTGGAATCGGTGGTGGTCGATTTGAAGACCGGCGAAGTCCAGAAGGATATCAACGCGGCCAGCGTGGATATGCGCGCGGAGGTTGCGGACAATGCCAGCAGCTATGCGGCGCCGTCGAACGATGCCAAAGTACTGCGCCTGCCCAATCACGCCGTGGTATACGAAGTGGTGCAAGACGGCAAACCATCCATGATCATTCTTCCGGTAAGTGGAAAGGGATTGTGGTCCACGCTGTACGGGTTCCTCGCCCTTGATGTGGATACCACGACCGTCAAGGGTGTTTCCTTCTACGAGCACGGGGAAACTCCCGGGCTTGGTGGCGAGATTGAGAACCCGAGCTGGACAGCCCTGTGGAAAGGCCGAAAAGTGTTCGATGATTCATTTACGCCCGTGTTCAAAGTGAAAAAAGGGGTTGCGGGTCCTGCGGAAGAGTCGCCCCACGAAGTGGATGGCCTCTCCGGAGCGACTCTTACGGGAAAAGGGGTGACTGCTCTGGTGAATTTCTGGGTAGGTGAAGACGGTTTCGGTCCTTTCCTTGAGAAATTCCGGAAAGGAGGTAACTGAAATGGCTTCGAAAACCAGAGAAATTCTGCTCGATCCGTTGTTTGACAATAATCCGATTGCTGCTCAGGTACTCGGAATCTGTTCTGCGCTGGCGGTCACCACCCAGATGTCCGCTTCCATCGTGATGGCTGTCGCGCTCACCGTGGTGACCGGGTTTTCCAGTCTGAGTGTGAGTCTGATTCGCAATTATATTCCGGCCAATATCCGGATTATCGTGCAGTTGACCATTATTGCCTCGCTGGTGATTGTTACCGACCAGGTGTTGAAGGCGTTTGTTTTTGACATCAGCAAGCAACTCTCGGTGTTTGTCGGTCTCATCATTACCAACTGTATCGTGATGGGACGCGCGGAAGCGTTTGCCATGCAGCGTAAACCCGTCGAAAGCTTTATCGATGGTATCGGGAACGGGTTCGGTTATAGTTTCTTCCTGCTGATGACCGGGTTTTTCCGAGAACTGCTTGGATCCGGCAAACTGCTGGGTCATTCGATTCTGCCGTTGACCAAAGACGGTGGATGGTACACCCCCAATGGTCTGATGGTGCTTGCCCCGGGCGCATTTTTTGTGATTGGCCTGTCAATATGGGCACTGCGAACCTGGAAGCCCATGTTGAAAGAGAAGGAGTAGGGCATGCTCGAACATTATTTAAGTCTGTCACTCAAGGCTGTGTTTGTTGAGAATATGGCGCTCGCCTTTTTTCTTGGCATGTGCTCGTTTCTCGCCGTTTCGAGAAAAGTGGATACTGCTGTGGGACTGGGCATTGCTGTCACATTCGTGCTTACAGTCACCATGCCCCTGAACTCGCTCATTTATCGCGGGTTTCTGACGAGTGGCGCCATGGGATGGATTCATCCGTCGCTGGCAAACGTGGATTTGTCATTTCTCAGTTTTCTCACCTTTATCGGCACCATTGCCGCCGTGGTACAGATTGTGGAAATGGCATTGGACAAATATGTGCCAGCCCTCTACAGCGCACTGGGCGTGTTTCTGCCATTGATTGCGGTGAACTGCGCCATTCTTGGCGCATCTCTCTTTATGGTGGAACGCAGCTACACCCCTGGGGAAAGTCTGGTCTTCGGGTTCGGTTCCGGACTTGGCTGGTTGCTCGCTATCGCTGCACTGGCGGCTATTCGGGAAAGACTGAAGTTCAACAATATTCCAAGTGGTCTGCAGGGACTCGGAATCACATTTTTAATTACCGGCCTGATGGCAATTGCATTCATGGCCTTTGCGGGCATCCAGCTGTGACGGAGAGGAAGTAGACTATGCAGGTAATTATATTTGGTGTTGCCATGTTCGTGACCGTCATTCTGTTACTGGTCGTCGTACTGCTTGCTGCCAAAAAGTTGATGGTTGCCCAGGGCAATGTGAAACTGCTGATCAACGGTGACGACAAGCTTACCAGGGAAGTGAATGCCGGTGCCACACTCCTTGACACCCTGGGACAGCAAAAGATTTTCATTCCCTCTGCATGTGGCGGTCAGGGGACCTGTGGCGTGTGTAAAATTCAGGTGTTCGAAGGTGGCGGTGCATTACTGCCCACCGAAGCGGGGCACGTGAATCGCAAAGAAGCCCGGGAAGGGGTTCGCCTGTCCTGCCAGGTTAAAGTGAAACAGGATATGAAGCTCGGTATTCCTGACGAGATATTCAACGTTCGAAAATGGCAGTGCAAGGTTCGGTCAAATCATAATGTTGCCACATTTATCAAGGAGCTGGTGCTGGAGTTGCCAGCGGGAGAAGCGGTCCCATTTCGGGCGGGTGGATATATTCAGATTGAGGCGCCACCCCATCTGATCAAGTACAGCGATTTTAACATCGAAACAGAGTATCGCAGTGATTGGGACAAATTTAATATGTGGCGATTCGTCTCCAAAGTGTCCGAAGAAACGACCCGCGCGTATTCCATGGCCAATTATCCCGAAGAACACGGCATCATCATGCTGAATGTGCGAATTGCATCGCCGCCGCCGGGACAACCGGATGCGCCTCCGGGAATCATGTCGTCCTATATTTTCAATCTCAAGCCAGGGGATGAAGTGACCATCTCCGGTCCATACGGCGAGTTTTTCGCCAAAAAGACGGAGAAGGAAATGTGTTTCATTGGCGGAGGTGCCGGAATGGCGCCCATGCGCTCGCATATCTTCGATCAACTGAAAAGGATTCACTCCGACCGTAAAATCACATACTGGTACGGTGCCCGAAGCCGTAGGGAATCATTCTACGACGATGAGTTCGATCAGTTGCAGGCAGAGAATCCCAATTTTACCTGGCATCTGGCCCTCTCGGAGCCGCTCCCTGAAGACAACTGGGATGGACCGGTGGGTTTCATTCACCAGGTATTGTATGATAACTATCTGAAAGCTCATGAAGCCCCGGAAGAAATTGAGTATTATCTCTGCGGTCCCCCCATGATGAATGATGCAGTGACCAACATGCTGCTCGATTTGGGGGTTGAGCGCGAAAATATCATGTATGACGATTTCGGTTGATCTGTATTGATCTGTGGATGGTGAGTCCGGGACTGGCGGACAACTATCTGCGGATTTTCAGATTGGTTTTTTCCTTGTGTTTTTCAAGGTGAATGGCCCGATTGTTTGCGGTTTGAGCAAATCGATTCACAATGTTCGGCAAATCTGAATTATCCCATACTTCCTTGAATGCTTCCGTGTTGAGCAACCGTTTATGTATCTGAAAGAGGGATTCACCCTCCACGGTGAATTGAAAGTCCTGTTGCTTCAATTGAAGATTTCCGTCAAATATTTTTTTACAGAGTTCGCGAACAGCATAGTCAAAGAACTTCTCCACATCAGAAGAAGACTCCGCGCCGTTGATTTGGTTTCTGTACTGATGAACCAGATCGTTTTCAAATCGACTGTAGGAAATTTGTGTAGCCATACATCTCTCCTTTGCGGGGAACTGCGCCTGAGAACACCGACTGTGCCCTGTGTAGTTCCCGGTTGTTTGTTTTAAACGGAACTGCCAACGCGCAGTTGACTGCTGGACGGGTTCCGGATTTCAGTGAAAGGCATTCATATTTACCAGAAAGTTCTGCCATAGAAAAAACATATGCACGGATGAGTGTAACGCCAACCTGTGGTTGTCTTTTTTTCAACCTTGTTACGATGGGAAAAGAACGCAATATTTTGACGGTTGCGTAAAAATGCATAAATACATATGTTGTGACCGGTGAAACAATGTCATGAGCGTGTTGAGATGTCTGATTGTAATACTGTGATATTTGATTTCGATGGTACCCTGGTTGATTCCTTCGGGCTTTCCATGCGACTGAGCAATATGCTGGCGCCTCAGTATGGTTTTCGCACTGTGCAGGACAGCGAGGTTCCGACGCTGAAAAAGCTGTCATTACCGGAGTTGTTCAGACATCTTGAATTTCCCCTCTACAAGCTGCCGGTGATACTGGCCAAAGCCCGCAGGGAAATGGGGCAGGAAATCGAAGCAATTCAGTTGTTTGAAGGTATCTGTCAGATGCTGGACAGATTACGCGCAGCAGGGATTCATCTCGGTATTGTCACGTCGAACTCCCTTGGCAATGTTCAGGCGTGCCTCGCCCGAAACGGGGTGATTGAGAAATTTGATTTCATCCACGCGGCGAAGAATCTGTTCGGCAAACATCGAGCGCTTCGAAAACTGATAAAAAAGCGGACGCTGTCCAGCGATTCTGTCATTTACGTGGGCGATGAAGGTCGGGATATTGAAGCATCCCGAAGGGTGAATATCCCGGTCATCGCTGTGTCCTGGGGGTTTCAGGATCGGGAACAGCTTCGGGTGATGTCACCCGATTTTCTGGCAGATATTCCAGCCGATATTGACGATTTTGTACTTTCATATTTCCACAAAAAGCAATAAACCGAACCACTGAAAATTTGGGTGTACTGCGAGGCAGGCGCAACGGGATGCATCAACCGAACCAGACGTTCAGATAAGAACTGCCTGCATTCAGGCAGGTATTTTGTCCTGTTGATATACGTTTGAGTCGTTATTCGGAAAGATTGAGAGGTCAAATGGCGGATAACATAACGTTTTTAGAAACTTCTGTGGGGAAGAAAGTATTGATGGCCGCAACCGGCTTTATTGTGTTTGGATTTGTTGTCGGGCACATTCTCGGCAACCTTCAGCTCTTCATGGGCCCTGACAGATTAAATGCGTACGCAGCCTTTCTCCAGGGGTCTGGACTGCTGAAATGGTCTGTCCGCATTGTTCTGGGGCTGAGTGTAGTGGTCCATATCATCAGTGCGGCGCAGGTGACACTGCAGAACTGGCGGGCCAGAACCACAAAATATGCGGTGCAGAAATTTCAGAAAACCACCTATGCCGCGAGAACGATGTGGCTGGGAGGGCCCATTATTGGGCTGTTTGTCGTGTATCATCTGTTGCACCTCACTACGGGCGATGTGCACCCGATGCCCTCAGGATTCACCCCCGGCCGGGACGGGGTCATTAACGTGTACAACAATGTGGTTTTTGGATTTCAGAATCCACTGGCGTCCGGCATCTATATTCTCTCCATGGTTCTGATTGGCCTGCATCTGTATCACGGTCTGTGGAGCATGATGCAGAGTGTGGGGTTGAATCACCCGAAATACAACCCGTTACGCAAGGGGTTTGCTGTTGTATTCTCCCTGCTTGTGGCTGGCGCCGGCATTTCCCTTCCGGTTGCGGTGCTTTCCGGCCTGGTAACCCCGGTGTAGCGATACCGGCAGACTTTTACTGACAGTCAGGAGCAGTTGAATGAAACTCGACGCAAAAATTCCAGAGGGACCCATTGAAAAGCGATGGGAGAACCACAAGTTCAATATGAAGCTTGTGAACCCGGCAAATAAACGCAAGTACGACATTATTGTGGTCGGATCCGGTCTGGCCGGCGCTTCCGCATCGGCGACCCTGGCCGAGCTTGGATATAACGTTCGTTGCTTTTTTTACCAGGATAGTCCACGGCGCGCCCACAGTATTGCCGCTCAGGGAGGCATCAACGCCGCTAAAAACTATCAGAGCGATGGCGACAGCATTTATCGGTTGTTTTACGACACCGTAAAAGGGGGAGACTATCGCGCCAGAGAATCCAATGTGTATCGTCTGGCGCAGGTGAGCAACAACATCATCGACCAGTGTGTGGCCCAGGGGGTTCCGTTCGCCAGAGAGTACGGAGGCAATCTGGCCAACCGGTCCTTTGGCGGCGCACAGGTGTCGCGAACGTTTTATGCCCGGGGACAAACCGGGCAGCAACTGCTATTGGGGGCATACTCCGCGCTGATGGCCCAGGTGAATGTCGGGAAGGTAAAATTGCACCGTCGCTCTGAAATGCTGGAGCTGGTGGTTTCCGGGGGACGCGCCAGAGGCATTGTAACCCGGGACATGGTCACCGGAAAAGTGGAGAGCCATGCCGCTGATGCGGTGGTGCTGGCCACCGGCGGATACGGAAACGTGTTCTATCTGTCCACCAACGCAAAAGGGTGCAATGTAACCGCGGCATTCCGGGCGTACAAAAAGGGCGCCGGGTTTGCCAATCCCTGCTACACCCAGATTCACCCGACCTGTATCCCGGTGCACGGCGAATATCAGTCAAAACTCACCCTCATGAGTGAATCCCTGCGCAACGATGGCCGAATCTGGGTGCCGCAAAAAAAAGGCGACACGCGGATGCCTGCAGAGATACCCATGGCAGAACGGGACTATTATCTGGAAAGACGGTATCCCTCGTTTGGCAATCTGGTACCTCGGGACGTGGCTTCGCGGGCCGCAAAAAAAGTGTGTGACGAAGGGCGGGGCGTAGGCAGCAGTGGTCTGGGCGTCTATCTGGATTTCGGCGATGCCGTTGCGCGGCTCGGCGAGGATGGGGTCCGGGAGCGATACGGTAATCTGTTTCATATGTATGAAAAAATCACAGCGGAAAATCCATACAAGGTGCCCATGCGCATCTTCCCGGCCGTTCACTATACCATGGGGGGCTTATGGGTGGATTACAACCTGATGACTACTGTCGACGGCTGTTTCGCCATTGGCGAGGCGAACTTTTCAGACCACGGCGCCAACCGGTTGGGGGCCAGCGCATTGATGCAGGGTCTGGCCGATGGATATTTTATTCTGCCGTACACCATCGGCGACTACCTGGCCCGGGCAGGTAAAAACAATATCAATACCGATGCCAGTCCGTTTGAAGGCTCCGAGGTCGATGCCAACGGTAAAATACAGTCGCTTCTGAACGTGAACGGCAACCGTACACCGGATTCCTTCCACCGGGAACTGGGCAAACTGTTGTGGGACAATTGCGGAATGGCGCGCACCGAGGCATCCTTGCAGGCGGCATTGAAACGGATTCCGGAAATTAAAAATGAATTCTGGCAGAACGTGAAGATACCGGGCAGCGGAAACGCGTTGAATCAGACTCTGGAGATGGCAGGGCGGGTGGCCGATTTTATTGAATTTGCCGAAATCCTGGTGAAAGACGCATTGGCGCGAAACGAATCCTGTGGTGGTCATTTCAGAGTGGAGAGCCAGACGGAAGAAAACGAGGCGAAACGCGATGATACCAACTTTGCTCATGCGGCGGTGTGGGAATACCGGGGGGAGGAAGAAGCACCAGAGAGGCATACGGAGCCGTTGACATTTGAATACTGCAAGCCGAGTCAAAGGAGTTACAAGTAATGAATTTCAAGCTTAACGTGTGGCGCCAGAAGCCCGGTGATAAAGGAAAACTCGTATCGTACGATGCTGGCAACATCAGTGCCGATGCATCTTTTCTTGAAATGCTCGACGTGGTGAATGAAAGATTGATTGAAAAAGGCGATGACCCCATTGCATTTGATCACGATTGCCGCGAGGGCATTTGCGGTATGTGCGGTTGCGTGGTGAACGGGTACGCCCATGGGCATCGGGGGGGAACAACACTGTGTCAGCTGCATATGCGGGAATTTGAAGATGGCAGCGTCATTTATGTGGAACCCTGGCGGTCCGCCGCGTTTCCCGTGCTATGCGATCTGGTGGTGGACCGAAGCGCCTTTGACGCAATCATCACCGCTGGCGGATACATCTCAATCCGCACCGGTTCTGCGCCGGATGGAAATGCCATTGCAATATCGAAGGATGTGGCGGATGCCGCCATGGATGTGGCGGAATGCATCGGATGCGGCGCCTGTGTGGCCGCTTGCCCGAATGCGTCCGCCATGCTGTTTACTTCCGCGAAGATTTCACAGCTGGCATTGCTGCCCCAGGGGCAACCCGAGCGGATGACCCGGGCACAGCGGATGGTGCGCGCGATGGAAAACGCAGGATTCGGCGCCTGTACGAACCATGGAGAGTGTGAGGCCGCGTGCCCCAAAGAAATTAAAATGGACAACATTGCGCGCCTGAACCGTGAATTTATCTGTGCGTCTCTAAAAAAATAATACCGGTTGTTCCGGTTGATTCCGGAATCCGTTTGCCTCTAGTATGGCGTCATGATGAAACGACCCGATACCTGTTCAAATAGAAGTTGTGATACTCGCAGAACCCCATTGCGTGTGTTCATGGTGCTGTCTACCATTTTATTTCTGGCGTGCGGTAATGAATCCCCGCGCCGCCCGGATGTTCAGAATAATCGTGATACGGAGAACGCTTCGGATGCTCAACCTGTGAAATCCGTTGCAGAAGTAAATGCCGATAAATCGGTGCCCATGCCGCCGGTGGACAAGGTTCTGATGGTTCTGGTGGATGCGCTTCGGGCAGACAAACTGGGATGCTATGGATTCAACGAGCCCACCTCACCAGCGATCGACAAGCTGGCAGCGGAATCGGTTCTTTTTGAAAATGTGCATGCAGCATCCCCATGGACCGCGCCATCTTTTGGTACGCTGTTCACCGGGGTTTCACCCACCGTTCATGGCGCCGGCAAAATGCTGGGGCGATACGGCAAAGGCGGCAAGGAGGTGCATGGGGTTAATGTCGGCGGACTTCGCAGCGACTTGCCTACGCTGGCGGAACTGGCGCCGGAAAAAATGTGGACGGCTGCGGTAATTAACAACTCATTCGTCTGTAAAGAACTGGGATATGCCAGGGGATTTGATGAATTTGATTTTCGGCTGGCCAGGTTGACGCAATATCGCACTGCTGACGAAGTCACCGACATTGCCATCAAGTGGCTGGAACAGCACGGAAATGAGCCATTCTTCTACTTTTTACATTACTTTGATCCCCATATTCAATACGCGCCCCCAAAGAAGTATCTGCCGATATTTGCCCCCGACAAACCTCGCAGAATTGGTTATCCATTTACGGACCACGCATCGGCAAGAGACGGGAGCCTGAATCCGAACGAAGCGGAGAAGGCATTCATTCGCGGTCTGTATCACGGAGAGGTGCGATTTGTGGACGATGAGTTCTCCAGACTGCTGACCTATATGAAAAAAGCGGGATTGATGGATGATACCTGGATAGTATTTGTCTCCGATCATGGTGAAGAGCTCTTTGAGCATGGCAGTTTTGATCACGGTCACCGGTACGAGGAGGAAGTGACGAGGGTTCCCTGGCTGATCCGGGCGCCGGGCGGCCAATGGCATGCAGGAACGAGGGTGACGCAAAATGTGTCACATGTGGACGTTTTTGTGACGTTGCTCGAACTGATGGGAGTTTCCGTTCCACCGCACGCAGAAGGAAAAAGCGTGATGCCGCTGATTGAAGGAAAGGAAGTTGCACCGCGAGTTTCATTCATGGAGTTCAACCTTTTTGGCGGTCAGCAGTGTGCGTTATTCGATGGGCGATACAAGCTGATTTATGATTTGAAACGCGAAAGGGCATTCATGTACGATTTGTTAAATGATTCATCGGAGCAGGAAAAGCTGTCGGATACGCATGAAGGGTTTCGTGCATTGTTCAATCATTTGAAAAGAAAGAGAAAAGAGTTGCAGCGAGCAGCGGCGGGGAAGTCCCGGAATAGCGCGGTTTTGTCCGATGAAGCGCGGGATGCCTTGAAATCTCTGGGATATATCGAATGATTTTTTAAAAAAAGTGACCCGCGGCGTGACATTTATGCTATTGTTGAGTTGAAAGGCAGTGAAATGATACTGCAAAAATTAACTTATTTATTAGATTCTTGACCTGAATGCACATGGAGTGATCAGAGAAAAATCCGAGAAAACAGTTGTTGTTGAATTCAATTATTAAAATTTTCAGAAATCCAGACTGTTTTCTATGTTCACTTTTTGTACCAAAGAGCGTAAAACATGGCGCAACGTGGATAATATCTCATTGGGATATTTACTTAAGGAATCCGGATCTGAACAATTAACAAATCAGATCCATAGCAAACTGTGAGGGAATTTATCATGAAAAGAGAAAACTTATTTTTAATTCTGGCGATGGCTCTGCTGGCCGGTTTTACGGTTGTTGGTTGCGGTAGTGATCCCGATCCGACCAAGTTGACCAACTCGGACAGCGATAGCGATACCGATACCGACAGTGATACCGACGCCGATAGCGACAGTGATACCGATACCGATACCGATACCGATACCGATACCGATACCGATACTGATACTGATACTGATACTGATACTGATACCGACGTTGGTCCCGGTGGCGATTGTGATGGCAATGATGTGGATTGCTACAGCAAATGTTGGGGATGTGCACTCTCTTCTGCTGAATGTAAACCGACTGTGGAGGCCTGCCTGACGGATACTTCCTGTGCCAAATATTATGAATGTAAAAACGAAGAATGCTGTGGCGGCAATAACGAGTGTCTCACTGGCGATGACTGGACGGAATGTATGGGTAAATGCGCCACAGATAATGACGTAACTGACGATGCGCTGAAACTTTACAAAGAGATCGACAGATGTGTTGCCTGTGATGTGTGCGCCGTTTCATGTGGTGAAAATGAATCACAGGATTTCGCCATGTGTGCGAAAAACGTGAATACCGCTGATAATCCCTGCTACAATGAAGATGCAGAGGAAGGTGAAATAGCCTGTTTCTCATGGGCCGGATGGGGTGGTCCCTGTGACATCCCCACACAGAAATGCCAGGGGGATGCCGATTGCCTCGCGCTTGACAAATGTATCAACGACTCCTGGGCAGATCCCTCCTGGAAGTCCATTCAGGAACAGTGTTTTGCTGATGCCGGTACAGAGATTTCAGATTTGTATTGGGCGTATATGCAGTGCATTTACTGCGACGCCTGTAACCTTGCCTGCAGCCGTGACGCCGGTTCCAAAAACTGCGAAGAATACAACGGCAAGTAATCGAATCCATTCCCTACTGACGCTCTCCTTCTGTTTTCCCGGAAAAATTACGCATATCAGTTGAAAATATTGCGTAAATAATTTCGTATGCAACTTGTTTTCATGTTTGTCTCGCGTTACTATTAATGCACATTCTAAATTGTTAGAGTGGTTTGCTTATTTTACTTTCTTGAAGCTTGGAGGTGTTTTATGCAACGTGCATCATTTGTGCTCGCCATTCTGGGAATCTGTATTTCATGGATTATGCTGACGGGATGCGCCCCTGAAGACGAAAGTTCGGGGGGGACATCGGACTCAGATACTGACTCAGATACGGATACGGATACGGATACGGATACGGATACGGATTCGGATTCGGATACTGGATCGGAATGCGACGGAGACAACGTGGATTGCTATAAGGAATGCTGGGGATGTGGATTGGCGTCCAGCCAATGTGAACCGGTGGTCAATGCGTGTCTGGATGACGTGGCCTGCAAGGCCTACTACGAATGCAAGAATAAGAACTGTTGCGACGAAGACAATAATTGTCTGGAAGGCGATGCATGGGCGGAATGCATGTCAGGGTGTTATGCCGACGCCAATCTTTCCCGTGAATCGTTTGAAAAATTCGCTGCGATAGATAAGTGCGTTGCCTGCGATGCCTGTACCGTATCGTGCTCAGAAAAGCATTCTCTGGATTTTAAAATATGTATTCCGGAAGATGTAGCCAATTCTCCGTTGACAGAGTGTTATGAAGAAAAAGCTCCGGAGGGCGAAGCGGCCTGTTTCTCCTGGGCCGGGTGGGGGGGGCCATGTACCTGGGATACAATGGGCTGTAAATATAACGCGGAGTGCTCGAAGCTGGATGAGGACATTAACGCCACCTGGGGAGAAGCCAATTACGTCGAGCTGCAGGAGGAATTATTCACCGCCGCAAGCGAAGAGGTGGTCACACTCTATTGGGCGTATATGCAGTGCATCTACTGTTATGCATGTACCGAATCCAAATGTGAAGGCGATGCCGGTTCGAAAAACTGTGAGGAGTACGAGTCCCCCTTTGAATAGAGCTTATCAACGTTTTCTTCTTTTTAATGTTTCATCTATAGAACAAATCCAGTATTAGCAGTTCGAACATATCGACGTGGCTGCAGGTCATGTCTGACACGATAAATTCAATATGTGGCGTTTGTACCGCTTACTTCACTGAGCTTTCTGTGGTAATTATGAGTGAAATGCCCTGTATCTGGCGGCTTTGGGCCGAACGGGAGCTGTAAAGGAGATCAATGTCGAACAAGAATGAACCCGTTGATGAAACAGTTCTGAAAGGTACCGTGGTGTTGAATGAAGAGCGCTGCAAAGGGTGCACTTACTGCGTTCGATTCTGCCCCACCAATGCCTTGGAAATGACGGATCGATTAAACCACAAGGGCTATAATCTGCCCATTCTTGCACATCCGGAAAAATGTAACGGATGCGATTTGTGCGGCATGTATTGTCCGGATTTCGCTATATTCGGTCGACGATTGCGCCACAATAAGGAGGAGTAAAGATGGGCGATACCAGGAACAGAGTTGTGGCAACCGGCACTCATTTTATAGATGGGAACATGGCTTGCGCCGAAGGCGCCATTGCGGTTGGATGCCGGTTCGTATCCGGATATCCGATTACACCATCCACCGAAGTGGTGGAACACATTGCCAAACGGTTTCCGAAAGTGGGCGGTATGTTTATCCAGATGGAAGACGAGTTGGCAGCATCTATCTGCTTTCAGGGCGCGGTGTGGTGCGGCGTTAAGGGAATGACCGTTACATCCGGTCCCGGGTTTTCATTGATGATGGAACACGTGGGACTGGCAGCTGCCCTGGAAACGCCTTCCGTGTTTGTGGACGTGCAGCGAGCCGGGCCTTCTACCGGCTTGCCGACAGCGCCGGCCCAGCAGGATATGATGCAGGCCCGATGGGGATCCCATGGGGACTATGAAATTATCGCACTGTCACCCAGTTCCCCCCAGGAATGCTTTGATTATATTATCACCTGTTTCAATCTTTCCGAAAAGTACCGATGCCCGGTGTTTTTCATGATGGATGAAACAGTGGGACATATGCACGGCAAAGTGAAGATTCCCGAGCTGGAGGCCATCGAGGTGATTGAACGTAAAAACACCACACGCCCTCCCGGCGAATACCAGCCCTACAAAGTATACGATGGCTGTGTGCCCGAGATGGTGAAGGTGGGGATGGGCCATCGGATTCACATTACAGGACTGACCCATAATGAACAGGGATATCCCGCAATGACAGCGGATGCACAGCAAAAGCTGGTAAAACGGCTATGCTCAAAGATTCTCGATAACGTCGATGACATTTCCATTATAAAGGAAAACAACGTTGACGATTCTGACGTGGTAGTCATTTCCTATGGCATTACTTCGCGAATTGCCGAGCACGCAGTGGAGCGGGCGCGGGCAAAGGGAGTGAAGGTGGGAACCGCTCGGTTGATAACCATCTGGCCTTTCAATGATCGGGCAATGGTGGAGATTGCGAAGAAGACGAGGAATATCATTGTTGCAGAGATGAATCTGGGGCAGATGGTGCATGAGGTGCGGCGGGCCGTCGGCAATCTTGCGCCGGTACATTTCCTGGGGAACGCCGGAGGAACCACCATTGATCCGGATGTTATCATTGACAAAATCGAGGAGGTGACCCGATGACAGAAATTAAATCACATCCGGTGGAAGGGTTGCTCCGCTCTGAACGAATGCCACATATCTGGTGTCCCGGCTGCGGGGTGGGAACTTCCGTGAACTGTTTTACCCGCGCCATTGAAAAACTTCAGATGGATTTGGACCAGCTGCATGTGGTGTCCGGCATTGGGTGCACGGGTCGGGTGGCCGGGTATATCAACGTGGATTCATTCCATACCACCCATGGTCGCGCCCTTGCGTTTGCCACTGGATTGTCGCTTTCAAGGCCGGATTCAAAGGTGGTGGTGTATTCAGGCGATGGTGACATTGCGGCCATTGGCGGAAATCATCTGATCCACACCGCCAGGCGAAACGTGGATATGACTGTTATCTGCGTGAATAACTATACGTATGGAATGACCGGCGGACAGGTTACGCCCACTACTCCCGACAAGGCATTGGCAAGCACCACTCCGTTTGGTAATTTTGAACATACATTCAATATTCCCAATCTGGTCGCTGCCAGCGGTGCGACGTATGTGGCCCGTTGGACCGTGTTTCACGTTCGACAATTGACTCGGGCCATGGTGACGGCGCTGAAACATCCGGGATTTTCTTTTATTGAAATTCTGAGTCCGTGCCCCACGCTCTTTATGCGGCGAAATAAACTGGGCGCAGCGGTGAATCTGATGGAGTATTTCAAGGACAGCGCCGTGATAGATGACGGCGCGGATACCCGAACGGTTGGACTGAATGAAGGCAGAACCGTGCTGGGTGAGTTTGTGAATGTGCGTCGACCCACCTTGCGGGAGTGCTATGAAGATAGAATGCGCGAAGCGCTTGGGGATGATTTCGTGCCATATATGGGAGGGGGGCAATGAGTATGAGTAAGGTGGACATTCGAATTTGCGGTATGGGCGGTCAGGGAGTCATCATGAGTGGGATGGTAATTGGCCGGGCGGCATCTATTCATGAAGATAAGTGGTCTACAATGATTCAGTCATTCGGTCCTGAAGCTCGTGGCAGTACCTGTGCAGCCCAGGTGATGATTGACGACAGCCATATCGGTTATCCGTATATTAAAAAATCTGATATTTTCCTCGTGTTCAGCCAGGCTGGGTACGAAAAATATATTGATGAACTGAAGGACGATGGCATTCTCGTGTATGAGGACGAACTGATTACTCTGGATGAGCGTGTCCCCGCCGGTGCGAAAGTGTGTGGCATTCCCGCGACCCGGATTGCCCAGGAGCAGATTGGCAAGGTGATCACCTTCAATATGGTCATGCTGGGCTACTTTACCCGCAGCACCAATGTGGTGAATCTGGATGCCCTTAAAAAATCCGTAGCGGACAGCGTCCCCCCCGGCACCGACGAAATGAACCTTCGCGCCTTCGACGCCGGATACAACTACACGCCACAGTAAACGTCGCGTTTCAATACAGATCGGTCGGTGCCCCGAATAGCGCCAGAGCGCAGTTTTATCTCAAAATGGCGGACGCGCAGGAATATTGTGAAATTCGCCTTTCGCGGCAACCTCGACCATCTATGAAATTTCATGGAAAATGCCGGGCGAAAAAAAAGCCTTGAAACCGGTTGGAATTCAAGGCTTTGACCCCAAGGAGACTCGAACTCCTGTTCCCGGCGTGAGAGGCCGGTGTCCTGGGCCACTAGACGATGGGGCCCAAACTTTGCTCGGGAACTAGGATTCGAACCTAGATTAACGGGGCCAGAACCCGTCGTCCTGCCGTTAGACGATTCCCGAATCACAGGCAGCTTATTTATATGTCTGCATCGGATGTGTCAAGCAATTGAATTGGATTTTTTAATCGAATTCTAACAATTTCGAAGGAAGCACCGATCCGGGAGCGCCAGTTGCTGTCGGCGCATCCCGGTATCGAGGATAAACTGTTTGGTTCTGGGGTCCCGGTAGCCGCTGACCGGCGAGGCATCTGGCGCCAGCAACTGGTTGAGCTCGGCCATCTGCAACTCGCGCAGATACTTGCCAATCATGGACGCCACCGCCACTGGCAGGTGGAGACTGTCGCCATCTTTAATGAATCGAATTTCGGTATCTTCACCAAGTTGATACCGACTTTCATTTCGTTCCTCCTGGCGTATCACGACGTTCACTTTTCCAGAACTTTCAAACCAGGGCAGATAGCAGCGGGTGCCGCCGACCTTGCCACACAGGGCAAGGATAGATTCATCAGGAAACCGAACACGGATGCGATCGACTAACTGCAACATCATATCAAAATCAAACTGAAGCTTGTTTCGGCCCGATGGGGATACGGTCTCATTGAAATGTCCGGGACAGCTTATCACTGCGGTGCAGCACAATGGTTCAATGGCGGCCGTACTGAATCTCTCCCATATCTGCGATGTCATCGCGCTATCCCGCCCGCCAAAACAGGGGATAGGGAGGGAATCCGGCAGTCGGCAACCGAATGTTAATTCGAACGGGCAGGGCGATTGGGTTGTCGGATCGATGCCGCGATACAGTGTTTCAGCGGTTTGCGGATGGGTCCGCAGCAAATGCATCCATTGGAGCACTGCGGTTTCAGCGACCGCTTTCTTGCGGCTTTTAAACACGATTTTTGAGTCATCCGCGGGGAGTTCGGCATCGCTGAGCTGCCAGAATGCATCCGCCGAATACAACGCTGTCCGGAAGGCGGTAGCAGTGACAATCATGGGTCCCAGTACCGGTCCAAGTCCGTTTTCGTCGATGCCCACCACTATCATGGTGTCGCTGCCCTTGGTTGCTTTTTAAAGTGGACGAACACTTCCCGGTTTCCCTTGGGGCCGCTAATCACCGCTTCGGCCCTGGACACAGTTTCGAGACCCAGCGCCTCGGCACACGCAACCACTTTCTGAACTGCATCCATGCGGTCGACATCGTCACGGACGACGCCGCCTTTGCCCACTTTGTCTTTTCCCACCTCGAACTGGGGCTTCACCATGGCAAGGATTTCAGCAGTGTCACTCAGCGAGCTCACCACCGCTTCGAGAAGTTTGGTGATGGATATGAACGACACATCAATGACCGCGAAATCCGGGAGCGGATCGAACATGTTTGCCTCGATATCTCTGGCATTGGTCTGTTCAAGGCTCACCACCCTGTGGTCGGTACGAAGACGGTAATCGAGCTGATTGGTTCCCACATCTACAGCGTATGATTTTACGGCGCCTTGCTGAAGACAGCAGTCGGTGAATCCGCCGGTGGACGCACCGATATCCAGGATGATTCTGCCCACCACGTCAATGTGCAGCAACTCCAGGGCACCCGCCATCTTGAGTCCGCCCCGGGATACATATGGATTCTGTTCTCCCCGGATGCGGATGTCGGCATCCTCGGAGACCATGGTTCCCGCTTTGGTGACTGCGGTATCGTTCACCAGCACCTGTCCCGCCATCAGCAGGGCCTGCGCTCTCTGTCGGGTGGGGGCAAGCTGACGTTCGACAACCAGTTTGTCAATTCGCTGTCTGGGCATATATGCTGTCTCAGATTGTTTGGCTGTGTTCGTTCCCGAACACCGTTTCAGTTGGAAGGATATCGCCCATACACTATCCCTATGTCAATGAATCCCGCATATAATTGTCCTGCCAGATATTCTGCATCCACCGGGTCGTGGGGCTGTGCAATCTTTACAAAACTGTTGAGGGGCGCACTGTTGTATGTGCGAACCATTGGACCTTCCGGCGTGATGTACACTTTTCGCAACCGACCTTCCGTCCGTGTAATGGCGATACAGGTGTGTCGTCCGGTTTCGATGATGACGCCAACACCGGTGTACCAGTCATCTGACTGGCCGTTCCGGTTACGGTCCACCTGATTATGAAACAGAATCAGGTCCCCGGGCTGCGGTGTGTCCGTGGACCGATAGGCATGGAGCCGATTTGCCTCTTTTACAAGGGCGGGAACATTGCTGATGCCGGCAAAGCATTTGCTGCAACCGGCTCGGTCGAAAATGCGGACAATATCCACTGCACCGTAATGGTCGGCGGATTCACTCTCGCGGTACAGTTGGAGTGAGGCAGCGACAATGGTCGCTCGGAACGCGTCAACTGAATCTGCGGCATCATCGCTGGCGGCTCTCTTTTTCGTGGTTCCTGCGGATAAACGGGAGCCATGTGAGGCGGTGTACAATGGTTGCCAACTGGTTCGAAAGAAGGCACCATGATGGGGGGAGGCAGGTGTGGAGGTAGCGCAGCCACTGAAGGCGCCCCACAGGAGGCAGGTTATTGCGAGGTGAAAATACGGTTTCATGGGAGCATGTTACCTTGGGATGATCCCGGAAACCAATTTTCGGAACTGCCAGACAAAAGAAATCCGGAAAAGTAAATTCACTGAACGGTCGTACTGGGCATTGTCGCTGAGTTGAATGTTGATTCGCGCAGTGAATCCCGTCCACAGATAGGGCGTAATTTTGTAGTCAGCGGATCCGGAGATGTAGATGTGGTTGTCCACTACCGTCAGGCCGTAGTTCTCCGACATGGCGCCTGTTCGCACCCGTGCGTATCCGAGGCTGAAGCTGGGCATGAGGCGAAAACTGTCCAGAACATACAGGACGCCCAATGCGTACTGCTGCTGTTGGGGACGGATGACTCTCGGCAGTTCGATGGTATCGGTTTCCACTACCGGCTCCGGTTCGATTCCGGGCAATGTTTCTTCCGGAATGGTCTCCTGTTCGTTGCCGATAATCGGGGTGTAGTCCGAAAGGTTCGAGCCATGAAACATTGCCTCCACGCCGATGGTGTTGGTAATCCCGTAAAAAACCCGGATACCACCCGTGATGCCGGTGACATATTCCGGTGAATACAGATTGCTGGGTTGCAACCGGGTCAAGCCGAAATCGCCACTGATTCCCAGCAGGCCTTTGTACTTCACGTACTCATCGGCAGAGCCGGTCTGAGGCCGAAGTATCACGAGTATCACAACAGTAAATATAATTAAAAGACATGATGGATGCTGCCAGAAGTATAAATTCAATTTTTTGTCAAAAATACAATACATAAATGCTGTTTATACTGGAACAGGAGTCTCGGTTGTGGTGATTCTGTTAAGTTACTCTCTCAGTATACTCACCGCCTAATAATCCATTCTTTTCTAATTGTTTATACGCTGAGATGCCTTGACAAGGAAGGTTAATTGTCAGTAATCTTTGGCCGGCCAACAGGCCGTTTGGCCCTTAGCCGAGATATCGGGCTATTTAAAGCTTGGGAGGAATACGTTGAGCGACGACCAGAAAAACTTAGGACAAAGAAGCGCACCTCCAGCAGGTGCTCCACAACAACCAACCAGCACATTTCCAGCAGCTGGCGGATTACCCGGACTCGCTTCCAGACCGCCAGCCGGTGGATTGCCCGGACTCGGTTCCAAACCCGCTGGCGGTGGACTTCCCGGACTGGGCTCCATTCCAGCACCAGCCGGTGGGCTTCCCGGACTGGCTTCAAAACCGGCTCCGGCGGGCGGACTTCCTGGATTGGGTCAGAGACCCGCAGCAGGCGGGCTTCCCGGAATGGGACAGCGACCTGCGGGGGGAGGACTTCCCGGAGTTAGTCAACCCGGCGGTAGCGTCCTCCCTGGTGGTACTGGCGGTGGGGTTCCGGATTTTATCAAAAAGCAGCAGGACGCTGAGCGCCAACAGGAAATCGCTCGTGATCCGTTTGCCGGCGGTGGCGGTCCGGCACCGGGTTCGTACAGCGTGCCTGCAGAGCACATGGCCGGGTCAACCGAAGGCCTGGGCGATATCGCTCCGGTTCGGTCCAGCAAAGCCATCCTCGTGATGGGACTTATTCTGGGGGTTGTTTTTTTTGGATTGGGATATGGCGCAGGTCTGGCCGTGAATCAGCGCGGTATGCTGAACAAGGTGTTGCGCGATGCGTGGATCATTCAGTATGAGATGAAAAATTTAAGAGATCTCCACGGAGAGATTCAGGCTTCTGTCAACACAGCGCTTGCAGATGCAAAACAGAAGAAATTCAACAAGGCTCATGTGGCGTTGCTGGCACAGAAAGTCAAGGGCAACCCGTTTGATGCCCGTCTGTTTACTGAGAGAAATTATAAGACCCTCAATCCACTGGTGGTACAGATGATGGCCAATCTGTATCGGAATTGGGATAAGTTGGCAACGCTGGTGGCCGAACACCGCGCGGCCACAAATAACGACGAGCCGGCGCTTGCTACTGCCGGTGAAGAGTTCAATAAACTGCTCGCAACCAATTATGGGGTTATCTTCAGCCGGGATAAAAACAATAACGGCGCATTGACAGGAAACATCGTCATTCTTGGTGCCGTTGAAGGCGAAGATATTCAGATTCAGGCCAAACCCGGCTCATATAGTGACAAACGAAAACTGTACAATCCCCAGGGGGCTGATGACAAGCTGAGCACCGAACCCGATTTGTATGTGATTCCGGTGGGGGCCGAATCCAAGAAGACTGTTCTTCAGAACGCCACCCAGTCTCAGTTCAATGCATATACAGCCAGATTGGATGAAATGGCGAAGTTGCTCAAGATTATGGAAGAAGAGCAGCAGAACATGTTCGGACCGCTCAATGACAATTGCTCCCGTGAGCCGGTTTCACCATTCACTGCCCGCGGCGTGGATCCCGACGAAGAATTCCAGGAATACAAAGCCAACAAATCTAAAGGTGGCGGCGGCGAAGCAGCAGCTGAATAGCTAGTCTCCCCCCTGCGTATTCCCTGCCTTTCCCTTTTTTCACACATTCGTCTGGTGTTCAGTATTTAACGTTGCTGAATGGCAATGGAACGTGTCCTTGCGGAACTGTCTCCTGATCAGTTTCCCATTGCCAACACTTGTTATTCATTGAGTGTTCTGAAAAACATTGGGAAGGGGTTTATCCCAGATGTATCCCTGGCTGTATGTCTGCTGCTCCCTGTCTGGAAAATATGTGGATGAGAGCTACAGGCCCGTTTTAAAGAATAAAGAAGCGCCTGAGACAGGACTGAAAAACAGCGTTCACCTGGTGGTGTTGAAAACATTATCTCAATCATTCGCCCACTCAAAGGTCAGATGACACCAGGGGACATTGAAAACAGAACACACTTGAAAGCGGGTATAAATCCCGCAGCTGCAATGGCGCTCATTGTCTGAATGATGAAGAATCCGGGGAAGATGGATGGGCAAACGCCCAGGGATAGAGAGTCGACCCGTGTTGTTTGGCTTGCCTATGCTCTACTTGACGCCTTTCTGGTCGGAAAGTGCACAACCCAGCTTAATGCCGGTTTTCTGCCCGTTCAGAACGACTACTTTAAACTCAACGCGGCGGTTTTCTTCCCACGCTCGCTCGCTGCTTTCGGGATTGATGGGACAATACTCCCCATAGCCCTGTGACTGCAGTTTGGCATCCGGCACACCCTTGTTGAGCAGATACTTTCGAACGGACCGTGCGCGTCTCTTGGTCAGCTTCAGATTGTAGCTATCCTTGCCGCGTTCGTCCGCATGTCCCTGAATTTCGATTCTGCCGATTTGCGGGTTGTTTTTAATGGTTGCAGCCACTTCATTGAGAATCTGATAGGATACCGGTTTGATTTTTGCCGAGTTATATTCAAAATAGATTTTCTTCAGAATCTGAATTTCACCGTTGGTGACAATGACGTCGCCTTCGTCGGGACATCCATCTTCATCGTCTCGACCGTTGTATGTCTCGGGTTCGTCAGGGCATTGGTCCTCAACATCCACAATCCGGTCCATATCACGGTCATTGGTCTGAGAGGCATTGGCTGCGCCCACATATTCATTGGACTCCGGACAGCCGTCCGTGTCTCGATCACCATCCTTGTCTTCTGGTACGAGAGGGCACTGATCGAATTTGTCTTTAATTCCATCGCCGTCCATATCGTTTTCCGGACATCCGTCCTCGTCTTCGATGCCGTTTAAATCTTCCGGCTCATCCGGGCAGGCGTCCACCTTGTCGGGAATACCGTCACCATCCCGATCCCGGTCCTCATCGCGAACCAGCAGATCCATGGACGGCTCATAGCAGAAGCCCAGGAACATGCGGTGCTCCATGTTCTGAAATCCATATCCCGATTGAGTGTCGGACGCTGGAATACCGTGGGCGTAACCGGCCATGAGATATGAGCTTTCCTCAATGAAAAACTTCAGACCCACTGATGCTTCGAGGGACAGGTATTTGGAATTACCCGATTCGGAAAGCAATTGGTTGCCGTAAAATTCGAGTACGAGGTCCATGAGCTCCGGGAAAATCCGGAAGCTGTTACCCACCCCGAACGATACCATCGAACCATACTTGAAGAGTGGTCGGGGATCGTTTTGCTGACACAATGTGCCGCAGTCATTCAAGTGATCTTCCTGATTCCGGGTCCAACTGAGATAGTTGGTTTCCTGAAATCCAAGGGGGAATCGAAGTCCGATGTTAAATCCGATGCGATACCAGGAAAATGGTTCCGCATCGAGAATACCTTTGAGTACAAAAGCACCGCCACCGGGTTCACCGGTAAGAATCTCGGATTTTCCGGAGGGAATGATGTACTGGGCGATGACTGCCAGCCCGATGGGGTGCCAGTCGGACCGCAGGAGAGCCGCTTTTACGTGCAGCGAAATATCACCAAAAGTCCCTTTGTTGGACCAGTGGCTCTGTACTTCGTAGTCCTCTGCATCGAATTTGTAAAACTCGCCGAAAGGCACCAGAAGCGGAATCTGGATACCCACTGCCAACCGGTTGAAGAGACCAAAGTTGGCCTGGAAACGCGCAGTCACCATCCGTTGCAGGGTGATATGGTTGTAACCATCGATATAGAGGGTTTCCAGGTCCGGTGTATTGTCCCGGTCAATCTCTTCGATTTCCACATCATTCTGCTCAACGGCTACCCACGAATTGAATCCCAAATCCAGTTGGAGTCCCAACGAAAATCGGAGGTGTGGCAATACGGGACTTCCATCAATGGTGATGTGCCCCTTCGTGTCGATGGCCGGGTCAAACAGGGACTGCACCATCCCGCTACCATCTTTGACCAGCTTGTTGCTCTGGGCGAAAAGAATCCCGGGAATCAGGAGTGCCAATACAAGAACTGTTATACTACGGAACATTTTCGGCATCAAAAATACCTTTCCAATTAAACGTTGGCAATTGAAAGTCTGCGCAATTTTAATCAAATCAGACTATTTTGACAAATAAATTCAACGGGATTGTCAGGCTGAAAACCAATGAAATCGCGTGATTGACAGGCCTGTGGTAAAATTCTACATCAGTGCGTTTTTTACCAGCATTTCCATGTCAGATTTGGCCACGCCAATGGCATCTGCAACGGTGTTCAACAGCAGCATTTCGGTTTTTGTGAGTTCGTTGTCGGCTGCGACGGCCATTACGAGTTCCACAATGAGCTCATTTTTAGACTCAAAGGAAGTAATTCCCTCCACCAGCGTTGCGGGATCGTCACCAATGTTGCGCTGCATCACTTCTTTTCGCTGGTCGTCGGACAGTTCGTATCTGTCCATCAGGGCGCCAATGAAACGGTGCTCATCATCGGTGATTTGTCCGTCAGCGAGAATTGCCTGGGCAACGGCAGTACATATTTTAATTTTTTCTGATTCTTCCATGGGCCTTTTCCTTTTTGCCTTGAAGTGTTTCCATTATCAGTTTGGGGGATGATCCTCGACTTCAGATTTAGGCCGAATTATGTTTTTTTGTCCAGCCAGAAAATGGTTGCCGGCTTGAATTGAGCGATGCAATTCGATTTATTCGCAGTGTTGCATAATATAGAAAAAAACGTTGGCGCCTGCTTCCAGACGGACCCATGGTGATTTCTGTTTGATTGCTTTGTAATTTTCTGGATTTTTCAAAAATCTCCCGGTGCATTCCTTCTATCCAAATACAAATTCTGTTATAATATGTTAGCGTTAAGCTCAGACTCAATTTTGGGTAGTGTGTCCATGATGATGTGATTTCAAAGGAGCTTCTATGTATTCATTTCAGCGAATTGCTCTGACCGCAGTGGTGACGTTCTCTATGATTGGAGGGGCGTCCACTGCCCTGGCCCAGAAAGACTCTCCATACGGCGATACACCTGGGAACATTTCTGAATCCGATGCTGATTCTTCACAGACGCCGTCGGATGACAGTGCTATCGAAGATACGTCTGAACCGGCAGAAGACCCTCCGGCAGATTCGGGAGATGTGGCCGATGATGCGGGCCAGCCGCCATCCGGTGAGCCGGCAGTGGATGACGGGCACCCACCCTCTTTGTCCGAACCACTGACGGGGACCGACGCATCGGCAACCGGGGGGGCGGTGACAACGGTTCCCCCGAGCCTGGCAGGGATTACAACGGTTCCGGCAAAGCCGCTCGACCCTGTACCGGGAGAGGGCGAGGGAGCGGATGCTGCGAGTCTGAACCAGGATACCGGTCCCCCAATCGATGATGGGAGCGCGGCATTGCTGCCCGCGGATACTGCCGCCACCGATACGGCGACGCACCCACCACCTCCCATGTCCGCTTACGCAGATGACGAGGAGCAGAGATTTGCCCCCATTTCGTTTTCGCCCCAGATTGGGTATGCGTATTTTCCTGAATCCGACTATGAGGTGAAAGGATTGAAATTCAGTGTGGATAATCGGAATTCATTTGTGCTCAAGCTGCACTTCGATCTGGGAGGTGATGGACTGGCTTTTGAATTGGTACCGTTGCTGGCCTATCAGAAGATTGGCGGCGACATTTCGAGTTTCGGCAGTGATTTAAGCAGCGGTGTTGCGGGAAGTCTGCTCGCCATCGGCGGACAGTTCAATCTGATGGTTCGTGGGTCATGGGGAAGCTTTTTCCCGCATCTGGGCATTGGGTTTCACGGGTCGTATCTGTATGGTGACGGTATTGAGTACGGCGCTGATATTTACGGTCGCCTACCTGTTGGTTTCACATGGTACGTGGCAAAGCATCTCGGTGTTGTGGTGGAATTCGCGTTCATGCTCGGCGCGACGGGTATCCGGAAAAAGGCGCCGGATACAAACGAGCTGTATGATTCTTTGCAGTCCGAATATGGCATTTCTCAGGACGATGTGCAGAGTATCGACTGGGAAAATCAGGACTGGCAAAGCGCGGCCGGGCGTGAACAGATTGCTGCGGATTTGGGGATTACCGGCACCACGGACATGACGGCCGAAGAAACGGTGAATCGCATGATTGAAGATCAGCTGTCGCGTCAAATCAAGTTTGGGGTTGGATACGCGTTTGAATTCATGGTCGGACTCAGATTTCCCTGAGAAAGAGTCCCGTCCACATGCTGCAGTCGATACCGGTTCTTTTTTAAAAAACAAACATCAGCCCTGCGCCGATGCTCACGAAGAAGTTTCCCATGCTCAGGATTTTTTCCCGGTCCACAGTTACCACCAACCGGGAGAGCATCCAACCGGCCATCGTCTCCAGTCGAGCGCGAAGATCGCCACTCAGCCGAACGTCAATACCGAATGTGAGATGTGGAGCGGGCAGGGCATAGGTTTTTTGAAATCCGATGTTTCCGGCCACTGGCTGTCCAGCGATGCGATGGGAGATAATAGCCATTCCAATTCCCAGATCGCCGCTGGCCAGATATCGATACGCAACCATGAGCCAGTTGATCGCTACGGCTGCGTAGCCGGTGTATACAGTGATTTCGCCTTCTTCGGTGACAATTTTCTGTGGCAGTATAGGGGTTTGCCCGTGCAGTTTCACTTCGAAATGCCGGTGGAACGCGTAGCTTCCCGCAAATTGTATGTTGATGTTGGGATTGCCGTCAATCCTGAATTTCATGATGGTCGGATTGATTTGGACGCTGAATCGTTTTCGATTGTTGGGTGCTATCCGGCGCCAGGCGTCGCTGTCGGATTCCCTGGGAGCGATGAGCTGTTCGATTTCTTTTGTGGGGGGGACGGTTCCGGTCAGTTCTGAAACGGTGTGGATCTCAAGGAGGCTTGCCCGGAGCAGCTCAACCGTACTGATGGCCACAAATGATTCGGCATCTTCATCCTGGGGAATGGCCACTTTTCGAAGAACGGTTTTATTGGTCACCTTGTCAGCAATCCATATTTCAACATTTCCGGCGGACAATCTGCAGATAATCGCGGCGGCGGCGTTATGTGCGTGTGCGCGAAGATCGACGATGCGTTGGGTGTCCTCGCGGAAATCCATATCAAACATTTCCACCGTGAAACCGGTGGATTCCAACTCGGCCTTTATTCGATATTCGAATCCGGACAATTGGGTGTTTTTCGCAATGAGAACGGTGGTTCCCCCTCCCCGGGATCCCTGACAGACCACCGGCAGGAGCCAGAACAGGAGAAGCAGAATGGTCGCCAAACCATACAGGATACCTCGCGAATATCGGCGATGATGCGCGGATGCTGGGGGGGGTGCATATTTGTATAAGCAGTTCATTAATACTAAAATCAATTTTACGGGATAGAGACGTCATTACCACAAAAACCGAGATGAAATGCAATTTTTATGATATGTAAATTGCCAAACATGAACGTATGCCGCAGGTGCAGTTTACAGAAATCGCATCCGAAAGAAAAAAAATCAGGAGAATAAATGGTAAGCGAAGAGATATTGAAACAGGGACTCACAATGACACTGGACGATCCGTCACTGGAAGGCTATGGCGCTCCTCAGAAGGGCAAGGTCCGCAATTCCTACGTAAAGGACGGAAAACGCTATATCGTGACGAGCGACCGGATTTCGGCGTTTGACCGGGTACTCGGCACCATTCCATACAAGGGACAGGTGCTGAACCGCGTTGCCGCGTTCTGGTTTGAGAAAACAAAGAATCTGGCCGCCAATCATCTGGTGGACACACCGGATCCGGCGGTTATGACGGTGTTGGATTGTACTCCCATGCCGGTGGAGATGGTTGTTCGCGCTTATATCACTGGCTCGACGTCGACTTCTATCTGGACCCATTATCAGAACGGCGTTCGCAATTTTTGCGGCAATCCGCTGCCGGACGGATTAAAAATTCATCAGAAACTTGATGCCCCCATACTGACGCCATCCACCAAGGCGGAACAGGGTGACCATGACGTGTCCGTATCGAGGGAGGAAATCCTGGCAATGGGACGTATCTCTGCCGAAGACTTTGATGCCATGGCAAAGATGAGCATGGAACTGTTTGCCTTCGGTCAGGAACACTGTGCGAAACAGGGACTGATTCTGGTTGATACCAAGTATGAATTCGGGAAAGCTGCAGATGGCCGGATTGTCGTAATTGACGAAATTCATACACCGGATTCCTCCCGTTTCTGGCAGGCAGACACATATCAGCGCCATTTCAAAGCAGGTGAAAATCCGCAGGGCCTCGATAAAGAATACGTTCGGGTCTGGCTGAAAAATGAAAAAAACTTCATGGGAGATGGACCGTTGCCACATATTCCTGACGAGGTGAAAGTGGAGGCGGCCAGACGGTATATCGCTGCATGTGAGCAGATTACCGGGGAAGATTTTGTGCCCGACACCAATGAGCCCAACGCCCGGTTGGCGAGGAATATGGCCCTGTGAACTGAGATGGATTGGTTTCCTTCAGAATACCACCGGCTCTTTTCCCCGCAGGAGATTCAACAACGGGTTCGTGCGCTTGGTGCCCGGATTACCACTGATTATCAGAACAGCAATCTGACGGTTCTGGTGGTGCTCAAGGGAAGCTTCATGTTTGCGTCGGATCTGGTGCGCGCGATTGAGCAACCGATGAACGTGGAGTTTATAGGGCTTCGTTCCTATGGGGATCGAACCAGCACGTCCGGGGTTGTTGAAATTACGCTTGATGTCAAGCACCCGTTGATGGGAGAAGACGTCCTCATCGTGGAAGACATTGTGGACACCGGATTGACACTGGATTACCTGATGAAGAATCTGGCCACGCGAAATCCCAAATCCATTCAGCTGGCGGCAATGCTCAATAAGCCGGCCAGGCGATTGACCCCAGTTGACGTGAACTACACCGGATTTGAGATTCCCGACAGGTTTGTGGTCGGCTATGGGCTTGATTATGCAGGAAAGTACCGAAATCTTCCCGAAATCGGCTATCTCGATCCCGTTCCGTGAAAACCGCGGACCAAACCAGCATTCCATAAAAATTTATTTGGAGGACCAGTTGCCATGGATGGTGCAATATTCTCTTGCAATGAGGTTTTCGCTGTAGGGAACGAAAAACTCCGCTTCCGGTGGATCACCGGGTTTGAGGTACTTCCTTTGAATGTAGTCACCGTTGATGACTTCTATCCATTCGATGTAATGCTCTTCTGCCATCGGATGAGCCGTGGAACCCACAATTACTTTCACACCTTTTTCGGTTTTTTCGATGATGGGTACGTGTTTCTCAGTGCTCTGGTCGGCCGTTTTTTCTTCGAGCAGTGTCATGTCCTTGCCACAGCATACCAGTGTTCCACCCGATGCATGGGCGACCTCGATTACATTTCCACAAACTTCACATTTGTAAACCTGTTCTCTTTTTGTCATTGTATCCCCTCTTAATTGCTGAAATTTCTTTTGTATTATGAACTTACGGGGAAGGTAAGCATGGAAAAGACAAAAGCAATCGGTCAGGCGGAATAATTTTTCAGAATATTGAATCCCAAATCGATATGCATTTTCAGGTCATGAAGATTGACCGGTTTACACAGGTAATCATCCGCGCCTCCTTCCAGGGCGTCGATTGTATCCTCCACACCATCGTGACCGGTGAGCATAATGATGTGAAAATGCGAATGGTTTTCCTCGGCAAGCTGGCGAGCATGCTTACACCATGCGATACCGTCCATGCCCGGCATTGACCAGTCCAGAACGATCACTGAGGTATCATCGGGATTCAGGGCCGCGAGGGCATCCGTCTGACTTACATAGAAATCTGTATCCCATGCAGTTTCGAGTTTCGAAAAGTAACGTCGGAGCGAGTTCAGGAAAATTTCTTCATCATCCACAAATATTACTTTTTCAGTCATATTGTACTCCCAAATACGGGAAACACAAATGTTTCCATTAATGTATAGCGCCGAAAAAGAGGAGTTATTAAGGGAAAATCAGAAAAAAAAATCGTAATTATGTTTACCGGGGAAAAAGAAAGGTTCACATATTATAGCGCATGGTTGCAAGATAGTTCGTTTTGAATATGGTATTTCGTGTCAGGGTGAGTTGTAATTCAATACAGGACTATGACGTTATACTGAAGAGAGTTGTTTTTTCATCTTGAACGCTTTGTGATAACAGGAACCGATATGAAAAAGAGCAGGTTTTTTAAAGAATCCAAATTACGGAAATATAAGGATAAAGCGGCTGATTTAATCGAAAAGGGCAAGTATGAGAAGGCCTTGTCGATTTATCGCGATATTCTTGAAGCTTTCCCAGACGATACAACGATGATGCTGAAATTGGGAGACCTGTGCCGACGTATGAAAATGTTCCCGGAAGCCGTGGCCGTGTACAGCGCCGCTGCCGAATATCATGCGCAGAGCGGACGATTGCTGCAGGCGATTGCCGTGTGTCGCGTAATCCTTGAGATTGACGCTTCCCACAGTGAGACACAGCGAAAGCTCGCGGCACTGTACGCACAGAAATATGGGTCTGCCGAGCACTCCGGTGTACTGGATGTGCGCAAGGAAGTGGCAAAAGAGAAGGTGTTGCCTGCGGAGGAAGAAGTTCGGCTTACGGATGCGGATGTGGAAGTGGTTGTTCCGAAGCATCCTGAAAAATTACCCTCCGTTTCCCGGGCAGTTCCTTCCGCACCACCGATACCCGTGGAAGTGTATGACGAAGAGCCGGAAGAAGATCTCAATGCAACCGCCAGGGTGAATACGCTAACCGAGAACGAAATTATTGAGGAAGAATCGTCTGACACATTTTCAGATCAGCCGCCTGAGGCGTTGTCGTTCGAAGACATCCGCGGAGACGACGGAGCGTTACGACTTGATTTTACGCCGCTGTTTGAGAACGACGAAGAGCCATCAGCTGTGTATGAACAGGTAGATTTGGATGAATATATCGCCGAACTGAAAGCGGAAGGCCTCACCGAAGAGCTGGAAGCGGAAGAGCGGGAACTGCATCATGAGCCCCGGACAGCCGCAGAACGCAATCTTGTGCTCAACATATCCCGACCGGCGCCACCGCTTCCTGTGTTGCCAACGATACCGTTGTTTTCAAGTTTGAGCGAAAGTGCGTTGTTCGACCTGATTAACGACCTGCCGCTCCGGCATTTTGATGCGCTGGAGACCGTGGTGAAGCAGGGGGAATACGGAAACTCGTTTTTTGTGATTGTATCCGGATGCGTGGAGATTTTCAGGGATGGCGAGAGCCTGACAACTCTTGAGGAAGGTGCGTTTTTCGGTGAGATGGCCATGCTGTTTCCCGGTCCACGGCATGCTACTGTGGTTACGGCCGAACCGTGTGAACTTTTTGAAATTTCCAACGACGGGTTGGATAATCTGAAGAAGAAACATCCGCGCGTCGCCAGCGTGCTACTGGAGTTTGCGGAGGAACGGCTGCTGAACAATCTTTTAAACACGTCACCGCTGTTTGCGCCTTTCAGTGCGACAGATCGCCAGTCGTTGATGGATAAATTCGAGCCATACCTTGTAGAGTCCGGATCGGTCGTGATTCAGGAGGGGGAGTATGCAAACGGTCTGTACGTGGTTGTGATTGGTCAGATATCGGTCACTATGCAGGTGGCCAATGGCGAAGCGGTTGAAGTGGAAACCCTCAACGGAAACGATATTTTCGGTGAAGTGGGTCTGCTTTCACACCAACGATCGGTGGCCACTTTCACTGCGAGTACCCAGAGTCGCGTGCTGCTGCTTCCCCGTGAAAAGTTCCACGAACTGATTATGACCCATCCACAGGTTCTTGAACTCCTCTCGTCTCTGTCAGAGACGCGTCTGGCTGCCATGAATGACATGAAAGAACGCATGTATCACGCCCACCATGGGGCTACCCGGTAACCGACAGAATCCGGTGTCTGTTGAGGTGGGTAACCTGAATTTGCTGGGATAACGCGCCGTTGCCAGATTTCGGACTTGTCACACAGTTGGATTTGATGAGGGGGAATTCTCAGGCACCGAGGAGGCTGTGAATGGCGCCAATCAAGGCCAGTCCCACAAATACACCTATTCCATAAATGATCGGACCATTCTGTTCCCACCAGCTTCTGGCTGGCGCATTGTCTTTTATGTCATCAGTTGAATTGTTTTGAGTCATTTGATTCTCCTATTCATTTTTGGTGCAGTCAGGCCTCCAGCGAGAGGCGACGCGCCGGAAATTTCCGTCTTTTTCAGTTCATTTTGTTGAAATTTCGCGTTTACAGGAGAACCTGGGGAGGGCGGTCGAGTCTGGAATGCAGAGTTACACCATGGCTGGTCTCTCGACGCTGAGAGCTCTTCAACTGGATTTGACGACGCCAGGGCAGTTGCAGATGAGTTGCGACATCTGCTGAACTGAACTCTTCTTCCACTGAGGTTCTGGAGTGGTCCATGGGAAGTGATATCGGTGGCGCATCAGCTCCCTGGACAATGCTGTTGTCATTTGTGGTGTAGTGAGTGGTCCGAGGGGTTTCATTCAAAAAAAACAGCAGCATGAAGCCCGCGCATACAAACAGTATGTATTTGCAATATTCAGCTGACATCTTCACCGGGCCCCTTCTGTTTACTGAATCCATTTCGCGGGAGGTTCAGTTTTCTACAGTTTCTCTGTTATTGTAATACCTTATTCAACAAATATCAATTCTCCCGGCTGATTGATGTTTTGCCATTCGTCCGTATTGTTACTGAACGATTAAGATTTATATGCCTGCGTTGTGTACGATTCTGCGAATGTCCAGGGAGGAAAATCGGTACATTATTGTTCAGCCCACTTTTTAAAAAATACAATTATGTGTCGAAAAAAAATGCCAGAGAATGGAAACCCACCCTGAATATCCCTGCCTGTGCGACCTTTATGTATTTTGTACATTCTGGTACATTTATTGCTTGGGCCTCGTGCGACTTCAAGATGATTTCGTTTTTATTTGAATCGGTTTCAAGGAGACAAAGATGGCCCACGTACCAAAAAAATTACTCATTCAAATTACCATGGCAGTTATAATGCTTTCGAGCGGAGTGGCGATGGCTGATGGAGACGCTGGACTCACCGCGTTGACCAGTTCTTCAAATACATTGTTCATTCTCATCGGCGCAGTTATGATCCTGGCGATGCACAGCGGATTTGCCTTTCTCGAAGTTGGGTCGGTCCGGAAAAAGAATCAGGTCAATGCGCTGAACAAAATTATTGCGGAGTGGGGATTTTCCACATTGATCTACTTTTTCATTGGTTATCCAATTGCGCGCGGGATCAATTTTCTGGTGCCCATCACTGAGATGTCGGCCAATAATGGACTCGACTACGTGCGCTTCTTTCTGTTTCTGGGGTTTGCCGCATGTATTCCCGCCATCATTTCCGGTGGGGTTGCCGAGCGGTCGAGATTCTGGACCAATTCCATTGCCGGCGGCGTTTTTGTTGGGCTGGTGTATCCACTGATTGAAGGCGCCACATGGGGCAATTTTTCGACGGCACTGGGAAGTTCTGAAGGTTGGCTGGCTTCAACCTTTGGTGCACCATTTCACGATTTTGCCGGTTCAGTCGTTGTCCATGCCACAGGTGGCTGGCTGGCGTTGCCTGCCGTGATTCTGTTGGGCGCGCGTATGCGCGTTGCTGAAACGGATACGATCGAAGTCAGCTCCATCCCGTTTCTCGCCCTTGGTTCATGGATTCTGATTGTGGGCTGGTTTGGATTTAACGTGATGAGCGCCGGCGCAATTAATAGTATTTCGGGACTGGTCGCCATCAACTCGTTGCTGGCCATGGTCGGCGGTACTATTGCGGCACTTGTTCTTTCCAGGAATGATGCCGGTTTTGTGCACAACGGAGCGTTGGCCGGACTGGTTGCCGTATGCGCCGGTTCAGATTTGTATCATCCCGTTGGCGCATTGGTGGTGGGCGTGGTCGCGGGTGCGATTTTTGTCTTCATGTTCCAGATTGAAACCACCAAACTGAAAATTGATGATGTGCTGGGAGTTTGGCCGCTGCATGGATTGTGCGGTATCTGGGGGGGGCTCGCTGCTGGTATTTTTGGACTTGAAGCGTTGGGGGGAGCCGGTGGTGTTTCGTTCATGTCGCAATTAATAGTGTCACTTGGGGTCATTGCAGTGTGTCTGGTTGCCAGTTTTTCTGTCTATGGCCTTCTCAAGAAGACTGTCGGCATTCGTCTGAATCCGCAGCAGGAGCGAATTGGATCTGATATTTCCATTCACGCGATTGCGTCGTCACCGGAAGATGCTTTTTAGAAACTGAGCCAGCGTTATAAAGATATGTTTAAAGGAAATTGAGGGATTGAAATGAAACTTGTGATTGCAATTATTCAGCCGGAACGGCTGCCAAATGTGAAAGAAGAATTGTTCAAGGCAGAAGTCAGAAAAATGACCGTCAGTCGAGTGAAGGGCTGTGGACAGCAGATGGGATATGAGTCTGCATACCGAGGAAAAATTCATTCGGTGAATCTGCTCGACAAAATAAGAATTGGTATTGTTGTGAATGAAGATTTTGTTGAGAAGACAATCGATGCCATTGTTAAAGGTGCTCGGACTGGAAATATTGGCGACGGTAAAATCTTTGTGCAGAGCCTCGATCGTTGTATCCGAATCAGAACTGGCGAAGAGGGCAGCGCTGCGGTCGGTTGACCGGCCTATCCGGTGCTTCGGTTCTGTCGCCGGGGAACAATTCTGTATCTCCGTAGTTACCCGATATTCTGCGACTCTGTCCGCATTATTAATGCGCAATGCGCGTTTCCACACCCATTCTCTGATAGAAAAACGATTAATTCGGTGTAAATTGAGTATTGTTGACCCAATTTAATATGTTTCAGGGGCCAACATGGGTTTGTTTTTTTTTAACGATAGTGTATTAATTCGAATATTTTGTTTCCGTAGCAGTGTTGATACCTGAATCGTTGAACCATGAAGTACTTGCACTATTGAGTTATCATTTGAGATGGAGAAAAGGAACAAATTATCAGCCGGTTGGCAGTGGGTGACAGTAACAGCGCTGGCAGCGCTTCATCCCATACTGCTGTATTATTTGTATCCCATGTTTGGGGAAGTATCCAATATCATCGTTGTTGTTGCCCCGGTTGTCGCCACATTGTTTTTTGGATGGCGAATCGGATGGATGTTTATTCCCATCAATGTAGTCGCGACTGCAATCATATTCGGTCAGGTGTTTCAGTTTGGCAATGCTGAGGATGGACACAGAAAGGCTTTAATTTCAGCCGTTCTCATCGCAATTTTGTGTTTGGGTGCAGACAAATTGCGGAAGTACAAGTTGCAGCGAAAGATGATGCTGGAAGAGTTGAAACGCGCCAAAAAGATGGAAGCCCTGGGGCGACTGGCGGGTGGCGTCGCCCACGACATGAACAATACTCTGAATGCGATTATGGGGTCCGTGTTCGCACATCGTCAGGAACTGACCGCATATGGTAAATCTTTCAGGGATTTGGACAATATCGCTGCGGCCTGTGATCGCGGTGCCCAGTTGACCCAGAATCTGCTCGGGTTTGCCCGAAAAAGTACGACTGTAAATGAAGTGTTTTCCCTGAATCGAATCATTCTCTCCACTGAACTGCTGCTTCGCCGGACAGTGAACCGGAATATTCGAATTGTGACGATTCCCGCTGAGTCCGATCCATTTATGGAGGGAGATCGCGGGCAAATTGAGAATGCGGTAATGAACCTGTGTCTGAATTCGCTGGACGCAATGGGCGACAGAGGAACCCTGACGCTATCCACTCATATATCCAAATCAATGGTTTCCCTTCAGGTGGCTGACACGGGTGGCGGGATGGACCTTTCGGTCCAGGAGCACGTGTTCGAACCTTTTTTTACAACCAAGGAAGAAGGTAAAGGCACCGGGCTCGGATTGGCGATTGTGTATGGCGCAGTACACGCGATGAAAGGCAAAATCAGGCTGGAGAGTTCTCCGGGACTTGGGACTGACATTACTTTGTCATTTCCTGCGAAACAGGCGAAGGATGCAACGTCGGATGCATCAGAAAGCGCAGCAACTCACTTGCTGGATGAGCTGGTATCTCTGGATGGGAACACTGTTCTGCTTATTGATGATGAGCCGCTGGTGGTTCGCGCTGGCAGCCGGATGATGAAAAGTCTCGGGTGTGATGTACTGACCGCCCAGTCCGGGGAGGAAGGTATCTCGCTGTTTAAACAGCATCTGGATGAGATTACACTGGTGGTTCTCGATTTGATTATGCCGGACCTTGACGGGTTCAACACGTATGAACGGATACGGGAAATTTCGTCTGAGGTGCCGGTAATTCTCGTGTCCGGCTATACAGAAGATTACGAACGGTTGCGTCAGTTCCACGATGAATCGTCGGTGACCTTTCTGGCCAAACCATATCGCGCCGGCAAATTCGGGAAGGTGGCGAAACGTCTGCTGGAGAAGAACAAACAGGACGAAAGTCGTATCAGTTCAGCCTGAAGTGCTGAAGCGGTACGAAGTGAACTGGCGATACGGGCTTTCGGGGGTCACAACAGTGGAAGGAAAATCGGCATGATTGGGCGAATCCGGAAAATGTTGTGCTTCGAGGCATAATCCGCAGCGTCTGCCGTACACAAACCCTTCTTTTCCGGTAATGGACCCATCCAGATTGTTTCCACTATAGAACTGTACGCCCGGTTGGTCGGAATGTACGGTCATTATCCGTCCGGAGATGGCATCCGTCAGCACAGCGATTTCTCTGACCTTCCCCGGCTGGTAATCCACCAGAACAAAGTTGTGGTCGAATCCCCCGCCATAGATGAGCTGTTCATGGGGCTGCCCGATGTTGGCCTCGATGGGAACGGGTTGGCGAAAATCCATGGGCGAACCGGCAACACATTCAATCCGGCCAGATGGAATGAGAGTCGCGTTAACGGGCGTGTACCCATCGGCATGAATCTGCAACGTGTGGGATTCGATGGACGTATCCGGAAAACCGGAAAGGTTGAAATAGGAATGGTGGGTCGGGTTCAGTATAGTGGGCTGGTCGGTGGTTCCCGAATACTCAAAACGCAATTCATTGTCGTTGCTCAGGCTGATGCGAATGTCGAGTCTGACATGGCCCGGATAGCTTTCTTCGCCATCATGGCTGTCCAGCGTGGCCCGCACGCCCACACCGTCTGCTACAGCAATTTCGTCCAGCTGCCAGAGCCTTCTGTTAAACCCCATGGGGCCGCCATGCAGATGCTGTTCTCCATCGTTTTGCGCCAGCTGATATGTTTTGCCATTGAGAGTGAACTGTCCGTTGTGAATCCGATTTCCATAGCGGCCAACGATTGCACCCAGATATGGGTTGTTCTCCAGATACCCGTCCAGATGGTCATATCCAAGGACCACATCCGCGAGTTTTCCGGTGCGGTCCGGCACGTAAAGAGATTGAACAGTTGCGCCCAGATTGATGATGCTGAAACTGGCCCCGTCGGCATTGGTCAGGGTGAATCGGTGCACCGGTTGGCCGTCTGGCATTGTCCCCAAAAGGGTTTGTGTTGCAGTCATAATGGATTCCTTCCAGATTGGAGGTTGAGGATTCAAAAATCCATGAATTTTCTGCTTTTTAATACTGAATCGTTTTTGTATCAAATTTTGTATGCCATTTGGTGTAATCGCCATTTTCGAATGCACTCATAATGTGAATAAACAGGCATAATTTGTAAACAAACTTTACAATTAACTGATGACGATTGCCTGGATTCTGTATATGGTAGTTCTGCCAATTTAACCCAAACGACGTGAGGTACTTTGAAATGACAACGGAACCAATTGAACAAAAAAGTGTGAATGCCATTCGAACTCTGTCGATGGACGCCGTTCAGGCAGCCAATTCCGGGCATCCGGGAACGCCCATGGCCATGGCGCCGGTGGCGTATACCCTGTGGCAGAATGTGATGAAATACGATGCCGCGGATCCCATCTGGCCCAATCGGGACAGGTTTGTGCTTTCAATCGGTCATGCATCCATGCTGCTTTACTCGATGTTGCATCTGACGAAGGTAAAAACTGTCACGGAGGATTACGAGGTGACCGACGAGCCCGCCGTTTCTCTGGAGGCTATCCGTAACTTCAGACAATTGGAAAGCAAATGCCCCGGCCATCCGGAGTATCGATGGACTTCCGGCGTTGAAACCACCACCGGCCCGCTGGGGCAGGGGGTGGCGACCGCCGTTGGAATGGCTCTGTCGGGTAAATGGCTCGGCGCCACCTACAACCGACCGGGCTATACGCTGTTCGATTATAAAGTGTATGCGATTGCCGGAGATGGTTGTATGATGGAGGGCGTCAGTTCCGAAGCGGCGTCCATTGCCGGGCATCTGAAGCTGTCCAATCTCTGTGTGGTATATGACAATAACAGTATCACCATTGAGGGAAACACCAATCTGGCGTTTACCGAAGACGTGGCCACCCGTTTTACGAGTTATGGATGGAATGTCACGCGGGTTGCAGACGCCAACGATTTGGCGGCGCTTCAACGTGCGTTTGATGCTTTCAAGGCCACCACGGACCGACCGACCCTGATAATCGTTGACAGTCATATTGCATGGGGTGCTCCCAACAAACAGGATACCCATGGTGCACATGGCGCTCCGCTGGGAGAAGAAGAGATTCGACTGACCAAAAAGTTTTACGGATGGCCCGAAGATAAGTCGTTTTATGTACCGGATGAGGTGTACACTCACTTTGAAGATGGGATGGGAAAAAGGGGTACAGCGAGCCGCGAGTCGTGGATGGCGCTGTTCGAAAAATATAAAACGCAGTTTCCCGAAGAAGCCACCCAGCTGACATTGATGCAGAAACGGGAGCTGCCAGCGGATTTTGACAGGTTTCTCACGCCGTTTGACGCGGACAGCAAAGGCATTCCCGGCCGGACCGCTTCGGGTAAAGTGTTGAATAACCTGGCCAAAGCAGTGCCCTGGGTGGTTGGCGGCTCTGCGGACCTCGCGCCGTCCACCATGACCAGATTGACCGATGATACCGATTTTTCCGCCGATAATTATGGGGGAAGAAATTTGCATTTCGGTGTCCGCGAACATGCCATGGCGTCCATCATGAACGGTATGGCGCTGTGCAAGCTCAGGCCCTTCGGCTCCGGTTTCATGGTGTTCAGCGATTATGCGCGACCGGCGATTCGTCTGGCAGCGCTGATGGAAATTCCGGTAGTGCACGTGTTTACCCATGACTCCATCAGTGTGGGCGAAGATGGCCCCACCCATCAGCCGGTGGAGCATATGATTTCGCTGAGAGCGATTCCCGGTCTGATAACCTTCAGACCAGCGGATGCCAATGAGATTGTCGAGATGTGGCGATTCGTGGCGCAGCAGCGACGATCGCCGGTAGCCATGGCGTTGTCCAGACAGGCGTTGCCGACATTGGATAGAAACAGATTCGCATCGGCAGCCGGGGTCGCAAAGGGCGCGTACGTGCTGTATGGCGAGGAAGCAGACGCGCCGGATGTGTGCTTTTTTTCGACTGGCAGCGAAGTCGCATTGTGCATTGACGCGGCAGCGGCGCTTGAAGCCGCAGGTCACCGTGTCCGCGTGGTTAGTGTGCCTTCCTGGGAACTGTTCCGCAGGCAACCGGAAAATTATCGCGACGTCGTGCTGACCACCAAAGCGCGCGTGCGGATAGTGGTGGAAGAGGGCGCCACAATGGGATGGAACGAACTGGTCAGAAATCCGGATGCCATTGTTGGTGTGGATAGCTTCGGTGAGTCGGCTCCCATGAATACCCTGCATCAGAAATACGGGTTCACCAAAGAGAATCTGGTCAATACGGCGACCGCCATTCTGCAGCAGAAAAACAGCGTGTACTGATTGAATCAACCCGACTGGTGTCGCTTATTGGCGATCACTCCCTGTTGTGGCAACATTGATGGGGAGTGGAAGAAAAGATTGCGACCGGTTTCCATTGCTGCTATTCAACCTCTTCATAGAGTGGCGAATCGGTACCGTTGCGAGAAAAGCAGCCTGCGAAGCATTCGTCAATTTACTATTTTCAATCTGCTAATACTAGGGATAGTGAATGTATAAAAAAAAGACGCCGGTGGATGCGTTAACCGCCAAGTTTGAAGCGCAGAAGATTGCTTTTGCGCCCATGGTGTTTCAGGCTGCCAGGGCGCTGGTCGACCTCAGGGTGCTTGAAGTGATTGAATCCGGTGGCGACGATGGATTAAGCATTTCTGAAATCGCAGAGAAGACCGGGTTGTCCGAATATGCGGTGGAGGTGCTGACCGACAGCGGACTGAGTGCCCGGATTGTATATCTGACCAACAGTGATCGTCTGGGACTGACCAGTATCGGAACCTTTCTGCTCCACGATGAAATGACGCGTGTCAACATGAACTTTGTGCACGATGTCTGCTACCGGGGAATGTTTCATCTTCAGGAGGCGCTCACCCGGCAAACTCCTGCCGGACTCAAGGAGCTTGGAGAGTGGCCTACCGTATACGAAGCGCTGTCTTCATTGCCTCCAGCGGTAAAGAAAAGCTGGTTCGAGTTTGATCATTTTTATTCGGATATTGCGTTCAACACGTTGCTGCCACTGGTGTTTGAGCATCGACCTCTCACCCTGATGGATATTGGCACCAATACCGGAAAGTGGACGTTGAAATGTCTGGCGTATGATGCGGAAGTTCATGTGATTGCCGTAGATCTCCCTGGTCAGCTGCATGTGGCAAAACAGAATGTTGACGCTGCAGGATTTTCAGATCGGGTGACCTGGCTGCCCACGGATATTCTGGGCGACAGCAGTCTGGGAAGTGGCGTGGATCTGATTTGGATGAGTCAGTTTCTCTGCTGTTTCAGCGCGGAGGAGATTACGCGTATTTTCATCAAGGCGAGAGATGCGCTACACAAAGACGGGACTATCTGTGTGCTGGAAACGTTCTGGGACAGGCAACGGTTTGAAGCCTCGGCATTCAGCCTGCACAGCACATCGCTGTATTTCACGGCCATGGCCAACGGGAACAGCAAAATGTACCGCTCAGTCGCACTGCTCGAATGTGCCCGGAAAGCGGGCCTTGACTGTGTATGGCAGCGGGATGACATTGGCATCTCTCATACGCTGTTGAAATTCAAAAAATAATTGCGTCTGATTATTTTCGGCTGTTTGTGGAAGCTGTACGCCGTGCCGATTTTTAAGGCAATGCCAAACGACATGTGAGCCCATCGCCCGGTTGTATCTGATCAGTCGCCCCTGAGATGTGCTGCACCGGCAAGTCGATATTCGAAAATGCGGCTTTCGGTAATAAAGGGCGTCAGTGAATCCAGTCCCAGGTTGTGGACGGCAAGATCAATCAGCGCATCGTTATCGAGGGAGCCATCCCTGTCGCCGGCATACCATCGACCGGCCGCCAGGATTGCATCCAGCGGAATCAGTCCTACGAGCTCTGAACCGTTCACATCTGTTCCTGAAGCGTTGGCCAGCTCTCTGATGCGTTCGTACACATTGTGCAGACCGGTGTGACGATAATCGGTGAGGTTCATGGTCACCTGCGCGCAATCATACGACGGCATTCGCCAGCCATCCGCTTTCAGAAAATTGAATTCTCCGTTGATGCCTCGGAAACCACTGGTTCTGATTTTTCTGGCAATCTTCTTCGCTATATGAATGTTTTTTGTTTTTAAATTGACGTTCCATGCTACGAGAAATGGTCGCACCCCCACCTGAACGCTCCCGGCTCGCGCGATGGTTTCACTCCATTTCATTGGACCAAAATCGGGTTGCCATTCGGGCTGTCGAATACGGCGTTGGAGGGTTTCATACTGACCCTTCCTCAGTTGCGCGAGTTCCCGCCGGTTGATAGCGACGGCTGCGTCGCCGTACAGATACACGGGGACGCCGGTATCTCCGATTCGCTTTCCAAGTGCACGTGCTGCAGCGATACATTCGGATATTGATATGTCTGAAACGGGAATAATGGGGCATACATCCAGGGCGCCATTGCGCACATGTTCGCCATGCTGATGGGTCATATCGATTTCGGCAATGGCGATGCGGAAGAGGGCAAACGCGGCATCCGTTACATCAGACAGCTTTCCGGCGAATGTGAAAACCGTTCGATTGGCGTCGGGATTGCTATCCACATGCAACAGGGAAACGCCGGGGCATGCACTGATGGTATCCGCCATCCTGCTTATTTTATTTCGGTTTTTTCCTTCGCTCACGTTTGGTACACATTCAGCAATTTCCACTTGAAACACCTCTATGGTTGCCACACTTTAAAAACACGGAAAAATCAATTATGTCAGTTAATTATCGATTATAAATCGATTTTCATAATAATGAAATTCCGGGTTGAACCCACATTTTTGTTCATGATAAGGTTCCAACTTGTTTAATGAGTAATTCTAAGTAGGGAATCGTTTCCCGCATAAGAGGTTTCGTATGTCCGAATTGGAAAAGTATCAACAGATTTTCGAACGCGATCCCACCGATTTACAGGCATTCAACAACGTCTGTGAAGCTGCGGAAAAAGCAAAAGACTATGAATATCTGACCGAACTCTTGAAATATCGTACTCAGATTACGGGAGATCAGGCAGAGATCGTAGATCTTCTTTTTCGCGCCGGGGTGGTCTACCTCGAAAAGATGGATGATGTGCCACGGGGGGTTGAGGTGCTGCTGCAGGCTTTCGACATCGATCAGGCCCATGCGGGAATTGGCGCGAGACTGGAAAATGCATACATCGAGGCAGGAGACTTCGAAGCCGCGCTGGCGATTATCGAAGGTCGTCTCAATGCCATTGGCAGTTCGGACATCGCCGGAACCCAGTTGTCCATCCGATCCGATATTCATTTTCAGGCAGGTGAATTGCTTCAGGATAGGGTCGGCGATAAGGAACGGGCATTGAACCATTATCGCAAGGCGATCGAGTTGGACAAGACCAATGCCGGAGCGCTCGGTCGGGCGCGGGAAATATATCTGGAGCTCAGCAAATTTAAAAATGCCGCCAAACTGTGTGAGCTGGAAGCCCGTGGAGAGTCGGATATTGATCGAAAAGTTCAGCTTTACCGGGAACTTGCGTACATCCTGAGTCATCGGATGAATGATATGAGCCAGGCGATAACCGCATTGAAACGTGCACTTAAAGCCGATCAGAATAACGATGATGTCAAACTGGAACTGGCAGAAACCATTGCCAATTCGCCCTGGGATCCGGCCAATTCTAAAGATCGCAAATGGGCATCCGACTATCTGACCCGACGTGCCAGGCAGACTGAAGGCGAAGCTGGTCTGCAGATGGGATGTCTTGGCATCCGTGCGTATCCCACAAACGAGAAGGCGTTGGCCGTGTCCGGCGCCCGTGCCAGGGAAATTGGTGACTTTCAGACGCTGATTGTAGAGTGCCAGACCGCTTGTGAAACCCTCTCAAGTATCGAAGAGCAGGCGCCGGTTATCCGTCGTATTGTCAAAAGTTTTCTGCGAACGGGGGCAATGGGGGATGCACTGAAGTGGGCTGAAAAATTGGAACCGGTGGCAGATGAAAAAGACATTGCCCTGATTCGCAAGCTGCGGGAATCCTCCGCGCCTGAATCCGCTTCAACGTTGGATTCCGAATTCTCCGCCGGTATGGTATCCGTAGTGCCCCGCGGGCATTCTGAATCGCCAGATACCGCATTTTCAAATGAACCGTCTGCGCCGGTTCCGACGCCAATCAGTGAAGCGCCGGTGCTGGATGCGCTGACCGTTCCTCTGGAGCCGCCGGATGACATGCCGCTGGATGAATGGATTGGCGCATTGCACCAGGAAGCGAACAACGCCAGACGCATGGGCGATGACGATATGGTGCAACAGATTATGCGCGCGATCGTGACGCACCACCCCGGGGATCAGAAAGCAATCACTTTCCTTGAACGCCGCTTCAGGAGCACTGAAAATTGGGGAGAGCTCAGGGACTTGCTGTTGCAATGTGTTCAGTCCGATGAATTTCCGCCCGCTGTGAAAACGGTTAAATTGCGCCAGGCAGCCAAGCTTGCGGAGGAGAATCTCAATGACATCGATGGCGCGATAGAAATCTGGTATCAGATTAAAGCACACGACCCCAAAGTGCGGGACGCAAGGGATGCCCTTGAACGGTTATTGGCGCACACAGAACGATGGGAAGAACTGGTTACTCTTTATCGGGAGGAGATAGAGAGCACCAGCAGTCGTTCCAAGAAAGTCGCCGCCTGGCAGCGATTGGCGGAAATTTTTTACATTCGTTTGAATGATGCCACGTTGGCTGCGGACGCCTATCAGCAGATTATTGAGCTGGCGCCAGACGATCTTCAAGCGGTGAACGCGCTGGACGAACTCTATCTTCGAGAGCAGATGTATGACCAGCTTGTGCCATTTCTCGATCACCGCGCAGATGCCGCAAAAGATAAAATGGAGAAGAAGCATCTGACTCTCCGCGCAGCGTCGCTCCTGCAGGAACGGTTGGGATTGTTCGAAGACGCATATCAGAAAGCCAGGGATATCCTGGAGTTCTTCCCGGGTGATCTTGATGCAATTGAGCTAATGGAAGCGGTGGACGAGACGGGCGAGAATTGGGAACGACTTATTGATACGTTGAATCTGAAGGCGAGGGTTACACGGGAGAAAAGTGAAAAGGTTGCAGCTTATAAAAAAGTCGCAATCATTGCGTCTGTGCGGATGGAAGATGCGGCACTGGCGCTGAAAGCGTGGAACAAGGTGCTGGATGTTGATCCATGTGACGACGAAGCGATGGAAACCGCAGTCGGCATTTATGAGTCGACGGATGAATGGGGGGAACTCGCCCGAATTCTGAAACTTAGAATTGTGGCTTCCGAAGATAACGCCGATAAAGTGAGATCTTACCGGAAGCTCGCGACGATTCTTGAGTTTGAATTGGGTAAGCAGGACGAAGCGGTTCATTATTGGAAAAATCTCCTGGAAATAGAGGAAGACGCCGAAGCGCTGGGCGCGCTTTCCCGGTGGCATGAATCCAACAAAGATTGGGGCGCTTTGTCCGATATTTTACCGCGACTGGTGCCGTTGCTCGATGATCCGGAAGCGAAATCCGACGCCATGTATCGGCGTGCCAATCTGTTCTATCGGCAGATGGGATTAAAAGAGAAGGCCATAGAGGAACTGGTACTGGTCAGTTCAGAAATTAATCCCGCACACTTGCCGACCCTGGAATTATTGAGAGACATTTACGCTCAGGATAGCAATTACGACGCAGCAGCCACCGTGCTGGAGCAGCAAATCGCCAATACCAGCGATGCGGAGGCATTGCGGCAATTGTATATTCAATTGGGAGAGTGGTCCCGGAACGAACTGGCCGACATCCGACGGGCGATGGTTGCATATGAAAAAGCAGCCTCAATGGACGTCCGTGACGACGCGGTACTCGATAAGCTGGATGAAATATTTGTTGAGACCGAGGAATGGGACAAGCTGCTGAAAATGATTTATGGGCGCTATCAACGCAGCGAGGATGACGACGCCAGATTCGGTTATCTGGTACGCGGCGGCCAATTATGCGAAGAGAAGCTGGTGGATACCAAGCAGGCATGGGGATGGTATCGACAGATTTTTGACAACATGCGCACGCATCCTGATGCCCTCGAAGTCATTGAAGAGGCCGGACATCGAATGTCTCTGTGGAAGGAACTGATCGACGTTTATGGCAAGTTGACCAAAGAAGGCACGGACGATGAAAAGCTTTCCTGGTGGATGAAGATTTCGCAGCTGTTCGAAGAAAAATTGGATGAGCCGGCGTCGGCGCTCGAAGCCGTGTTGCGGGCATTTGGGCTGGATCCCGACAACGAGGAGATGCTCGACAGTGTTGATCGGCTTGCGGTGCGCGCACAGGCGTGGGATCGCCTGGCCACGGTGTATACGGTGCTCGCGAAGCGGGAAGATGATGCAGAAGGTAAAATCGAGAAGCTGCTGCGACACGCCGACGTTCTGTACAAAAATGCGCAGGAGCCCGGCATGGCATTTGACGTTGCGCTCAAAGCCTTTGAGCTGGATCCGTCGAGTGAAGACATGTTGCAGTTTGTTGAAGAGGTGGGTAGAGCGTCATTGCGCTTCAACGACATGGTAACGGTTTATAAAGTTTGTGCGGATAGAGAAGCGGATAAGGCGCGGAAGATAGAACTGCTGATGAAATCCGCAAGCATGTTCCTTGAGAATATGGACGACGGTGACGGGGCGTTGAAACGCGCAGCCGATGCGTTGGTGGTGGCTCCGTTTGATGAAGAAAATGTCAAGCGGGTGTGGGATTTCATCCGCAATATGGAAAATGGGCTAATGGAGGCGGAGAAGGGTATCTATTGGAACCGACTGATAACCATGTATCGCCAGATCGCTGATGTCTTTCACCGGGATACCAACAGACAAGTGCAGCTTACCCTCACCATATCCAGAGTGTATGCGGAAGAGCTGCATCAGACAAGTCAGGCATTTGCGGTGCTGAAAGAAGCACAACAATTGGCTCCCGCGGATCAGAACACCATTGATCAACTGGAGGAGATGGCTGGCGAACTGGATCTGTGGGAAGATCTGGTGGAGCATTATCGCAATATACTGGACGAGACATTCGAAATGAGTACGGCGGTGATGTATCATCGCAGACGCGCACGGATTCTCGTGGAGCGGCTTGACCAGAAAGATGAAGCTGCTGAGCACTACTGGCAAATTATTCAACTGGATTCTCAGGATGACCGTGCATATGAATCATTGCTCAGTTATTATGAAAATGCAGGAAAATGGAATGATCTGGTGAATCTGCTGGAGCGTCAGTTGAATGCCGCATCCGATGATGAAAAGCGCCAGCAGCTGCTCTTGCAGATAGCTGAGATATGGGAAAATAAAATTGGCAATCGGTATGAGGCCAAGGACTGGTACGGTCAGGTAGTCACGTTGTGGCCAGATAACGAGGAGGCAAGGCAAGCGCTGGATAGACTCGCGTCGGCAGACAAAGTCGGCAGCTACGATGATGAGGATGATGACTCTGACATCAAGCAACTGGTGTCCCTTGCACCACCTCCATCAGACAAAGTCGTTCCAGAAGTAGATGCCAGCGCTGAGAATCCAGAGGAATCGGGAGAACCAGAGGACGAGCCCGGAGAAGAATCTTTACTGGACAATCCTGAGGGAGAAGAGTCCGACGAAGAGGTTGCGAACGAAGAAGAGTCTGAAGAAGAAGATGTGGAGGACACGCCAACGGAAGGTTCAGAGGAGGATCCTGACCACGAGTCTGACGAGGAAGATTCTGATGAAGATGAAGAGGAGGATCCTGATGACGAGTCTGACGAGGAAGATTCTGATGAAGATGAAGTAGAGCTGGAGGACGCGCCAGAAGAAGAACCTGAAGAAGATTCTGAAGACGAAGAGCTGGAGAACGAGCCAGAGGAAGCTGCAGAAGAAGAGCCTGAAGAAGCTGCTGAAGAAGATTCTGAAGACGAAGAGCTGGAGAACGACGCAGAGGAAGCGTCTGAAGAAGCTGCTGAAGAAGAGCCTGAAGAAGATTCTGAAGACGAAATTCTGAAGGACACGCCAGAGGAAGCGTCTGAAAACGAACCTGAAGACGAACTTGAGGAGTCAGATGACGAAGTCGACGAGGACGACGAACCGAAGGCGGATGCCAATGGTGGCGAAGAAGTTGCCAGCAGTATGGATCTGTCAGTTCCGCCCGGGCCGCCTCGTCCGTCAGTCGCACCTACAGGGGTTAGCTCCAGCGCACCGGGGGTTATGCCACCACCTCCGCCACCACCAGCAAAGCCTTTCAGCGGTAGTATCGCAGCGCCGCAACCGGGTATACCGACTCCACAACGGGCAGTTGCAGCACCGCCGCCGCCGCCACCGCCCATTCCAAAGAAATAGACCTCACCGAATCCGTGCGCAGTTCAGAACGGCAGAACCAAAATTCATTTTATTGACATTAGAGCGCTTATGATTTCCGCTGGCAGCCACGGATATCGCAGAGAAGTGCTTGGGTCAAATTATAGAAATAGCAACGATTTTCACAGTTCCATGTGCAACACGGAACAAACGTTATTGACAACTTTCAACTTGCGAATGCTTTCAAGCGCATTTTGAAACTGGCGTTCTTTTACTGAGTGGGTCATGATATTCAATTCGGCATTATTGGTTCCAACGTTTCCCTGCTTTACCAGGCGAATACTGACATCATTGTCTCCAAATACGCGACTGATTTCGGCAAGCACACCGGATTCATCCTTCACTTCGAGACGTAGATAGAACTGGCTCTCGATTTCGCCAATGGGCAGTAATTCTTTATGGCTGTTGCCAAAATGAAGCGCTGCACTGGTCTGATGAAAATCAATGGAACGGGCGATTTCCACCGCGTCTCCCATGATGGCTGACGCGGTCGGTAACTCACCTGCACCTCGGCCATAAAACATTGATTCGTCAACATTTTCACCGTCCACAAAAACTGCATTGAACGAGCCGTTTACCGATGCCAGAGGATGTGCACTCGGGAGCATCACGGGATGAACGCGCAATTCCACTTTTTCTCCGTGCGAAACACCGACAGCCAGCATTTTAATGACATAGCCGTATTCTTTTGCAATTTCGATATCTCTTTTGGATATTGAGGAAATGCCTTCTCGGTAGATTTCGTTAATATCAAAAAAATGATCAAATACGATTGTCGCCAGAATGCACAGTTTATACGCAATGTCATGTCCATCAACATCTGACGATGGATTGGCCTCGGCGTACCCGAGCTCCTGTGCTTCTTTCAGCACATCACTGAATTCTGCGCCTTCCTGATACATTTTGGTGAGAATATAATTGGTCGTCCCGTTCAGAATGCCATAGATTTTACGGATAGAATTGGCTGCCAGTGAACATGTTAAAGCGTTAATAATTGGAATACCACCACCGGTTGATGCTTCGAAGAACAGATTGACATTGTTGCTCCGCGCCAGACTGAGCAGCTCCTCACCTCGTTTGGCGATCAGCTCCTTGTTGGCGGTGATAACGTGTTTCTTTGATCGGAGTGCCTGTTCAATGATTGTCCCCGCTGGATTCACGCCTCCAATGACTTCAATCACAATCTGAATGTCCGGATCATTGACAATGTCCATTGCTTCGGTCGTGACTTCGAATCGTGTGCTGTCAATCCCCGGTTTTTCAGCAAAATTCAATTCAGCAACTCTGGAAAGCATTAGAGCTCGGCCGCATTTTTTCGCCAATAGCGCCGCATCCTTTTGCAGTATCCGCACAACGCCAGTGCCGATTGTTCCAAATCCGATGACTCCGATTTTTATTGGTTGCATTCATATCTCCTGTTGTCAGTATCTGGTGGACATTTGTCTTTATCACATAGAATCCGAAGTGGCAAGACGCAACGCTTTGTGTCAAAATTTGTTTTTTTTTTCAATGCTATAAGTTGTTTTTCTGATATGAATTCAGAAAAAAATCGGCTTATTTGAAAATATATTTAAATGCAGCAAATGGGCTTGACAATATACCGCATTGCGGGATATTGCGACGTTTTGGAATTTTAAGCAGAATATGCTTTAAATTTTTTTTAAAAATTGTTTATACTGCCGCATACGAAAAAATATGCGATGGTAGTTTACGGAAGGGATATATACATGGCTGTGAAAATTCGACTGACGCGTAAAGGTAAAAAAGGAAAACCTTTCTACAGAATCGTAGCTACCGATGAACGAAGCCCGAGGGATGGACGTTATCTGGAAGTTCTGGGAACATATGCGCCCACCGTGGAACCTGCCCAGGTGAATTTGAAAATGGACAGGGTAGACTATTGGAAAAAGAACGGTGCTCAGGTGAGCCAGACCGTCAGCGAGATAGTCAAACGTCAGCAAGGGCAGAAAGCATAGCAATTTATAGCCGGCCATAAAAAAAGCCCTGTGTTTGTCGCCTCCATCACAGGGGGGTCGCGCTATTTTGGGGGGGCATAATTTGCTATCAGTTCGAAAGAACTATTGTGCGCACTGGCGCGACGAATGTTGATGTTGGAGGTACTGATATGTCGACAAGTGAATTAATCGAGTATATGGCTAAGGCGTTGGTAGACAATCCGGATGATGTTGTTGTTCGGGAAATTGAGGGCGAACAGTCTTCGGTGATTGAGTTACGGGTGGCCAGGGAAGACCTCGGAAAGGTCATCGGTAAACAGGGGAGGACAGCTCGCGCAATGCGCACTATTCTGAGTGCTGCGTCAACCAAGCTTCAAAAAAGGTCAGTGCTCGATATTATTGAGTAGATCATTTTGAGCCAGGAAGCCCACAATCCAGAAAAAAATCCTCACTCAGTTGAACTTGGCAGAATAGGCAGGCCTCACGGTGTGCGGGGCGAAGTTCGATTGTTTCTCTATAATCCTGAATCTGACCTGATTGGTTCGCTGGACACGGTTTTTCTTGTTCATCCGGAAAATGGTTCAGAGTCCCAATATAAAATCCGATTCGTCAAGGACGGTGCCCGTTTTCACATATTGTCGCTGAAGAATGTCTCCAGCCGAGAACAGGCACAGGAACTCAATGGACTGGTGGTGCAGGTGCCCCGGGACAATTTGCCGGAACCGGAAGACGGCGAGTATTACGTCGCGGATTTAATGGGGATGGCGGTAACATGTGATGGGCAGACGATAGGGACCATTGTGGGCAGCCGGCCCCAGGGGGGGATAGAGGTGGTCAGCGTGGAGAACGCAACCCGGGAAATTCAGATTCCGCTGGTGGACGAGTACATGGTGAGAATGGATTTTTCTTCGCGGATGATGGAAGTGAGAAATATTGAATTTCTGCCAGTTTTCGAATTTTCCCGGAAAGGATGATGATGTATCGTTTTATTCTGGGAACACTGTTTCCGGAGCTGTTTGAAACTTTCGTGCAAACCAGTCTCATTGGCAAAGCAGTTGAAAAGCAGTTACTCGAATTTAATTTTTTGAATGTGCGGGATTTTGCAACGGATCGACACCGGACAGTGGACGACACGCCGTATGGCGGTGGTCCGGGAATGGTGATGATGCCAGAGCCAGTGTTGAGTGCGTTTTCGACATTGCCCGATTGCCACAAGGTATTTCTTTCTCCTCAAGGGAGACCCTTCGCGCAATCCGATGCCAGTCGTCTTGCAGAACTGGATAGACCGTTGCTGCTGTTCTGTGGTCGTTACGAAGGGCTTGATGAGAGAGTTGTTGAATTTTTCGACGAGCAAATCAGTATCGGTGATTTTGTTCTGAATGGCGGTGAAGTGGCGGCGATGGCTGTTATTGAGGCCATTTCGCGGCTAATCCCGGGAGTGATCGGAAAAGTGGATTCAACGATTGAAGAATCTTTTTCGAACGGATTACTGGAGTATCCGCAATACACCCGACCAGAAGAACTTGTCGGCAAACGCGTCCCCGATGTGCTGCTCTCCGGGAATCACAGGAAGATCGCAGAATGGCGACGAGGGCAATCGTTACTGCGAACGTATCTGATACGGCCAGATTTATTTGATGCGTTCAAGATGTCGGACACCGATAAGCAGCTATTTGCGACCGCGCTGAAAGGATATACAAAAGAATGAAACCGGAAGTTCACATCTGCCTCTTGCACTATCCCGTTGTGAATCGCTCAGGAGAAGTTGTTGCCACTGCGGTGACAAATCTGGATATTCATGACAACGCTCGCAGCGCCAGAACGTATGGTATTGCCAGTTATCACGTAATAACCCCTCTTGATGCGCAGATTGAGTTGATTTCGCGCATCGTAGCCCATTGGCAGGATGGTTATGGTGCAACGAGAATTCCAAGCAGAGCGCTCGCGATGAACCTGATTCAAATCAGCAGATCACTTGATGATGCAATTGCAACAATTGTGGGTGACCGCACCGTTAACCCAGTTCTGATTTCGACCTGCGCCAGGGATATGGGCCAGGAACATACGTATCGTCAGCTCCGTGAACGCATACAGGAACATCCCGAGGTTCCGTATGTGCTTCTATTCGGTACAGGGTATGGACTGTCCGACGAAGTGTTGCAACGTTCAGATGTGATGCTGGAGCCCATCGGCACACCATCCGACTGGAACCATCTTTCCGTACGAAGTGCGGTTGCCATTACCCTCGATCGCCTCCTTGGCGAATACTGACGCAACCGAATACATCGATTGAGGCGTGCAGAGCCGTATATGGTCGTGGATATTCACGAGGGCAATGGCCATGTGATGGAATGAACCAAGGTGATCGGTGGTGAGAAACCATCGGAGAGATTTCGATGCTCTATACCGTGATTTCGATTCGGTTGCTTTCAGGATCGAGAACCACCGATTCGTAGTAGCCGTCGCCGGTCAGTCTTGGGCCATCCAGAACCCGATAGCCGTCTGCTTTCAGTCTGGCGGTCAATGCCTCAACGCTTTCTCTGGAACCGACAGAAAACGCCAGGTGGGCAAAGCCAACCCATTCAGCGCTCTGGTCCACTTTAACCGCTTTCACATCCTGGCGATGCATCAGTTCCAGACGGGCACCTGCAACGCCGCTCAGGAAGTAGGAAGAAAATCCCTTGGCCGCATTAATGTACTTTTTGTTTGGTGTGAAGGAGAAATACGTTGTGTAGAAATCTCTCATCGTTTCAATGTTTTCTGTCCAGATGGCAACATGATTGATTTGCATAAATCCCCTCAGTCGATAATGCGTGTCACGCGGTCTTTCTGGTTTCGCCTGAAGTGTCCGGGGTATTCGGGATCAACGTTTCGCAGATGAGGCGCAACAGTTGCTCCCGGCCGGCGTCTTCATGGAGAAAAAGGTGTCCTCCGGGAATGAGTTTCAGTGAGAACGAATCGGTGAAATGTTTCCATTCGGTGAGCAGGTTCTGCGAGTAGATATGGTCATTGGTTGCCGCCACTGCTGTAATCGGAGACTTGAGTACAAAATGTTTGGGCACCAACCGCTGTCTCGTGATTTCGAGATCTGCCCGTAAAGAAGGCAGCATGGCCGCAAACTGTTCGGCGTTGTCAATCAGTTCTGACGGTGTGCCGATACGTCGGAGTAGCGATTTAATCTGCTCCGCAGACTGGGTAAGTGTCCCCTGGGAATCGGTGATTCTGAATTCTTTTTCAAGTGGGTTCTCCACGCCTGGCGGAACCGATGCGCCGATGAATACGTGAGATGCCTGTTTGCTCAGTTTTCCTTCCAGCAGCATCGCAAGACTCAACGCGATGTTTCCTCCGTAACTGTGACCGTAGATGGCGAAGGGAATATCGAGCAACGGCAGTATTCCTTTGGCCATCTCATCCAGAAGACGTTCACCGTCGGTGATTGGTTTTTCATTCGCGCGGTCTTCCCGTCCGGGGAGCTGAATAGGGCAGATTTCTATATCGGATGGCGGTCGCCAGCCTGAAAATATTGAAGCACCAGCTCCGAGATACGGCAGGGTGAATACCCTGAATTTCGGCTGGCTGCATCGGTTAACCGGCTTTGCCCAAATGTTTTCTTTCCTGATATTTTCAGACTCTGCCGTGACCTCCGGCAACAGAGATTTTTCAATGTCTTCAGTCAGTTCGGATAGTTTGGGACCCTGCATGAGTTGCATAAGCGACAGGGTGAGACCGGTCTGTTGCGCCAACGCGCTGCGCAGCTGGTTGGACATCAGTGAGTCCATTCCCATCCGGTCGATAGGGGTTTCAAAGTCAATCCGGTCTCGGTCAATCCCGAGAATCTGCTCCATTGCTTCCGCCAGCATCTTCCGAATGATTGCATTACGCTGTCTGGAATCGGCGAACATCAACTGCTGTCTGATGTCTCCGGTATCTGCATTGTTCTGTTGTGCGGCCAATTTGTCGCGGATAGCACCCATCTTTTGCGATGATGCCAGTATGGGAAACGCATTGCTCAGCTTTTGCCAGTCGAGACGATACACGCCCATGGTGGCGTGTTTTTCGATCATGATTTTTTCCAGCGCAAAAAAAATGTCCGAAATCGATATGGGTACCCAGCCACTGTGGTTCAGGTAGTCCTGAAGACCCTCATGTCTTGAAACAAAGCCGGTTTCGGTCAGTGGCCCCAGATTAACTGTTGTGGCGGGCATTCCCTGTGAATGGCGCCATCGGGCGAAATCGTCCAGAAATCTGTTGGCCGACGCATAGTTTCCCTGTCCGGGAAATCCATACAGAGAAGATACCGAAGAAAAAGAGATGAAGAAGTCGAGTGGAATCTCCCGGGTGACGTTGTGCAGATTCCAGGTACCGGCAATCTTGGGTTGCAACGGACCGAACATTTGCGCCGGTGTCATGTTATGCAGAAGCGCATCATCGAGTATCATGGTTGACTGAATGATACCCGCAAGGGGCCAGCCGATACGATGCACTTTATGAACAAGCTGCTGCACTGCATTGAAATCGCAGATGTCCACCATATGGGCGGTTACATGGACACCTCGATCCTGAAGCTTTCTGACCGTGTCAAATTCTTGCGATCCGTGCAATCCGCTTCTGGAAACCAGCGCAATTTGTCTCGCACCATGGTTCGCCAGAAAAATCGCTGTGGCCAATCCCAGACCACGGGTGCCACCGGCTATCAGATAAGTGGCATCATCCCGCAGCGTCAGCGTATCAGCGGGATGAACATGGACCGGTCCTGACTTGAGAACAATTTTGCCATGATGACTTCCGGACGCCATCCATCGCAATGCCTCGGTGACTTTGTGGAACGGGAACTCGGTTACCGGCAGTGACGGCCACCCGGCAGTTTGAAGCATATCAAGGGCATCGCTGAGCAACGCAGACATGGTATCTTCGGAAAGGGCCAGCAATCGGTCCACATCCAGCACATGGTACGAAATATTGTTTGCCAGATGTCTGATACCGATGCGTTTGTCGTCGTACAGGTCCTTTTTGCCAATCTCAATGAAGCGACCCATGGGCGACAGCAGTTTGAGACTTTGTGTGATGTGGGGGCCGCTAAGAGAGTTCAGAATGATATTCACTCCAGCCTCGTCGGTATCATTCATTATGTCGCTGAAGTAGCTGGTATCTCTGGAACTGTATATATGTCGGAGTCCCAGATTTCGCAGTATCCCGTGTTTTTCGGGGGCAGCCGTGGCAAATACCGTGGCGCCTGCATTCAGCGCGAAATGAACGGCGAAAAGACCAACCCCACCCGCCGCGGCATGAATGAGGACACGACTGCCGGGACGAATGCCTGCCAGATGAAAAAGGGCGGTATACGCTGTAAGGGCGGCCATCGGGGTTGATGCCGCTTGCTGCAAATTTATGCCGTCCGGAATATGCCGGACCAATGCTGCGCTGGCGATGGCTCTGCCTGCAATGGCGCACGGCGCAATGGCCATCACCCGATCGTCTTTTTTAACGTGGGTGACGTGGCTGCCTGTCTGCGCGACAATACCAGAACACTCCAGACCAAGGCCATGACCGAAAATCCCGCCAGTAATGGCTTCCTCCGGGAGCATTCCGCTTGCAATCATGACATCCCTGAAATTGAGACCAGCGTACTGCACATCAATGGCCACCTCATCCCGTGCAAGGGAACGGCCGTCAGAGGGTTTGAAGTTGCATTGCGAAATTGTTCCCGATTCCACCGCATGCAACTGAACGGTTTTACCTCGAATGTCCGCCATTGCGGAGGCCGCGTGAATTCTGTCGGACTTTGAAACCGGATGCATGCGGACGGCGAATCGCTCACCCGACCTGAACACCACTTCATTGTCTTTATGGTCCGCGTGGAGCAATTCGTCCGCCAACCGGGGGATATCAAATGGACGGGAGGCATCCATATCAATCAGCTTGACAGTGATTTCTGAGAGTTCGTTTGCCATCACCCGGCCCATCCCCCAAACCGGTGACTGAGCAATGTTCGGTGTAGCAGCGTGTATACCAGTGGTGATGATGGACAGAACCACCCGTTGCAACTGCTTTTGCACAACGAGCGATGAAATGGATGTCAGCTCCACCAGAACCTGTTCCATTTCGAATCGAGCCCCGGATTCGAATCCCACCATGGGAGAAATATCCAGGGGGCGGGTGATGAGAATCTGCGATGGAAGTTCTGAATCGGAATCGAACAACGTACCGAGCGAAGCCAGCGTATCCGGATGATACCGATAGGTGTTTCTGTCGATTTGTTCCGTCCGATCCCCGGCAATGAAACAGACCACCTTATCGCCCCGTTCCCGCATTCTCGCTGCGAAAGCGTCACCGTGCCCGGAGTGATCAGAGAATATGAGCCATCTGAATGCCTGCGTATTCAGCTGGGGAACCGGTATATCTGCAGACGCCCGCGCGCAAAAAAACGTTTGCCCGGGCCAGTTGCTGTCGGGAACATCGCAACACCCGAACGCCTCCGTGAATCCGCTCGCTTTGATGGTTTCAATCCACTGGTCACGGTCAAGGACGCAATGGTTTTTTCGTCTATCGTCGTTGAAGCGCCACCAGCCATCGGTCATGCCAAAGGTGAGATTTACATACAAGGGGACGGACGTGACTTCAAGGATGCAGAGAACACCATTGTTCGCCAGAAGTGATCGTACATTGGTCAGCGTCTCGCCAATGTCTGCTGTTGCGTGAAGAACGTTCGCTGCAATGACGATGTCATAGCCGTGCGCCGGCTGTTTCTGATTCTGCGGGGGCAATTCGATATTGAGAAGCGCATAAGACATCATTGGTCCGTAGTCAGAAAATCGCTCCTTCGCACGTTCCAGAAAAGTGGGCGAAATGTCGGTAAAAACATATTCAACATTTCTATCCTTCAGTATTGGCAGAATGCCTCGCGTAATTCCCCCTGTGCCCCCACCGATTTCAATAATGCGAATTGTGTTCCGATTGTCTGTGGTGAGTAACGAATCAATGGCGCGGGCGATGGTTCGATTGTATTTATCCATGGAATATGCAGACGAATAGTAGTCGACAATTTCGTCCCATCTGGATTCAGCGAACAATATCTCCGATGGGTCTGTTCTGCCGGTGAGCACTTCCGCAAGTGACTCTCCCACTGGGATAAAAAAATCAATTTCCCGCTTGAATCCGGCGAGATCACCCTCCATTCGCTTGCGGATATGCCCGGTATCCGGTATCGGATTGACCCCCGGATTTACCGTGTACTCGTTTTCAATCCGACGCAGTATGCCCCGTTGGACCAGTTCATTCAGAATAAATGAGAACAACTTTCGTTTGTTTTCGATTATTCCCATTTGGTCTGCGAGTACCGTTTCCTGAAAGGTGGTTCCTGGAATCAGTGGTATCCTCAATGTATGGAATGCCTTGACGATGTATGCCAGCGCAACATCGTCCATTGCTGGTCCGAGCGTTTCCAGCATCGGCAGATACAATGGTTCTTCTTTTAACGTCTGAACGTAGCTGTCCGTGTGCGTACGCACATCGCCCAAATCATGAAGATACGTTTCGGGGTTTCGTTGCAGTAATTGCATCGGGAGCGAAACGCTTTCGAGAGACTCGACAAAAAACAGCGAATCCTGCTCTCCTTCTACTTCGCCTCTGGATCCCTTTAAATACTTCCCCTGAAAATTCTGAATCTCCGCAACAATTGACCCATTCTCATTGAAAATCCAGATGTCCACCAGCAACAGGTCGGTATCGTTGCCCAATGTACGGGGGGCTTTCCCGCGGTGCTGTGCACCATTTCTGCGGGCACGGGCATATGCGTAAATGACATCGCCGGCCGGTGCGCCATAGTACTTCACCCTGCCAATTTTTCTGGGAATGTATACCCCCATATTCTGTCGTTCTTCGACAATGCCGAATGCGCATTGAAAAGATGCATCGAGCAGAGCCGGATGAATATTGAATTGATGAAGAAGCGGCTTAATGGAGGGATGAATCCGGATTTTTCCGAGTGCTTCTCCGTTGCGTCTGTGCAATGTTTCAATGCCGCGAAATGTGTCACCCAGTACCAGTCCGCCTTCGTGCAGCGTGGAAAACAGGGACGTCAGGTCCACTGGCTCATCTATGCGTGACTTCAATACTGCAAGGGTGACCGGGGTGCTGTCAAATCGGTCGCCAATATGATTCAGTTTTCCTCTGGAGTGTATGCTCCAGTCGTTTCGGGGAGATTCGGCGTCGCATGAACTGATCGAGAATGCACCATCATCGGTATCGATATGAATTTGAACCCGGTAAGGGATTCCGTTCTCTTTAACAAACAGCGGTTTCATGAACTCGATATCTTCAACAAAACCGAACGCATCACCAAATGAAATCCGTCCGGCGGCAATCGCCAAATCCACATGTCCGGCACCGGGATATACCAGAGGTCCCTGGACCCGGTGATGCATTATGTACGGGGCGCTCCGCGCATCGAGGTCAATGTTGACTGTGACATCGTTTGGGTTGTCCGCGGCAACACTGACGTTCTGTATGTGATGGTGTTCACGGCATCCCTGTCGATCTCTTCGGGCCGATGCGGATTCCCGCCAGAAGCGTTCCCGCTGCCATGGATAGTGGGGAAGGGGAACCTTTACCTCTGAAACATTGGCGAATACGGTATGCCAGTCGATGTGAACTCCGCTGGCGTAAAGCATTCCAAGTGAACGGCAAACTGTCAGCTTCTCATGGTCTTTTCTGCGCAGACTGGGCACCACTATTCCATCGATTCCGCTGGCATCGATTGCTTCGCGGATACCGTGAGAAAGAATGGGGTGCGGGCTGATTTCGACAAACACGGTCGCGCCATCCGCCAGCATTTTTTTGACTGTCGGATAGAAAAGCACGGTCTCTCGAATGTTTTTCGCCCAATAATCACGATTGATTTGCGTACCCGGAATTTCTTTTCCGTACACCGTGGAATAGAGGGCGATGTGATTGGTTCTACCCTTCAGGGGAGGGGCCTGCCTTTTAAATTCCGTTGCCACATCATCGAGCAGGTAGCTGTGAAACGGAACATCCACCATCAGGAACCGGCGGAATATTTTCTTACGCCTGAGTTCGCCGGCCAGTTCATTGAGGGCAATACTGTCACCGGCCAGAGTGAGCATCGCCGCGCCATTGACCGCTGCAATGTCAATTTTTCCCCGGTATTTTTCAAGGTGGGCTGCTGCATCACTGATGGTCAATCCCGCTGCCATCATTTTTCCGCGACCGCTGGCATGGGTCTGACATTGACTACGCCAGAAAACCACCCTGGTGGCATCCTCTATCGAGAGCGCACCGCTCATGTATGCCGCAGCCACTTCGCCAATCGAATGCCCAACAACCATGTCCGGATGGATACCCAATCGCTGCCAGATTCGCGCAAGACCCACCTGCAGGGCGAAGAGCGCCGGCTGGACAATGTGGGTCCGGTTGATTCGCGTCTCCGATTCGGACCTCATCAGTTCGCTAATCAATGAGCTGTTGTCGGTGGCCAACCACCCCTGGGACTTCAGATTCGCGTCAATTTCTTCAATGGTATCCCTGAAGGTCTGGTCGGTGTTTAAAAGCTCCCGCCCCATGGCAAACCATTGGGGGCCCTGACCGGAAAATACAAACGCAACCCGATCGGCTTTTCGGTTGGATGTGCGCCGGACAGTGATATGGGGGTGAGATATACCCGCAGCCAGGTCTTTGAGTTTGAGCAGCGCGTCCCCATGGTCTGTCGCACAGACCGCGGCGCGGTATTCGAGATGGGATCGTTTAATCGCAGCGCACTTCGATACCGGCAATAGCTTGTCCCTGTTATTTGCCAATAGCGTCGCATATGCGGCGGCCATCTCCCTGAGTGCACCCGCGCTTCTGGCGGAAAGTATCAGCGGACGTGGAAATTCATCATCCGTGCCACGCGACATCTGTTGTTCAGCCGTACGGACAGATCTAAGTACCAGATGGACGTTGGCGCCGCCAAAGCCGAACGAATTGATGCCGGCAAATATCTCCCCATGGGGCGCCGGAATTTTCAGTTGTCGGTCCGCGACCTGGATATGCAGTTGCTCAAAATCGATGGCGGGGTTGGGCGTTTCAAAATGGACTGTCGGGGGCGCTTCTCCGTGATAGAGAGACAGCGCAAGTTTAATCAGCCCGGCACTCCCGGATGCCAGTTCGGTATGACCGATGTTGCTTTTCACCGAACCTATCAGACATATGTCATTGCGATCTTTTCCGATGACCGCGCCGATGCTGGCGCATTCGATGGGATCTCCGGCAGCCGTGCCAGTGCCATGGGCTTCCACAATCGTTATGGTTTGGGGGGAAATCCCTGCATCTTTGCAGGCGCTGGCGATGACCGCCTGCTGGGCGTTCGGATTTGGCAACGGCATGCCATTGGTTCGTCCGTCTTCGTTGGTCGCACTTCCGATAATGGCGGCATAAATCCGGTTGCCGTCCGCGATGGCCCGGTCCAGTGGTTTGAGATACAGCACACCAACCCCTTCACTTCGGACATATCCATTGGCTCTGGCGTCAAATGATTTGCAGCGGGCATCCGGTGACAGGAACCCGGCAGTGCTGAATCCGATGTGCAGCTCCGGTTTGAGCATCAGATTTACCCCGGCAACCACTGCCGCATTGGCATCACCACTCCATATGCTTCGGCATGCCAGATGGGCGGCGAGCAGACTCGATGAACACGCCGTATCCACGGTAAAGCTGGGCCCCTGAAAATCGAATATATACGAAATGCGATTCGCGTTGATCGCTGGTGAACTGCCGGTATTGGTGTGGGCGTTTATATTGGCTCTTTCGGAATAATTCTGCAGGATGCCACCGTATTCCGACGAGGACGCCCCAACGAATACACCCACTGGTTGTCCTTCGAGCGCTTCAATGGTCTCCCCCGCATCCTCAAGGGCCATATATGTCTGCTCCAGAAGAAGGCGCTGCGAAGGGTCCATGGTTTGCGCTTCCACCGGCGGAATGCCGAAAAACGCGGCGTCAAATTCATCAATGTGTCGGATGAACCCTCCCTCCCGCACATGCATCTTTCCCCGTGTCCGATAGTCCGGATCGTAAAGCGCTTCCGCGTCCCACCGCTCCGGGGGCACCGGACCGATGGCGTCCGTTCGGTTTCTGAGCATCTCCCAGAAGTCTTCCGGGGTTTCCACATTTCCGGGAAAGCGACAACCGACGCCGCATATGGCAATGGGTATTCGTCGGTCATTGATACTGGCCGTCATTGGAATTCTCCGTCGGAAAGAGAAGTTGTTTCGCTGCATATGCTGAACAGTAAATTCATTTGGTTGTCATCCTGCTGCAGGTGAGTCAGCTTGAATTGCGCTTCCCGGTTTCCCTGCTTCAGTTTCCGGGTTTTGTATCTGTCGAACGCTTCCTGGGGTAATGGGTGCAACAACATGCATCCCAACCGGTTGGACTTTCTTTTCGCATGGTATTCCGGATTGATTCGCTGCAACGCGTCATCTATTTCCTTTGCCAGTGTTTCTGTCTGAGAGGCCAACGCGTGGTTGCCCGTTTGAAATTCCAGGAAACATCGATACACTGAATGTTGCAGGTCTGCAAATGCCATATGAAACCCCGCGGAGATTCCTGTCTTTCTGAGCGCATCCTCCACCGCCTGAAGATACTGAGACTCGTACACCTTCTCGCCCGTCAGACTGGTGACGCCACTGCCTTTCTGGACAAAACGCACCATGGGGAAAGTGCCGAAGAAATCCTCGACTTTCAGAATGTCATTCATGTTATAACGATACAGACCACTTGGAGTGGTGATAAATACAGCATATTCCCGACCAGTCTCCAGTTCGTGGGCACCCAGAAAAGTGGGATGTTCGCTATCGATTTCATTTCGTTCAACAAACTCGAAGTACAAAAGGTGCGCCGCAAGGATACTGATGTCATCCGCGTTATGCAGGACAATACCGGCGCGGGCTTCGGTAGCCAGATAACCGAATTCCCGAATCACGGTGTGCGGGGGGTAATAGCCTTCGGTCTGTCGAAGATATACGGCAGCGTTCCCACTTTTCCATGTGTTAATCAGCTGCAGGGTTGGCCAGTAATGGGAAGGACGCAGTGATTCGCCATGCTGCGCCACCAGTTTCTCCAGTTCTCTGGCCCGCTGCCGATTGGGTTTCAGTCGCCCGGTGATTTTCTGCCGGAGATCGCGGTTGATGTTCAGCCCCGGTTTCAATCCGCCATCGTGAATATCCCTTATCATGTCGTTCAGGTTGGCCATCACCGCCCGGTGCATCTCCAGTAAATTGCTTGGATTGGCCGCGACAATCCAGCGGATGGGATATGCGAGACCTGTTCTCAGCAATGCGTAGTATCTCGCGGGATAATCATCAATATCATGCACTTCGAACGGAATCACCCGAAAGCGGCGGACAAAATCAGAGGCATATGCGTTCATGTGACCTGAAAACGAACCATACGATGTGCCATCTGCGGTGTGGCCCTCAATCGCTTTGCCCACCATACTGATGTCGTAGCCATCCATGAAGCCCGGATTCTCAACAAACATACTGTGCAGCCACAGATGGCTCAATCCATTGTAGCATTCATCGTGATATTTCTGACTGATGGGAATACGTTTGGGCGCATCGGTGGTGCCGCTGGTAGTGGCGTAAAACATTGGCTTTCCGGGAAACAGTACGTCCGGTTCTCCCTGTTCGTGACGGGACACCCAGGGACGCAGTGATTCGTAGGTGTTGACCGGTACCCGGGTTGCAAACTCGGATGAAGATTGAATTGTGGAGAATCCGTGCGCTTTCCCGTAGGCAGTGGGTTCGGCGTATCGCATGATGCCGGATAACACGTTCTGTTGGGCTTTTCGGACATTCTGACTTCGGGTGATCAGGGCTTTCAGCATGGGGGCGCCAAGTTTTCCAAAATGCCATTTCATGAATTTTGCTGCTGTGCGGCGTGCCAATGATGTCATACAAGTGTACTGTCCTGTTGATTAAATCGATTCAAAAATGTGACCATTCTTGGTGGTGTAGGCAAATAAAATTACTCATTTTCTATTCATTACGCCATTGTTTCCAATCTGGCCCCGGACCAGATACATAGGTTTCGCCATTTGTTCAAAGTGAATAGGAAAAATATATATTAGTCCGGCGATGACGTCGAACACAATTGATTCAAAGCAACCCGGATAGAACGGGGCGTGATTCTTATGGATTCCGCTGGACCTGGTCTGGGAGAAATGTGATAACGCCGCCAGATTAGCGGCGCGTTGATGAATGTTGTACATGTAATTGAAAGTGGATACTCAATAGCGTGATGTGGTTTCGATGTAGACATAGATTGCTGCAACCGTGGAAATTGCTTTCGGTTTTTCTGTTGATTCTGGGGGGGGCGTCGGGGTGTCGTCATCGTATGGATCCGGATGTACAGTTCCGGGAGGGAAAACAGATTGGCAGTATTCAGTTTTTTGGAAACGAAGCACTGTCATCGGAGCAGTTACGGGCATATCTGCCAATTCAGAGAAAAGATTACTTTCTTACCGAAACCGAGTCAGCGGTTTTTGATATTCTGCTCCAGGCGTACGCCGCCCATGGATATTACCATGCGGTTCTTGACAAAGTGGATGTGGTTGAACGACGAAACCGACTGCATATCCGGGTGCATCTTCGCGAAGGGCTGCCCACGGTGGTGCGCTCCATCCGTTTTGAATATACAGACGCTCCCAATAACCGACAACGCTTTGAAGCGGATTTGCCGTTGAAGGAGGGGGAAGCGGCGGATATTGAAAAACTGAATCAATCCGTAGCGCTGATAAAGGAACGATTGGCCGATGACGGTCGCGCCCTGGGAGAAGTGAACGAATCGATGGTGGTCGTTCGTGACGAATATGCTGCGGATGTGGTGTTCAAAATGAATGTGGGCCCGATTTGCCGGGTGGATCATATCGGCGTGATTGGCCTCATCCATGCGCCGGAAGATTTGGTGTATGATGAACTGGAAGAATTCGAAGGCCAGGTCTTTACTCCGGGAGTGGCCAGCGCCATTGAAGAAAATCTCGCAGAACTGAATGCGTTTCGCATGATCACGGTTTCGCCGGTGGCCAACGATCGGGAAAAGGGATTGGTGGACCTGGAAATTGCGGTGGTGGAGGCCGATTTCCGCTCTCTGAAGTTGGGCGTGGGGGTTCAGTTTGAAACCAACAAATTCCTCGGCTGGACCTCGGCGGTCTATCAGAACAATAATTATTTTCACCGCCTTAATCAGTTTCAGTTGAAGTCCCGACTGGGCTGGGCATTGGTGCCTGCTCTCTGGAAAGTGGAAGATCAGGGTCCGGTGGTGCTCCTGGAACCCAGCGTTACCCGCACGGGTTTTGTGGAGCGTCACCTGAAGTGGAACTGGGCACTGGGGTTGCAGACCGACGTGGAAGAGAACTACAAACTGTTTTCGCCATCGTCACGGCTTTCGGTTTCCCGAAATTTCGTTCGTCATCTGAATATCCGGTTGTCATATAATTTTGAGTACATCGTGCTATATGGCGTGGATGACTTTGTGATGGAGACACTGCAGCGGGACTACGAGGATATGCGCAGTCCCATTCGGCTCGCGGATTTGAATGCGAGCGCCCGTCTGTGGTTTACCGACACCCGGGATGATCCGAATAACGGCGTGGTTCTCCGATTCAATTACTGGCATTCCGGCTGGTATCTGGCCAGTGAGGTATCCTATAACAAGTACAGTCCATCGGTATCCGCGTACTGGAGAATTTTTCCATTTCTTCAAATCGCGTTGCACAGTGAGTTGGGATTCATTTTTCCCTTTGGCAACGCGGATTATTCGGGAATTCGCGCGAATTTCTTTCTCGGTGGACACAATACGGTGCGCGGTTGGGGGGGAAAGCGTCTGGCGCCCTGGGTTCGAATCTGCGCGTCTGGCGCCCCCCAGAATTGCGAAAAGATTTGGATTGGCGGAAAGACCATGGTGCAGGGCAATGCGGAATTGCGATTTCGCATGAACGACGTGGTGAGTGCGGTGGTTTTTCTGGATGTGGGAGATGTTCAATACGACATTCGCACCATTGTGCCCAATGACTGGAATTATTCCGTGGGGTCCGGTGTGCGAGTCAGTACCCCCATCGGTAAAATCCGTTTCGATGTGGGGTTCAGACTGAACGAACCCCCGCAGTATCGTGAAGAACGGCGATTCGGGGTTCATCTGGGTCTGGGGGAGGCATTTTGAACAGGCGAGTGAAAATACGATGGATGGTCGGTGGCGGGGTTATCCTCACACCGGTGATTCTGCTGCTTGTCGTATCCTCCTGGCTGCTGTTCACCAACTCCGGCGCGCGTTGGGGAATCCATTCGGCTCTGGATTGGTATAATACCCGCATTCCGGGGCACATTCAGATAAGAAACATCTCGGGAGCGATTGCATCTGAATTGGCCTTAACGGGGATTGATGCGTCCAATCGGGACGGTCGGCGGATTCTGCATATTGAAAGACTCGATGTGTCCGTTCGCCCGGAACGGATTTTCCACAACGAAATTCAGGTGAAACGGCTTGGCCTGCAAAACGGCTTTCTGGTGTTGGAGCGCGATGATGCGGCGTTCACCGTTTCGGATCTGGCTCCTCCGGGTACTTCCGAATCCCAAAAAAAAGAAGGCCCGCTGATTCCGGCGTTGCCCATTGGCCTGGTGGTGTCTCAGATTGCCCTGGACAATATCAGGCTGGTGCAGCAGACGGAGACAGCCACCGGAACACCGGTACGCATTGGCGCACTTAGAGGCGATTTGAGTTGGCAGGAGCATCTGGCGCTGAATCTGTCAAAGTTAGAAGGAGAGCTGAAGTCCGGACAGCAGTCCTTTGCGTTTGCCATCGACGATGGGGCCGGACTCACGCTGAAGTCCGAGTCTCTTCAAACCGCACTGAATCTGCGTTCTTCAGTTGGAGAAGTGCGGGCTGTGGTGCATTCCAAACTTTCCCAGTCGCTGGTGTCGCAGGTGAATATAGAAATGCACCTGCCATCCGTGGCCGCCCTGACAGGCAATGGAACGTTTCCTGCGGGAGTTGACGGCGAGTTGGATGTCGGGGGTAAAGTGACTTTCCGGCTGGACGATTCGGGCCGTCCCATTGTGGATGCAGACTTGGCGTGCAACGACTGCGCCCTGAAAAATCTGGGGGAAATGTCGATGAAACTCCATGCCTCCCTGGCAGGAGAGGATATTGCAGCCAGTGCCGATGTGGGGATTCCGGACGTTGCGCTCAATGCCAGCTTCACTGGCAACACAGGCGGCGAAGGAACTCTGAACGCCGCGGTTGAGGGCCGACTGTCTTCAGACCGGGCACAGCAGTTTGGTCTGGATGGGTCGGCTTCCCACCTGCGGGCCAATGGCGCCTGTCACCTGGGGGCGGATGTGGCCTGTCAGGGGAAGTTGGCGGTGGAACAGCTGCGATACGAAACCATTGCGGCGGAAAAACTGCTGGCGGATGTCAACGTGAATGTGACTGGGGGGAAGCCGGTGGTGGATGGTCACATCCAAATCGATGGGCTGAATGCCAGCGGTACACCGGTGAATCGTATTGATATTTCAGGCGATCTGGCAGACCAATTGCTGACGATACAGGTGAATGCCGCAAATCCCAATGGTGATGCCGCCACATTGAATTCAACGATAGACATGAGCGATGGGTTGAAAATCCGGGTGGCCGCGCTGAAAAGTACTTTGCGCGGCATCACCGTTGAAAGCCAGTCTCCGTTCGGCATCAATGTGAAAAATGACACGGTAGAGGCCATATCGCCCATATCGTTGGACGTGAACGGGGCGCCCATTGTGATTTCCGCGTTCAACAGGAACAGCCATTCCCTTCACGGTGACCTGACATTTGAACGGGTTTCGCTGGGCAACCTTTCTCTGCTTCTGGGCGTGCCGGTGCAGGGACGGGCCACCGGTCGGGTGAAAGTGTCCGGGGAGCCTGAAGATCCGGAAGTATCGGTTCAGATGACCCTGGACAACGTTGCATACCGCAAGCTGACGCTGGCGAAGATTGCTGCCAATGCGCAATTGAAAAAGAAAAAGCTCTCGATGAGCCTTCAGGCCAGTGAGCCGGATGGGGTTCAGCTTCAACTCTCCGGCGCCATCCCGTTTGGGGTAAATTTCAACCGGATGACGTTTGAAATGAACCGGCACAAACACGGCAGAATCGATTGGTCCGTGAAAGACTTGTCCAGTGAAATGCTTACAGGGATGGCAGAACTCCCCCGCAATCTGATGTTTTCGGTGGATGGCGCAGGAGTGCTGGCATTCAGCGCCGGCGCCCTCAGTGCATCCGGAGAAATTGATTTTCAGGTCACCCATCCGCTCACCGGTCGCGTTGACGGGCATTCAACGATTGCATTGAATCGGGATTCCCAGGAGGTGACCGTGGCCGTCGATTCATTTCATGGGCAACCGTTTGCGCTGGACCTCAACTCGAACTTCAACCTCAACCGGTTGTTGAAATCGAAAGTTCCCGCCGGGGAAATAACGCTGCACACACGCATTGGCAGTGGCGTGGTTACGGCGAGCGGACAACTGAACGGTACCGATGAGGCACAGTTTCATCTGACGATGGATACGCTGTCCATTAATGTTGCGAGCGAGCTTGTGGGCGGGCCGCCGGTGGATGGCACTGTGACAGGGGACACTTTCTGGACGATTAATTTTCGTACGCTCGAATTTGGTCCCGTGAAAGACACCCCATGGCGATTGTCCTGGCAGCTGAAAAAACTGTCGCCATCGCTGCTGACCCATTTCGGTATATCCGTCAGTCCGTTGATGTTCGAAATTGATTTTAACGGTTCGGTGGAATACGACGGTCAGACCTTGAAAAGCCTCGGGAAACTCGATGGCTGGGCGGGCCATGGACTGTTGCTGCGATTGCCGGTAAAACTGGATTTCGATGTTGCCTCCACCAGTCAGCGTCTTAGTGCCGCGTGGACGATGCCCACCGGAGAATCCGCGGGACTCGATATTGAAGGCTCCCTTGATATTCAGAAGTTAATCCGTTCCCGGAAATTCGATTTGCCTTATTTTACTTCGCAGATTCGGGTAGGGGATGCACAGATTTCCATGGATGGAGAGCTGACCGGCCAGTTGGGCGGTGTTCAACAATTGCTCCGCAATGGAAAGTTTCATCTTGCCGCTGAGCACGTACTGCTCTCGCAGTTTCACCCGTTTCTGCCAACTGGAGAAATCGACGGGGACGTTTCACTGAACGCGGATTTCACTCTTAAAGACGGACTGCTGGTTGCGGATGCCGCGCTGACTGGCAGCAATATTTCCGGAAGGCATTTTCGAATAGATGAAATCAGACTGCAGGGGGCGTATGCCAATGAACAGTTGAATGTGAATTTCATTGCGAGGCATCCCTATGGCGATAACGTGACCGCCAACGCCACGGTGCCCATGTTGCTGGATGTGCCATCCCTCGTATTTCGCTGGCACCGCGATTCCCCTCATCACATGGACTGGAAAATCCCCGATATGAGTCTGTATCCGTTCCGGCATTTTCTGAATGTGCCGCCGGTGTTTGATGTGTCTTTCCGCTCGGATGGTCGGGTGAACGGTGACCCCCACAAATTTAACGCCACCGCCGTCATGTCCGGAGAAATCAGGACGCCCGGGCGCGAATCCGTGCCCTATCGGATATCGGTGTCGGCCAGCGAACTGCAACAGTACTTGAAAATGCGGTTGGCATTCGAAGAACACAACACGTGCGCATTGAATCTGCATACTGGGGCCGATATTCCGGCCATCGCATCCGGAAAGCAACGCTGGCGCGACGTGACGTTCAAAGGTGATTTCAACTCCGGAAATTTTGATTTGCGATTTTTTGATTTACTGGGTCTTCCGATTGTCTCGCGTCCCGGGGGCGTGATGCGTGCCGAGGCGAAACTGTCCGGCAGCATGAACCAGCCCGACTGGCGCGGTTACGTGCGCCTGAATAATGTACATTTTGCCATCGTTGGGTTGGCCAACCGGATACACGGCGTGTCCGGTGATTTTCGACTGGAAAACAATACGCTCTCCATCCCGTCTCTGCGTTTTAAAAGTGGCAGAGGAAAAGGGGTTTTCAGCGGCAAGGCAACCATGGACCGCGGTGTGGCCCGGGGAAGGGGCAAACTGGATTTGTTTCAGTTTCCTGTGGCCAGTGCGGGCCTTCCCCGATTTGTGATGGACCTGAAGAGTCAATTCAGAATCAACGCCACGGACAAACTGGTTGATGTGAATGTTGCGCTGAATCGCAGCACGTTCACCAAACCGGCGGAAAACCGGAATGGGGCTCGGTTTGTGCCCTCCAACAGTAACGTGACAGTACGCAACGCCGACGAATCTCCGGACACTGCGGTCCCCGGGATTGACTACAATATCAGAATTCTCAGTAAATTCCCTATCGCGGTGGTTGGCAAGGATATGGATACCCGGTGGAATATGGATTTGCAGCTGAGCCGCATGAGCGGTGTCGGGGCCATTGGCGGCAGCATTGATTCCAAACGGGGAACGTTTAATCTGTTTCAGAGTATTTTCACCATGCAGAAAGGAGAGCTCACCCTGTCGAGTAATCCGAATCTCACGGCGTATCTGCAACTGGAGGCAACCAGCCTGATTTCATCATACACCGTTAATCTCGGAGTGAGTGGCAATCTGCTGCATCCCAGGCTGCGGCTCTCTTCGTCTCCAGCGCTCACCGAAGAGCAGATATTATCGCTTCTGGTTTCCGGCAGCGCAGAAGAGGATGCGGAAACCTCAACCGGCGCCGTTACCACTTTGCTGGCGGTGCAGTATCCGGGTATTCACAATCTGCTGTACAATCGTTTCGGTATCAGTCAGCTGCGAATCGAAACCACCAAAGAGGGAAGTACCGCCCTCAAGGCCGGAAAGCGGGTTACCCGACGTTCCACTGTGTACACGGTCATGAACCCCAATCCGGCAAAAGACGAAAATGACTTGGAAATACAGGTGGAAACAGGGTTAACCGATAAAACCAGTGTGGGTACCGCCGTGGGCGAAAAGAGTTCATCGTTTGGTATTTATCGCCGAGTTCCCATCCCCAACGAAAAGCCCCCGCGATTGCAACCCCGGCGACGCAGTGGTGAATCACCGTCTCCATAACTCATTTCGATTCGGTGGTGTATGCCGCAGCAGATGCCGTCGTTCAGAACCATTTTTTCACTTTGAACAGGATGAGCATTCCGATGGCAAGAGCAGCCATAACGGAGAGCACTGTATAATACGCGTACCTGAAATGCAGTTCCGGCATATGGTCAAAGTTCATCCCGTACAGGCCGGCGAGAAATCCCAGGGGAATGAATATGGCGCTCATCATTGTCAGCACTTTCATGATTTCGTTCATCCGATGGCTCATGAGCGACAGATAGCTATCCATCACCATAGATGCGGACTCCCGATGACTCTCAATGGTATCAAGCAGACCATTCACATGATCTCTGAGGTCCTTCAGATATGGGCTGATACCGTTGGAAATGAGCGGCAAATCGCCGGAAGACAATGTGTCGGCAATTGCTCTCAACGGACGACAGGCTTTCTTTGCGGCCGCGATGCGTTGCTTCAGATCGTGAATCTGATTCACGTGATTTCCATGGGGGGAACTCATGACCTCATCTTCCAGGAGGTCCAGTTGTTCGCTGTGTACATCGGCGAGAAAGGTATATGTATCCACCACAAAATCAATCATTGAGTACATCAGGTATTCGCAACCGTACCGTCGCATTCGGGAGTCAGGCTGTTGCATTCGATACAGCAGCGATTCAAAATGAAACATGTCCGATTCCTGAAATGACACAATCAGGTTTTCAAACAGCAATACTGAAATATGTTCAAAATGAATCTCCATGGTCTTTTCATTGAAAATCGGCACTTTCAGAATGACAAACAGAAAATTGTCCTGAATTTCAATTTTGGCGGCGTGTGACGAATTGACAACATCTTCGAGTACCAGGGACGGGATTTCCAGCTTGAGGCCGATTTCCTTGATCAAGTCGGTATTGTGCAGACCACTCACTTGAATCCATCGCTTCCGATGCTCCCCGGCGGGCAACGAAAACGAGGTGTCCAGTGTCAGACGTTTCACCCCCGTTTCGTCGAAATCGGTGACGTGCACATTCACCGCGCCGGGGGGTTGCTTTCCGGTGTAAATGACAGTGCCGGGCGCCGTGCCAAGCTTTTGCATCAGCTTCCGCACTCTGGATGTCGCATCGTGAAGATTGCTGGAAAAAACTTTTTTATACATACCTGATCTCCTGTCAGACAGATTCTTCTGGAGAACCTTCTGATTCAATTTGAGAATGCGAACGAAACTGTATCAGCGAGATATAATTATTTCAGTACAAATAAACGTATGTTCTGCAGAATACAACGCAAAGGAAATGATGATTGGTGCGTGACGCAAAAGGGGGAGGGGCACTGTTCAGTGAACATCCGGTCGTTTCTCGGGCGATCACCTGAAAGGCGCAGCGTCAGATGTATACATCAATCAGTCTTCCCAGTCCTGAAGGCGAAGCAACTCTGGCCGGCGGCGGCGCTTCTGCGGACTGAATGAGCTGAACGGCTGCTTCTCCCTGTTGTTCCATTACTTCCTTGTGCTTTTTCATAACCGCCACATCCATGGCAGTTGCTGTCATTTCTGGACTGATACCGTTCACCTCGGAACTCCTTTGTAAATGTATTCTCCGGCAGAACAAACCGGCATGTTTGCCCGCCAGGTATAACGTCGGCGGGAAAAGGAATTTCTTGAGAAAAAATAACATGGAAAATATGGCAATCATTTTAATAACGTTGTAATATGGAAATTAGATGACCAGGGAGGAGATGGCTCCAGATGGCGAGACAGCAGCAATTGAGCGAACAGGACGGAAATCCACTTGCGGAAAGCGGCATATCCACGGTTGCTGCGGACGATTTTTCTGTACTGCTGGTCGATGATTCACCAGTTTCTTTGAGGGGCATGGTTCGCCTATTAAAAGGGCAATGGGAAATCGATATCGCTACCAGTTCCGATGAAGCGCTTTATATGATAGGTCGAAATGGGTATTCCGTGGTAGTGACGGATTGCGATATGCCCGGACGGAATGGTCTATGGTTGCTGGAAAAAACCCGTGATGCCACGCCCGAAACCATTCGCGTGCTGGTGAGCGCCGGCGAACCGGAACGTTTTGCGTCTCATCTGCTTTCTGGCCTGGTTCATATTTTTCTGAGCAAGCCATTGTCCGGCGAATCCCTTCAAAATCTTCTCATTGGATTGATGATGAGATAACCCTCTGAAATTGAAAATTAAAATCAGTATTGTAGCCGTGGGCGCCAGCGGACAACTGAACAAATTTTTTGCCTGGACATGAGTTCATGCTATACATGAGAACAGTATTCTGTTCCAATTTTGCAATGCTGGGAGGGAATCATGGCAACACAGGCTTTTAAACCCGAATTGGTCGATTGGCGTATTTCGCGACGCTGCACCCGAAAAAAAGTGCTTGTCGTCGATGATGATGGATCCGTGTTGCGGGCGCTGAGAAGGTGCTTGACGCAACATTACATTGTGGAAACCGCCCCCAATGCCGAACAGGCTGCCGTCCGTCTGGCTGCCGGAGATTTTGAAGCCATCATCACGGACTTTGATATGCCGGTCTATGATGGTATCTGGCTGCTCGATCAGGTGGCCGTCAATTATCCCGGAATGAACAGAGTTATGATTTCCGCGAGCGATCCGGCGCTGTTCACGGCTCATATTCAATCCGGATTGATTCAGCACTATCACATCAAACCCGTTTCATTTGAGGGCATTGTCGAGTCCCTCGGCAACTGACACTGCGGTTTCGCACGCCGGAAACCGCATGTCCGGTGACGGAGCCGTGACAATTCTTTGGGCATCATCAGAATCGCTTGCCTGTTCCGGGCTCTCGAAATAGAGTGCGGACATGAATAGCCGTAGCGACAGCGAACCGAATATATTGTCCACCAGAGCACAGCGATTCAGCTGGTGTCTTTTTGATTTTGCTAATTCAGCGTTTCCGACGGTGATTATCACCGCCATTTATGTGATTTACTTCAAGGATGTCGTTGTTGGCAGCGATACTCCCGGCGTGTCTGACCGATTGTGGGGGAATGCCAATTCCATCGGCGCGGCAATTGTATTTTTTCTGGCACCGATTTTGGGAGCCATTGCCGACTACGCTCATAAAAAAAAGATGTTTTTAATCGGATTTACCCTGCTGTGTGTGGTTTCCACCGCTCTATTATCTTTCACCGCAGAGGGAACCGTGGCACTCGCCATGGGTGCATTCATCGCTGCAGTGGTTGGGTTTGAAGCCGCGGTGGTCTTTTACAATGCTTTTCTGCCTCAACTGGTTCCCAGAGAAAAAATGGAGATGTTGAGTGGAAGCGGATGGGCGCTGGGCTACATTGGTGGATTGGGCTGTTTGCTGCTCTGCCTGCCCATCGCCCTTGGTAAAACCTGGTTGCATCTGATTCCAATGGTAGTAGCTTCGTGGTTCGCAATTTTTTCGCTCCCGGCTTTTATCATGCTGAAAGAAGTGGCTCCCGGCGCATCAGTGGGTGCAGCTTCCGCCGTTCGAAAAGGTGTGGCGCAACTTGTCGCAACCCTGACCGAAATCAGGCAGCACGGAAATCTCGTCCGCTTTCTGCTCGCATTCTTTTTCTACAACAATGCAGTGGCAACCATCATCGTGTTTGCCGTGGCATTTTCAAAGGATTCGCTGGCCTTCACGACAATGCAGAACATTATTCTTGTCATCATCATGAATATTGTTGCGGCGCCCGGCGCATATGGATTCGGTCGTATCGCCAATCGAATAGGTGCCAGACGAACCATAGTGATAACACTGGTCATGTGGCTTGTCGTCGTGCTGGGCGCTGAGCTGGCGGCATGGCCGGGATTGTTCAGCGTTTCCGGTGCGCAGACCTGTTTCTGGGGAGTGGCGGCATTGGCGTCACTCTGCATTGGCGCGACCCAGTCCACCAGTCGTACGTTTGTGGGGCAGATGGCACCCGCAGGGCACAGTGGCGAGTTTTTCGGATTCATGGCATTTGCCGGAAAAGGCTCTGCCATCGTGGGCCCCCTGGTTTTCGGTTTGGTGTCTTCCTCATTTGACAGCCAGCGTCTTGCGGTTCTTTCCATTGGTGGCTTTTTTGCGATTGGTCTGACGCTGATGGGATTTGTGAAAAATCCGGTGCGCCACTTGTAATTCGATTCGAAATGCGTATATGAATGGCTCGATTATCGGCGGATGGTCCCTCTGGTCCACCCGGGTTGCAACCATCCGCGGCGCAAGGGCAAACAGCGAGAATTCATGACAGAAACGACATCTCAGAGTCGATATTTAAAATCGCTATACTTCTTTGTATTTGTGGCCTCAGGGTTTGTTACCCCGTTCGCCACCGTGTTTTTTAAACATGCACTCGTCCGCCCCGATGGCAGCACTGCAGATGATTTAATCGGTTGGATTTATTTTTTCATGCCCCTCGCAGGTGTTGTTGCGAATATTCCGACGGGAATTCTCGCGGACAAGTTGCAACTCGGCAGACATCTGGTTACTTTTTTCTGTTTTGCAGTGGCGCTGTTCACATTGCTCACAGGACTTTCGGGAAGTGAACTGACAGCATCACTGCCGTTGCACGTGAAGTTTCTTTTCATGTTTGTGGCTGTCCTTGCATACTATATTTTTTCGATGCCGCTCGTTCCCACTGTGGATGGCGAGACAATGATTCATCTCAACCGAATCGGTGAACAGAAATCTTACGGAGTATACCGGGTGTTCGGAACACTGGGCTGGAGTGTTGCCTGTATTATTATGGGGTTGATACTTCAGGTGTTCTATCATCTTTCCGTTATCTATTACGCGAGTTCAGTCGCGTTTCTGCTTCTTGGGGTGGTTTCGTATCGGGGATTGCGGTTCAGGAAAAAGCCGGTGCCGGTTCGGATTCCATGGGAGCACCTCAGAAAAGACAGTCTGTTCGTCTGGTTTCTGGTTTTCTCTCTGTTCAACGGCGTGATGTGGGCCGCTTCCTTCATATACACCAGTTATTTTTTTGATGATGTGCTTGAAAGTCCGTTTGAGATGGGGCTGGTATTTGGCACGTGGACCATTTTCGAGATTCCGATCATGATTTTCTCCAGACAGCTGATTCAGCGGTTCGGCAACCGGTGGTTGATCGTTGCCGGGCTTGCAATGAATGGAATCCGACTGGTACTCTTTTCGATGTTCACACTTGAAACCTCGTTCTGGTGGAAGTGGTCCGCCGCATCCCTGCAGGGTGCCGGGTTCGGATTGCTGCATCTGGGAACCATCGATTTCATCGACCGTCAGTCACACCGCAACATGAAATCAACGTACATGAATCTCGCCAGCCTGGTGCGGATTACGATCGCATCCGCAATCGGGGGAAAACTCGGCGCATGGGTGATTTCGACATATGGTTCTGAAAAGCTGATGATGCTCACCGGCGTCGGATCGATTCTGCTGATCTTCTTTTTCGGTATATTTGTTCGAGGCCACGGACCGGATGGCCAGACCCGATATCGTCGCCTGCGTTTGCGTAGAGTCTGAACATCTGCCGCGTAAAATGGTGCCGGTGAAGCACCTTCATTTTCAAATTGATGATGTCATCGAGAAGGCAAAAAGGCGGTAGACCTGCTGGACACATCCCATGTTCTGGTTAACTTGGTAACAGAGTTACAATTCCACGTTGCATATACCCCGGCAAATGGAAATGGGCTGTTATCGTTCAACAGTCCACAAAACTACCAGAAAAATAAGGAGGAGCTATGGCCGCTGCACAAAAGAAGACCCCTGTGAGAGGTTTGGAAGGCGTTGTTGCCGGCGATACCGAGATCAGTTATGTGGATGGAGAAAACGGCGAATTGTATTATCGCGGTTTTCATCTCGGTGAGTTGGCCGGCAAAGTGTCTTATGAAGAGTTGGTCTATCTGTTATGGTACGGAAAACTTCCTAATGCGAAAGAACTGGAAGCTTTTGCATCATTTTTAATGAACAACATGAAATTACCGGTTGAAGTTCTGGAGTTGATTCATCTGGCGCCTCCCAATACGAATCCCATGGTGCTGCTGCGTACCTGTGTATCCGCACTTGGCATGTTTGACCCGGATGGCGGTAAAATCAGTGATGAGGCGAACAATCGAAAATCGGTGCGCATATTGGCTCAGGTGGCAGCGCTGGTGGCAGCGATTCATCGGATTGACTGTGATGAGAAAGTCATATCGCCATCTGCCAGAATGGGATTTGCCGAAAACTTTCTATACATGTTCACCGGAAAAAAGCCAAATAAGCTTGATATTCAAGTGTTTGACTGTCTGTTGGTGCTGCACGCAGACCATGGACTGGCTGCATCGTCATTTGCAGCCCGGGTGACGGTAAGTACATTGGCCGGTATGCATTCCGCAATTACCACTGCGCTTGGAACACTCAAGGGGAGGCTTCACGGCGGGGCCAATACCCGGGTCATGCAAATGCTTGAAGAAATTGATAGCCCTGGTTCGGTGAAGAGATATATCAGCACCATGCTTTCAGATGGGAAAAAAGTAATGGGGTTCGGTCATCGAATGTATAAGGTGGAAGATCCCAGAAGTCGCCATCTGCGAAAATATGCTCAAAAATTGTCTTCCCGTCCCGGAGTGGCCAACCTATTTGAAATTGGGCGGAAAATTGAAGAACAGGTTCTCGACGCAAAAGGAATATATCCCAATATCGACTTTTATTCCGCCATGGTGCAGCATGCTCTGGGACTTCCCAAAGAGTATTTCACGTGCATCTTCGCTGTGTCCCGAACTGCCGGATGGATTGCCCATGTGAGGGAACAGTTTGCCGACAACCGGCTTATTCGTCCCACTTCCCGTTATATTGGTGGGTATGGTCACAAGTTTAACCCCATCGATCAACGGAAATAAACAGCGTTGATTGCAATTGCGATTTGGTGGACGTCTATCAATCAATAACGGGAAAAATTGGAGGCGAAGGTTAAATGCGGCGATGGGCTATGGCGCGACGCAGTTGGCTTCCATCACGGGCCAGATTTGTCCGGCGGATGCCACATCACCGGCGTTGGTGGGATGAATACCGTCAGAAGTATATTCCGGGTGACCGTCCCATGACTCACGAAGGTCTACAAAATAGCATTCAGGTGAAGAAAGTCCTTCACACAGAGACTTTATTCTGGGGCGAAGTACATCGAGGCAATCTTTCAGTCCCATTGAAGCAAAAGAACCGAGGGGGTCGGGGTAGAAGAAATACAGTACTTTTTCTACACCATCAGTGGCCATGGTCTGAAATAATTGTTCGGCAGCGCTATATACCGGATCGCCGTTTCCACCGCCCATGCAGTCGTTCCCGCCACCGTCCATCACAACGTAACGGATGTCGTTCTGGCTCTGCGCATCCTTGTATTGATTGGGAATTGACTGCGGTGAACCATCGGAGAGCCACGTGCCGGAAATAGATTTATCAACATATTTGTCGCCCGCCGCCAACGATCCGGCAGCGGTTGCCAGTTTTTCAATTTCTCGTGTGAGGCCATGGGACATGGCGATAAATGATTCGCCAATAACTGCCACTTCGTTCCCCTTTGTGCTGCCTTTTACACAATCACCGTCCGAATCGGTGTCAGTGTCGGTATCGGTGTCTGTATCTGTATCGGTGTCGGTGTCGGTGTCGGTGTCGGTGTCAGTATCCGAATCGGTGTCAGTGTCCGTATCGGTGTCAGTGTCACCGTCCGGTGCTGTTGCGCCCTCGCAGCAACGATTTTCACCATCACATGCGCCTTCCATCACGTTTCCACCCCAGGAAACACAATGGGGAAGGCACTCGTATTGACACTCGTCACCGTCCGAATCGGTGTCGGTGTCGGTGTCGGTGTCTGAATCAGAATCGGTGTCGGTGTCTGAATCAGAATCGGTGTCCGTATCTGAATCAGAATCAGTGTCCGTGTCGGAATCAGTATCAGTATCGGAGTCGGAATCGGAATCGGAATCAGTATCGGAATCAGTATCGGAATCGGAATCAGTATCGGAGTCGGAATCGGAGTCACTGTCACTGCTTCCGTCGGTATCACCGGCATCTATTTCTCCACACGCTGAGAACGACAACATGAGCATAAAAACAAAAAATAAAAGGTTACATTTTTTTATTCGGGCCATTTGGTTATCCTCCCTTTTGTGAGTGCCAGCCACTGTGTCTGCAAAATTTCAATGCTGACGCACAACCGATGACAGATTGATCAAGCTGCCATCGGAGTTTCCCAAGGAAGTACTGACTAGTTGTGAAACAGGGTTCAATTTTTTTCTGTTTATCAACTGGGAAAAAAGTAAACGTGCTGTTGTATTATTTCATTATTTTATTCACATGATAATCGGGTAATCTATGGAAGATGCCACATACGGAATCTGATTGTTGGTCGGCAAAATTATTTTTTGAAAGAGAGTGGTGGTTCGGTGCCGTTCATCAGTCTTCGAATGTTATCCCGATGAGTCCATAAACCACTGAGTACAAGGACAGTGCAAACCAGCCCAACCTGCGGCGACGATACCAGAAACGCAGTGGTCGTGGCGCATATCAGAAATGACAGCGAACCCACAGACACCCGTCTGGAAAGGCTGACGAGAATGAGCAAACCAATGAGACCGGTTAACGCCCCTGCAGGACAAATCGCCAGAATGATACCGATGGATACCGCGATCCCTTTGCCTCCTTTGAACCGGTGAAAAACGGGAAACAGGTTTCCGAATAACAACGGAACCGCCATGAATGGCCAGTATATATTCATTGAAATATTCATGCATATCCACAGCACTGACCAACCGCGCGCAATATCCAGAAAGAGAACCGTAAACGCTATTTTTTTATTGCCCATGCGTAACAGATTGGTAAAGCCGGCGTTGCCTGAGCCATTTTCACGTAAATCCTGTTTCATGAAAATACGTGCTGCGATGAGCGAAAAATTAACCGCGCCCAAAAGGTAGCAAACAGTATAGACGGTGAAAATCAGGACGGGTAGGGGAAGAGCCACGACTTACCGAAGCTGATCTTCCGCCCAGTCGAGAATCTGGGAGGAACGGGTGATTTCTGTTGAAGGGAAATTCAGTTTGGCCACATCAATAATGGGGGTGGAACGAAAGCTGGCATCCACCAGATTTTTAATTCGCTTTATCAGCAGGTTGGTATTGTTGTCGGTGGCATGTGGCAGAATCAGCATGATACGATGACGAAAAGTGAATACCATATCGCTGGTGCGCAGTCGTTCCCGTAAAACATCTAACAGTGCATCGTACTGAGAATTGCGAATCTGATGCGAAAGCTTGATGGCAACCATCGAAAATTTCTCACCATAACGCTTTGTTCGCGAAAGTTGCTCCGAAATGCGACCACGCAAGAACTTTCCTTCCAGGAGCCGAACGCCGGTGGATTCGGTTTCCATCGCTGCGTGACAGATAGTGATCAAATCTTCAATGGTCAGTTTGCGATCGGCAATCAGGCGTTCGCAGAAGCCAAGGATATGATGCACCAGCTCCGCAGCGAGCGCTCCCTGGGTCGTGACGGCTGTATAAGTCATTTGTGCCGCAATTTCTGAGTCCAGATTCGCACCGATCATTGTGATGTCTCTGAGTCTTTGTCTTTCCAGGATGGTTTTTTCGTCAGTCATAGGGGCTCCTGTCACGGGCAATCGGTTCAACGGAATACTTTAAAATGAATCCGGTTGAAAATAAAGTTGATTTTCGTTTACTTCTATGCGGAGTAAGTTCGATAGGTTGCGTTTCAATAAAGGACAACAAGGGAGAATACAAATTGGCGAGAATACCGGTGATTGCTGTAGTCGGCGCTGGCAGCGCCACGGAGGAAGTATTGGAAATCGCCAAATCCGTTGGTGAAGCGATTTCGGAACGCGGGTTTCACCTTGTCTGTGGCGGTAAACAGGGGGTCATGGCGGCAGTCTGTCAGGGGTTCCGCTTTGCCCGAAACGAACTGAACACCACGCGGGCGCTGGCTATTGGCGTGTTGCCTGAGGAAACCCCAGATTTTGCCAACGAGTTTGTGGATCTCGCATTGCCAACAGGAATCGGAATTGCCCGCAACGCGCTGATCATACGGATGGCGGACGGGATCGTATCGGTGGGTGGGGGGAGTGGAACCCTCAGTGAACTGGCGTATGCCTGGCAAATGAAAAAGCCGATTGCCGCTATGGTTACCTCCGGTGGCTGGAGTTCCCGTTTGGCGGGGGAGCGGATAGACGACAGTAGAGCGGAACCCATTTTTTCGGCCGTCAGCGCTCACGAAGCATTGGCATATCTGATAGCCCGGATGGATGGGACGGAATGACCTCCAGGGACCTCGCCACTGTTATAAAAAATGTTCTTTGCAGATTCTGTTCTCTGGATGCACAGTTGCTCGTTGCAGTATCCGGTGGATCGGACTCTCTTAGTCTTTTGCATCTGGTCGCGATGGTGTGGCCTCGACATCAGGTGAAAGTGGCTTTCGTCGATCATGGTCTGCGTCATGGTGTGGATGCCGAATGGGCGCTTGTGAAATCACAATGCGATGAGTTGGGTGTTGTCTCCGAACGATTGTTCATTATTGAGGAATTCACAAAGACCAGCGATGGTGATGGCCTTCAGCAGTGGGCCAGGGACAGGCGATATCAATTGTTGGCAGATGCTGCAAAGCGGTTTGCCTGCGGATTGATTTTAACCGGGCACACCATGGATGATCAGGCTGAAACGGTACTGTTGCGATTGTTGCGCGGTACCGGACTGGATGGGTTGGGCGCCATTCCAATATCCCGAAAGATGCCCGGCGGAGTCACCATTGTCCGGCCGATGCTGGAGTTGCAGCGTCAGCAGCTCAGAGATTGGCTGACATCCCGGTCAATTCCATGGGTGGATGATCCCAGCAACGTGAACGTGCGATTTGCCCGGGTACAAGCTCGAAATCTGATGCCGGAGTTGATTCGGAGCAATCCGAGAATTCGGGAACATTTAAGTGCGCTGGCCGAGGAAGCCAGGGATGTCACCCATTGGATTGATGATGTTATCAGCGAGCGGTTGATAATGAAACCGTTACGCATTGCGGGGGGGTACAGAATTGATAACGATGTTTTAAGGGAGATTCCTGTTTCGATTCATGGTCGTTTGGTTCGCCATGCCCTGCAGGTGACATCAGGAGATTTGCGACGATTTGAGCGGACCCATATTGCTGCAATCATCTCCGGAATCAATATGCCGGGGCGAAGCAGAAAGTATGTGCTTCCCGGAGAAATTCAGGTCTGGACTGCATACGGGAGTCTGTATGTTTTCAATCAAACAATCCCGAATAATATTTTTGCGGCACAAAAACTGGAGAATCCGACATCCAACATATGGCGGGGAGATCATGGGGAGATGCGGGTGAGCATTAAGATAACGGTCTCCACGGACGTTACAGATAGCGGGCAGACTGGCAATATATCCGACTGGATGATACGACCACTGCAGGTGGGAGACAGAATTTGGGGCAGCGAACGGAAGGCGATGCGTTTGCTGGTAAAAAAACGCATACCGGTAATGTATCGCCCGACTGTGCCTGCACTGGCAACGCCATCCGGGGAGATAATATCCATTCCCGGCATCTTGAATTCTCGAATATCGGGATTACGTATGGAATGGCATTTGCATGATAATTGCGTTTTGAAAGATTTGGGACGCTTTCAGGAGTAATTGGGCTTATAATGAATTGTAAAGGGCGAGAAGCCATGTTAAACATTCGCGAAAAATTTTAACTTGCTTGGGATTCGTCCGACGTACAAAGAAGAACGGCGAGAATCGTCACAGAGGAACAGAGAGATATCGTGAATCAGAAGTTAAAAACAGTCGTGCTTTGGAGCCTGCTTATTGTGTTGGTCATCATTGTTATTGCCTTGATCAACAGCGAGCAGCATGAGCGAACCGTTCCGTTCAGTGAATTTCAGAATGATTTGAATAGCGGAAAAGTGGAAGAAGTGACCATTCGTGGTCGAAAGTACAGCTATGTCCGTGAAACTGAGACTGGTGCCAAACAGGATGTTCAAACCTTTGGGGTTGAACCGGATACGGCGTTCAATGAGAAATTGATGGCGTCGAATGTGAAAGTCAATTATCGGGAGCCGGAGGATGATGGCCTTTTCCAGAGCATGCTTCTGAGCAGTGTGCCGGTAATTCTGCTTCTCGCAGCCTTTTTTATTATCATGCGTCAGATGCAGGCTGGGGGCGGGAAGGCAATGAGTTTCGGTAAAAGCCGTGCCCGAATGATGAGTGATCACAGTAAGAAAATCACCTTCAAAGACGTGGCCGGTATTGACGAGGCACGCGAAGAATTTGAGGAAATTATTGATTTCCTGAAAGATCCTAAACATTTTCAGCGTCTGGGAGGACGAATTCCCAAAGGTGTGTTGCTGATGGGCAGCCCCGGAACCGGGAAAACACTCCTTGCCCGAGCCATTGCCGGCGAAGCGGGTGTTCCGTTTTTTTCCATCAGCGGTTCCGATTTTGTTGAAATGTTTGTGGGCGTCGGTGCATCCAGGGTGCGCGATTTGTTTGAACAGGGCAAAAAGAACGCTCCCTGTATTGTGTTTATTGATGAGATAGATGCGGTGGGGCGTCAACGCGGCGCCGGGTTGGGGGGCGGACATGATGAGCGAGAGCAGACGTTGAATCAACTTCTGGTTGAGATGGATGGTTTTGAGGCGAACGATGGTGTCATTATCATTGCGGCGACAAACCGGCCTGATGTTCTTGATCCGGCGCTTTTACGTCCGGGGCGATTCGACAGACGGATTGTTGTACCCAGCCCGGATGTAAAAGGGCGGGAAGGCATTTTAAAGGTTCACACCAAAAGAACGCCGATGGCATCCGCCGTGGATTTGATGCTGCTTGCACGCGGCACTCCCGGATTTTCGGGTGCGGATTTGGAAAACCTTGTTAACGAGGCGGCGCTGCTGGCTGCCAGACGAAATAAAGATGTAGTGGAGATGGAGGATTTTGAGGACGCAAAAGATAAAGTGCTGATGGGCTCTGAGCGTCGGTCGATGATTATCAGCGATAGAGATAAGACCATCACAGCATATCATGAAGCGGGACATACCATTGTCGCGAGGCTGCTGAAAGGAACAGATCCGGTACACAAGGTGACCATCATTCCTCGGGGGCGCGCGTTGGGATTGACACAGCAATTGCCCACTGAGGACAGACTGAATTTGACCAAAACATATGTGCTTGGCAAAATTGCGGTGCTTATGGGCGGTCGCATTGCTGAGGAACTCGAGTTTGACGAATTGAGCACCGGAGCGGGTCAGGATATCAAGACGGCAACGGATCTGGCACGCCGCATGGTATGCGAGTGGGGGATGAACGAGGCGGTTGGACCGCTGTATCTGGGCGACCATCAGGAAACAGTCTTTCTGGGGCGGGAAATTGGTCAGGGGAAAGATTACTCCGAATCCACGGCACAGATGGTTGACGTTCAGGTGAAAAAAATCGTCATGGATCAATATACCCGCGCCGAAAAAATTCTCACCAGAAATAGAGCATCTCTGAAAATGATGAGCGAAGAACTGCTGATTGCCGAGACGATCGAATCAGAAAAAATAAATAGCATTCTTCAAAAATGTGGTGCGCAGAGCGACGAGGTTTCTTTCTTACAAAAGGAAGATGGCGCCTCGAAGATGCCCCCCATCACACCATCTCCCGTTCCGTCCGTTTAGGTTCTATTCAATATCGTCGACTTCACGTTGAACGGCGCCTTTCTCCCCAAGGTTGAATTGATTTGATTCACTCTGAAATCAGTGTTGATTCATCGGAGAAGCGCTTGACCGTCTGCTGCGGGGCGGGATTCGGTAAATGGCTGCGAGCAATTCCGCCGGACGAAATGGTCGTTTCAGAAAGGGGATTGTTTTGCCCGATGCTAAAGCCAAAGCGGTATTATTGGCTGCGGACTCATCGCCAGTGCAGATGAAGTGCTGAGCCAGAGCGGGGTATGTCGTTACCATCTCTGTATAAAAGTCATTAAACTCAGTGAAAATTGCGGTAGCGTCACAAACGACAATATCGAGCGTCCCACTGAACTGTTCGATTTGAACACGTGCATCTTCAAACGATGCAGCGGTGATTACATCGTGAAGCTGGCCAAAAGACATGGCATACGCTTCCAGGTGTTCCCTGTTCTGATCTACAAAAAGAATGCTTCGGTGCGCCTTCACGAACTCATTTGAAGATCTGGAAAATGCCACTGTCGCCATTGGCGGGGGAGAAGACTTCAGCATTCGCTTCAGTGGAAACTTCACGATGAAACTCGTGCCTTCCCCTACCGTGCTGATGACTTCCACTGTCCCTCCATGTTCTGCAACAAGTTCTTTAACGATAGAGAGCCCGATGCCGGATCCTTCTCCGGGACCTAGTCCGGAAAGGGTAACAAAGCGATCGAATATTTTTTTAAGATTTTCCGGCGGAATGCCAATGCCGGAATCTGCTACCTCGATGACAGCATGCGAGTCATCCTCATATCCGTTTATTTTTATATAGTTGCGATCTGGAATATTCTCCCGGATAGCTCGGCTGGCATTCGTAAGCAGATTGATAAACACCTGAATCAGGCGGTTGGCTTTTCCGGTAATTGTCAGGTTTTCCGGAATATTCACTGTCACCGTGGCTTTATGCTTGATTCGGTGACGGACAATTCTCAGCGCGGAATTCACCACACCAACCAGTTTTACCGGCTGCGGTTTTACGTCATCGCTTCGGCCCAGCGAGTGTAGATCCGAGGATAGTTGCATCAGCAAATCAACGGCTTCCTGGGTTGGCCCAAGATTCTTGAGCAATGTTTCCAGCTCTTCATTGACTTTGTCCGGTGAATTTGCAGGGGCGTTGGTGCGAATTATTTTTTCAATTTCCGAAACAGTGAACGGGATGGTCATTGACAGAAGTGACAATGGGTTATTTATCTCATGGGCAATTCCGGCAGAAAGATACCCAATGGAGGCAAGTCGTTCAGACTGAACTCGCCGTTGCTCCGATTCCTTTATCTGCTCAAGCGCCTGTATGAGATCTGCATTTGTGACTTCAAGCTCCTGAGTGCGTTGTGTCAAATCTTTTCTCAGGGCGGCCGTTTCAAGCGCACGATTAATATCATTCCGCAGTGCATCAAGGTCGAACGGCTTTTTAATGTACCTGAATACATTCAGCTCAACCGATTTAATCGCGGATTCCGTATCGGAATATCCGGTGATGACAATTGACTCTCCATCGAACTCAAGGTTTCGCGCTGCTTCGATGAATTCAAGCCCGGAACCATCTGGCAGATTTTTGTCCACCAGTAGCAGGTCAACCGCATGTGATGTGAACTGCTCAAATGCCTCGGCTTTCGATGACGCGGCAAGTACCCGGTGCCCGTCTCGTTCGAGCACGCGGCGAAGCAGATCTCTTACCATTTCCTCATCGTCAACAAGCAAAATGGTGTTTGAGGTATCAAAATGAAATGAATCAATCATATGGTCACATTTATACTGGAATTTCGAATGCTGTGCAACTCAATCACATTGGAATCATACCGGGATAAGCGAAATCACCGCGGGCGGCGTGCAGTGCTGTCCGTTCTTTTTTCCATTTACTCAACTGCAATAAGGTTGGGGGGATTGCGTCGTGTTGTAATGTGTTTTTTCGTTGATCCGTGATGCGGTTTGGGTCATACAAGCCCTATGTGCTATCGGTTACTCCTGACAGTTATTGCCATGATTGTATATAGCGCCGGCCTCAGCGCTGCAGGCCCGGCCGAAAATCCCGAAAAACATGCAGACTTTGGTGGAACGCCGGATTTGGTGCTTTCGGGCGACGTGGGAATGGACCTGGAAGAGCTGAATGGCCTTTTGTTGAAGTTAACGTCCGAATCATTGGCGGATCGGGTGAATGCCGCCAGTGAGATTAAGCGAAATGCGGGCGGATGTGAGGCGGTGATGCGCCAGAGTCTCTGGCACGCAGGAGAAGTCAATCATCGCGAGATAAAAAACGTTATGAAAAATGTGTCCGCTGTCAGCGCCGGTGATGGCGGTGTGCTCGGTGCCTTGCTGCAGATGCCTCCGGGGGATGTGGCGGTTGAGACCACCACGCGGATTGCAACGCTACTGGTGGCGCTGCATTCGCTGGATTCCATGGCGGGGTACAAGGTGTTGCTGGATTTTTCGGCACGATATGCAGGCGCATTTCGCGGATTCATTGGAGAGCTGATGGTGCAGGCGGGATTGAAGGCATTGCCAGCGTTGATATACGGTCGAGGGAGCCAGAACCGGGAGCTGCATATGTTTTCGGTGGCGTGGATTCGGGATATGGGAGATCCCTTACTCAGTGAGCAGATCCAGGGCATTCGCAGTTCCCGAAGGCTCGCGCAGTTGCTGGAGGCCTATGCCTCCGTCAACGAGCTTGATGCCATTGATGTAACGCTTTCCTGTGCGAATCATGAATCGGAGATAGTGCGAAAGGCAGCTCGTGCGTCGTTGGCTGCTTATGGCAAAAATGCCAAATGGTCTATACATCGGGAATACGAAAATGCTTTCGGTGACGAACCGGAAAGCGGTGACTACGAGCAGTGGGCGGCAACACTTTACGACGCGTGGGATAACGCGCGAGAATCAAAGACCATAGCCCTTTATGAAAAAGGGAAAGCAGCCGCGGGCAGGAACCATTTTGAAGAAATGGATTCGGCATATCGGGAGCTGCTTTTCAATTCGCCGCTTCATCCTCGTCGAACCGGGATTGCGGAGGACTATCTTCGCTATGCCGCCGTGCTGGCTGAGAAAGGTGAAAGTCACAAAGCATTGCTGGCAACCCAGATGGCAAGGCGCCTGTCAGAGGAAGACAGTACCGCGTTTCAGGAAGCGAGCGGGCGACTGATTTGGCTCCATGCAGAGAAAATGCGAAAAAATGGCGCACTTGATATAGCCGCATACAGGATTCTGGACGACGATGCCACACTGGAAGATGACACGTCGAAATGGGCTACCTATGGCATGAGGAAAGACAGCGACGATGCTGCCATACCTGTTTCGGTTGTCCCGGTATCGCTGATGGTATTTTTCGGATGTCTGCTGTTGTACTGGCGTGTACGGATTCGCTCATGAAAGAAATTCATGCGCTGATAAGTGGTCGCGTACAGGGAGTATGTTACCGATATTATACCCGTCAAACGGGGCGACAACTCGGTGTACGCGGCTGGGTGAGAAACCGAACTGATGGCCGGGTTGAGGTTGTTGCTTCAGGTGCGGAAGATGCAATGGATGCGTTCGAACGCTGGCTTTCAACCGGGCCTCCAATGGCGCAGGTGTCCAATGTGGAAATTATATCCCGCGAACGGCCAGTTTCACAAATCGGATTCGAAATTATCGGAGACGGTGACGACCCTGCCTGAACAATTGGGGCTACTTTCTGATGGGCCCAAGGTGGGTAATGTACCAGGTCTGGCCCCAATTAATGAGAACATGAATTTCGAAACGACGCTTCTGGCCATTCGTCGAGGATACCGAAACCGTATTGCGGCTGCACGACCAATATCCCACTTTATTCGCCTCTATTCCCGGTGCTTTCCATTTGCAGTTGCCCAGCGAAATATCGTCCACTTTCCAGTCGCCCGTTGAAAACCGTTTCCGCTCGCGATCGAAATCTTCTTTGTACCAGTCCACCAGTTTGCGGTGATACCGGGCGGGGCTGGGGGAATCCTTCACAATATCGAACGCGTCGGCGGGAAAGAAAAACGACATGGCTTTCTCCACGTTATTGCCGACGTACCCATCGAGCAGGTTTCGGGCACCGGTCAATGCCGAATCACTGGACGGCATTTCACCTTTACTGGTGTTTTCTGGCGGTATCTGCTGTTGCTGAGAGCTGCTTTCGCCTGCCCCGCCTTCCGGGGTTTCTTCCGAATCGCTCACATCCAGGTTGGGATGCTTGCCCAGCATAAATGGAAACGTGAATCCTCTGAAGCAGGCTGAAAATGGCTCAAGCGCCAGCTGGTCAACACTCGCTTCCAGACGCGTGACTACGCATTTTTCGGTATCGGTACCTGCAAATTTGTCCAATGCCCTGGCACTGATCAGTCTGCCATCGCCGGAGATAACCATCCGGGTCATCATTGGTTCGATTATATTGGAATCGTGGCAGGATGCCACTTTTCTGGTGAGGCTTCCAAGGGTATTCTGATACTCCCTGATATTCGGATAGTACGGCAATTCTGCGTTGGCGGACGGCTCTTCCGGTTCTGCGCACTGAATCCCCATGGCTTTCATTTTCTTCAGCAGGTTCAACCTGTTTTTTACACCGTTGGTCAGGTTGGCAGGTGCTGCGGTATCTTCGAGTACTCGGATGGATTCGGAAAACATCTCCTCGGCTTCTTTGTATTTTCCGATTCGAACCAGAACAGATGCCTGGTCATCCAGCGCTGAACCGTAAATGGTACTGTGGGGTTCAGTCAGCTTGATCGCCTCTTTCAAAACAGTAAGCGCCTTGCCATTATGGCCCACTTTTTTCAACTGATATGCTTCTTTGGTCAGTTTCTGATACTCGGCCTTCCCGCGGGGAAGGGGAGTGCCAGCCGAATCCGATGCCTCCTTGCTGCCGTTGCATGCCAGGACCGCAACAGCGGTGCACAGGCAGAGCCATCGCAGAATCAACTGCCGTCGTCGCCAGGATCGTTGAGTGATGATTTCGGTTGTCATGTCTGTTTTCTCCTGTGTTCACCGGGTTCTGGTTCCATAGATTTTGACCGCGGAATATAATACGATGTCACGTTGATTACAATGGTCGGATTCTGGACCTGACAAGGGGGTTGCTGGTACAAATCCCTCAATGAGGTTGGTCCACCAAAGTACTGTGGCATTTCTGACACTGGGACTTCTGTTGCCAGGGGTATTGTTTATTATCGGCGCGATCGCGTCTGCCGACTCGCAAAAATGCGGTGGACAACGTTCGGTTTCTGTGACGGAATCCGATACGGAGCAGGCGTTGTTTTTTCCGGGAGGGGGCGAAATATTGACTGTCTGCGAATCGGGAGAAACGGCGGTGCGCGGATGCGGTCCCGGCAGCTACCATACTGCAAAGCCCGAAAAAGTGTATGGGAGCTGGGGGGAAGTCAAACGTCCCGGCGTGGTGTTGCCCATCACGACTCTTTTTAACGCTCATACCCGAGAATCTCTGCCTGTTTTTGATGCGCCGAAGGTGAAACCGTCTCTGTTACAGCATTTTTTCAGGTGTCGGGGATTCGGCGAAACGGTGGAGATGGCACCGGTGCTGCTGGAAACGGTTCTAGCCGCTGCCAGAAATTTCGAAGCGAGACGGACCACCATTATTTCAGGATATCGTTCACCCAAGTTCAACGATACCCTGGCAAAAAAGGGACGACGAGTCGCCACTGAATCCAGACACATGAAAGGTCAGGCTGTGGATTTTCGTCTCGATACTGTTTCCGCGGATCAGCTGGGACCGTGGTTGCGCAGCCATTTCAATGGGGGCGTGGGTACATATCGGGCGGACAATTTTGTGCACATTGATGTCGGACCGAGGCGCAGCTGGGAAGGCCACTGAGTTCGGGCGCTTTTCGCTGGCAAATATTTGGGGACGCAAGCGGTGGCCATCGGAATCGAATGAACCGAATGGCGAGGGCCCTGCAAATTTACGTGAATCAGGTTGGATAAACGAGCGATAGGTATTATAGATAAATGTATGAGTAACCAGCCTAACAAACCCGGAATTTTCAGATTGTCCCCTCGCCAAATCGCCATTCTCGCCATTGTGGTTTCGGCTTTTGGTATATTCGTTGTTTATTATTTTTCAGGAATCCATGAAGGATTGAGCCATTTTCAGGCTGCCGAATTTCAGATAGTTGCCCCGGATTTTGAAGCGAATGATAAAACGGCGCGGAAGATTTCTGATTTCACCCTCGAAGATTCTCTGGCGCAGAAGGTGAAATTGAGCCAATTTGATTCTATTGATGTTCTCGTTGTGAATATCTGGAGTGCCGGTTGTGCGGTATGTCGGCAGGAAATTCCGTCGTTGACCGAACTTGATCGACGATTGGCTGGCATGGATGATGTGGCTCTCATCACAATTGCCGTAGCGGAAAATTTCGAGGAAGTTGCCAGTTATTTTCCCCGGGGAACGAATTTGCGAATACTTTTTGACAAAGACAATAAGATTGCTGGCGATGTTTTTGGCACCGAAAAATACCCCGAAACCTTCATTCTGGATCGGCAACGTCGAATCAGGGCCCGATTTGATGGGGCGCGCAACTGGCACGGGGATGCATTTGTAAGCTATGTGGAATCATTCATGTAGTAATCTGCCATGAAGAAATCGGACATCTCGAAATTGGGACTGTTTCAGAATTCCATTGTGCGAATATTTTTAACAATTGAATTTTTACAGACAAGATAAAGTATTATAATATAATATAGTGTTTAGTTTGCGTTTGACTTGGATTGCTGCACAGATTATGGCAAATGGTGGAACGGCAGTTGTCGGTACATACCAGCAGATGCGAGTTGGTGAGCTTACAGGGAGCGATTTGAGATGAAGAACGTTACAGACAACAGATTGCGAAGAACTGTGGCGGATAGCATCGGACTGGATGAAGAGAAACAACGGGCGATAATTGACGACGTCCAAATCGTGAGTGAAAACGATTATTCCATAAAGATGTCAGCAACCAATCGAGATACCTTTGACCAGATCATAAATCATGTGCTCTGGCCGAACGAAAGTTTGTCAGTATCCGCTTCTGATGCCATCCGGGCGCGTCTGGAGGAAGATCCCGAACACTCGGATACTGGTGCGATATGGCCGCAGCGTTCGTCCACCCTTGTGCTCAACGACGTGGCTCCCACAGGGCGTCCTGTGAGAGCGTCAGGCTTTGCATACGACACGTCATATCATTTTATTTCCGAGATCCCATCTGCGCCGAAATCAGTTTTATCGCCTGACAAGGCATCGGAAGAATCGGCGCCAACAACAACCGACACCGTAACAAAGGCCAAGGAACTTGACGGACGGGACGCCCTCCTGCCGGCGGTGGAGAATTCGGCTGCGTCATCGGACCAGCCTTCTGCATCTGTCCGTAAGAAAGCAGCGGTATATCCCAAAAAAAACTCCGACGAAATGTTGCAGACGGTTCTCACCTCTGTGCCTCCGCCATTTAAACCGACGACCGGGAGGTATCGGAAGCTGATTGTTGGACTGTCAGCGGCAGCGGTTCTGGTTGCCGGGTTCACGGTGTATTTGATTGTGTCGCAGATGGATCGCCCTGATGAACCGGCTGCTAATGTGGTCTCTGCAGTGATGGTGCAGCCGTTGGCGGATGAGCCGGGAACAATTGTCCAGCCGATATCCGGAAAAGTGGTATCCAGGCAGATGAGCAAGTCCGACACAGATGTGAAGTCGAGGGACAATGGTGCGGGACAGACGGGGAAAAATGCTGGCGTCCCAGGTCACAGGAGTGTGCTTTCAACGTTGCCCGGCCATGTGAAAGTAACCGCTCTGGATGGTACCAGTTCGGGCGGCCCTGGGGTGGAGAAGGTTGAAACTGCATTGCTGACGGTGGTATCAGAGGTGGAAAACTGCGAAATTCCGGATTCGGGCACCCCGGCGGTTCGACTGGTTGTGGACGGCAATGGAAAAGTCATCACTGCAACTGTAGTCGGCAATTCTTTCGCAAACACCGCTGCAGGAAATTGTGCCATGGAGACCGTGCGTAAGGCAACGTTCCCGTCGTCAGACCTGGGAAGCTACATGATTCAGTATGCTTTTTAATTTTGACCCGAATCAGAAGCAATTCACAATCTTCATGAATGAATAGACCATTTGAATTTGAATGACAGGTCAACAGATGGATGGGTGATTCCGGTGTCGGAATTCCGGGTCAGCGTTTTATGCGGGAAGCGGCTGCTTTGAGGCGAACGGCGTTGATTCGGATGAATCCCTGCGCGTCTTTCTGATCGTATCCCCCTTCGATGTCCATGCTTGACATATCTTCGTTGTACAGGGAGTTCGGGCTTTTTCGGCCTGTCACATACACGCCGCCCTTGTACAGCTTCAGAGAAACCACCCCATCCACGTATTCCTGACTCTTGTCAATAATGCTGTTGAGGAAATCCATTTCCGGGCTGAACCAGAAACCGTTGTAAATGGCATCGGCGTATTTCTGGACAATCATATCCCGAATGCGCATGACTTCACGATCCATGGTGACCCCTTCGAGATCCCGGTGAGCGTGAAGCAGAATGGTGCCCCCGGGGGTTTCGTACACGCCGCGGGATTTCAGCCCGACAAAACGGTTTTCCACAATGTCAACCCGTCCGATTCCGTTGTCATGCCCCAACTGGTTCAGATACAGGAAAAGTTCAAGTGGCTTTTCTACGGTAGTACCGTCTTCCTCGTTTTCCACTTTTACCGGTATCCCTTTTTCGAATGTGACATTGATATTGGTCGCCTTGTCCGGCGCATCCTCCGGGGCAACGGTTTTGCTGAAAACTTCTTTGGGGGGCCTGAAGAAGGGATCTTCAAGGACGCCGGCCTCATGGCTGATGTGCAGCAGATTATCATCTTCACTGTACGGTTTTTTGTGGGTAACCGAGGTCTGAATCCCGTGTTTGGCTGCATAGTTCAGCAGATCTGTTCTTCCTTTGAACTCGTCCAGGAACTCCTGCATTTTCCATGGGGCAATGACTTTCACGTCGGGTTTCAGTGCATAAAATCCCAATTCAAATCGAACCTGGTCATTTCCCTTGCCTGTTGCGCCATGGGACACAAATTCTGCATTTTCTTTTTCTGCAATCTCAATATGGCGTTTGGCGATAATCGGTCTGGCGATGCTGGTCCCCAGCAAATACTGGCCTTCGTATACTGTATTGGCTTTGAACATCTGGAAGATATAATCCGTGACAAATTCTTCCTTGAGGTCTTCCACATATACTTTGCTCGCACCAATTTTCAGCGCTTTTTCCCTGGCTGCTTCAAAGTTGTCATCCTGGCCGACATCGGCGATATACGCGATAACCTCAAAATTTCTTTCGAGTAACCATTTCAGAATGATTGAAGTATCAAGACCGCCGCTATAGGCGAGAACCACTTTTTTTCTGGCTTCTGTGTTCATAATATACCTCTCATTACCCCGGTTAAAAAAGGGATGGCTTATGTAACATGAAACCTGTGCGAGAAAAATTCATAAATTTGATTTATTGATGATTGGCAGAGCAAAGATCTCCGCCGGGTGCCCGACGAACACAGTCGTTAGGGGAGGAGCGGCACACCGCTATCGCAGGAGTTCGATGAGATCATCCCTGGTAATCGAAAGCGCCTGTCCTGCATCACCGATGGCAGCTTCCGCCAGCTTTCGTTTCTTTTCCTGCAGGTTGAGGATTTTCTCTTCAACGGTCTCCGCGGCTACAAATCTATATACAAAAACCGGTTTGTCCTGACCGATGCGATGGGTCCGGTCTGCCGCCTGATCTTCGGCAGCCGGATTCCACCATGGATCGAGAAGAAACACATGGTCCGCAGCAGTCAGATTGAGTCCGGTCCCGCCAGCTTTAAGGGAAATCAGCATTACCGGCGGACCATCGATTTCCTGAAACCGTTCTACCACGCCCGCGCGATCCCGGGTGCTGCCATCCAGTCGCAGAAAGGGGATCTCCGCCTGTTTCAGATGAGGTTCCACCAAATCCAGAAATCCCGTCCACTGGGAGAACACCAATGCTTTGTGTCCGTTGGCAATGGTGGCTTCCAGCTCCTGATTGAGCAATTCAACCTTCGATGAAGTTGCAGCCTGGTGCCCGGGGACCAGAGAGGGGTGGCAAGCGGCCTGGCGAAGCCGGAGGAGCTGTTCGAGAGCCGCCATGATGCTTCCTCCCGCTTCCAGTGATTTCACCACGGAGGAGCTGGTTGCCGCGCGTACTGCATCGTAGATGTTTCGCTCGCGCTCGCTCAGTTCGCAGTGAAGAATGAGATTGGTTCGACTGGGAAGTTCCAGTTCCACTTCGTCTTTTTTTCGGCGCAACACAAACGGCCGGATCTTCTGTCTCAGGCTGGCAGTGGCTGCGGGATCTCCCAGACCAATGGGAATGGCGTAGCGTTTCTGGAATTTTCGGTAGTTTCCGAGAAGGCCGGGATTGGTGAAGTTGAAGATGCTCCATAATTCTTCGAGTCGGTTCTCCACGGGGGTGCCACTCATGGCCATCCGAAAATCCGCTTTTAACCGGAACGCCGCTTTGGCTGCCTGACTGGCGGGATTCTTGATATTCTGGGACTCGTCCAGGACCACGCAATCCCATTGACGCCCGGTGAGCGCCGCACGCTCAATCCGCAAAAGCGCATAATTTGTAATCACCAAATCCGCCGATTCATCCAGTTTCCGATTGAGTCCGTGAAATATGCAAGTTTTCAGGCCAGGTCTGAATCGGGCGGTTTCATTGGCCCAGTTGTGAATGACACTGGTCGGACAGACAACCAGGGTTTTTCCTTTCATCGCACACAGCGCCTGGATGGTTTTACCGAGACCCATGTCATCGGCGAGAATCCCCCCGAGGTTTGCATTACGAAGAAATGTGAGCCAGTCGACGCCCCGTTCCTGATAATGGCGAAGGGTGCCCTGCAGATCTCGGGGCAACGGCGCTTTGGGGATGGTGTCGAAATTATCGATAAGTGGAGCGAGCCGCGAGAAACAGGGCTGGGTGTCCATGTCGAGATCTTCGCACAATCTCGCCAGTACCGGGATGGCAGCGACGGCAATCCGATTGTCTTCGGCCTGTCTTGCATCCAACAGATCCATTACCATGTGCCCGTGCGCATCCAGCCAGCTTTTGGGGATCGGGGCGAATCCGCCGCCTTCCATGGGGGCCAGATTTAATCCTTCACGCCATGCTTCCAGAACATTCCGGGCGTCTGCGCGCCGGCCGGCGAATGCGGGCTCATCGGTGTCATCCATGGAAAACCAGATGTCAAAAGCATCGTCATTAATTTCAACGTTCGGCGTCAACGGTGCGGCGTTGCGAATGGCGTGCTGTGTGGCATCCAGGGTGGACTCGCTCCAGATTTGCGCTTTTTCAATGAACAGCGATGCTTCCCGACGGTTGAAAGACACTTTTCTGCCGGGCACCAGGTTGAGATCGTCTCGCAACGTGGCTTCCATTTCTTTCTCCGCCCTGATGTCCCGCGCCGGGATTGTTCCTTCAATATACACCATCCGACTGTTTCGGATTCTCACGTGCGGTGGATTCCCATATACGATCTCGGGGAGAACCTCCACGGTACTCCCGTCCTGCACCATATTCATTACCAGACGCGGTTCCAGGAACCGGGAGACGGAAGGCAGAATATCGGTTCGCATTTCCACATAATTGTCCCGTTCCAGCTGGGGCAGCACATCCGCAACAAATTCGGCGAGATCCTTGTGAGCATAGCTGATGAGACGCGGGAGCTTTTCCATGGCGTCGCCGCAGATGCCGCGTTGCCCGATGGGATGCATGGTATTGCCACAGCGTGCCGCACCGGGGGCGAGGATCTCATCCAGATCACCATTGGGGTTCAGGTGGAGCGTTACGCCGCCATCGTCGGAGCCGGTCACTTTAATCGCCGGCAGCATGGGCTCTCGTGACGCACATATGGGCTGGTCATCCAGAAAGACAAGGTCGGCTTCGTTGAGTTCCGCAATCAGATTGGAAAGGAGTTCAGCGGGCAATTTCTTTTGGGGGTGAATGTTGCGTCCGACGATAAGATCGGCGTTCAGGTCCATCTGGGTTGGGCGATATCCGAGGGGGAAGGCCCGCGCGGCAACATGGGACATGATGGGGCGCGCCAGCAGTTGGCTTCTGCCGCCGGCGTGGATGTAGTATCGGGATAGTGTGAGGCCGTGGGATTTTCTGTAAAATCGATATGACAGGCGTGTCGGATGAATTTCTTTTTTCGGTAGTGCGTGTCCCTGCTGTCGCGCCAAATCGGTTGCGATGATGGCGGCAGCAACGTGCGCGCAATATTCGGTGTTTAATTTACAGTCGCATTCCCATTCGTTGTCTTCCAGATAGAGGACAACGGTGGGATCGGTAATGTCGGCAGCCGTGGAGACCCGAAGTTCGATTTCGGAATCGGTCGCCCCCAATCCTTCAACCGCGTCCATCTGGGCAAGTCGTTCCCCCTGTGCCCATACTTGCGGTCCACAGGATTGTCTGAATACATTTTTAAGATGAAGAAGCGTTGGGCGTTTTATGTTCATTTTTTATATCAGTTTGAATACTGCAGTATTTTTAAAATTAATTCGGACGAAGCAGTATAGCACAATCTGTCTTTTTATCACAAGCGTCACGGGAAGTTGAGTTAAAGTAAAGCATTTTATTTAATAGTTTAATTTTCTGTTTTTATTGGCCATTTGTCTACATATAAAACATGTCATCGTATCGGAATGATCCCGGGAAGCCGCCAGTAGACAATCGACGATATCCCTCTTCACTCTATTAATTAAACATTGTGCCTACCGATAACTCTCTTTGTGAGATGACTATAAACCGGATCAATAACCCGTCGAGTGCGCTGCGAAATCACTGAAGTCAGTTGATTCGGCAGGTGAAACGCTCAGATGCAGTCAACTGACAATTACGTGAGTCTGGGCACTGGTCCAGATTAAAATGAATTTCGATGTATCAGGTTCAAAAAAATGAAGAACGTCGTTATGAAGGCCTGATTCCGGACGTACCCATGCCGTTGTTGAAGGATACACAGGAGAGGAAAGTGGACATTCTGTTGGTGGATGACCGGCGCGAGAATCTCTTTGCACTGGAGAATCTCCTTGAGCTCGAAGGGCTGTCAATCACTTCGGTGGAATCGGGTCAGGACGCGCTGCGACAGGTGCTGGATAAGGAGTTCGCGCTGGTGGTCATGGATGTTCAGATGCCCGGAATGGACGGTTATGAGACAGCGGAACTCATGCGTTCCAACAGTAAAACAAAGCATATTCCGATTATTTTTGTTTCCGCAGTAAATAAGGATGAACACCATCTGTTTCGCGGATATAATTCGGGAGCGGTAGATTATCTGTTTAAACCCATAGAACCAAATATTCTTGCCAGTAAAACGAGAATATTTGTAGACTTGTTCCGACAGCGCAAGGCGCTGGAACAGGCCAGCATAGCCCTGGAAAAAAGCCTCGCTGAAATTCAGAACAAGGATGAACAACTTCGACAGAAGCAGAAACTGGAAGCCATCGGTAAACTGGTGGGAGGGGTTGCCCATGAAATTCGCAATCCGTTGTCGTTCATGCTGTCTCACTTGAGGCGCGCATCGCGAAGCAGCCAACAGATTTCAGATTATTATGACACATTAAATGTTGATATTAAAGATGATGATATAATTGATAAAATTTCATCTGTTCGTGATGGGATAGATATTGCGATTGACGGGGCAAACCGGATTTCGAAAATTGTTCAGGACCTTTCGCGGTTTGCCAGAACCGACCGCAATGAGGGCGTGCGGCTGGTGTCGGTGAATGATGTGTTGCAGAAGGTGGTGAATCTGGCCCGGCACGATATTCGTATTTATGCCAGATTGGTGGAAGACTACGGCATCATTCCATCCCTCAGTATTAATGAAAGCAAGTTATTTCAGGTTTTTCTCAATCTACTGACAAATGCGATCCATTCTCTGAAATATACCGATGACAGACAGAATGTGATTTCTATCCGCTCGTGGCTGGAGGATGAGACCGTGATGGTTGAAATTCAGGACACGGGATGCGGAATCTCTGATGACAACTTGCCGAAGATCTTTGATCCGTTTTTCACCACGAAAGATGTCGGCGAAGGGACGGGGTTGGGGTTGGCGACGTGTTTTGGAATCGTCGATACATATGGCGGTGATATCGTTGTCTCATCCGAAGTTGGTGAGGGGAGCAGCTTCACCGTCCGCCTTCCGGTTCGTCCTCCCAATGGTGTATCGCCAATCGAGTGATTTGAACATCGACCCGTTTGCGGTCAGTCCACCACTTATTTTCCGGTTTCGCGTCAAGTTTGCTATAATGCCGGGCAGAGTGAATGATAAGAAAGCCATTCTCCAGAATGTGATCAATCAATTTTCGATACGATCCAATGAGGGGAATTGGGAGGAAAATATGACGTTTGCCGAAGAATTGGCATTGAATCTGAAATCTGAGTGTCCGATTGTGTTTGTTTCATCTTTCGAAGAGCAGAGTGTCATCCCTCAAGTGCAGCATGCATGCGCTCTGGCTGGAATGACGTGTATCATTCCCCGAAAGCCCGGTACCCTGGTGGATATACCGGAACAGATGTCTCATTTGAGCAAAGGAAAAGTATTGGTTCTGGCGGAAGTGCATCAGCAGCTTGAAGACCCCGGGGTTATTCGTCTTCTTTCGGATCTGGGGTTGTCTTCTGCAGGATCGGTTGTGTTCATTGTGCCCTGGATCTCCATTCCCCGGGAGTTGGAGAGACTGTCGTCCATCATGGAGTATCCGCTGCCCGATACGGACAGATTGCGTGAAATTCTGGACGAGATATGTGGCGAGACCGGTGTTTTGCTGGTTGAAAATGATGTGGAAGGCATGGTTCGGGTGTCGCAGGGACTGACCGAAGGGGAAGCCAGACGGGGATTCCGCAAAGCGATGCTTGGGTGGCCGGAAGAGACGGCAGCGGCCCGGGAATCCCTGGAACGCGAAAAGCGAAAGGCTCTGCTCAGAAGTAACGTGTTGGAGTACGTGGACGCAGAAGTTGACCTGACCGCCGTGGGGGGAATGAATCTGTTGAAATCGTGGTTGCAGGCGCGGAAGTCTGCGTTTTCCCCGGAGGCCAGACGGTATGGATTACCCGCCCCCAAAGGGATTCTTCTTATGGGAATTCAGGGATGTGGAAAATCTCTTGCGGCAAAATCCGTTGCCGGTTACTGGGAGCTTCCCCTGGTTCGGATGGATATAGCCGGGATTTTTGGCCAGCCACGTCCGGAGGAATCACTTCGCTCTGCGTTAAAAGTAGCAGAAGCTATGGCGCCGCTGGTCCTGTGGATAGATGAAATTGAAAAGGGGTTCGACAACCAATATAAGGGCACGGAAGCGCGACTGCTCGGTGGCCTGATTACCTGGCTTCAGGAGAAAAAGAAGGAAGTGTTCGTGGTGGCTACAGCCAACAAGGTGGATGCACTGCCGCCGGAGCTTCCCCGAAAGGGACGTTTCGATGAGATATTTTTCGTTGATTTGCCGGATGCGCAGGAGCGCAGGGATATTCTGGCGTTGCATATGCGGACGAGGGGACTGGACCCGGCCAACTACGATTGTGACGGCCTGGTTTCCAGAACGGACAAATTCACTGGCAGTGAACTGGAGCAACTGGTGATTGGCGCCATGTATATGGCATTCGAACATAAAGCCGATGTATCCGATGCGGATTTCAAGCGGGTGCTGAACAGTAATGTGACACTGTACGAAACATTCGAGCCGGAGATTAAGAAGATGCGCGAGTGGGCCCGGAAGCGCGCCCGTATGGCCAGCAGCGACCGTTCCAAAATTGACTATTTCAGAAGTTGATCCCAACGAAACAACTTTCGTTTTTTGTCGTGTCGTTGTTTGAGATGAATACGACATCCAGAATACTCTCTGGTGCAACGGTGCGCTGAGATGTTGCGGCGCCGCAACTGCTGTATCCCCCTGCGGTAAAAACCAGAAATCCGGCCATCTGGATGTGCCACAGGGCGAAAACTTTTTTTTTCGGTTGATGTGTCATCGGGTTTATTTTACTTCCACAGTCTCTGATGAAAAGTGGAATAAAAAAAGGGTTTCGCGAAATACTTCTCGCAGCGGTCATCATGCTGATTGTGGGAATGATGATCATTCCCCTTTCACCGTGGCTCATGGATTTGCTGATCTCGTTCAATCTGGCCATCTCCATGCTCATCTTCGCCCTGGCCCTGTTTCAGAAAAACCCACTGAAATTCAGCGCATTTCCAACTGTTCTTCTGCTGGCCACGCTATATCGATTGGCGTTGAATATATCTTCCACCCGGCTCATCCTCACCCGGGCCGATGCCGGTCAAATCATTGGCGGGTTCGGCGGATTTATCGTTGGGGGCGATATTATCGTAGGCGCGGTAATATTCGGGGTGATTCTGATGGTTCTGTTCCTGGTGATTACCAAAGGGGCAGAACGGGTGGCAGAGGTGGCTGCCCGGTTTACCCTGGATGCGCTGCCGGGAATGCAGCTGGCCATCGAAACCGACCTGCGCAGTAAAACCATTTCTCCCAGGGAACTGTCCCGTCGAAGAGAAGAACTGGAGAGCCGAAGCATGTACTACGGATCTCTTGATGGTGCGATGAAATTCGTCCGCGGGGATGCGGTAGCCGCCCTTGTGATCACGGTCATCAACGTGGCGGGAGGAACGCTGATTGGGGTGCTGCGAAAAGATATGGCGCTGATGGATTCCCTGAATCTTTACGGGCGACTGACAGTGGGCGATGGTCTGGTCACCATGATACCGGCCCTGCTGATCTCCACTGCGGCTGGACTGCTGGTCACCCGGGTTGCCCAGGGGCACGCCGATGAGGGGCTGGCCAGTCAGATTGGCTCGGAGTTGTTTTCGGTGCCTCAGGCGATGGTGGCGGCCGCGGCCATGATGATTCTGCTATCGATTGCACCGGGGTTGCCGGCCTGGCCATTTCTTATCGCTGCGACGGCATTGGTGGCAAGCGTGCTGACGGGGCGGCTGCAGGCCAGAAAACAATCCGGGAAAGGACCGGCCAGGAACACGTCGCTGTCATCTGCGTCATCTATTTCGCTCGACGAAATGCAGCAACTGCTCGACAACGCATCGGAGCAGTATCCGGTGTTGGTTCGGGAGGCAGTATGGAATCGGATTTCCCTGCCATTCCTGGCAGATATCGTTGCGGAGCTCCGTGACGATGGCATCGACGAACGCCAGCTGCCCACGGTGCTGGAAGCGTTGGCCCGGGAAACGGTGGTGGACGATGTGGATGATATGCTGATGCGAATCCGAAAACGTCTGGCGCCCCTTATTTCACAAACAGTGGCGGCAGATGCCAGCCCCCTGCCGGTGGCGACGATGGACATGGAAACCGAGCAGATGCTGCAAAACAGTATCGTGTCCACTGCCGGCGGCAAGCGCATGGTCCTGGATCCGGCATTTCTGAGTGAATTGCTCGATGCGCTCGAACCGTTGCGCCATGCCGATGGAGATGGCATTCTGATGGTTGGGGCCGCGCTTCGTCGACCATTGCAGCGCCTGCTTCGGGAATCCCGTTGCGGAATACGGGTCATTGGTCACGGTGAACTGGTTGCATCCCTGGCTATTGATATCAGAATGGAACTGTCGCTCTGACAAAACCGGTCTACTCTTCTTGAAAACTGGCCCATGTCCTTCATGTCGGGAAGTCTGGTACACAAATCCTACATTGTCGAAAAAATGAATTCACGGTAAATTACCTGTAACTATTTGGGTTTCTTATTAAGTCGTTCGGTTATCAGTCGTTATGCCTTTATAAGTGAACTCTAAGGACATTTTATGAACAACAGAGATTCGCAGAGACCAACATCACGATCGTCAGGCAAGCGTTCCAATGACGGAAATTTACTGTGGAAAATATCCTGGGTTGTTTTACCAACGATGTTGGTTGGCAGTGTAGTTGCCGTGGTTTATCAGATGTTGCCTCTCGCAGTGCCAATCTCGCTGGGAGTAATGACACCATGGATGGTGGCGCTGCTGTTTCAGTTCCGGCACGAAAACCGGAAGCGGAAAATCGCCGAGGAAAATGTGCAGCGGGTTCTGGAAGAATCCGAGCGAATGCATACTGAATTGCGGAAGAAGACAGCCTTTACCAACTCCATGGCCCGTGAAGCAGAAAACGCAAACAAGGCAAAATCGGAATTCCTTGCAAACATGTCCCATGAAATCCGCACCCCAATGAATGGGGTGTTGGGGATGTTGTCGCTGTTACATGACACAGGACTGAATTCGGAACAGATGTCTTTTGTTGATGTGGCCAAGAGCAGCGCAGAGTCCCTCCTGACACTGATTAACGACATTCTTGATTTTTCAAAGATAGAAGCAAGAAAACTCAAATTGGAGGAAATCGATTTTGATATTCGCTCCATGCTGGAGGATTTTGCATCGTCGCTGGCATTCCGGGCAAACGACAAAGGATTGGAATTTATTTGCGGTCTTTCACCTGGGGTGCCCGCTTTTGTCGTGGGAGATCCGGGAAGACTGCGCCAGATTCTGACAAATCTGGCGGGAAATGCATTTAAATTTACCCGTAAAGGGGAGGTGTCCGTTCGGGGCCAGCTGGTAGCGGAAGACGAGGAGACAGTGACCGTTGAGTTCCATGTGAAGGACTCGGGTATCGGTATTCCCAAGGACAAGCAGAACAAGTTGTTTGAAAGTTTTACTCAGGCAGATGGATCGACCACCCGGGTATATGGTGGAACCGGTCTTGGACTTTCGATTTCCAAACAGCTTGCGGAGATTATGGGCGGCCAGATTGGATTGAAAAGTTCTCAGGGAAAGGGGGCGGATTTCTGGTTTACCGTGAAACTCAGACGCTCGGAAAAATTACCCGAACCCAGAGCATTGGGCAGTCTTGCCGGTGTCAGAACCCTGGTAGTGGACGATAACGACACCAATCTGGATTTGACCGAATCCCAGTTGGCGTCGTGGGGCATGATTGTGGATACGAGCTGTAGCGGGCCCGAGGGTCTGCAGAAGATGTACGACGCCGTGGATGAAGCGCGTCCGTATCAGATTGTGCTCATCGATATGCGCATGCCGCACATGACCGGCGAAGCGCTTGGCCGAATTATCCGGGACGATGAGCGTCTGTCCGGCGCTAAACTGGTATTGATGACCTCCATCGGGCATCGCGGTGATGCGGGGAAATTCAAGGATGCCGGGTTCTCCGCATATCTCACCAAGCCGGTGCTGCAAACCGATTTGTATGTGTGTCTCGCGCAATTGATGGGCGGCGGCAAAGACAGTATCATTCCGCCTTCCGCCCAGTCGGAGCATCTGATTACCCGGCACAGCATCGCTGAGGACAGAAAAGCGCGGTTCAGAATTCTGCTTGCGGAAGACAATATCACCAATCAGAAAGTGGCATTGGGACTACTTAAGAAACTGGGATTCCGGGCGGATGCAGTGGGTGACGGCGAGGAAGCGTTGAAAGCGCTTGAAGAACGATATTATGATTTGGTGCTGATGGATGTGCAGATGCCACGGCTCGATGGCTACGACGCGACCCGTAAAATCCGGGATTCGGTGGATTGCAACGTCCTCGATTCGAAAATTCCGATCATTGCGATGACCGCCCACGCCATGGAAGGAGATCGCCAGAAGTGTCTTGAGAGCGGGATGAATGACTACATTGCGAAGCCGATTAACCCGGCGAATCTGGAGGACGTGATTACCCGGTGGATGTACCGGATACAGGAGCCCGACACAGTGTTTACCAGTTCGGACACACCGGCGGCGGCTGCAGATATGGATGCTGCCGATGCGTCGGTGTTTGATCGCAATGCGCTGATGGACAGACTGATGGGAGATGAAGAGCTGTTGCAGACAATTGTTCTGGAATACCTGAGCGATATGGATGTGCAAATATCGGAACTCAACGAAGCAATTGCCCGGGACGATGCCGCCAGTGTGGGAAAAATTGCGCACCGGATAAAGGGCGCATCCGCAAATGTCGGCGGGGACGCTCTGGCAAAAATCGCGATGAAATTGGAAGAGGCGGGCGAACGGAACAAAGATTTGCAGAAAGTGGGACAACTTTTTCCATTGGTAATGCGCCAGTTCGAGGAGTTGAGAGCAGTGATGCAGAAAGAAGTGAATCAATGAAGCAGAGTGAGTCTGTTTGTCCCGACTGTGGATTACCCATTGCGCGAAAGCCGGAGTGGACGTCTTTTCGGGTGACTGACAGGTATACGGCCAGTCTGTATCGGTTGGGCGATTCAATTTTGTATTCCAGGGGGAAGGGGAACGTCAAGGAGCTGCCGGTGGAGTTCATTGCGCGCGTTGAACAGTTCCTCGATGACGAATTTGCTTCCTATCCAGTGGTTGAAATCAAGGATTTTTCTGACACAGAGGGCTTGCCGTCAAAAGCCTTTCGAATGAAGCAGCTGGAATATTATATTCGCAACAAAGATAAAATTGCCGGATTGGTTTTTCTCAACGCCCCCTTTCATTTGAAAGTCATCCTCAAATCGGCGGCAATCCTTTACGACAACGTTGTACCTCAGGCCATTTGTAACAACTATCAGGAGGCTATTGCAAAGGCTGATGAGTTTCTTCATGCAAGGGGAAGTAGTGTGCACCCCGACGTACCGGATGAACAACCGGAGAACACAATGGTTTCCATTGATCGTCGGGACATTGTTTTACTCGCCCGATATCTCGCGGGGAATGCGTGGAACGATCCGGCAGGGGCCATCGACGCGGCGCCGAATTTTGCAGAAGGACATCCGCTCACTTCCATTCTGGATTCAATTGTTCTGGTGAAAAGCGATCTGGACGAAATTCGAAGTGACATGGACCGTGAAGCCGCCAGAGCCAATGAGTTGGCGGTGACTGCATTTGAAAAGAAACTGATTGCGGAATCCCTGAACAACGAATTGAAGAATCAGGCACGACACGCGAACCTGCTGGCTCAGAAAGCGGAAGCGGCCAACCGGGCCAAGTCAGAATTTATGGCCAACATGTCCCATGAGATTCGCACGCCAATGAATGGCATTATTGGGATGACCGGTTTATTGCTCGATACCGAATTGAAATCAGAGCAACGCGAATTTGCTGAAATTGTCCGGAAATCAAGTGCTACGCTGATGACGCTGATCAACGATATTCTGGATTTTTCTAAAATTGAAGCGGAAGATCTGCAACTGGAGAATATTGATTTCAATCTGTTCGCAATGATGGATGATTTTGCGGCTGCCTACTCGGTGTATACAGAAAACCGGGATATTGAATTTGTGTGCGCCGTCGATCCCAATCTTGATGTGTATTACAAAGGCGATCCGGGACGAATCCGACAGGTGCTGAGCAATATGGTGGATAACTCGTTCAAGTTCACCGAAGAAGGCGAAATCTCCATATATGTTGAGCTTGGCAAACGGGATGCCGACAGGGCGGAACTGAGATTTTCGGTTGCGGATACCGGAATTGGAATTGATCCGGATATTCATGGGAATCTCTTCGACAGTTTCACTCAGCTGGATGGTACCAGTACGCGGAAATTCGGTGGAACAGGACTCGGCCTGGCCATTGCAAAAAAACTGGTGGAGATGATGAACGGGGAGATTGGCGTTTTCAGTGAGAAAGGAAAAGGCGCCGAGTTCTGGTTTACGGTGGAATTGGAGAATTCAGATAGACATTCCATGGAAGTGACACAGAGTGAGATTGAGGGGGCCAGAATTCTGCTCGTCGATGATAACAAAAGCAGTCGCAAGGCAACGATGCAACTCCTGAATTCATGGAAAACGGTTGCTGTCGCCGTTCCGGACGGAAACGCTGCTCTGCAGCGCCTTTTCGAAGCGAGCCAGCAGAAAGAACCGTTTGAGATGGTCATTATCGATACGAAGATGCCGGGGATGAGTGGCGAGATGCTGGGGCGAAATATTCGGGCGGACACAACGCTGCGGGATACGCGCCTCGTGCTGATGACAATGGTTGGCAATCGCGGGGATGCGAAGCGGGCCAAGGATTTGGGATTTGATGCATACATCACGAAACCGATTCGATATTCGGATTTATATGACTGTCTGGTTCGCCTCAAAGAGTTGGATTCCAACAATTCCGAATTCATCACCCGTCACAGTCTGTATGAACATCGGCGGAGTCGATTCCGCATTCTGGTGGTGGAAGACAATGCGACAAATCAGAAAGTGGCGATGGGAATGCTGAAACGTCTGGGCTTTCAGGCGGATGCGGTGGAAAATGGACAGGAGGCACTCGATATTCTGAAAATAGTGGAATACGATTTGGTGCTGATGGATGTTCAGACGCCCGTTATCGACGGTTATGATGCAACCAGGCTGATTCGAACAGAATCGGGAGTGCTCGACCCGGCGGTGCCGATCATTGCGATGACGGCCAGTGCGCTTAAAGGTGATCGACAGAAGTGTCTCGATGCGGGAATGGACGACTATATTTCGAAACCGGTTGACCTGAAGAAGCTGCAGCGGGTGGTCACCCGTCAGTTGATGGAGGATCGATCCGATTCCAGAGATTCGCTTCTTCCACGTGCGGGAAGCGGTTGGAGCGCCGATCTGATGGACAAGGATGAACCGGAATCCGGCGCGCAGAACTGAAACTTGTCTCACGGATTTCGCTGTTCAGTCCATTCCACCCGGCGTATCCAGTCTTCGGCCATACCCCGATAGCCCAACAGGGAATCGTTCTCTGTGGCGACGGACTGAAATTGCCTGCGCGCGCTGCCAAACTGCCTGAGATTCAGATATGCCTGTCCCAGAGTAAGTCGTCCCGGTGTTGCAAATCCTGGATATTTCTGCGCGAGGTGAAGTTGAAACGCCTTTTTCAGTTCCATTGCGGATGCATAGTACTGACCTTCCTGAAATAGAATTCTGCCAACGAGATATGGGAGGAGGGGATCGTCCCGGAAGCGGTTGCGAAGGACCATCAGGGCATGGATGACCACAGCCTCCGGGGGCCGGCGGTGCGAGATAACGGTGCTGAAAAAACGAAGGAGGGTTCTGGTCACCGGTGTGTGGTAATTGCAGAGGTGGCGTTTTACTGCGAGTCGTCGCGACGCATCGTGCGCATTGGGGGATTCCGCAAGGTGTCCATACGCGGTAGCCAGGTCCGCCAGCGACAGGGAGTCAATCTGAAAATCAATCAACGCTTCAGAAATCTGCAATTGTCTGATTTGTCCCGGGGCCTTTTCCAGGATACTCTTTCCATGTTTGATGGTGTGGTCAGACATGCATCCGGCTTCAGAAAAGAACAGTTCAATGTCGGTCTCTGTGGATTCTCCAGACCGTTCATGGGCTTCCTGCAACAGCCGCAATCCTGCGGGCCATTGGGGGGTAGTGAGATATTCCGCTGCGATTTTTTGAATCCGGGCGATTTCCCTGACACATCGGGTTTCTACGATTGCGGGCCTGTCCAGTCGATAGCGGACCCATTCCAATTCGCTGTCGGGGATTTGAATGGTGTTCAGATATTGATGCCACATGGTTTCCAGACTGGTGAGCGAATGACCGGTCACTTCAGTGATATCATCGCCCGCATACATGCTTCGAATTGCCGACGGGCCAAAGGTATCCCGGATGTACCGGATAAACGATCCGGCTGCAGTGTATGCGTTTCCGGCGTACAGTTTCAGAAATCCGGGACCCATCAATTGTTGAACGGCAGGAAGAAGGTTCAGTCTGTCCAGCGCCCGTGCCATCTGGTGAACGGAAAGGGCATGATGTGAGGGGGTTGCCGCCACGGCCAATCCTTCAACAAGGGCTGGTATGGGAATCAGTCCATTAAAATGTCCCGCGACGCGAAAGGGACCTGTGGCAAATTGTGCCGCGACCAGATGGGCCAGTTCATGACGCAGGGTCCAGTGGGGGACATCTTCGGCGATGATATACGTCTGACCCAGCCAGGGCTTGGCCACCGACGTATGGCGCGCCCCCATCAGTGACTTTTTCTGAAGCGCGGAATCAAAGATAAACACCGTAATGGGCGGGTGCGCATCGATGCCGAAGAATGCCTTGAGCTGGTCCAGACTGAATTGCGCATCCCGGGCAATGGCCCGTTGCTTTTTCATGGAGATTTCGGTGGAAAAATACAAATCGATGCCATCAGAATGGATGTGAGCGGGCAGATGCTGTTTCAGTCCGGTTGTGCTCATTCGATGGCCCAGCGATTCACCGCTGGCGAACAGCAATCCCGCAATGGAAATGCCAGCGAGAATCAGTGCAGCGGATGGGGCGGAAGGCCTCTTCAATTTGAGTTGCAGCCGGTCCGGGTCGAGAAAGGAAAAGAGGGCGAGAACCAGTACCCCACTGATGACAAGGTTGAACGCGCGATAGGTGAGGAGGGCACTGGTGATGGATATTTCCCGATCATACCAGACGCCGGGCCAGTATCCGAAGAACGGACCGTAATTGAATACAACAGGAGAATGGTACACTTCAATCAAGGATACAGCGAGTGCAACAAACCAGAAAAGACTCCAGATAGCGACGGCGCAACGCTTTTTACCACACCATCCACCGGCGAAAACACCGGTGACTACGGCGACAACGACAGAGACAACGGGGAGCAGAATGAAAAAGAGGAGCCCCTGGAATGTATTGCATGGTGCAACGAACAGCTGATTGAACAGACTGACAAGCAGGGTTGCAAGGAGCAGAATGCCGGATGGCAGGGCGGCACAGAGCAACAGTTTCGTCGCACTGATTGCCTCTCCCCCGGGGCGCATTTCGCGCAATCGAATCGGCGCGGTCGCGGCCAGATGCCCGGATGCCAGAGAGAGCAGCACACCCATAATGAAGCAATACTCGAATCCGAGTACATTGGTCATCGGAACCGTGCACAGATACACCGATACACATAAAATGACCGTCCCCCAGCCTCCAAACAATGGATTGGCCAGAGGTGCCAACAGCAGTTTCATGAGGATTTCAGCATCAGCGAGAGGACTTCGATCGCTCGCTGAATTTCGGATTCTTTGTGGGTGGCAATCAGCTCCAGGGCAGTTTCCAGGGCATCGAGTTTGCTGTCATCGATTCGGTCGGTCACGTAGCGTGCAAGCCGGATGCGTCGGGCTTCCCGTTTTTCGTCCGTACTTTTCAGCTTGAAACTGGGTTTCAATGCTGGTTCCGGTTTGTTCCGGTAGTAGCCTTTTTCCTTCACCGTTTCAATGAAGGCTTCGCTGTCGGCCACATACAGGCTTAAAATATCGTACAATTCCTGCCGAACCGGCGAGAGACTCAACGTAAACACTTTTTTGCTCCGAAGCAGTTTGGGCGAGGTGAGTTTTTTATCGAAGATATCCAGCTTTTCGTCCGGATCAACCCCCACCAGCAGTACGGGATTTTTTTCAACAAACGCTTTCATGCGCCGTGCCAGACGTTCTTCGGAGAGCTCCATCACTGCGCTGATATTGATCCAGTGATGGGGTTCAATCGGAGATTCATGCTGTTCCAGCTCCCGCCACTGTTCAGCGGGCCATTTGGATTTGGCCGCAGCCTCTTTAATGGACCAGCCATATTTCTCCCGTTCCAGACGCATCAATGTCCGCAAGAAATATTGCACACATACTGCCACTGCTTTTTCAATATTCAAGTACATTTGTATTCCCTATATGGCATAAATGCACATGCTATAAAAATAAAAGACACAGAAAAACTGCACCGGCGCAGGTACCATCTGAATTTAAAAAAAGTTTCCAACAGTTGTTGAATAGAGCCAATTTCTATCCCATGTCAATCTGTGCCTGGCGATACGAAAGGCGATGTACGCGGAGGATGAACCGTGAATTACGAGAATATCCATAAATATTGAAACAACGCAGAAAACCCCTTCCCAATGATACAGTTTTCTTCTAGAGTTCAGCACACTTTTGAATTGTTTAAAATTGATAAACAACACGTATTGAGGAAATAGAATGAACAGAGGTTTTGCCTGGCGAAAACGGTTGATATTAAATGTGCTGGTCCTGTCTGCGGCAAGCCTGGTGCCATTTCGGGCATTCAGTGCTGATTGTGTTGGCGAAGGCTATCTGGTTTCAAATGACTGGGACGGTGACGGCGTGCTGGATTCCGGCGACGACGTTGAAGTTGAGAAAGATTTGTGTATCCGGACGTTTGATCCGGATAACGATGATTATGACGGCGATGCCGTCGGGGATGTGTGTGACAACTGTGCGCTGATTGCCAACAATTCCCAGTCAGATGCTGACCGGGATGGGATCGGTGATGCGTGCGACGATGATATTGATGGCGATATGGTGCTTAATCCGCGTCATTTCGTGACCGAAACGTCGGTGGATACCGAAACGGATACCACGGATGCAGGGGGAGATTCCGGTTCAGAAACCGGTGTTGACTCCGCAAGCGAAACGGAAAGCGGCGCGATGACGGATACAGAATCCGATTCGTCTGCCGACACCAGTACTCTGGAGGATGGCGATACTGCCGATGATACGGAGCGGACGACAGGGGCAACGATGGATAACTGCCCGTTGGCATACAACCCGCTGCAGGGGGATTTGGATGCCGATGGACTGGGGAACGCCTGCGATCCCGATGCGGATGGGGATGGGGTCATCAACGAACTCGATTTTTGCCCCTTTGATGGCGCGGTGTCCGATTATATATCGGATGAGGCACATGCGAGTCTGATCTGTCTTGGGGACTCTGATGGTGATGGCATTGCCAACTGGCAAGTGAAAGCGGGGGCAATCTCGGTAGATGATAACTGTCCATTCGTGGCCAACCCAACCCAGGCTGATATGGATTCTGACGGTGTGGGCGATGTCTGTGATCCGGATGCCGATGGCGACGACATCCAGGACAGTCAGGACAACTGTACCCGGCGCAAAGTGCTCGCGGCTATCGAGGATTTCAATGTGGACCCGATAGCAGCATGTGGCGTCAACACGGCAATGAAAGTGGATGTTTCCACCTGGACCGATGCAGTATGGTGGAAGTATCTGTACAATCCCACGCAAATCGACCAGGATCGGGACAAGACCGGTGACTCCTGTGATCTTGATTTCTGTACACTGACAGCTGAGGGATTTGCATTTGACAATTGTCAGGTGGTACTGGACGATCAGGATAACTGCCTGCGGGTCAGCGAGCCGGCATTGCAGGTGTATTCCCCGCCAGTCATCGCTTCAAATACGGCAGATGAACCCATTCGGCTGAGAATTTTTGCCAACAGGACCGACAGGGTGCTCCAATACTCATGGATGCTGTTGCCGGGCAGTGATGAGAAGGGAATCGTGCTTCGAAATGCCAGTGGAAGAGTCACTTATTCCTCAGCATATGAGTATCACTATGCCGTTGTTCCGAATGCCGACGATGTGTGCATTGACAGAAGCGCCACTTTCGAGACACGGCTGAGAGGAGAATATAAGCTTCTGCTGCGTGTCACCGCGCTGGATGCCAATGGCAGTCCTCTGGCTGGTAGCGAAAATACGGCTCAGGCGGAAGTGGTTATCAACAGTTCCGGCATCGATGACTACATCGCGGATTCGTGTGGCTGTGAAACCGTTGGCCGCTCACGGACCGGCAGTATCTGGGGGTGGGTATTGTTCCTGCTCATCATTTCAGTGCTGATGCGGCGAAAACGAATCCGAAAATGACGCGCCGAACCTTCTTGCTTTTTCTCCTGTGATACGGAAATAATTCAGCCATGCAGGGATCCGTTCAATCTCGAATCAAACGCATTCGACACAGTATGAGTTTGACTGGTGCAATTGTGGTTACGGCAGTAGGCGTACTGTTACCGGTGATTCTATCCACCTCTGTTGGTATTGTTGCCCTGGCGCTGGGCAAGGGAACGGAGTGGATCCTTTTTGGAGTTCTGGTGATCAGTTTTGCCGCGGCGGCCATTGGCGGTGGTGTAGTGGTAACTGTTCTCTTGATTCGGAAGCATCGGATTGCCAGGTTGCAAGCTGATTTCGTGGCCAACGTGACCCACGAGCTCAGAACCCCATTGACCGCCATCCGGCTGTACGCGCAGACCATTGAAATGGGAGCGCTGGAGGGGAATCCCGAGCTGATTCAGAAGAGCATTCAAACCATTCTACGCGAAACGGAGTGGCTGGAGACAATGATTGACCGGGTGCTCACATGGCGTGCTGCTTCGAGGGACCGGGTTTCCCCCCGAATGAAAACGTCCCAGATTGACGAAACAGTGCAGGCGGTAGTGGATCGGTTCCGCCGAATGGTTGTGGGACCGGATACGTTTCTTACATGTCGGATTTCTTCCAGAGCACAAGTGGCCCATGATGAAAGTGCATTGCATTCCATCGTTCTGAATCTGCTGGTAAATGCATACAAGTATTCGGGGAAAAATAAAAAGATAGAGCTACGGCTCTTTGACATCGACGATTTTGTTGTGCTGGAGGTGGAGGACAACGGCGTTGGGATTCCCGAGTCTGAACAGAAACGGATATACGACCCCTTTTACAGGGTGGACTCCCGGTTGAGTGGAAAGTCGTCCGGGGCGGGACTTGGGCTTGCCATTGTGAAACATCAGATTATGTTGCACAAGGGAAATATCCTGGTTCGAAGCGATACGGGCAAGGGAACCACATTTATTGTTCAGTTTCCGGTGGCCAAACTTTCGAAAGGAACAGTGAGTGCACAAAACGATTAAAGATGAAACGATACTGGTCATCGAAGATGACAATGCGGTTCGCGATGGTCTGGTGATGAACCTTCAGCTTCAGGGCTACAAGGTTTTATCTGCGTGTGATGGGGATGAAGGCATGGAGATGGCTTTTGATAGCAAGCCGGACCTCATTGTGCTGGATATTATGCTTCCCGGATGGAGTGGCCTCGATATTTTAGCGGAATTGCGCGAGCAGTCCCGTGACACACCAGTACTGCTCCTGTCGGCCCGGGACAGGATGGAGAACAAAATCGAAGGATTGGAACTGGGTGCAGACGATTATGTGACCAAGCCATTTGAGTTGCCGGAGTTACTCGCCCGGGTTGAAGCACTCCTTCGGCGACATCGGGGATATGCGAAAAGCGATTCTGCGATCCGGTTCGGCAACGTGACCATTGATCCGGTGAATCGGGTGGTTTCGGTGAATGGCGACAGCATTGAACTCTCGCTCAAGGAATTCGACCTCCTGCTGCTTCTGGCCAAGGCTCCGGGACGACCATTTAGTCGCGAATCAATTCTGAGCAGCGTGTGGGGATGGAACTTTGACGGTACAACCCGCACCGTTGACAATTTTATCATGTCTCTTCGCCAGAAGATTGAAATAGATCCATCGAAACCGGTTCACATCAAAACGGTTCGTCAGCTGGGATACAAACTGGAGCTATAGGCGTCCAGGTGGGTGCGAGCTATTGACTGAGGAATGTTTTTATCTGGTCGGGACCAGTAGCTCGACAGCGAGGCCGCCAGGCGTACCATCAGCATTCCGGTACATGAGCCCCGGAACATTGGGTAGCGCTGCCTTGTATATCGGTTTGCCGGCACGAGCACAGAGGATAAAACTGAAAAAGAGCATCAGGCACAGAGAAATCTGGAGGATAGCGGCGCCAGAGGAATTCAAATGCCATGACGACAGGTCTGGTTGCATCGCGCACTTTTTTTCCGGTTAATCATAAATTTGTATTCACCTGAAAATACAGGAAGGCTGTATTTAATGATCACATTAGTTTGACTCTTTAATGACCCAGCTCAAACTTAAATATGCGTTTTTTTCGCAACCAGATGTCTCGGTCCTTCAAATATCTTCTACTATCGGCAGTTTTTTGGGGGGGAATACTGGGATGTGCAACATTGTACTATATGTCCGATCGCCATGTGAGATCGGTCAGTATGGTGCTGGGCGCCCTGGTTGTGGCTGGCATCGGCGTTACGTTTTTACTGGCCCTGCTTTTGTATTCCATGCGGAAGGTCAGGCGCCAACTGGCAGAGAGTGAAGAGCTGTTTCGTGTGGTGTTCGAGAATGCAGCAGTCGGGTTGATTCATATCGACAGTACTGGCCGCGTGCTTCATGTCAACGAAGCATTCTGCCATATCACTGGTTATATGGCGCAAGCACTTCTGTCGCAGGAATTTAATTTCGGACAGCTGTTTTATTCTCAGACGGTGCGAAACAAATTGTTTCCCGGTGAGCAACAGGAATACACCTCTGAAAATCGGTACGTGATCACCGAGCCGTGTCGCGTCAACGATGACCGGATGGTGTGGCTGGATATGCATGTGGAGCGTATTTTCGGGGAGTCTGTTCATTCCGGTACATACGTTATTGCCGCTGTGGATGTAACCAAACAGCGCCGGGTGGCTGGTGAACTTGCAGCATATCGGGAGAATCTGGAACAACTTGTTGACGAGCGCACCGCGGAGCTGATGGAAAGTGAGGGACGATTCCGGTTCATTGCGGAACACCATCACGATGTGATATGGACCGTGGATTTGCAGAGTCAGCGGATGACATATGTTTCCCCTTCAGTGGAAAAGCTTCGGGGATTCACCGTGCAACAGGTGATGAGTCAGTCGCCCTGGGATTCGTTCACACCGGCGAGCCGAAAAAAGCTTCATGAACAGTTGTGGGAAGTGCTGCAGCATTGGGATCAGGATGGCCAGAAAGAGCAGACCCGAATCATTGAAGCGCGGCAGTATCATAAGGACGGCCATACTATTGATGTGGAACTGGTGGTGTCGATTTATCCCAATGAAAAGGGGGAACCGGGCGCGCTGCTGGGAGTAACCCACAATATTACCGAACGCAAGCGAACGGAGCAGGAACTTCGGCGAATGGCATTTCATGACGGCTTGACCGGTTTGGCCAATCGACGGCTGCTATACGACAGACTGCGTCAGGCCATTGGTCATGCTCACAGACGGCAGCGAAGAATCGCGTTGCTGTTTATTGACCTCGACAATTTCAAACCAGTCAATGATCAGTTGGGGCATCACATCGGTGACTGGTTACTGAAAGCGGTGTCCATTCGGATACAGGATGTGCTTCGCGCATATGATACTGCCGCACGAATGGGAGGCGACGAATTTATCGTGCTGCTGCCGGATCTGGAACAGGTCAGTGACGCGCTGGTAATTGCGGAGCGCATTCGGACAGTGACCGATGAGCCTTTCATTACCGACGACGGAAAGCGGATTCGTTTGACTGTCAGTATTGGTGTCGCACTGTTTCCGGACCATGCAGATAATGAGCATGACCTGCTGCGTGTGGGAGACGACGCCATGTATCATGCCAAACGGACGGGACGGAATCGGGTGGAGATGTTGGCGTTCCCCTCCGCACTGCCCGGTGGAATGGATTGGGCGTTATCGGAACGGGACATTCCACTGAGTCTCTCGTGGAACGCCATGATGGAGAGCGGCGATTCTCAGCTGGATGCGGAGCATCAACACTTATTTGAACATGCCAATCATGTCATATATGCCGCCATGGTCAGAGAGGAATATCCGGAACGATTTTATCTGGCGCTGGACAATCTGTTGCATGAAATGCAGGAACACTTCAATCATGAAGAAGAAATACTGCTTGGCAATCAATGGCCGCATCTGCAGGCCCATATTCAGAAACATCAATATCTGCTGGCAAAAGCAGCACATTTACGCGCTCAGGCCGAGACAGACGCGTTACCCATTCGGGAACTGGTCGACTTTCTGGCAATAGAGATGGTGGTGCAGCACATTATGACCGATGATCGGCAATATTTTCATTTTATCGGGCCAAACTGAGCGGGGACAGGGTTATTGGGGGAAGCGCTTCTGCATGGATGCTTCAATTGTTTTCAGAAAATGGTCCGCCAGTTGTTTCCATTGGAACCGTTTTTCCACCGGGGCAAACTTGATGGTGCGCGGGTTTTTCATTGCGAGAAATAATTTTTTGCTGAAATCATGGACATCCGGTTCGGCGATTCGCGCTTTTTTGGAATCGCAGTCGTACTGAATTTCCCCGGCCGTCCTGAGACGATAATCAATCAGAGTGGCGTTCTCATGGGTCAGAAAATCCATGTGTCCACTCCAACCGGTCACCATAACCGGCAGTCCACAGGCCAGTGCTTCAAGATACACCATTCCAAAACCTTCTCCTCGGGTGGCGGAGACCAGACAGTTTGCACTGCGATAAAGGGATGCAATATCGGCTTCAGACAAAAACGTATCGAGCAGGACCACGGCGGGCGCGTTTTTTTCATTCTGGTACGCTGCAAACATGCCATGAATGTCACGGTACTCAAAGGGTTTACCTTTTTTCGCTGGTACGTAATTTATCTTTACGATTAGCACTACGTCATCGGCAGCGGTGAATGCATTGCGGTACGCCTGGAGGAGGGTATCCAGTCCTTTTCGCTTGTGCGGTGACGCGACAGCTAAAAACCTGAAGGTTTTATCGGTATATGGGGAGAGGTCCAACCGGGGACCCTCCGGCGAATAAATATCCGGGTTATATCCGTAGTGCAGTATCTCAATTTTCTCGTCATCCATCCCGCATTGTACGAATATATCTCTGCAGAAAGTGGAAGATACCAGCAACAAATCAAGGTGCTTATTCGCCTGTTCAATCCAGAGGGGTGGCACCACAGTGCTTTCATACGTCAGGATGCCCACTTTAAATTTGCCCTGGAGCATATGATAAGTGGAAGGGTGCTCGAATGTGAACACCACGTCATCGCGAAAAGAGTTGGTGGTGCGTGCCATGACCGCATCGGGAAGCGGAAACGATTCATCGTACAGAAACCCCTTTCGTTCGAAAACGTTGAGGTCCAAATCGGTTTTCGTCAAAGCGTGCACCAGCTCGCGGCAGACCTTGGCCCAACTGGTTGGGGCGCGAAGTATTCCAAAATATGTGAGTTGATTGAGTGTCAAAAGACTTCCCTTTTGGTGTCGTTTCAAATAGGTAGTAGCCATGAAACGGTTCGCACTGGTCAATTTTGTTCCACCGCGTGATGTTGCCAATTATCTGGGATACAGCCAGGGGTTGGGTTCCATCAGTGCAAGCCTTAAAGAATTAAACCATCAGACCGTTTTATTCAATATAGATAATGTGAACGACAAAGAATCGTTTCAGTCCGTCGCCCGATTCGATGCGGTTTTCGTGTATCTGTGTACAACGGGGTATCCGCTGTTTTCGGTTGCATTGGATACATACTGGAAAAAAAAGGTACCCGTTTTCGTTGGCGGCCCCCATGCCATTGCGTTGCCGGAGACCCTGGCCATGGAGGAAGGCGTGACCGGTGTCTGCGTGGGGGAGGGGGAGCGGACAGTATTGGCGCTCGCGGAATGCCTGGAGACCGGCCGCAGTCTCGATGAAGTGCCCAATCTGTACTTCAATCGCAATGATATGCTGCAGCGAAATGAAACCGGGTGCATCGTGGAAGACCTCGATACCCTGCCTTTTCCCGATCGTGCATTCTTTCCATATGAAAGCGTACTCTCCACCAAGGCCGGCAAGCTGGTGGGCATGGAATTTATGGCCACCCGTGGCTGCAAGTATGGGTGTCGCTTTTGCCTCAATCCGCGTCTGCTCAAATTGCAGGGTAAAAAAATGATCCGTCGACGATCGGTTCAATCCATCGTGGAGGAGATTACCCGGGCAACATCTCTCTACAATTATCGGGGAGTCATTGGATTTCACGACGACATATTTACCCTGGATTTGAACTGGTTGGCACAGTTCGCCGATGCATTCCGGCGAGATGTGAATCGTCCATTCTGGTGCAACGTGCACATCAGCGATATTGACGAAGACATCGTGCGAACCCTTCGCAGGGCAGGGTGCTATCGCGTTCTTGTGGGGATTGAATGCGGCAACGAAAGCATCCGGCGAAAAGTTCTGGGAAAGCATTTGAGCAATGAGGAAATACTGTACAAAATTCAGTTGCTGAAAAAACAGCATATCAAAATTGTTGCAACATTCATGATTGGCCTGCCCGACGAAACCGAAGAAAATCTGATTGAATCCGTAAATTTCTGCAGACAAATTGCACCGGACTGGATACTGCTGTCATCGCTGTTTCCTTTTCCGGGTACCCGTCTTTACACTCAACTGGTTGAACAGGATCGCCTTGATCCGCATTTTTACAGGCGTCTTGATGTCGAAACGTTCTACAGTGCTTCCCTTGTATACGATCAGCGGGGATTGACCGCGGACAGATTGGACTATTACTTTCAGAACTTCAGGAAGATGTCGGGCGTTTTGTGATTTGAAATCGCTGGGGCTGAACAACCATTTTCGATACAACGGTGCCGGGACGCTGGTTTAACGCGTACATCACCGCGTCGGCAATGCAGCTGGGAAGAATAAACGTGTCTTCGTTTTCAGAAGGCGTGAAATAATTGTCCCTGTAAAAGCTGGTGTCGCTGGTAATATCCGGGCAAATCGTGGTGACCCGGACCCCCTGCTTTCGAGCTTCCTCGAACAGACAGTCGCCAAAATGGGTCAGCGCCGCTTTGGTTGCACTGTACACAGCGCCCTGACTGTGGGTCTTCAACGCTGCGGTGCTGGCGATGTTGACGATGGTCCCGCTGCTTTTTCGAAGCCAGAACAGCAGCTGAGATGTGAGCACGAACGGCGCGGTGACATTGGTGCGAACCATCTCATCAATGTCCGCCACATCCAGGGTGTCAAGGGGACCGAATATCCCGACACCGGCGTTGTTCACCAGAACATCCACCCGTTTTTCTTCTCGAATGATTTGGTTGGCGGCTACACACAGCGCGCCCAGATCGGTGATGTCACAAATCACTGGCAGAAACAGGGAGGAATCCAGTGTCTCGCTGTTGAATTGCCTGGCGAACCCATAGGTTCTGTATCCGGCATCCACCAGTCGCCTGGCGATTTCAAGGCCAATTCCCCGGGAGGCCCCGGTTATGATTGCGATTCCCATATTATCAGCTTCTCCCTGGATATATATTCAGATAATGGAATAATTATATCATTATTGAAGCACTCGGAGCCAATTTTCATCTCTTTATAAAACAAATCACACCAGGGACGATGCCTGCGGATCCGTTTGAAAAAGTCTTTGCCCATTCGGAATGGTCCGGTGGTCACATCATAGAGTTTGTTCCCCGGAAGACTGGTGAAGACTTTTTCAAATAGCGCCTGGTATTCGATTTGCCATTGCGGAATGGGAACGACCGGGTCAAAGCACAGGCGAACATGCCAGCCGGCATTCAAGGCCTCCTTCGCGGCCTGTAATCGACTGTCGAGTGATGGGGCGCCGTGCTCCAGCTGCGTAATGACCTGCTGCGGGTTCAGCGACCAGGACAAAAGAAAACTCGGTGAAGGTGGAATTTCAGAAATGCGTTTGAACTGCCCACTTCGGGTTCGGCATTCAAACATGATGTTGGCGTGATTACGACTGAAGTCTATCCATTCTTCGGTGAAACCGCAAATGGGCTCCATCGCCAGTAGATCGGTTTCGTATGAAATGCTGGTCAGCAAAGGCGATTGTTCATCATTTTCTATCCGGTCAAGAGCATTGAACACATCTTCGGTGTTTACAAACATCACCAGATTGGCGCTGTTGTACATGCCATGCAGGAAACAGAAGTCACAATCAAAGCGGCAGCCCAGCGCCGGTGTGACGTATACCGCCCGATTAAATCCCGCATGCGGACAATTGGCAGAAAACGGATAGGTGAATGGTGGCTGTTTAAAGGCCAGAATGAGCTTGGGGCTTTTTTTCTGTAAATCAAAGTTCTGCTTCGGTCGGTTGAAAATGTGTTTGTACGTTTCAATCTGAACCACCGTTGCACCGGGCAATCGGCTGATAATCCGTTGCGTTCGGGGATGGTCAGCCACCGCGCGCTCCACGTAAATGTGAGAAAAGGGATTAACGAAGCAATTCTTTCTGGAACTGAGCAAAGTATTGATTCCTTTCCCGGGCGGTCGTCACCCGGGCGGGGATGAATTCAGGCAGGGTGGCATCGGGGTATTTGTGAACAAACCGACGCACTGTCTGTCGGAGTTGCTCCTGCTGGGTTCTTGTCAATTGGAGAATGTCAATCAGGTTCTCCATATATTTCCGGTGAACCCCATTGAATGGAATGGCCCGGGTTTGTCGATTGCACTCACAAACTGCATTCACGTACGCGAACACCTCTGGCAATGCGTCACTCAGGGCTCCGTTCATTGCCGCCACATTGATGCGGGGTTGGGTGGAAGGCGGTTCTGAACGGCGTGCATCCTGGAGGAGACCGGAGGGGACAATGTCCGAGACCACTTTGGCAGAAATAATTTTCTCCGGTCCAACAAACATGGATGCTGCTTCGAAAAAGCCGCTGGCTTCCATATCGACCAGCCCCTGTGAAATCGACTGCAACGTCTGTTCGGTAGCCGGTTTATCCAGGGTGGTCACCGATGTTTCCCGCATCGGGTGACTGGCAAGCATATCGGGGTAGTAATGTCGGGAGGTTGCTTCATCGCGAATCTGATGAATGAGCCAGCGGCTTCCCACGGGATGGATGGGGGATGTACTTCCCGCAATTCCCAGATTGACCACCGCGTCAATGGATTCCGGTGTAAAGCGGCAGCACAATGCACCTGTCGCCGCAGCGGCCCGGACCTTGCCCACGCCGGATACCACCAGATGATATGGCGGCTTCGAATATACCGTTAAACGGCCATCAACCGGCTGGAGCTTCAGATGCTTCGTGATACAAGCACCTTCGAAAGGCAGGGCTATTACGATCACTATGTGCCGAAGCTGTTTCATATCCACCTGTACTTTGACGCGGCATATCGCCCGTCCACCGCGTACCGCTGTATATTCTGGCATCAGGTCTACCATAATCGCCATACAATCCGCGCGATAATTTCAAAAAAAAGAAGTTTATAACAGTCAAACGTCGCTGAATCCTGTAGAAATGTACATTGGCGTATCTTCCACGGATCCCCCGGGATTTCAGGGCGGATCAATAAAAATGATTTTCGTGGGGGGGAGGTATTGATTTTTTCGTTGCGGGGAGCTATCACGGCCCTGGAAGATTCTGCCGCGCGCATCGCGTGACAAATATTGATTACACAGGATTCGTCATGCAACTAAACATCTCTCAGGCAGCGTCATTACTGGGGACATCTGAAGCAATGCTGACTCGATGGGCTCGCCAGGGCGCCATTCCGGCTCAGGAATCGGAAAATGCGTTTTTTTTCTATCGAAAAGACCTGGAAGCGTGGGCGACCAGACGGCATATCTCTCTGCGCGAGCCGGATGGGCCGGCGGCACCCGAAGTCGTAAAATCCCCCTCTCTGTTCGATGCGATGGCATCCGGGGGCTGCATTCGGAATATTCCGGGCACCGACGCCATTTCGTTTCTGACCAACCTTGTCGATGCAGTAACACTGCCGGATGTGAACCGGGCTACGCTTCTGGACCGGGTACTCGAACGGGAAGCGCTCTCCTCTACGGGAATTGGAAACGGCATTGCCATTCCCCATCCCAGACAACCCATTGAATCTCTGAGCAGTTCTATCATTGTGACTTGTTTTCCCTCACAACCGGTGAATTTCAAATCCGTGGATGGCCAGGGGGTGAGAGTGGCGTTCCTGATGCTGTCCGTGGACACGCCGGCTCATCTGAAGCTTTTGTCTCAGTTGTCCTATATTCTCCATCAACCCGACAATGCCGCGTTCTTTCGCAGTGCACCGCCTGAAGACGAAGTGATGGCGCTCCTGCAGCGACAATGCCGGGACCTGGTGGAGTAGTCCGATGAAGCGATACTTCAGACTGATACCAGGTTGGGATACCCGAATTCGCCTCCTGCTGATAGCGGGGGTGGTCGGAGTGGTTGCCGGACTGGCAGCAGTGCTCCTCCACGCCGGATTGCATTGGATTGGTCAGCTGGTACGCAGCATTTCCTGGCGATGGCTGTACCCGGCAATCACCACAGGGGGGATAGTGCTCACGGTTGTGCTGTTCCGCTTTGTGTTTCGAGACAAAGGCGCCCATGGCGTACCGGAGGTCATCTACTCCATTTCGAAACATGGGGGGGCGCTCCGTCTCAGATCCGCCCCGTCGCGATTAATTTGCAGTATGATTACCATCGCCACCGGCGGGTCGGCCGGACCGGAGGCGCCACTGGTTATCAGCGGCGCAAGCATCGGCTCAAATCTTTCCAGGCTGTTCCGAATGAAAGATCGTCAGCGGATTGTACTTGTCGGCTGTGGTGCCTCCGCTGCCATTGCCTCAATTTTCAATGCGCCGGTTACCGGAATTCTGTTCACCATGGAAGCGGTGATTGGAGAATGGAACCGCGGTCACCTGATTCCCATTGCCGTGGCTGCCGTCGTGGGAACCGAAGTGAGCCATCTGTTCCGGGGGAGTGAGATTGTTTTTTCCCACCGTACGTTTCACTTCTCTCATGCGGATATCCTGGCATCCGTGGCGTTGGCATTCTTTACCGCCATGGTGGCGGTGATTTTTTTTCGTTTGTTTCGATGGATGTCTCAACAGATGGAGGTCCGTATCCGCTCTTTCTGGTTGAGAGCGATACTGGGTGGACTCTTTGTGGGAAGCATTGCCATCGCATTTCCCGATGTGGCGGGCGAAGGATATGGCGCCGTAAGCCGAATGCTCAACAGCACTTACAGCGCGCCGATATACATTCTGGCTACCGTTATCCTCATGAAAATGGTCGCCAGTGCGGTCACCGCCGGCGCGGGGGGCGTCGGGGGGATATTTGCGCCGTCCCTGGTGGTCGGTGCAATGACCGGGTTGCTCTTTGCCCACATCGCTGAGATGGTGTTTCCCGGTGCGGGTCTTTCCGAATACGGCTTTTTCGCCCTGCTTGGCATGGCGGGGGTTATCAGTTCCATCCTGCAGGCCCCCCTGACCGGCATATTTCTGATTCTCGAAATTACGGCCAGTTATAATGTCCTTTTACCTGTGGTGCTGGTTTCCGTATTATCGGTAACCCTCAGCAACTTCATGGAGCCCGATTCGATTTATCACCGGGAACTCTTTCAGAAAGGGATGATGCTGCGACATCGGACCGACGCCCGGGTCCTGACTGAAATCCGGTTGGAAGAACTTATCGAAAAAGACTGCATTTCCATTTTTCCCACTATGACCCTCGGTGAATTTGTGGAGCTGGCCAAAAAGTCCACCAGAAATTTCTTTCCGGTGTTATCTGAAAGCGACGGGACATACCTGGGCATGGTCACACTGGATGCGGCGAAACCATATATGTTTGATCGCATTATGTACGAAACAGTACTGGTTGAATCCTTCATGACATCAATACTGACCGAAGTTTCACCTGATACGGAACTGATGGACGTGATTAACCTGATGGATGAAACCGGTGTCTTCAGTCTGCCTGTGGTGGAAGACGGTATCTTTCATGGACTGGTCTCCAAAGGGACATTGCTTGACCACTACCGAAGAGAGATGGTTGCCCAGGAAGAAGACTGATTCCTCCCGGTTGGCTGACAAAGAAATACATTAAAATGATGCGTTTTTCTGAAAACGAGATACAATAACACCACAAATTTACTGAACCTTTGTTTCTCAATCGGCGAGAATGGGTAATTTCGGCTGAGAGGATTGATATGAAAAAAAACACAGTGATTTGGGCCAAGTGGGCGCTGCTCTGTTGCGTTATTCTAGGCGGGAACGCAGTGGTCGCTCAGGAAAGCGAAGCAGAGACGGGTGGGCAGAGCGCGGAGGAACTCGCAATGGCGGAGTTTCAGGCGGGCATTGCGCTTTTTGAATCGGGGCAGTATGTGGAGGCGGCCAATCGTTTCAGAACGGCGATGAAGCACAAATCATCGTGGAAAATGTATTACAATATCGGGCAATCCGAAGCCGCTGCGCAACGTTACGGCCTGGCACTGGAAGCCTTTGAAACATATCTGGTGGCGGGCGGGGACGATGTCGCTGTGGCCAAAAAGGATGAAGTGCTCAAAGAGATTGAACGCCTCCGTCTGCTGGTGGGCGTCATTGATTTCAGGGCGGAAGAGGGGGCGTCACTTGTGATTGACGGATATATTCGCGGCACTGCTCCTCTGGAGGGCGTGGTGCGCGTGGCCGCCGGACCGCATCAGGTGCAGGTAACCATGAATGAAGAGGTCATTTACGACAAGGGGATTAAATTTGCTGGCGGGATGACCACGGTTATCGATGCGACGCCGACGGCTCCCGCTCCTGAGACAACGGACGCCGATACCGAAGACGCCGGCATCGCCGATGAGGGTGTCATGACAGCCGATACGCGAAACGCCGGAAAAATGCCGCGAAAGCTGTTGGCCGGGATTATTACCGGTGGTGCGGGTATAGTGTTTGCCGGTGTGGGGGTTGCCTTTTTAATCAAGGGAGCCAAAGACGACGAGGAAGCCAGTGGTTGGAATCCGGCGATTCAACCCCAGAAAAATAAAATCAAAGATTATAATGACAACACCCTGCCATTGAACCGGGCAATGACCATCACTGGATTGGCGGTCGGTGGGGCGGCCATGGCAGCGGGGGCGGTGCTTATTGTGCTCGGACTGAAGGATAAAAAAGCCGGAAAAGCCCGGGTGCTCCCCACCATGGGAGGAATGACCGTAACATTCTGACGGCCATCCCTACCTCCATTCAGTCGTCAGTACACGTTCTGCAGTGTTTCTTCCAGAATTTGACGAATGTTCACCTGCGCTTTCAGTTTTCGCAGATTGCCGTAGCATCCCAGATTCACCCGTTGCAACAGGATGAGCTTATGGGGAATGGTGAGACTCTTGCGGTATTTACTGATTCCAGGCATGTACCCCAGAGCTTTGCGATGGACGTCCGATTTGGCCACGTCAAATGGGTGAGAGGGATTGAGCGGTTCTTCGAGCAGTTCAAAAATCAGCTTGAAAAAGTTATCGTCCAGGGGTCTTCCATTGGTCCTCACTGCGCCAATCCCCTCCAGTCCCCGGGTGACGAACTGCGGATCGGAATTCAGAAATCCCTTGAGCAGGGCAGATATTGAGCTGCGCTCCATTTCATCGAAAGTTTTGACGCAGCCAAAATCGTAGAGAATAATTTTGCCGTCGTCGGTGAATGCATAGTTCGATGGGTTGGGATCCCCATGCAGCATCGCCGCAAAAAAAATTTGTTCATACAAGATTCGAAGCAGTCTCTCACCAATCAGATTTCTTATATCGTCCGGGTATTGAGTCGCCTGCTCCAGCGTATCGCCCGCTGCCATGGTCGTCGTCAGCACCCGTTTGCCAGACAGTTCCGGGATGACCCGGGGAATCACGATATAGGGGTGGCGGCTCTGGTGAAAATTGCCGAGATATTGCTGGTTGATTGCTTCCCGGGTGTAGTCCAGTTCTTTGTCGAGACTTTCTCTGAACTCCTCTGCCACTTTCGAAAGGGCAATGTTCTGACCACTGGCGATGCCCATGGTTTTCAGCACCATGCGCAATGAGGAGACATCGGCATCCACAAAATCGGAGATGTCAGGATATTGAACTTTCACAGCCACTGTCTGGCTGTCCAATGTGATTGCTCGGTGGACCTGGCCAACCGAGGCTGCGGCAAACGGTTCCGGATCGAAAACGGAAAACAGACGGTCCAGTGGCGCGTCGAACTCGGATTCGATTTGCCTTTGAACCACGTCAAACGGTTCCGGCGCTGCATTCTTGCGCAACATGGCAAGAGGACTGGTCAGTGCCGTTGGCAGAAAACCTGATTGAATCGATGCCATCTGACCAAATTTCATTACCGGCCCCTTGAGGTCCGCCAGTGTTCTGGCAATGCGTTCACCTGATTTTCGGTAACTTTCCTGCAGATGCTGTTCTTTCTGTTCCTGCTTTTTCAATGCGCCCGAGAGTTTTGTTCCCAGATGCCGTCCGGCAATACCCGTGGTCAAAACACCAATTTTTACAAGTCGAGAAAACTTACCAGTCATGATAGCAGTGTATACGCTAATGTTGTAAAAAGCCAATGACTGAAACCGCTGTCGTTCGCACAATGGCACACCATCTGCTTCTGTGCACAGCTGGCACACCCTTGCGCGTTTCAATTCGTCATTTTTTGCAACGTTCGCGTTTACCTTTTGTGTCGGGAAATGGAAGTGTGCGTATCAGATTTCGATGGTTATTGCCATCTTTCCAGGCGAAGCCGGGGTCCCTGTATTCTGGGCAGGTCCCGATTGTCTTTGGCATTGAAATATATGTGTGTTTCCCCTTCCCGGGTGCCGAATTCAATGGCATGAAACGATTCTCCACGGTCAGTGACCAGAATTGCCAGTCCCTGATTTTTGTCGGGGTCGCTGTTTATCCATTCGTTTACCAGCGCCGTGACATCCAGTTCAATCGTATCGCCAAACTCAAGATAGTCGGTGGCTTCAATGGGATAGCTGGCGTATTCGTATTGTGAAATATCTGGCCTGGCAGCGTTTATTTCTGTGCCTCCTTCCCATGTGACCCCCATTGCTCCGTCTACAAATACACAGCCATCAGGCCAATTGCCGGTTTCCGAACCATTGCCTTCCTCCCAGGGGGTCCGGTTGGCATCTGATGGAACAATTCGGAATACGCCCAGTGTCATTGCAGTAACCGGGGCGTGACGTTCCAAATAATTTACAGTCAGCTCCAGACTCGCGTTATCAACGGGCCGACTGTTTTCAGGAATTTCAAACCGAATGAACGCCTCTGTCGCCCCTGCAGCACCCAGATCGTCTCTTCCTCTGGCCACGGTCATTTTTCGATCGCATCCATAATTATCGTCCATGCGAGAGTTCAAGTCGGCGCGGATATGAGTATCAGAAACCGCCAATAGTGTCTCTGATATCAATTCTGATTCTGTATCCGCCGAGGTTGACCCGGGGTCAGAATCAGTAGTTGTTTCCGAATCTGATGCGGTGCCTGGATCAACATCAGTGTCTTGCCACCCGTCGGTACTGAAATCTGTTGGATTATCGATGTCGGTTATTGTACCTGTGCCGGTATCGGTGTCGGTATCCGCATCGGAGACTGAATTCGAATCGGTCACTGTGGCGCTGTCAGGAATACTGTCCGTTTCAGAATTACCGTTTTCGCCGGTCTCCACAAATCCATTTGTGTCTGCTGTGTCATTTTCCGAATCCGAATAAGCGGGATTGTCTTTACCCGCATCTGATGGGGGGGGCTCGCTTTCGTCGGTCGGAACGGAGAATAACATGGTGTCGCTCTCATCCGGATCGCCGGAGTCAGACTCGGTGGCAGAAATCTGTGTTGCAGTATCCCCGGCAGTGGACGGGGGAGATTCTCCGCCGGTGTCCGCTTGTGTGTCCACCGGAGCATCGGTACTTTTTTCAGAATCAACAATACCTGTATTGTCGACTGCTGTTGGGGTGAACGACTCATTTTCAACTTGTGACTCGGTTTCGGTCGTTTGTTCCGTGAGACCGTTTCGGCTCACGCAAATTCCATTGTGACATATCTCAGATGAATGGATGCAATCCGATTGTTCCACACAATCTGCCGCGTGCTCAATTGCAGTGCACGAAGAAGTGAAAATATAAAAGAGAACTGATAATATGGTTGCTGTGGTTCGTGAAATTGAATTCATCTTCGATTTTACCTTTCAATTCAACCGAAAATACAAAGCTGTTTCCACCGATGCGGAAAGACGCCATATGTTGCTGGACTCCGCACCTACTCCGCAACTATAGGAACCGCCCACGTCAGCGATAATTGCCATATGAACGAGACGACTGATATTGAATAACAGATTTGTTTCAATCAAAGGCCGATAACGGCCGCAGGAGCGCCGCTGACCGTCGTCGTATAACTGAATCATATATGCGCCACTGAACGCCGCGCCAACCCCCAGACGGGAACGGGGTAAAATAAAAGCGTATCCCGCACCGACCCGCGCACCAGTCTCATGCACCTGGTGACGCCACGCAGGATATTCCCGGCTATCGTACCCGTATTGAAACTGGGTGGAGACAAACAGGTGTCCAATGTCAAATCGCAGTGGAAAAAACACGTTATTCCGCGCAAACAGAATTCGTGAGTTCGCTATTCCGTAACTGTATCCGATGCCGGTGAGGAGAGACAATCCGGCCTTGACACGCATGGCAGTAAAATTCAGGTCTGCCCCGGCGCCTTTTTCCATCAATGATTCATAATGTTCTCCTGGCGCGGGCAACGGCGCAATATCGTATATTGTGCGAAGAACAAGTTTTTCACCAGCTTTCAATGTCACCGTACTGGTAGCTACCTGGTTGTCACGGTTGGTAAAAATAAGCCTGGCAATTCCAGGATATACAGGCAGCGTCTTTTTTTTGCCTGTTTTTTTTTCAAATATCTGGGTGTAGTTTCCTGTTTTATACGCCAGCGCAAATTTCCCGGAGAGGCCCTTAGACAATTCCAGGCTGGCCGAGCGTCTGCTGAGAAAGCTGAAATAGATGGGCGCGTTGGAGCGTAAGTTTGAAATGTACTGCTCGGGAACCTGATTTTTTTTTCTGCGTGCAGTATATTCAACGGTGTGGGAACGGGCGTACTGCCAGATGTTTTCAAGAGTAATGCCTGGTCCACTGACTTCTGCCTGCTCCAGTGCTTTAATAAAGAAATGGGTAAATACGCCACCCAGACGTTCATCTTCAAAGCTTTCCTGGTTGCTGCCACTGGATACATACCATATTCGTCCCTCTGCGGAGAGCACTTCCTCGGGGAGTTCGTTGAACAGGTTCAGTCCTGGGGCAGGGCGAATTCCTTTTGCGTGCAGCGTTGTCTCGTCCAAGCTCCCAGAGTAGCACGAGTCGAAGACACCAATCGAGAAATCCGCATTCATTTCAGAAAAAATTTTACCGATTTCATCCCCGGAAAACGGGCCATCTCTTAAAAGCAATTTTCCCTCTAAACCATGTCCGGTGAAATAGAATAAAAACAGCGTATCCACCTTCCCCAGCAATTTAAGATCCGCTTCCCGCCGTCGTCTGAGTGACTGGATGGCCGATAGAACATCCGTGCGTGTTGCACCGGTCAGCACGCGGGTTCGGGATTCCGACGAATCAAACTGGGAGAATTCAACCAGTTTGTCCCGCAGCGTCCTCGCCTCTTTCTCCGCGTGTTGGAGAGGGGTGAAGGGCTGGGTCCCGTCGTCGTCAACGCCATCGTTGTTTCCAACGATAAGTGCATACCGAATGGTAATTGCAGTAGAAGGCGCGGCAAAAAGCAATATCGAAAACACGCCGAGAACAACTTGAACTGTCATACGAATAGGCATACCGTGCATTTCTATCGCTTCATCGGCAGAATCAACACCGTTCTGGCCTCAGGTACATCAAGCAACAGACCGCATTCTGAATCTGTATGCTGAACTGCTGAATTGAAAATCGCATCTTTTACATCTTGACTTATTAGTGGTTTATCTGAGAACACGGCAACTATCCATTCGCAACCAACGCCGTCTCCAACCACAGCACCGTCTACTATGGGTATCTGTTCTCCTGCGGCAATGGGTGCGCTTGATGTCTCATTCACCGGATATAGCAGTGTTGCAACAGCATTGTCGTCCAGACTGACGATAGTCAGGTACCCTGGAGCATCTGCAGTGTAGAAGAATCCCAATCGATCGTTTGTCATCAATTCATCAAGCGGACGGGCTGTAAATCGGGTTTGTCCCCGTTCAATTGCCATAAAAAACTGATCTGCGTGTTTTCCATAGTGTCCTTTGGGTGAGAGCGCTTCCGAAGACGGAACAGACTCCTCCGGTGTAGTCCGGAAAAGAAAAATGGACCCCAGCATCACCAGCAGACCTGCTGCGGTGGCAATCCATTTCCAGTTGCCAGCTCCGGGGGGGCGGGACATCCGGACAGGTTCTTCCTCCGCCAATAATGTCTGAGTCTGAAGATCAAAGTCGTGAAGGTACAGCAACATCCTTCGACACAACGAACAGCTCAGCAAATGGGATTCTGAGCGTTTGAGAGAAATGTCGTCCGTTGCATCGAGATGAAATCCACAATCATCCTGCAGGCGAACATGCCCGTTATCAAGAAGGCTTCGAACCGTATCTGAACTGACAGCACTGCTATCAATAGGATTGAAGGACATGGACGGATGGTTCCCGGTAGCACTGGATTGCAGTTGATTCAGAACACATTGCTTCAGTTGCTTCTGTCCCTGTTTCAGCAACCTCCCAATATACGATTTTGAACCACCGACAATCTCTCCTATCTGTTCATTGGAAATTTTTCTGCTGAACTTCAACCACAATGATGCCTGGGTTTTCGGCGTCAACTTTTTCATGCACCGGTGCAATAATGGTTTCAGGCGATTTAACTCCGCAGCGGATTCGGGGTCAATCCCTTTATCCTCGTGATTTTCTGTCTCTATTTGTGTCGACTTTTCCTGTCGATTTTTATATCGGATTGAGCGCCGCACTGCTGTTTGTCTTAAAAATGAGTAAACTGCTTTTGATGAAGCAATTGTTTTCGCCCGATTTTCTATGAAATCCAGAAGGATTTCCACGGTCATATCGTGTGCATCAGGGCGCTCGCCAAGAATATAGGCGCAAATCGGATAAATTTTATCATAGTACGTATACCAGAATTCACCGATAGCATTTTTATCTCGATTCACAAGACCCCAGACGATGTCGTCGCTGTTCAATTGTAACTTTCTATTCAACATGGACGATTCTCCCCGTCACACTGAGCGATTCAGTTCGTCACAAAATTTCTTATGGCGTGCACAGTACAATTTATTCCATTGCATTTCAAGTCGCTTCAAACTGTTATTGCCAACAAATCGTGCAAGTGCGCGGGGACATTGCTTATATTTTTTTGTACCGGATTATTAAAAAAAATGATCTGTGATAAATTGAAAGAAAGGAGATTTTTTTGTCTACTTTTTGGGCGTTCGGGGTCTTAATAAGATTTGGTAGTGTGAGATCAGCGCAAACTTCTATTTGTAAATATGTCTCATGTCGGGTTTTTCTGTGGCAAAATAGTGCACCCAGATATAAATGTGATTGAATAACGCCGCTGCCAGCGCTGCAGACGAAGCAAACCAGAGTCCCGGCACCCAAAAAATCAGAAAACCGTAGATGTACATTCCATTGCGAGTAAAGCGAAAAATACCTCTCTTTTCAAAAGATCTTGTGCGATAGGCTTCATCGAAATGGTCTGCGCCGAACGCACGCGTTGCTGTGAAGTAACGCTTCACCGAATAAAAAAGATATAGCGCTGGCAACAGCACAAGTACTGCAGCAGTCTTCAAAAATGTAGTATTATGGTTAAATGTACCCGTATTTGAAATGGCAAGCATAAGGACCACTCCAACTCTTGCAACTCCGATAAAAGAAAATAATATGCTGTAAATTTTAAAACTACGCTGACCCAGTATTCGGGAAAGTAGTTGCCAATGCAATTCCCAACGCCAGCAGACCCACACATACACCTGATGAATGATTGGGATAAGGAGTGAAAGAAAAAACCAGGTCCGGCTATTGATTCTCCACAATTCGCCGTGGACAAAATCAGGAGACTGCGAAATGAAATGCGCAGCGCCAAGCAATACAACCAGCGCGCCGATATGTAACAGCTGACCTTCAAAAAATAAACTGCCACCTGTTTTCAGATAATGTTTTTGGGTCATTTTTTGCTTTCCTTTCAGCACCTGCACTGCAGAGAATATATGAAGAAAGAAGCGCGGGCACAAAAAAAGGTGGGCCCAGTACTGAGCCCACCTGATGCAGGGAGATGCAAAATTGAACAGCGAGAGAGCTATTTTCTTGCTGTTCGGGTAAAATATTTTTTACCGGATGCCGTTGCCAACCATTTTTTGATGTCGTGGGGTGCGCCAATCAGGTTGCGTTCAACAGCTCTATTTGTGCTTTCGCTTAAAAGATTTATCACGCCCATCGGTACTTTGGCCGAAACCACATACGCGACCAATGTGCGATTACCCGGCTGAGCAAACAGTTTCCAATATCCACGGGCCATGTCAATATCATGGGGTTTGTCCTCGAGTAGCGAAAAAGACATCGTATGATTGACCTCATCCAGATTCACTTCGAGGTAGTATTCCAAGTTTATCATCTTGTACCCCATCTGATAACGAATCATCGATATGTTGCCTTTACGCGCTACCTGTCGTACATCTGCTGTGGCGTCAAATACTCTGTGGTACGATTCAAAGTCCTGTATTGCCTGCCAGACCACATCAACCGGGGCATCTATTAATGTATACCCTGATCCGCCGTAAAACCCCTTTTGGCCCGAACTGGCAAGCGGCTTTCGAATGGTTTGTCCAGCTTTCAATTTCTCCTTTTCATCCGGGCTGAAATTCACAGCGGCGGCGTTCAGACTGGCGAACATGAAGATTGAAAGCGCGACTGACGTAAAGAAATATCTTCTAAAATTATATGTTTTCATGAATATAGCTCCCTTTTTATCAATTAACTTGCATCCCTTGTGTGAATAGACTTTCTGCGAGCGAAAAAATTCCAGTAAAACCAGGTATCTCCGATGAGATCGGCCTGACTTTACCCTTAATGAATATCAGCAATAACCGTTCCAAAATATAGGTAGGTGCCTGCTTTATGATAGTTGCAAAAAAAAACCAATTATTTTAGCGTGTTACCTTTCGGTTGCTTTGCATTTTGTTGCCATTTCAGTGGTAACCGGATAATAATCGAGAAAATTATACACACATTTTCTGCATAACAAGTGGGTTAAACATGCAACAGAAAATTTCTAAGGGGACCATCCTCGGCGACAGATTTGTGATAGATGAGTTGGCAAACCAGGGCGACATGGGGCAACTTTATAAGGCAAGGGATAATGCCACAAAAAAGATAGTTGCCGTCAGGGCGATTCCTCTGTCGCTTCTTAACAATGGATTTCTTGACCATCTCAAGGCGCGGATGCAGCAGACATCAACGCTGTCCCATCGAAATATTCGTGCGACCTATGGTATGGGAATCAAAGATGATTTCGTATTTATCGCAGCAGAGTGGGTAGATGGGCAAAATTTACAGTCGCTTCTGAAGAAGCGAACTGACGATGAAAAACGATTCTCGTTCAAAGGCGCGTACAACATTATTGGTCACGTATGCAACGCCTTGAGTCACGCCCATGAAAATGGCTGTTATCACGGCGCATTGAACCCGCATAGCATTATGGTGAACAATGCGGGGCGTGTGAAGGTCCATGACTGGCCGTTGTCCACCATAAGAATCAACAAGACCGATTATGCTGGCCGCACAAAAATGGAAGCTGCATATTGGTCTCCGGAAGCGCTGAAGGCGCCGAAAACGGTTTCATATAGGGCGGACATCTTTTCGCTCGGTGCATTGTTCTACAGTCTGATTACCGGACGCACGCCACAGCGACCTCTGATTGCACCCAGTAAACTGGGATTTTCTGCTGAGGCGGACAGCATTATTGCCAGGTGCATGGCCGCTGACCCGAAACAGCGCTTAAAGTCTGCTCTTGAGGTAAAGCAGGCAATCAAGCAACTGGCAGCCACCACGAAAACATCGATCGCACCGCCTGGGGCAGTGGACGATGATCTTGGAATCGATATTGATGTTGAATTTGATGCCAGTGATGGCGACAATGATTCCCCCGGCAGAGGTGGGATGTTGGATGCTTCCGATTTACCTCCTCCTCCCACCGCCAACGTCTCGAATGACAGAGCGTCCACCATCGATATGGGGGCAATACTGGCTCGAACGGCACAGAATGATTCCGCCCGGTGGATGGTTCAGAAAGATAAATTCGATCATGGGCCGTTCAACGATCGGGAACTGATTCAAATGATTATGCTTGGCGAGGTATTGGGCACCCATATGCTAACTAATATGGATACCGGAGAGCGAAAGCAGGTTCGCGCCTGGGGGGACTTCGATGCGTATCTGGAGAAATATCGTCTGAAAAAGCAGCAGCAGGACGAACAGGCGGCGTTGAAGAAAACAGAAAAGGCGGAATCGCGCGGAATGGTGTTCAAACTGGTGGTCGCGGCAGGTGTTCTGGGGTTGATCGGGTTACTTGTCGGCGGCTATTTTTTGACGCGCACCATGCGGCGAGAGAAACAACTGGGCCCGGATGAGATGGTGAGCGCATTTGATAGCGGCGAAATCCAGATTAAGATGGGGTCAAAAATGAATGCTGGTGGCGGTAAAGGGCGAAACGGAACTCGCAGTGGCGGTAAAAGTAAACGGCGCAGTAGCAGCGGCGGGGGGGGAGGTAGCAGAGAATTTGCCAACGGAATGAGTTACGAGGAAGCGATGAATATGGGCGTTGCCCTTGGAGATTTGAGTTCATCGGGGGGGCGTCGACTTACTTCTGAAGATATAAATGGGATTATGCGTAGAAACGTCCGAAAATTTATTCCCTGTATCGCCGGAGAATCCGTGAAACGTGTGGATATGAATATCGCGGTGGCCGGTGATGGGCGTGTCATGGGGGTATCCGTGCAACAGGGAAGTCCAAAGATGAAAAACTGTATCCAGAAAAAAGTGCGCGGCATCAACTTTCCATCGTCAAACCAGGCTCGTACCGCTACTTCGTGGTATTTCGAAATCTATTAATGAGTTTTGTTTTCCACAGAGATGTATATTCAGCACGGTCATAGGAGGTTTGGTTCTTTTACCGTTCCTTGCGTTATTTTTTTGTTTTCCGTATCTATTTTTGCACAGGACAACAATTTTGATTTACGTCGCTCCCCACGGACATCTTTTTTTCCTTCGTATGAAGAGGAAAGCCGTATCCAGCAGCGAGAACTCGAACGTGCGCTGGAGACAACTTTAAAATCGATTCCTTCCATCTCCGGGGCTCGCGTTCATTTATCGTTAAATCCAGGGGCGCTCTGGAGAGGAAAACAGACGCCGTCCAGCGCGTCCGTTGTCCTGATCTCGGAGAACCCTTCTCGGGTTGAAAAGAAAGAAGTGAAAAAACTGGTAAGCGGCGCAGTGTCTGATGTCAGCGAGAATAACATTAGTGTTTTGGTGTATGGACTGAGAGCTGTCGATGCGCCACAGCAAATGGGCCGGGATCAAGCGCAGATGCTGTTTGCCACCGATGATGGCAGCGTACAAAAAAGAATTCTGATTTGTGTGATTGTCTTTCTGCTCGGAGCCGCCACAGTGGTTCTGGGCATTGGCGTGGCACGTTATGTCAATCGAAAAAAGTGGTTGTAAGGCGCAAGGTTGCCCGCTCTTTGCACTTCAACCTCAGTCTGAGTCTCCGGAGATTGTGAAATAGAAAGTTGCGCCACGGTCTACTTCCGACTCAGCCCAGATAGTCCCACCATGACGCTGAATGATGCGCTTCACCGTTGCAAGACCAACGCCTGTTCCTTTGAATTCTTTTTCGAGGTGGAGGCGTTGAAATACACCAAAGAGCCGATGATAGCTTTTCATATCAAAACCGGCGCCGTTGTCCCGGATAAAAATAGCCTCTCCGCGATCTGTTTCGCGACGCCCCATAGAAATCACCGAAGTTTCCTTTTTGCTTGAATATTTCCAGGCATTTCCAATCAGGTTTTCCAGAATGTGCTCTGTCAGTCCCGGATCGGCTTTAACCGTCAGTCCATCTTCAATATGTACCATCGGATTCTGGTCCGGAAATTCCACTCTCAAATTTTCAACAATTCTTCTGGCGATTTTTGAAAGGTCAATCTGTGTTTTTTCTAGCGGTTTTCTCGATAATCTCGACAACGTGAGAAGATCCTCAATCATGGTATTCATTCGCTTGGTCGCGGTCCGGATTCTGCTCAGGTGATCGAGACTTTCTGCTGGAAGAATATCGGAACAGTCTTCCTGTAGCATCTCACTGAATGCATCTATGGCGTGAAGAGGACTTCGCAAGTCGTGGGAAATGGAATAATTGAAAGATTCCAATTCTTTGTTGGCAACCTCCAGATTACGCCGATGTCGCTTGTTTTCTTCAATAAGCATTGATTTTTCGATGCTTTTATTGATTGAATGCATCAGTATGTTCATGTCAGCGATCGGTTTGAGAATAAAATCCCAGACGCCAAAGCGCAGTGCCTTCACGACGTCCGAAAGATCTCCGGTGCCGCTCATGACAATAATCGGCAGCGAAGGGTAACTGACACCGATTTTTTCTATCAGTTCAAAGCCGTCCATCACCGGCATCCGGATATCCGTTACAATGACATCCGGCTTTATCCTGGTGAGGATGTCCAAGGCGGCACTTCCGTTCTCCGTCTGGTGAACGATGAAATCGTTGTCTTCGAGATACATTCCCGCTGATGTCCGGATTGTTTCGTCATCCTCGACCAATAAAATGATTCGATTGGAGTTCATTATTTCTCCCCCATACCAGGACTCATACAATTCTCAACAGTCAACAATATCTGAAGTCGCTGACCATGCGAACTCGCAGCTGTTTTTTACTGTATTCGCTGGCTAACTCTACCGGAGAAAAAGGAATCAATGCAATTGTTTTCTGAGTACCCCCCCACTGAGCACGTGCAAGAAAGAAAGGGGGTTATGTCCAGATAACCAAACCTGTCTCCTGCGTACAGGTCAGAAGTGGATGCGTGGGAACAACCCTCAACGCGTATCGGAACGTTCCGCTGAAATCAAGCTGATGAGAAAGTGAATACCTGAATACCGTGGGATCTGGAGATTCGATTGGATGCATCGAAATGGTTCTTGGTTCGTCTGCAAAACGTTCACCGGCGTCCTGGCCGATGATCAGCTCCGCTCTCAGCTCCTCCTTTTTCATTTTACCGGGGATCACATTCATTTCAACTTCCAGCGGTGTGTTGGCGGGTAGCATGTCTCCATCCAGTCCTTTGATTTTAACATGATCAATCTGAACAGTTGAAAATCGTGCTTTGATGCTTCGTTTCCAGTCCGTCAGTACAGCAATGCCATTGTAATTATCGCTTCGAAGCTGATTGGCTCTCAGTGCCGTTGGGATATAAAGTCGCGTATGATATTCGTCGACCATGCGCATGGTTGAAAACACTGGAACCAGTTTTTTATATGCGGCTTTCATCCTCGCAACCCATGACGAAGGGATATTCTGCTTATCCCGATCATAATATTCCGGCGCGATTTCATTCATCAGAATATTGAAAAGCGCGTTGTTATCCATTTCGTCCTGATGGTTTCTATCAATCGGTGTCGCGGTGCAATTGATAGCATAGCCGACGTCGTCGTCATATCCTTCATCCCACCAACCGTCGAGAATGGAGCAGTTGATTCCACCATTCGGTACCACTTTCATTCCGCTGGTGCCACTGGCTTCGTGTGGGCGAACGGGAGTGTTCAACCACACATCCACACCCTGAGTAAGCAAACGCCCCAACTTCATATTGTAATTTTCAAGGTAGAAGATCTTGCCTTTAAATTCTGGTGTATGGGACTCGTCAATAATTTTTTTTATTAACTCCTTGCCCTGCGCGTCTGCAGGATGCGCTTTTCCTGCAAACAAAATCTGGATTGGCTTTTCGGGGTTGCTCAGCAGGTTTGCCAGAGCATCCCGGTGTTTGAAAAGCAATGTACCCCGCTTGTACGTTGCAAAACGCCTCGCAAATCCAATGGTAAGCGCATCCGGGTTCAAGCCCTCAATGGATTCTTTGATGAAAGTTGGGGTTTCACCACGGCGGCTATAATCGGTGTACAATTTTTCCTTGAGCTGCTCAATCAACCTTTTTTTCTGTGAACGATGTTCGTACCACAGTATTTCATCAGGAACCTTGTCGATGCCCATCCATACAATGGGATCGTCCTGATTATCATCCCAATTGATGTCCAGATATTGATCCAGCAATCTTTTCACGTCTTCACCAATCCATGAGGTGATATGAATACCGTTGGTGATGGAAGTAATTGGTACTTCGTCCTGGTCCAGTTCCTTCCAGACATCCTGCCACATTTCTCGGCAAACTTTACCATGCAGTTTGGATACACCGTTGGCTCTGCTCGAAAGCTTCAGCGCGAGAACAGTCATTGAGAAGGCGCGATTTTTCTCACCAGGTTTGGAAAATCCCATCTCCATCAATTGATCAAACGTAATTGACAGCCTTGCGGGTATATCCGAAAAATATTTGTGCATCAAATCCACGTCAAACGTTTCATTGCCGGCAGGGACCGGCGTATGGGTGGTAAACACCGATGATGCCTTGACCATTTCGCGTGCTTCCTGAAAGCTGAGTCCTTCTTTCATCAGACGTTCGATGCGTTCGAATAAAAGAAAACCGCAATGCCCTTCATTGAGATGATAGACTTGCGGCTTCAACCCCAGTTTATCTTCAATAAGCTTTACGCCGCCCATTCCGAGAATGATCTCCTGTTCAATGCGCATCTGTTTCCCGCCACCGTAAAGCTTGGATGATATTCGGCGGTCATCGGGGTGGTTTTCCTCCACGTCGGTATCCAGAAGATATAGATTGATTCTTCCCACCTGGACCTGCCATACTTTAGCAGTGACGTCTCGGCCTGCCAGCGGTACAATAATCCGCACTTCCTGATTATTACTGTCCCGAACGGCTTGTATCGGAAGCCCCGAGGGGTCCATCACCGGATAATGTTCCACCTGCATACCGTTAATATCAATTTGCTGCTGGAAATATCCCTGCTTATAAAAGAACCCGATACCGATAAGTGGCAGATTCAAGTCGGACGCCGACTTCATATGGTCTCCGGAAAGTACACCCAGACCACCGGAGTAAATGGGTAAGCATTCGTGAATGCAGAACTCCATCGAGAAGTAGGCAATCGGATGCGTGATACTTAATGCTCCCCCGGTGTCGTATTGTCGGCCCGGAGCGGCCAGATAGCTTTCGAAAGAATCGATCAGGCGGTTATACTTCTTCAGATACACGGGATCGTTTACTTTTTCTTCAAGAACACTGGGGTGAATCCGTTCCAGAAATTGCACTGGATTTGATTCTACTTCGTTCCACAGATACGGATCGAGATGCTCAAACAGCTCGCAGGCCTCCGGATGCCATGCCCACCAGAGGTTGTTGGCCAGCTTGCCCAGTTTGCTGAAAGGCTCGGGCAACTGAGGCGCAACCGTCAATCGTCGGTAGTGCGGTCCAGGACCTTCCGCACCTTTGAATGCGATAAAGAGCTCGTCTGAAAATGCGCTGGTATCGAGGGAGTTCAAACGTTTTTCTGCAATGATGCTCGCTGCGATGTAGCTTTTCTGGTAATTGCGGTAAAAGGAGGACCAACACGCCGAGTCGGCAATCTTGCGCGCCTGCAACCGCATGGATTCTACGTCGGAATCGTGAGTGAATACCATTTGATTGAGAACGCTGAAAAGAGAATCACAAATCGAATCGAAAGATTTGTTTGCACGCTCAATTACGTGCACGGCGTCGCCGACTGAAATATTCAGTTCCCGTACCCAGCGACCGAATCCCGCGACATCACTGGTGATAGTTGGCACGCCAACGGCGATACTTTCCATGGGAGTGTATCCCCATGGCTCATAGCTGGAGGGAAAAACACCAAGGTCAAATGAAGAGAGTAACTGATAATAATTTGTATTGAACAATCCATCTTCCTTGTTGATATACAGCGGCGAAAAAATAACCTTCACCTTGCTTGATGAATTGTTGTTAAGCCCCAGACGATGGCAGGTCTGTACGATGGCGTCGTATTGTTCGTTGAAGAGGTCATGGGTCAATATCCCCGGCTCATCTTCTTCATCCATAGGAGCTCCCGCCAGGCGTGCCCGGAAGCTTTCTTTCAGTCCGTCATTTCCGCTGGCAATGAGAAACCACGATACAACTGTGGGCGCGTCGTGATTTTCTCGAAGTTCGCTGTTCAGCCGGGCAAGACTTTCCAGCACGACATCGTACCCTTTGTTGTGATATTCGTAACGACCTGCTGTCACCCATAACCTGGTATTTTCCGGCAACTGGCAGCCAAGAAAGGTTGACGCCAGCGAAAAAACTTTCTGTCGGGTTTCAGCCACGTTGTGACGGATTGATTGCAGCGTTCCAAGTGCCTCCGTGCTGATGCCGTTGTACACCAGGTAATGGGGGCGAACGCCAATCATTTTCAGGGATTCGTCCGCTGTCACATTACTGACGGTCGTGAAAATATCCGCTTCTCTCGCGCACACACCTTCAAGGGATGCTTTGGCAGATACGCCATAGTTGGAAGCCTCCCGGGCAGGGTCAACATCAACATCGGCAGAGTAGATATCAATTCCTGCTCCGCACATAGCCCGACCCAAAACTGTTGCGTGGGTAGTGAATACAGTGCCAATTTCTGGCGTTGTTTTTTTAAGATGCAGCAATCCTGCGCCACTCATCCATTCATGAAAGTGGGCTGCTGCGGTATCTTCCGAGGTCAGGAGTGTTTCATGGATTGTTTCAATTACTTCACCACAGGCGGTCGCAAAAATAACCGGTTCAATATAGTCCCATTTGCTGCCCATAGAATTGACACCAAAGCGCTGCCAATATTGGTATAACAGTTTTCCTGAATCGTATCTGTCCTTGAAGTGCACCAGGATAACACGGGGGTGTCCCTCGGTTTTCCAGCGCCCCAATTTGCATATAAGACCTTTTTCTTCAAGCATCGGGCGGAGCGCGCGATAGGCGTCATCGTCGGATTCCTCAAAATCTGCGTTATTTTCGAGCATCGGTCCCAGAAGGAAGTAGTTGTCTCCATAATCGTTCACGGCCTGTGTGGCCTTAGAACGGATTACGGTGTGAATTCCGCCCACCATGTTGCATACTTCCCAGCTTACTTCGAACAGGTATTTCATGATGTTACTCCTCCAAGACACCCGGGGTGCCTCGATTTCACATTAGCGATTGAGCGTTGTCTCAAAATCAGCAAGAACATTCTGATAATTTATGTATGCATCGTAGGGACTGCTGTATGGGTTGAAATATTTGTGAACGTCGCCGTCCGCGAACCACTTGGTACACATGTAATAGAAATGGTCCGAGGTCTGCAGAGAACGCCATGTGCGAATCAGATCCTCATCTTCGGTGGCAAGGACCCGTTGCTCCTGTTCAAATACTGCTGCGAGTGCGTCATCCTGAAGATGGTTGCCACGCCAGGCCGACAAATCCCGTTCAATGTCTGCCCATGAAACAAAATGAGGAACATTCAGTTTTGCAACCGGTGAAAGGGAAGCGGAGACTTCTGCAGGCGTCGCAAAGCGGAAATCGGGGTTTTTAAGAATCCATTCCGGCAGATGTTCCATGAAATTGAAGATGCCGGAATCCTCCCACTGATGTTCTCCGAAAGTCTCGTAGTCCATAAACAGATTAATCGTCTCCCCGTTGCCGTTAATGGCATGAACCCAGTTGGCAAACTTTTCGGCAGTGAGGGGATAACTTTCCCAGCCCTTATTGGAAAATCGAAAGGCGATGTCGTCTGACAGTTTGTAGTTCTTCAATAAAAGTTTCAACTTGTTACAGGTTTGCGGCTGGTACAGGAAGTTGGGGCTTCGCCAGTCCAGAATATGATCGGCGCCTTCAGCCAGAATGGTTTTGTATCCCATTTTTTCCACAGCCAGGGCAACGTCATTATTATAAATCAGTTCCGTATTCCTGAAAGTTGTGGGCGTCTGACCAAATTCGGCTTGCATCAAGTCGCGATGAAGCATCACCTGACTTCGGAACTCGTCCTGTGAAAAAAGAAATGACAGTGAATGATTGTAAGTTTCATCAATGAACTCCACACATCCGGTATCTGCCAGCTGTTTGAATGTATCCAGCGTCTCCATGCTGAACTTTCTCATCTGATCCACGCAAACACCGGAGATGGAATATGAAATCCTGAATGCTCCCTGGTAACGTTCAATCAGTCTGAGCATCAGGCGATTGGTGGGAAGGTAACATTTCTGCGCCACTTTCTGCATGATGGCGCCGTTTTTCTCGTCATCCTCGTAAAAATGATCTCGACCGATTTGAAAATATGAATATTTTTTTAATCTGTTGGGTTGATGCACCTGAAAATAGAAACATAGATTAACCATACATGCGCCTCGTTCTGTGTTCTGTGTTCTGTTGTCTTGTTCATGCGAGTCTCTGGTAGATGTGACCAATATGTTCCGCGGCATTTTCCCACTGGATTTTCTTGAGCTCCTGGGATCCGCGTGTCACCAGTTCTTTCCTGAGAGGTTCATGTTCGAGAACTGCGAGAATTTTGTCGGCCAATTCGTCAATATCCCAGAAATCCACTTTAAGTGCGCTATCCAGTATTTCCGCCACTCCTGATGTCTTGGAGATGATTACAGGAACGTCGTAGCGCATTGCTTCAAGAGGTGAAATGCCAAAGGGCTCGGAGACACTTGGCATTACATACAGATCGCTCTCCTTATACATCTGCTCCACCTCGGCGCCTTTGAGAAATCCTGTGAAGTGAAATTTTCTTCCCAATCTCAACTCCGCGATTCTCTCTATCATTTTTGGCGCCATATCCCCACTTCCTGCCATAACAAATCGCACATTATTGTTTCGCGCCAGCACTTTGGCAGCGGCTTCAACAAAATAGTCAGGACCTTTCTGGAAAGTGATTCGTCCGAGAAACAGAACCACTTTTTCTCGGGCAGCTTTCTGATAGCCGTTTTTACCCGGATACGCGTCTTTGGTGACAGCGTTGTGAACCACATGTACTTTTTCAGGCGGAACACCATAACGCTGGATGATGACATTCCTCGTCATATGACTTACTGCAATGATAGCGTCGGCATGATGGAAACCGTGTCTTTCTATGTCGTAAACGGCTTGGTTTACGTTATCGCCACTTCTGTCAAATTCCAGCGCATGAGCGTGAATAACCAGCGGTTTACCGCTTATACGTTTAGCTTCGATTCCCGCCAGCATGGTCAACCAGTCATGTACGTGAATCACATCGTGTTCAACACGCATGGCAATGCTGCCCGAGACCGCTGCATATCGTACAACTTCGGTCATCAGGTTGGGACCATACTCACCTGTCAGTGAGATGTTGTGACTCGTGGCGCGAAAAGCCGATGGCATCGTCGTTGCTTCCATTTCAGCAATTCTGCGGAGCTCATCCTGATACTGTTCCTCTGTCAGATAAGGAGATAGAGGCGATGCAATGGTATGAACATCAATATTCTTTGAAATCTGTTCAATTTGCCTGACGACAAACTCCCTGGGACTGAGATTTGATGTGTAGACCGGAAATCTTCCCACGTCGATGAGATTTACGTGGCTCCCCTCATTGTTCTCCATTGGTTTGAGCTTGGGGAGCACAAAGGAGATGTTGTGATTGTGAGAAGATAGAGCCTGCGTCAAACCATAACAAGCCACCCCTAATCCGCCGCTGATATGAGGTGGAAATTCCCAGCCATACATTAAAATTTTCATCGGTTTCACTCCCTTGCGCGTGAATATGTTTATTTTCTGGCGTTGTCGTAAAGAGTAATCAGCCTCAATAATTCTGCAACGCTCCAGGCCTGACTGGGGCAGCCGCGTCCGACTGAAGGTGATTCTCCATCGAATATTTCAGAAATTGTTCCGATTCCATCCCGCTGCAGATGGGCACGAAACGCTTCAATTATTTCTTCCACAACCTGTTTTGCCGCCTGCTCGTCATGTTTCAGAAGAGCTTCCCCGTAGTGCCCGATTAAAAATGGCCACACAGTGCCATTGTGATATGCAGAATCCCGAGCTTCCGGGCCGCCTTCATAAGTGGCGCAGAAACCCGGGTCCTCCGGTGAGAGCGTTCGCAGTCCCAGCGGAGTATACAAATGCTTTGTGACCGTATCCAACACTCTTCTGGCCCGCTCCCCATCCAGTGGTGAAAACGGGAGTGAGAGAGCAAAAATCTGGTTCGGGCGAATACGCGTGTCCTGCTTGTCGCCATCCACCAGGTCCGCAAGGTAGCCCAGTTCCCTAATCCAGAATTGTTCGATAAAGGATTGTTTAATTCGTGGCGCCAGCTCTTTTGCATATCTGCATCCCTGAACCTCCCCCATATCCACAAGTTCGCCGAGAAAGCAGACCATATTATACCATAGCGCATTGACTTCCACCGGACACCCGTTCCGGGGAGTAACCGGTTTGCCGTTGCTCTGGGCATCCATCCATGTGATCTGACTGTCAAATGTGCCCGCGCTGATGAGTCCATCGTCGCGCATATACGTATTATTTTGTGTGCCTTTCTGGTACCAGGTGAAAATTTGCTCCAATGTGTCAAAAATTTTCCCGCGCAATGCATTAATGTCCCGGGTGATATACAGATACTGTTGCACGGCCCAGGCGAACCATAAACTGGCATCGGCGCTGTTGTAGGCATTATTCGCCGGGTCAAGCCCGAGGTAATTGGGAACAACGCCTTCCCGTGTATGGGTGGCGAATTCCGCAAGTACGTCAATGTAATCGCGATTTTTTTTGGTATCGTGCAACATGAGCCCCGGTAGCGAAATCATGGCATCTCGACCCCACTCCAGAAACCACGGAAATCCTGCCGTAATGGCCAGATGACCGCTCTCCCGGGTAGAAATAAACTGATGCGCAGCCCATCTCAGCGGCTTCTGGATGGTTGTCCCACGTAAACGTTTGTAAAACAGGCTGCGGCGTTGAATTTCGTCTGCCGCGGTCTTTTCCAGATCATCAATTTCTTCAGTGGATGCAGTGACAATAATTTTTTCGCCCTTGGGAAAAGCAATTTCAAACATCCCCGGGCAGAACAGATCCTCACTGGAGGGAAATCCTCGTCGCAGCTCCTCCAGATATTCAACATGATAATACCAATTTGGTGCCGGAAAGAACTCGAAGTCACCGGTGCACTGAACAAACAATGGTGGAAGTCCGCCATATGGCTGAATTTTAAATCCGTTTTTGGCTGGCCAGGTACGGACCTGTAATGTCACATTTTCGGCAGTCAGGCCGTGGAAATCCCGGTAAGCAAGCATCGGGCGAATGACCAGTCTGGAATCATTGGAGTTCCGGGTGCACTCATACTGAGACACGACCGCGTTCTTTCCATCAAGCATCATGACGCGTTTTGTCAGATTCACCTTAGAAGTCTGAAATTTGAATACCGGCATCTTATCGTGGACAAACCCAATCAGATGTTGATATCCCTCGGGAGCTACCGCTCCCTGATACTGCGTGGTCGTGAATCCTGTTTCCTCCTCACCGCTCAGAAGCGCTTCATCGTACTTGGAGAGCAGAACATATTTGCCTTCCGGTGACGATAACCGGGGCACGAGCATTCCGTGATATTTTCTCGTGTTGCAACCTGAGATGGTACTGGAGGCGTAGCCACCGATTCCGTTGGTTTCCAGCCACTCCCTGGTGGTGGCCTGCTTGAAGTCCTGGCAGTCTTTTCGCTGAATTTTAATTGACATTGCTCCCTCTCTTAATCACGATTCCATTCCCCAAACGGCTTTGCGGCAGTTGGAACTATTTCGCATGAAGTCTCCCTTACTCACAGAGCATCATCTGTACCTGACAATTGCACCTGATATTGTAATCACGAATTTTACCTGTTTATGAAGAGCAAGATATGACATCAATTTTTCATTGTGCAAGTTGAAAAATTAAATGGGAGGTGAATATCGTGAAAAATACTCATTTGTGAGCGAATCTTATTCTGATTGTGTCGGTAAGTAATGGAATTTGCAGATGGTTCAACCCCTGGGATGAACCCGGTGATACTCCCGTTCCGCCAGACCGGTGGATACATGGGTATAGATTTGTGTGGTACTGATATCCCGGTGTCCCAGCATTGCCTGAACCGATCGCAGGTCCGCACCTCTTTCCAGGAGGTGGGTTGCAAATGAGTGTCTCAGTTTATGGGGGCTGAGGGATTTCTCTATATCGGCCGACGCAGCGTATTTGCGAATGATCAGCCAGAACCCCTGCCGTGTCATTGGGGCCCGATGATGGGTTAAAAAGACAAATTTTTCATCCGGGTTGGCCCATGTTGGACGGATATTTTCCATATATGCGTTAAGCATGGTGATCGCCCACTCTCCGATGGGAATGATCCGACGTCGGTTCCCCTTGCCGGTAATCGCCAGAAATCCAGCTTCCGTGTCCACATCACTGCGCTTCATGTGGACGAGCTCAGAAACCCGCAGTCCCGCTGCGTACATCATGTGCAGCATTGTCGCGTCCCTGAAGCCCCTTGGCGTGGACAAATCTGGTGTCATCAGCAGCCGTTCCACTTCGTCAAAGGTTATTATCACCGGAAGTCTTTTTCCAAAATTCGGAGATTCGATATGCTCAATGGGGTTGCTGCTCAAGATTTTTTCACTCATGAGGAATCCGAACAGCCCTCTGAGGGCGGAAAGGATACGAGCCTGTGTTCGGGCACTTAATTTTCTTTGCGATATTTCTCCAATGAAGTCCGTCAGGTCCGGCTCAGAAACCGTCGACAGCGACAGTCCAGCCGAAATCAGAAAATCACCGAAATATCGCAAATCTCTCGTATATGCATCGATGGTGGCAGGGGCGAGTCCACGCTCCACTTTGAGATGAAGAATGAAATTGTCTACCGTGTAATCAAAGGTCATGATTCAATTACATTATCAGAAGCGACGGAAACAATGAAAAAACAGGAGAGAATATCGCGGGAAGAGGATGAACGATCAGTCGTTCAGGAAACCTTTGATGTCCTTGGCGGCTTTGAAAGTCATGGTTGTAGACGCAGCGATTTTGATGGTATCACCAGTCTGGGGGTTGCGGCCTTCGCGGGCAGCGCGTTCTTTCCGGGTGAATGTACCAAAAGCGGGTACTGTGAATTTGCCGTCTTCTTTCACTGATTTTTTAATTTCATCAACGATGGCATCGAAAATGTCTGCCACTGCTTTTTTGGTGATGTTTTCAGGCGTTTTGGATGACGCAACTACTGCGTCAATGAGTTCTGATTTTGTCATTTGATTACCTCTCAATAGTTTTATAAATACCACTGTGTTGGATGTTATAAAGAGTGCTGTTACTTTGGTTCCGATGCGTTTTATGTCAAGCTTCTTTTAAAAAAAAACACGCAGCGGAAAGGAATCGTTTCCAATTTAATTAAAAAAGATAACTATTCAGCGGAAATAGTCAGATACGAGTCAAAATCCGGGAGTTTCCCCTGGAAAAGCAAGTCGAGAGCGGTGGTTGGTGAGATGTCGTGTTTTCGACATGTAATCAAATCGCTTCTGATTCGACAGAAGAATTTTGCGCCTTCCATGAAGCGAAAGCAGCCAGATACTTTTTGCTGTACTTTTGTCATTCGAAGGTCGAAAATCTGCCGACTCTCATAACCGACTTCTCTGTATTCGCCTTTGGGCAGACGGCGTTTGTCGACTCTGCAGTCATACCTGAATAGTTATCTGATAAATAGATTTTCTCTATTTTTTCCCTTGCATTCTTAAATTTCTGAAAAATGAACTCAGTATTTCCGAACACTCCTCGGCCAGGATGCCTCCTTTAACTTCGCACCGATGATTGAGCCGTTCGTCGTCAAGCAGGGTATACAGCGATTGCACGGCGCCGGCTTTGGGATCCACTGCGCCGTAAACCACCCTGGGAATTCGCGCGTTCAATATGGCACCGGCGCACATGGGACAAGGCTCCAGTGTAACAAAGAGTGTGGTGTCCTCGAGTCTCCACAATCCGATGCGGTTAGCTGCATTCGCGATGGCGAGTATTTCCGCGTGGGCGATTGGATCCTGGTCGGCCTCCCTCCGATTGGCACCCGTGCCAATGATTTGGCCGTCCTTGTCTATCACCAGCGCACCGACGGGGACTTCTCCTTCGGCTGCGGCCGCTCGCGCCAGATCCAATGCTATTCTCATATACATATCATAGGCTGCCTGGTCCATGGTTACCTTTTCCTTCCGGGGAGTCGATTGGGGTTGTGGCCAGCGCGGTACGTTCGGGATAACGTTCGTGTCTCTCTTTGCTGTCCGCGCCCTGTAAGCAAGTTTTTCTGCCGCTTTCGCTCCCGGGCATCGGGGATATACATGGCGTTACCATGTTCATCCACCCCTGCGGCGTACATTGCCGCGGCCATGGTGCCCGGAAGTGGAATGAAGTTCTGCACCTGCTGCAATTGTTGATTTCGTTGTCGGAGCCATGCATGAGTATTGTTTGCCGCATCGGGAGTGCATCCCGGAAAACCGGCGATGAAATATGGAACAAGGTATTGTTCGAGTCCCTTTCTGCGACTGGCTTCAAGAAAGGCCTGTTCGAAAGATTCAAACTGTTGGATGGCGGGTTTTCGCATATGCCCAAGTACCATGGAATGGGTATGCTCCGGCGCCACTTTCAGATGTCCGCCGGTGAATGATTGGGCGAGCAGAGTGATGAATGAGCGACTCGTCAGGGCCAGATCGTGGCGGATACCGCTGGCGATGTACAGATGTTTTATGCCGGGTAGACGACGGGCTTTTTTCAGGAGCTGGGCAAATCGATCCTGAGGGACATCGAGGTTCGTGCAGATGCGAGGAACCAGACAGGACACCCGTTTGCATTTGCGGCATTTTTCGACGTTCACATATCTCGCGCCCCAGGTGTTGGCGGTTGGTCCCCCGATATCGGTAATGGTGCCGGGAAAACGCTTGTCTTTGGCGAGACGGGTCAATTCGTCAAGTATTGACGTCTCACTGCGGCTGATAACTTCCCGGCCCTGGTGGTAGGCAAGGGCACAGAAACTGCAGCCGCCAGGGCATCCCCGCTGGGCAATGACCGACCAGCGAACCGGGAGACTGGCCTGAATTTCTTTTTGATTCTGCGTCACGTACAACGGGTGACTGGTTCGCTGAAATGGAAGCGCGTGAATTTTGTCAAGTTGTTCTGAAGTGATTGGACGCGGCGGAAGACAGATAACAACACCTTCTTCGTATTGCTGAGTAAAACGGGTGGATTTATGAGGCCCCAGTCCTTCTTCCAGTATCCGGGTCTGATGAACCAGCAGTGACTTGTCGCTCATGATTGCATTGAACGCCGGGAGCGCCACTGACCTGTGTTCATCAGTTCGCCGCAGCACTGCAGTCCCGGGTATGCCATCGAGATGTTCTTTTCGGACAAGTTTACCGGCTATCTCCAGAACGGTGGCTTCGCCGCTGCCGAACACCAGAATGTCCGCCCGGGTGTCCACCAGAACAGATCGGCGAATGGCTTTTTTCAGGTAGTCATAATAAGCGAACCGTCGGGTGCTGGCTTCAACACCGCCCAGAACAACCGGTACACCGGGAAACGCCGATTTGACTGCACCGCAGTATACTGCCGTAGCAAAATTGGGACGGCGCTGACTTTTTTCAGAGGCCGCGTATGCATCGGTTTTTCTGGGGGCCAAATCAGCTGTGTAATTGTTCAATGTGGAATCCACTGCGCCGGCGCTGATTCCCACAAACAGTTTCGGTGTTCCCAATCGTTTCAGCGACTCAATATCCGTCCAGTCAGGACGGGCCATGATGGCAACGCGATATCCGTCGGCTTCCAGTACTCTACCGATGACCGCCGTACCATGGGTGGGACTGTCAAAATAGTCGTCTCCTGTAATGAGAAGCACATCGATTTCATCCCAGTTTCGAAAGCGAAGCTCCTCCCGGGTCATGGGCAAAAACAGAGTGCTGCGGGTCATTTATTGAAATGTTCCAGAATGGCGTCGCACAGCTTGGAGCCAATGCTGAATGTCATGTCGTGGCCCTCACCGGGAAATGTTTTCATCGACGCGTTGTGAAACGACTTCAGGGTTTCTTCCGCGGCCCAGAGCGGCATAATGCTGTCGTCTGCTCCGTGCAACACCAGAACCGGTATATCAATGCGCCTCGTATCCTGTTTTCGGTTTCCCTGATTCACCGGGACGCTGAACAGCTGATAATAGTAGGGGTAGGGACGGACGTAAAAAATGTCCTTCTGGGTGAATTTTCCCGGCGCAGGGCCATAGTCGGTGCTCATTGCCCGGGATTCCACCAGTCCCAGGAGCTTGCCCGGCGAAAGGCGAAGGGCGAATTTGCCCATGCGCGTTCGCTTTTTAATTTCCTTTTCGCTGGAGCTGAGCATCACGGTGGAAATCAGTACCAGACCGCGCACATTGTTGGATGGATTCTGCAGCAGGTATTCGATGGCGCCATACGCACCATTCGATACGCCCACCAGCAATGAGGGAGAGATGTCAATGGCTCGAACAAAATCGGTGACCACTTTGCCCCAGTCTTCCACCTGACCGGTGTACATCGGACTCGTATCCGGGTATTGCGGGGCGTACACCCGGTACTTCTCTGCGAGTTTTTCGAAGTTCAGCCAGATGCGATTGTCAAAGATGCCCCCGTGAAGAAGAATCGCCACCGGTGCATCCGGCGATGGTCCCTCCAGATACATATAACTGTAGCGATTTCCGGATTCGGCATTCTGAACCGTTTGTTCCTGCCAGGGCGCGATCTCCAGGGCAGGGCGAATGGTGCGCGTGGCACCGTTGGGAATACAACCGGCCAGTGCGAACACCGTTCCTACGAGCAATGAAGTCTTTTTTAATATAGACAAAACAATCCCCTTTATACTGCGTGAAACGTAACGGTTGGCTACACGCCTGTCAACTTGGATAAAATTATGAAAAAAAATTACATGACGAACTGTTTTTCAGGCAAATATAAATTATATTAAATACGCACGGTTATAGAAGTTTGGAGTGTTCTCGTGAATAAAAAATGTGTCGCAGTATTGCCGGACGGAGATGCAGACGCGCATATCAGGCAGCGGACCGATGACCTTTTTGAGCTTATCATTGAGCCGGCCATGGAGAAGCTCAACTTCGATGTGACAAGGTCTGACAGCACAAGCCGATTATCTGCCATTTCCCAGGATATGGTGGAAATGATCCAGACCTCGGAGTTGTGTATCTTTGATTTGACCGGCAGTGATCCCAGCGTGCTGTATCTGTGTGGACGTCGACATGAAACAGCCCGGCCTGCGATTCATCTGATTCAGGCCGGCGCCGGCAACCCCCTGGTGCTGACAGGCATATCCGTTGTTCCCTACGATGTGTCCACAGCCAGAGGTGTGCAACATATCTCTTCGATTATCCAGGATTCTGTCCGGCATTTTGACGACAGGGATTATGCGGCAACGTCCTCGGGGGCCACCCTGGCTTCCCTGGCGCAGTCCATTGACCGGCTGGAGCGTAAGATTGAACAGTTGGCTGCTCCCCGTGCAGTGCCTGATGTCGCCGACAGTGAGGATTGGGATGCACTTGAATTGCAGTTGATGGGGCCCGAAGCGGTTCATAAAATGATCGCCGCAGGTCAACTGGAAGCTGCTGTGACATTCATCCGGAAATCCCGGGAAAAGTTTGGGATGGACAGTTTTCTGGCACTGGCAGTGTTGCCGGTCATGGCGGGATCGTTCACGGGATTCAATTATCTCAAATCAATTGCCCGGGAAATTATTTTTGATCCGCCACAGGTCGAAGACGATCACGTGATGCTGATTATCGGCGCATTGGTCCAATACTTCTCGGTGAGAGATGAAGACACCGGCGGACTGCAGGAATTGGGGCATATCTTCACGATTGCTACAGATAAATTCAAAAATAACAAACGGCTGATGGCGTTTTTGCACATTCAGCTGTCCAAGCTGCAAATCAACTCCGGGTACGTGCAGGATGCGCTCAAAAATCTTGAAACGGCCAGTACCCAGTATGGTGACTCTGACGCCGCCAGACACCTGGCCCAGGTAAAAAAAGAAATCGAAAAGCAGGCCTGAGCTGAGTCGATTTACTGTTACAAAGCGCTTTCCACCACATTTCCGGAGTCATTTTCCAACTACAAACATGGCTGGCTGGTTAATGGCCCCGATGTTTCTGTTTTTTTCGGTATTGCTTTTTATTAAATCGCTCTTGCTGTGTTTCTTTTCTTTTCTTGGTGTGGTTTTGTTTTTTTTCTTCAAGGTATTTTTTTTGTGCTTCCCCGAATGCCAGTTGTGCTTTGGTAGTGTTTCTTCTTACATCTCTGAGCAGACGTTTGGGTTTAATTCTGAGCTGTGAATCCGTGCACTCGCGAAATTTCAACTGAGGATACACCCGAACATAAAAATCGAGCATATCGTTGTAAGAGGGGTCTGGGCCAAACGTAAATCTGGCAATCAGATGAGTACCGTTTTCAGGAAACTGTTCCGCCAGGGCGACCCAATACTGCCCATCAAAATAAATTGTTGTAATGCCACTTTCCATTCTGCACCTCCGGATAAACCTATCCAGGAGGCAAAACGGACATCTTTCGATGGATACGGGACTTCTGGAAGTCGCCCTGACTACCTACAGGGCTGTGTTTTTATTTGCCTGAAAAAAACGTCATTTAATGTGTAGAAAATAGCTGGAATCTCTGCAACATGTTTTTCAACAAAATTATCGTGGCGAACCGACGCCGTGAGGCATTTTCATACAACAGGAGAGACAGCTCTTTCGCCGTTTCCAGCACACTTGAAAAGTGAAGACTTTCCACCATCCCAGGATCCAGCAGGGTTTGACAGAGAGGCTTTTCATGAAGAACTGAAAAAAAAGATACGTCACTTTTTTGAGGCAACTTCCGGGTATACAGGCATGTGACGGTTCGCTCTGACATGATTCCGGACAACGCCAACCTGTTGTTATAGATTCTTAATGTATTTTTCCGGATTTTCGTCAAACCTGGGTTTGCAGCCGGGGCAGCAGAATACATATGTTTTGCCTTTATATACGCTGTGGGTTGAATTGGGTGTCACTTCAAATTCGTTTTTCAATACCGGACAAAACGCCCTCGTACCAGTTGCCGGCATTCCATCGAATCCGTTTCTCACCGTCGCTGCAGTTCTGTTCTTTGAGAGTGCTCCAGCCAAATGGTTGTGCCCCCCGTCTCCCTGATGCCCATCGTGATTCATTGCGCCATAATTCATTGCGCCGTGATTCATCATTTCAGGCCCCATCCAATCTGGCGGCTCGTTCTCCGAAGCCAGAGCGTTGTTCCCGCAGGCGGCGATGCTGAATGCAATAAGAGCGAATACGGCAACACCAACAATAAAAATTGATTTTTTCATGATGTTCTCCTTAAAGCAAAGCCGCTATCGCGGCGTGTTGTGATCCAGCAGATGTGCAGCATGCGTGCCAGCGATCAGGAATGGGGGAAACAGCGGCAGGTCAGGTAAAAGCAAACAGACAAAATGCTGGATTTGAGAGTATTGTCACCTTGTTTGACAATATTATGAATCAGACGCCGGTTATCCGAATCCTTACATGTTTTCATGGGAGCAACTCCCGGCTGGAAAACAGCTGATATCCTGTTGCGCCTCAATGGCATATTGAATGCATTTTTATCTTAACGTTGGGGCAATATTGCCTGAACATGACGCATAAGAATTAATAGGAGATAAACCATGTCACAGCAGACCTCGAATGTGATTCAGCTTGATATTGTCGGTATGAGCTGTGCCAGCTGTGTTGCGCGGGTTGAGAAGGCGCTTTCGGCGGTGGAGGGAGTGCGTTCGGCCTCCGTGAATCTGGCCGACGACAGTGCGGGAGTTGAAGTGGATAGTCGTTTTTCACACACAGACGATTTGATCGCGGCGGTAAAAAAGTCTGGATACAGTGCTATTTTACACAGCGATGACACAGACCCGACCGATTCCGATGACGCCCATCCTCGAAAATGGTCACTGGGCACAGTTGTACTGATATTTTCAGTGATATTGACATTGCCATTCCTGGTTCAGATGGCGGGGATGCTTTGGGGGGCTGGATGGGAGATGCCAATATGGTTGCAGCTGTCGCTGGCAATCCCGGTCCAGTTTGTTGCCGGGGCACGCTTTTATCGGGGCGCATGGGGCGCACTGCGAAACGGCTCCGGAAACATGGATACGCTGGTGGTGCTGGGAACTTCGGCGGCATTTGGCTTGAGCGTGGGGCAACTGGCGTTGACCGAAGGAACGCCACATCTGTATTTTGAGGCGTCAGCCACCGTGATTACTCTGGTACTGCTGGGCAAATGGATGGAGGGACGCGCCCGGAACGCCACCGCGGCGGCCATTCGCGCCTTAACCAGACTGCAAAAACGCACAGATGAAAAAAGCGCCGGTGCAAAAACTGGTAGATCGGGTAGCGGCGATATTTGTGCCGGTGGTCGTGCTGATTGCTGTGGTCACTTTCATAGGTTGGTATTTGTATAACGGCGATTTCTCGGCGGCGACAATTACCGCGGTGTCGGTTCTGGTGATTGCCTGTCCGTGTGCCCTGGGATTGGCCACACCAACAGCGATTATGGTGGGCACCGGCGTCGCCGCCCGTGCCGGCATTCTGGTAAAGGATGTGGATGCGTTGGAAATTGCACATCGGGTAGATACTGTGGTCCTTGATAAAACAGGCACCCTCACCGAAGGTAAACCCCGGGTCTCGGAAATTGTGTCGATGAATGGCAAAGATGCCGACTTGCTGGCGGTTGCGGCGGCGGCGCAACAGGGCAGCGAGCACCCTCTGGCACTGGCCATCCTGAATGAAGCGGAGTCGCGCAGCATCGCGGTCGGGTCGCCCGATGACTTTCAGAGTCTGTCCGGACAGGGGCTGCATGCAACGGTTTCGGGACATTCGGTTTTCATTGGAAACCGTGCACTGATGAAGGAGAAGTCCATAGACACATCGATTCTGGAATCTGAAGCAGTTACATTTGAAGATGAGGGCAAAACGGTGATGTGGATTGCTGTGGAGGGCAATCTTGCTGGTGTGATTGCAGTGGGGGATACCGTTAAACCTGATGCAGAAGCGTTTATCGCTGCGTTGCATCGACAGGGAAAATGGGTAGTGATGCTCACCGGAGATAATCGAAGAACGGCACGGGTGGTGGCGAACATGTTGCGGATTGACGATGTTGTCGCCGAAGTGCTGCCGGAGCACAAGGCGCAAAAGATTGAAGCGCTGCAGCGCGAGGGTCGCGTGGTAGCCATGGTGGGAGACGGGGTGAACGATGCACCGGCGCTGGCGACAGCGGATCTCAGCGTGGCCATGGGCGCCGGAACAGATGTGGCGATGGCGACTGCAAAAATTACCCTGATGCGTAGCAACCCGGTGCTGATACTGGATGCAATGACTCTTTCGGAGCGAACATTTAAAAAGATCAGACAAAATCTGTTTTGGGCGTTCATTTACAATACGGTGGGCATTCCGCTGGCAGCGCTGGGATTTTTGAATCCGATGGTGGCAGGGGCGGCCATGGCCATGAGCAGTGTGAGTGTGGTTACCAATTCACTACTGCTTAGACGGCAGAAACTGGTGGCAGGCCATCAGCAGTTCGTTAAATGAAACAAACGGGAACCGTCTGTACCTGTCATGCATCACCTTCTTATCACCGCATATTCTGAAATCGTTGCTATCTGAGTCGCCAGCGTGTGAATTCGTTGACCTGCAGGTTGTTCAGCAGTATTGATTGTTCATAATTTTCCAATCGAAAGGTTTTAAGATGAATTTCGTTAGTAGAATGAAAATATCTGTTTTGGTGTTTTTGTTTATGGCGGTATCCGGAGCGGTGGTTTGTGCCGGTGAATCTGAAACGCGGGGCGATGACGGGGATACATCAGACAACTCCGCTGCAGCGGATAAAAAAGTGGGAAACAAATCTCTGGTGATTGCCGCCAAGGTCAGAGCAGGGGGGCGATTTGACAATGTGAGAATGTGCGTGGCCTCCCCTGCGGATACAAAGGGGGGGCCGACTGCGGACATCTCTCTTTCCACAGAAATTGCACTGAGCGATACGGTCAGTCTGGAAATGGATTTGCCGGTGTTTCGGCCGATTATGTTTGGTCTCTCCTTCAAGATGCTTCAGTTTGAGCCTTCGGTAAGCCTGCGCTTTCGCAAATTCGGGAAGGGAAGCACCGATTATATTCTGGGGCCGATGCTCGGCGTCTCATTGCATTACGGACCGGACTATCACTCAGAGAACTCGGGAGATGCCAGAGGACCTTCGTTTTTTGCCATGGGCCCCATGGTAGGTGGGTATTTGGGACTGGATTTCAAACGCCCCTGTCAGAAGTACAATTTTCAGTTAGGCATTACGCCATATGTTATTCCACTGTTCGGTATTAAGGACGACGAAGATCACAAAGGCATAGTAGTTGGGGGACTTGTTGATTTTGCATTCCGATTCGGCAAACCCAACGCGGCTCAATAATCGAACACATTTACTGGCGTTTCATTTCTTTTTTGACTCGTCGTTCTTCTGTGGCGCTGTACAGAACCGGAACAACGAACAGGGTCAGCAATACGATTGACATGCCGCCAAGGGAAGGCAACGCCATGGGAACCATGATGTCGGCGCCCTTTCCCTGAGAAGTGATTACGGGAATCAGGGCCAGCAGGGTGGTGCCGGTTGTCATCAGGCAGGGACGTACCCGCCGCATACCTGCTTCGAGTGTGAGTTTTCTCACTTCTTCAATTGACCGGGGGGTCGATTTCGAAAATCGCTGATGGAGATAGGTGGACATGATCACCCCATCGTCGGTGGCGATGCCTACCAGAGCGATAAATCCAACCCATACCGCCACCGAGAGATTTACCACATCAACCCGGAGCAGTGATCGCATGGATTCTCCAAAGACAGAAAAGTCCATGAACCATGGCTGGGCATATAGCCAGATGAGAATAAACCCGCCGGACACCGCCACCAGGACGCCGGAATAAATAATGACACTCAACACCACGCGATGAAACTGGAGATACAACAGGATGAACACCAGCGCCAGCGCAATGGGAACCAGTATCTTCAGCCGGTTTTCGCTGCGTACCTGGTTTTCGTAAGTGCCCGCAAATTTGTAGGTCACGCCTTCGGGACGGTGCAGTTCTCCGGATTTCAGTTTTTCGCTGATCAGCGCCTCCGCCTGTTCCACGGCAGTGACCTCAGCGATGTTGGGCACTTTATCGAACAGGACATATGAGGTGAGAAATGTGTCTTCAGACTTAATCATCTGCGGGCCTTTCACATATCGGATATGGGCCAGCTGGGACAGGGGAATATCCTGCCCCTGGGTGTTGGATACCGTAATGCGCTGCAGCGCCTCCACACTGTCTCTTTCTTCCCGCATGTACCGCACTCGCACGGGATAACGCTCGCGCCCCTCCACCGTTCTCGTCAGTGTTTTCCCCCCCAGCGCCACCTGCAGTACATCCTGTACATCGGTGATCAACAGGCCATACCGGCCAATGGCTTCCCGGTCGATGTCAATTTCAATGTATGGTTTGCCCACAACCCGATCGGCGAATACGGTTTCCGGCCGCACCGCAGGCGATTTCTTCAACACCGATTCGAGGGCCAGACCAAATGCTTCGATGGATTCCAGGTTGGGGCCCTGCACCTTGATGCCCATGGGAGCGCGCATCCCGCTCTGCAGCATTACAATTCTGGCCCCGATGGGCATGAGCACCGGAGCACTTGTGATGCCGGGACGATCGGCCGCCTTCACGATTTCATCCCATATGTCCCGGGGCGACCGAATATGATCCCGCCATTGTCGCACACGGGTGCCGTCTTTTTCAGTTCGGTATTCCGGTTTGTAGGTAATCACCGTTTCCAGCATGGAGACCGGCGCCGGATCAAGCGCACTGTCCACCCGACCCAGTTTGCCCACCACCCGATCCACTTCGGGAATCTGTGAAACGGCCATGTCCATCTCTGACATCATCTCCTCCACCGCGCCAATGGAACCGTGGGGCATGGTGGTTGGCATGTACAGATACGATCCTTCATCAAAGGGGGGCATGTACTCTCTGCCCAGACCGGGAAATGCGTGGGCTATTTTTGAAACAGCAGAATTCGTTTTTACGGATTGAGGCAGGAATCCAAACAGGGTGTTGAATCCCAATACCACAGTCAATCCAAACAGAATCAGTACCGATGGAATTGAAAGAAACAGGATTTTGTGACGCAGGAAAAAATTCAGAATGATGGAATACAGCTTTTCGAACAGCCGATAGGCGCCCAGCACCAGTGAAATCAGCGCTCCCACGAATAACCCGTTTATGATGAGACCATTATCGGGGCCGAGGGGCATCCACATCCATGTGAGCGCCACGGTCACACCAATCACCGCCAGATAGTTTTCAATCAGCGTCCAGATGCGGTTGAACCGTTCCGGTAGAAGCGGACGACAGACGCGAAATACGCCGAGCATCGCCACAAATATGGCCAACGGCACGTTGACTTTCAACATTGCTCCGCCCAGCACCATCAACAGCCAGTCCCGAATATGCGCTTTTCGAAAAATGGATGCCAGAATGCGGAATACACCGTGCTTCGATGACTGGATTGCTTCCGGCTGCTTGCGAAGAACAATCTGCGCGGCACCTGGCAGGATGATGATGGCCAGAATGAGAATGCCCGTCATGGCGAATGTTTTGGTAAACGCCAGTGGCGCGAACAATCGAAGTTCTGTGGACGATAATCCGAATACTGGAATAAAACTGACAACCGTTGTCATGACAGACGTCATCACTGCTGGCGCAACTTCAGCGGTGGCGCGCCTGATGGCGTCGGTGCGATTTCCATTCGGCGGCAGTTCATCCAGGTGCTGATTCATGTTTTCCACAAACACAATGCCAATGTCCACCATTGTCCCGATGGCAATGGCAATGCCTCCCAGTGCCATGATGTTGGCGTCCACTCCAGTGAGTTTCATCACCACGAATGCGGTGAGCACTCCCAGTGGCAGAAGTCCGGAAATGAGCAGGGAACTACGCAGATTACGCAACATGATGAGCACCACAATCACTGTGATGAGAATCTCCATATAGAGCGCTTCAGATAGTGTATCGAGGGTTTCGTGAATCAGCGTGGTGCGATCATAGAACGGTACGATGGTGACCTGACTCACTTCGCCATTGGTCAGCGTTTTTTTGGGCAGTCCGGGTTGGATGCGTTCAATCTGTTTTTTGACAGCGCTGATAACGGCCAACGGATTTTCCATGAACCGGGCGACAACAACTCCACCCACGGCCGGTGCCCCGGCATCGTCCAGCGCGCCACGACGCAATGCCGGACCAACAGACACATTGGCCACATCCCGCACGCGGATGGGTGTGTTGCCCCGCGACACGATGACCGCTTGTTCGAGATCTGCGGTATCCTTTACAAATCCCAGACCGCGGACCACAAATTCCACCTGATTCAGTTCAATGGTACGGGCGCCCACATCCAGATTCGACCCTTTCACCGCCTTTGCCACCTGCGCGAGTGTCACACCATTTGCGCGCATGGCGTCCGGGTCCACATCCACCTGGTACTCGCGAACAAATCCGCCAACCGACGCCACTTCGGAGACACCTTTTACCCCCTGCAGCGAGAATCGCACCATCCAGTCCTGCACCGACCGCAGTTCATCCTGATCCCATCCACCCACCAGCTCGCCTTTTTCGTTGTGCCCTTCCAGGGTGTACCAGAAAATCTGTCCCAGCGCGGTAGCGTCCGGCCCCAGGGTTGGGGTAACGCCCTCCGGAGTGGTGCCGGGCGGTAGCGACGACAGTTTTTCGAGCACCCGGGATCTTGACCAGTAGAACTCAATGTCATCCTCAAAAATAACGTAGATGGTGGAAAAACCAAATGCGGACGAACTGCGAATGGTGCGCACTCCGGGAATCCCCAGCAGTGCTGTGGTCAGAGGAAATGTAATCTGATCTTCCACGTCTCTTGGAGATCGACCGCCCCATTCCGTGAATACAATCTGCTGATTTTCACCAATGTCGGGAATGGCATCCACCGGAACGGGATCGCGGTCAATTTTTCCGGTGTTCCAATCAAAGGGAGATACGTAGATGCCCGCCAGAAACAACATGGCTATCAGAATGAATACCACCAGTCGATTGTCCAGAAACCATCCGATAAGTCGTTCCCAGCCACCGACAATCGGTTTGTCTGTTGTATTGGTTTTCAATGGTGATGTCCTCCCGCCGGGGCTGTCTGTGGTGCAGTAGCCGGTGTTTCAGATTTCGTGGTTTCTGGCAGAAGATGCGTACCGGCATCAATGGACTTCTGTATTTCCCCACAGGTGCGCATGGCGTTGCCGTAGTATGGATTGTCCACAATATCGCCGGGTTGAATCCAGTGGGCGCCCTTGCTGCCAAAGGCCATGGGGCAGAATGTCAGCTTCACCGCTGTATCCATTGGATTGCCAATACGCTCCAGCAGCGCAATGATCTGATTGCTCAAGGTTTCAAATACACCTCGCGCCTCTTCAATGCTGGCAGCCTCGGTAAAAGCATTGGCGTGCATAACGAGGTGCTTGCGATGGGTATTCCAGAATTCTGTGGTCGCTCTGGCGCCGCTGATTTTTGTCTTTTTCGCTGCTTTGGCGAGCGCTGCACCAGCGGTTCTGGCTTTGTTAAAATCATCCGCCGCCAGTTGCTTCTGCATTTCAAGATACGCTTTCAGCACCGGTGCCAGTTTCTTCTGTTCGACAGCGGTCACCGGTAAAATCCGGTCAGCGTCCTTCTGCTGGGAATCATCCGGCTCCGTCATCATGCTCTCGCCGCCGCGAATCTGCAAATCCGCATCCAGCGTGAATGCCCCTTGGGTCACCACGCGATCGCCTTCGGACAATCCAGCTATTACCGGGTATTCGTTGCCGGTCTTCAGTCCCAGTCGAACCGTTCGGGCAGTGTATGTGGGCCGGTCCGCCTTCACGTCTTCAACAAACACAATTGCGCGATGCCCGGTAAAAAGCGGCGCTGTTTCCGGAATCACCAGGGGCGGTTTCACGCCATCTTTTACAGACGATTTTACGTCCGCTTCCACAAACATGCCCGGGCGCAGCTTGCCATCTTTATTTTTCACTTCCACCCGAACCCGCGCCACACGTTTGGCCGAGTCCAATGTGGGATCGATAAATGTTATCTTTCCTGTAAAAGCTTCATTGGCGAGCCCCTCCACCGCGATGTCTACATCCTGTCCAATGGAAAGCGAAGGCAAATCACTTTCGTACGCATCCAGCTGTACCCAGACGATGGATAAATTGACTACTTTGTACAGCAATGCACCTGTGGCGACATAGGCCCCCTCCGTGGCCACGCGCTCGGTCACCGTACCGCCAAATGGCGTGCGGATGGCTACTCTTGTGGTGGGCTTATCCTGCTGTTCGAGCTCTGAAAGTTCATTTTCCGGCACCCCCAGCAGCCGCAGTCGAGTTCGTGAGGCTTCCAATGCGCGCTTCACTGCACTTTGAGCGGCCTCTGTGCTGTCCTTCATTTTCTCCACCTGCTTTTTTGCCACCAGCAAATCCTGATGTGCCGAGAACACCTCCGGGCTATAGAGGGTAGCGACGATCTGTCCCCGCCGCACTTCCTGTCCGGTCACTTTTACATGAAGGCGATCGATACGGCCCCCAGTCCAGGCCGTGACATTCTTTTCTGCGGTTTCATTTGGCTCAATGCGCCCCAGCAAGCGCAGATCCGTCGCAGCCACTGTTTGTCTGTGGACCTCAGTGGTGCCAATTTTCGCCAATACTTTTGCACGTTCTGACATCACCACCGTTCGAGGGCCGGGATCGTCGCCTTTATCGGCCAGGGGAATCAGATCCATACCGCAGATGGGACATTTCCCCGGTTCCGGTTGCTTGATTTGGGGGTGCATGGAGCATGTCCAGATGGTTCCTTTCTTTGCACCACCGTCTGCGTGCTCATGAGAGGTGGTGTGCCCGGGCAAACCGTTCTGGCCAGTTGACAGAAACATACCCGCTGCGATGCCGATTCCCAGTGTCACAACCAGCACGAGGTACGAGCCGATTCCAGCGCGGAATTTTTCAATCGACGATTTCAAAATGCTTTTCACTGTATGTCTCCTTCCTGTCTGGATGGCGAACTTTCAGTTTTTCGGGCAAGCGGTAGTGTATCTGCCGCTGATAGCGCCCCGTCTGCCTGCGCCCGGTGGCGGCCGGGGACAATCGCCGTACCAACATTTTTTTTTGTTTGGAGGTCGCGTCCCACCAGATTTTTCAACGCTGCGATTTTCGTCAAATAATCGGTCTGAACCGCGATGAGCTGCAATCGAAGTTGCAGAAGGTCCTGCTGCGCCAGCAGTGTGGACGCCACGTTGCCGCGTCCACTGGCATATGCGCCGAGTACCGATTCGTAGACACTTTCCGCCTGAGGCACCAATGTTTTCTCGTAAAGTGCCATACGGCGTTCTGCGTCCCGGATTTGTGACAGGGTCTGATAGAACGCCGCCACCGCGCGGTCGGTCGCCGCTTCACCATCCGCCATATACGCTTTTTCCTCCGCGTGATAGGCATCCACGCTTTCCTGATAACTTCGTTGCCATAGCGGGATGGAAACACCAATTCCCGCGATCAGTGCATCCTTTCCGCTGTCCGGCGTACTCGGGTTCTGTGCATCTCCGGTTTCGATCCAGTCCACGCCAACGGTAATGTTGGGATAACGGATGGCTTTTTCTTTTTTCGCATCGAGAGCACTGGATTGCGCCAGGGCGACATAGGTCCGGAGGGATGGATGATTTTTCACCGAAGACAACAGCGCCGTTTCGTCAAAGTCATTTTCTCCCAGATTCGGGGTGGAGGTCACCGGAATGTTCATCTCCGGAGGGGCACTGATCAATCCCCGCAACAATGCTTTCTGTTGAGACAGCAGCTCATCGAGCACCGAAATCGAATCGTCCACCCGCGCCCTTGCCAAATCAATCTGCTGCTGTTCCGACAGATCTATCCGCCCAGTCATCATCATTGCATTGGCGGACTCCGACAGCCCCGACAGCACCGCTTCATGATCTTTTTGAACTTTACGGGACTCCTGAGTCTTCCATATCTGCCAATACGTCTGTTCCACGCTGGATGAAATTGAAATGGCCATGGCGTCAAACTTTTCCTGTTGAGATCTGGCGCGGGCGGCGGCGGCATCCGCACCCGCCGAAAGGCGCGTCGGCCACGGAAACGTCTGTTTCAGACTCACCCGATGTCGCTGCGGTCCCACCCGGGTTTCGACGCGGCTGATATAATAGGCATAGCTGATGACCGGATCCGGAAGACGCCTTGCATTCGAAATCCGGTACACGCTCGCCCGCCATCTTTCAAACTGAGCCGTCAGATCCGGACTGTTTTCCATGGCGTACGCGATGTAGCCCGCCAACGACCCATTCGGTTCATCCGTATGATTCGGGTGTTCGTTTCGGAAGGCAATCGAAAAATGGTCGGTATGGCGAGTCAGATTTTTCCGTTCAATATTTTCGGCGGTTGTTGCGCAGGCGGACAATACAAGAACGCAAAAAGCACAAGCGACGCCCAGAGCGAATCGGAGACGATGCGGCGGTTGCTCCTTTTGTTTTGTCCACTTCTTTGAATTACGAAATGTCATTCATGCTCCCTTCGTTTCGCGCGGTCTTATGTTTTCAATAGTGTATGTACCATATGGACCCCTGTCGAAACGGTGATTGGTGTTCTGTGCTGATGCGGGTATTAGCAAATGAGATGCCACTATCGATTTATGGCCAAACTTCACGTATTTACAGCCAAAATTCGCTGCGGGCACCCGTCTGGAACCCAGGAGCGCAAAAACAGATTAACAATAGTGTGAAGCGATTTGAGACTATTGTTGCTTTCATTCAGCGGGGTATCTGATGTGACTATAGCGTTTTCAGCCATTTCACGATTCGTTCCGATTTGATGGCAGCGGTTTCGGAGCGGATGTTCCATGTTTTGAAAAAGGAATGGGTCAATTCAGAAAATTCTGTCTGACGCCCGGGTGCGCAGTTGGTTTCAATCATGGTGAGCAAATCGGATTCATTGCGGATGTAGGAGAGCAGTCCCGCTTTTGAAACAGCGGAATCGGGAATGACGGAATCCTCCATACCGGATGTCCACAGACTGGGCAGTGCAATTGCTGTGGGCGTTTTCTGGAGAATGCTGTCCCAGAGCACCGAACTGTACGACTGGGCCATCACAACATCAGCAGCGGCGATGGTTTCAGGAAGATTCTCCGCTGTAATCTGTGTTTGAGAATACACACCGCAGTCCATTGCAAGCTGACTGTACCAGTTTCGAACATACGCGTACTGGCCGAAGTCCTTCATTGCGGGATGCAACTTGATCAGGATTCGGATGCGGTTTTTCCATCGGGATTTCTGAATGGTATCAAACACGGTTCGCACCCATTCAACTTCATTGGTCTGACGGCGGAACAGGGCATCCGGCACATGGGGTTCGCTCCAGCTGAGGGCGAGGGCGATACAGGCTTCATCAGGGGAAATATTCAGCAGGGTGCGGGCCTGCTGCCGATTCGGGGAAGTGCCTGCGGTTGAATTGTCGAGTGGTGTTCCCAGAGGCAACAACTGTTTCACCGAGGGTTGCAGATCCCGTTTTTGGTAGATGTCCACTTCCAGGGAATTGTCCAGTATCACATAGTTGCTGGCGAATGGTGCCATGGTTTGTTGTTTCATTCCCGGTGGGGGATAGGGCTCTATGGCAAACAGACCGTGTTCCACATGTATCGTTGGAATCCCCAGTTGCGCTGCCATATACAGAATGGGACGGGCGTGGCGAGTATAGTCGGTGCTGGTGACCACCGCATCAATTCTGGTTTCTCGGGCCATTTCAGAGAGTATCAACGCCAATTGCAACGTATCCGCCATTATTTTTCTGGTATTTTCCATTCCCGCCAAATCGTTTTCAGACGAAATTGATATACCGGGCAGACTGTTGGCGGTTTCCATGATGAAGTGCCGATACCGATTCCACTCATTTTTGAATTCCTGGAGTGCAGTAATGTCTCCCAGTCTGTTTTGAATCTTATCCGTATAAATGACATTTTCCGAAGCAAATTTCCATCTGCCACCGTCGTGAACGACTAAACCGAAATGCTGATGGAGATGCCGGATAAACGTCTGGTGTCGGTTCGGGAAAAAAGTGTTCATCGGAAGAAACAGCCGGGATATCATTTGCCGATGCCCTTCTTATTTATTGCCGCGCACACGATTTGATTGAGGTGATACACAGTGGAGCGGTTTGCAAGTGTGGCGAGGAGCGGAACGCTATCCGGCGTGCTGAACGAATCTGAGACCTGCTTTCGAATCCTGGAAACAGCCCAATTCAATTGGGCGGAATTGGCTCCTGAAATTTCCGGGCGATACCGGGTCAGCCACTGATGCATCACATCGAAATTCAATGTCCAGAGGGAACGGCAGTGGGAGCAGCAGATGGTCTTCTGAACGGTATAGCTGCCCGGAAGTTGTTCCTCGAATATTTCCTGACATTTGGGACAACGGATTTGGATGGTGTATACCACACAGACACCCGCTTCAAACAGTATGTCGTCGATGTTGTCGAACGGCAAAAGCGGATGTTTCATGAAATGAGGTTTTCCAGGAATTTGCTTTTCGTGTCCACTTGAATCAACGTCCATTGCCAACTGGGGTACCAACTGCTGGAACGTACTGTCGTCAGATAATGCCAATACGCCCTGCGGCCAGTGGTTTCGCGGCACCTGTGACATTGCGCTGTATCCATCGTTTTCGAGGACCGCTACATTCATCGGGTCTGCAATAATGGTTGAACGTTGGCTGTACGCGCCCTCGTCGTGATGTAAACGGCCCAGCGATGCAGCTTCAGCCTGCGTGGGAAAGGAAATGAGGCGTTCCAGGATGAATCGACTCTGAGTCATCAGGGAATCTGCGCCCTGGTCATACAAAGACTCTGAATGATTGGGGGAGGAATGAAAAATTCCTTTCTGAGTCGCAATCTCAAGCCAACGTTGCTGATACGCCAGGATTGCCTGCTGCACTTCGTTTTTGTGCTGTATTTCTTCACGGCAAATTCTGACCTCGTCCAATATCGGTTCAACGTTCTGGGCGGTATTCTCTGCGTATCCGATTGTCGTGCCTATTGGTGCACATACCGCCTGCTCAATCATTTCTGGAGATCGAATCAATGTTCTGGCAAATCGCTGATAGTTGTGTTGTTGACACACGTAGCTTGAAAATCGGATTCCTTTGAGGGCATGGGCTGCAGCGACCCCCGATGTGGCCAGATACAACCCATGACAGTCAAGTGGAATTTTTTCAATTTCGAATATCCGTTCAATATTGCGCTGAATCGTACAACCCCAACCGATATCTACGAAGGCTACCTTTTCGGTATTCAGCATGGGCAACATGTATCCGAGGAATTGCCTGCGGGCGATTTCACTCTTTTTCTGAACAGCATCACGGAGCTTTCCGCTTGTCAGAAAACGAATGATTGTGTGCAGAAGTTCCGGATTATCAATGGACTTTTCAGTGAGATGCGTCGGAAAGCCGATTGTGGTGGCGCTCAGCCCAAAACTGTCGAGCACCTCGCCTACCGTCCTCGAGTAAATGCGTTCCGAGATAACGCGTCTGGTTGGCTCTCCGACAGATGCGAGATGCGTGGATTGCCTGGAAACGAAAAGTTCTGATATCTGCACGCCCACGTCCTGTGCCTGTGCGCTGCTTTTCAACATTTTTGCCAGCAGCCGTCCTTCCCGCATAAACGTGAATATCTTTCGAATGCCCATCCGCTGCGCCTGGCGGATGCACCAGTCTGCGTAGTTCGCGAGTACCGGCCCAAGTACCATATGCCCGGCGGCGGAATACTCATTTTCTTTATTGGTATGAACGCTTCTTACCAGCGAACGAATGGCGTTGGTTGCCAATGGCACATTCGACGATAGCCCCGAATTCAGATGGGCTTCGGCTGAAAAGATAACCCTCGCTGTGTCGTCTCCATACGCATAATGAAAAGCGTTGACGCCCGCTATGGTGGCGCCGGCAACATCGGAGGCGGCATTGTCACCAACGTGCAGATGGTGGTAGGGTTCAACCCCTGTCTGTTTCAACAGTTGCCTGAACAGTTCTCCCGAACTTTTGGTTTCTCTTCGCTCCGACGAAACGAGAACATCCGCAAACATTGCGTCATCCAGGCCATTGTGACGCGCAATCGAACGCAATTGCGAATTTCCCAGATACATGTCCGACAGAATATAAACGGCGTGTCCCTGGGCGTTCGCATAATGGACGAGGCTTTCTACAAAAGGATTGCGCACACAGAATTCAATTTCTGTACTCAATTCCATTTCCATGGCTGCATCCACGGTCGTGACAATGTGATCGCTCATCTCCTGATAGATTTGAGCAAGGCAGACCTCTGTGGTTCCGTTTTCCCAGAACGAAACCTGTCTGGCTTTTTGTTCTGCTGCAATGCGGATTTCCCGAAACTCCTGAGGCGAAATTCCATATCGGAGTAAACCGTTGTCTCGCAGCTTTTTCCCGAGCGCGGTGAAAACGTCCGTGGGGTGGTTGCATAGTCGAAACACCAGGGTATCGAAGAAATCGACTGAAAGGACGTTATCTTTATGCGTGTGAAGTGCATACCCCGGGGCCGCGAGCATCGGGTCCTGTTCCCATAACATCAGACTGTTCTTCGCATCTGGCGACCACTCCGGTACGGATGTGCCGGATGCAGAAGCGTTTGAAGTCACGAGTTTCTTTCTCGATGTCTTTTTTCTGCTCAATTGGGTTCCACCTGATTTCTATATTGCCACGTAATTCATTTATACGGTAACCGCCTGAAAAGGTTAAGGGGGACGGCAACTTGTCGGATGTGCAAATCGAGGTAAAGTTACCTGATGATTCGCGAGACGGACCTGTAAGGGAGCAGGGATGCACCATGGATTTTCTAGAGCAGAACATCACCCGACTATGGATAGTTAAGGCATTGGCGGAACAGCTGCGGACCCACGAAATTGGCGAACCTGTGCAGGTACAGATGAAGGCCGGTGGAAACCTGAAAATGATGTACCGGAATGTGTCATTTTATGCGGAGGAGGCCCCGCTTGTTTCCGCGGCGAAAGATATTCAACGCCTTGTTGGAGAGCGCAAGCAGGATCTGGTGGTGTTTTTCGGAATCGGGTTGGGGATTCATGCAGAGTTCATTAAAAAGCGGTTTGATGCACCGCTGCTGATTTTTGAACCGAGTCTCGATATACTGAAAACCACACTTTCCCTGCGTCCAATCGAACTTGAAGATACAACCGTGGAATCCAACTTCGGTCGCCTGTCAGAACTGGTAGATCGCAAGCTGGAGCATTCAGACCGAAAAATGATTATCGCTGCGCATCCCGGATACCAGGAACTGTTTTCGGATGAATTCGAGCGATTTGTATTTCTGGTGCGGCAGGCGCTGAACAATGTCATCATTCGGGATAACACCATGGCGCGGGGATTTTTGTGGTCTAGATTTCAGATGACCAATCTACGGCGGACACTTTCGACCCCATCCATTCTGGGATTGAAAAAATTCTGTGCGGGAGTCCCCGGGATATTTGTCGGAGCTGGGCCGTCACTTACCAGAAACATCAGTCAGCTTCGCGATGTGCAGGGGAAAGCATTGATTATTGCGGCTTCCACTGCGCTGCAGCCATTGGATAAAGCGGGAGTCCGGCCAGATGTGGTGATGGTGATTGAGTCGAATGATCACCGGTATCAATATCAGGATGTGAGCTGTCTTGAAAATATCACGCTTGTTCCCACTGCGTTCGCACATCCCAGTAATTTCGAGGTGCCGGCTAAAAGAATTCTCTCTTTGCTTACGCATCCCACGGCAATTCATGACTGGATTATGAAGGCATATGGACCTACGGATGCGGCGATTACCGGTGGCAGCGTTTCGCTGGCAGCGTTTTCGGTACTGTTCGAAATTGGCTGTGACCCCATCATTGCGCTTGGAATGGACCTGGCATTCACAGATGATGAAACCCATGTGAGCGGAGCGAAAAGTGCCGCTGCCGGCACCCGTTTCGATGCAGAGAAATCTCAGCTTGAATATTACGTGAAGGATGCAACCTCTGAATTTTTTACCAGTCGGGGGTTTAAATTGGAAAACGGGCATGTCTATCACACCCGACCTGCGTCCCGTTGCGTTGCGTGGGGAACCGGTGAACCGACCGTGTATACCGATCCGGTGTTCAATACATACCGGGCATGGCTGGAAGGGTCGGCCGATACCTGGGCATCTGAGAAAACGCTGATAAACGCCACGGAAGGCGGTGGCAGAATTCGCGGATTTGAAGAAATCCCATTTCGCACGGTGATTGAAAACTATATTCATGACGAGTATCCCATCGAACAGTGGATGGACGAACTGGAGAAAACCTTTGTCCCCCTGGACCTGTCACCGCTGAAGACGGTCATCCGGGAGGAACATATGCTGGTGCAGAAAGTGGGGCAATTGGCGGGAAAATGTCTTTCCACAGCACTGCAGACCATTGCGTTGATTGATGAAAACAGACTGGTCAGGGCCCAACGGGAACTCGGTCGCCTGTCAGCAATGGAAAAGGAAATCGGAATGCTTTCGAGAGAATCGCGGATTTTGAATCAAATCAGCCATAAGGCCGCTGCGACGTTACGTCTGACTCGGCACGAGGACAAGTCAGACGACCCTTTGGTGCAGACGAAAAATTCACTGAACCGCAGCGTAAAACTTTTTGAGGAAATTCGCAGCGGGTGCCAGAAAGGGGCGTCTCTTTTTGAAATGGCGGCGGAAGAGCTGGCGGAACCCGGGGCGGACGAATCTTTCGAATGAAAGAAAACCGCACTTTTTTTGATTCAACAGATAAAGATAAGTACAAATGAAAAGTGTGGTTACCAGTATACAAGTGGCACGGGACAATTCTTCTGTCGGCATTGCTGATGTTATTCTGCAAGCTGTTGAATGCGGCCCCCATTCCTTCTGACAGCAATACTGCCATCTGGTTTGATGTCTCCAAATCAGCGCATCTTCTGGCGCTGCTTTTTTTTTCCGGTTTGTTTTTTTTATTTGTCTGGCGGGGAAAAAAGGGCAGAGCGCTCTATATTCGTCCCATTGATGCCATGGAAAAAATGACCGATGCCATTGGTCGGGCAGCGGAGATGGGTACGCCAATACTATATGCGCCGGGGTTAGGTTCGCTGACCGATCCGGTAACGGTGGCATCTTTGAATATCCTGTCGAAAGTATCGGAGAAGGGTGCCCGCCTTCACACTCGAACACTCGTTCCCAATTATGGTCCACTCACCTGGCCAGTGGCCCAGGAAGTTGTGCGTCAGGCATTTGTGCGGGCCGGGCGAAGCGGCGAATACAATCCGGATGACGTGCCGTATTTTACCAGTCGATCATTTACATATGCTGCAGCGACAGTGGGAATGATGCAGCGGGAAAAAAGTGCGAGCAATTTTTTTATCGGCCATTTTTATTCCGAGTCACTCATTCTCACCGAAAACGGCGCCGCCTCCGGTGCACTGCAAATCGGCGGAACAGATTCCGTGGAACAGCTGCCATTTTTTATCACCACTTGCGACAAGGTAATGATTGGTGAGGAGATTTTTGCAGCATCAGCGCTGGTGACGGATGATCCGGTCAGTCGTTCAGTGGTGAAGGCCAGTGACTGGTTCAAGGTAGCGATACTGATCGTTTTTGCACTTGGTCTGGTCGCAGCGATTCTTCAGGCGGTGGCCGGTGATGAATTTCTGCGGGCCCATTCACTGGAATGGATTACTGCATTCACATCGGGAGAGTGGCTTTGAAAAGTGATTTCAGCTACAGATTGCCCTATGTCATCATGGCGGTTCTGGGGATGTTCATGATTGTGCAGTATTACATACCCCATCCGTCGGTGCAGGCACCTCGTGCACTCATGCTCCAGTGGAAACAACCCCTCAATGGATTCATCATTCTGCTTGCCATCATTGGCATTGCCACAGCGCATATTCGAAAAGTGTATTCCCGGGAGCGCAGATGGGGATATTCGCTGATTACACTCATGTCAATGGCTGCCATGATCTTCGTGGGGTTTGCATTTGGTGTTCAGGATGGCTCGGTATTTTCGGACTGGTTTAAATATCTGATTTCTCCCATCGAAGCCACGATGTTTTCGTTGCTTGCATTTTATGTGGCATCGGCCGCATTCCGGGCGTTCCGTGCCCGTTCGACGGCGGCGACCATTCTGCTGATTTCCGCAACACTCGTAATGCTGGCGTTGATTCCTGCCATTTCGCAGTACCTGCCGCTGATAGACGATGTGTCCGGATTTATTCTGAAGTATCCGAATACCGCCGCCAAACGGGCCATATTGATTGGGGTATCCCTGGGCGCCATTTCGGTTGCGCTGAAGACTATCCTGGGCATCGATCGGACCTTGCTGGAACGGGAAGGCAAATGAACTGGATTGAAAATCTCGCAGTGAAAGTGGCTTCCCTTGACCGCCGGTACGTCTTTATTGCCATTTTTTTCACCGTGGCGTTGCCATTTTTTTTGCCCATGCACTTTACGGCCACGCCCCGGGAGGAAACGATTCAATTCGATGCCGCATTGACGACCGCACTGGCGTCATCAAAGCCGATTCTGGTGGATATAGACTTCGGGCCGCAGACAATGGCGGAGATGGAACCGATGTTGCTGGCCGTATTGCATCGGATTTTTAAAAGTGGTCATCAAGTGATTTTCATCACGTTCATGACCGAAGCGGCGTCTCCCATCCGCAACTACCTTGCGCAGATGGCCAGTCATTATCAGTTGAATTACGGTACGGATTATGTGTTTCTGGGCTACGCCTCCGCTTATGCGTATACCATGTATGGTCTGGGAAATTCCTTTGCCGACTATTTTCATAGCGATGATCGGGGGACGCCCATCGAAGACCTGACGATAATGAAAAGCGTAAAAAGCCTCAGGGATGTCAGCGCGGTAGTGAATATCGCCTCCAATGCGTTTCCCCGGTTCTGGATTCAATATGGGGTAACACCTCATGGATTTGATTTCCTGGCGGGGACAACGGCGGTTGGCGCTGCGGAATATTATCCCTATCTGCAGACCGGTCAGTTGAAAGGTCTTCTGGCAGGTGGACGGGGAGCGGCGGAGTATGAAACATACCTGACAGCGGCTGGTGTATTGTTTGGTCCGGGGGATGCCACCACGGGGCTGGGATCTCAGTCACTGGCCCTCATTACTATTCTCGGCTTCATTCTGCTGGGGAATGTGGCGACGTTTCTGGGAAGCAGGGAGCGAAACCGTTGAGCACCGATCCTTACATCTGGATTGCCGCCATTCTGACCCTGGGCGTATTTTCATTTCTGTATCGGGACAACGCGTTTTTTGCCGTATGTGAACATCTGGTGGTCGGACTAAGCGCCGGTTACATGTTTGTTATCTATTGGCAGAATGTGTTTTATCCCGAACTCATTCTGCCGCTCCGGGAAAGTGGCACCGGACATAACGCCCACCTCTGGGTGCCGGTGGGAATCTGTTTTCTCTGGTCGTGCAAATATCTTGAAAAAACCCGGGATATGTACCGGTTGGCCCTGGCGTTCTGGCTTTCCATCGACTTGGGACTATCCATTCCCACCCATATGGATGCCGGCGTGCTGGCGCAGATTGCCGGAACGGTTTCTGCGCCGCTCACCGGAACGCCGGTGGAGATAGCTGGAAATCTGGTGATCATGCTGGGAACCAGTGCAGCACTGTTCTATTTCTTTTTTTCAAAAGAGCAGACGGGGGTTTTCAAAGGGGTTTCCACTGTGGGCACCTGGGTTTTAATGGTGGGGTTTGGCGCATCATTCAGCTACGTTATTCTGTCGCGAATCTATCTGCTCATTGGTCGTCTGCTGTTTCTGTTCCGGGACTGGCTTGGCATCGTAAACTGAATTCAACGACTGAATCGATGTTGTTCTGAAACGGAGATAAAGGTATATTTCAATTCTGAAAACGGATGAAATTCTGCATATTCTGCCTTGCGCGTTTCAATTCATCATATTTTGCAACGTTAGCGTTTACTGCGACAGATCGGATTCAACTGGCGGTGTTTTTCGGTTCCTATGCGACGGGGGAGGCGCGGCCATCCAGTGATGTGGATGTTGCGGTTTACGCGGACTCTCACCACTTTTCCGGGGACGCCACGTTCCAGCTCAACTGATGCATTCCGGATAAAAAAAATCCCCCTCTCTTACGAGAGGGGGAGAATCAAGAGTGGGTGAGCTTGTGAATCCGGTTCAGCAGGAGCAGGAGCACAGGTTGAGCATAAATCAGTGGAATATGAACTTCGACGTCAATAGGAACAAACGGTGGAACTGGAGCTGGAACGTGTGCATCAGATCGTGGTTGTCAGCTGGAATGTGTAGCTTGAGCAGGTGCATGAATTTCAGCGTGAGTAAAAAGCGCATGAGCAGGAATTAGCAGGAGTATCTGACAGCAAGAACATCAAATGGAACCTGAGAAGGTGTACGAGATTGAGATCTTTCACTCTTGGACGAAAATGAATTTATTTTTTCTTTTACGAAACTGGCAATCTCCTTGAAATGGAAGGGTCTGGGAATAAAACCAACTACACCGGTTTCTGCTTTGGCAAGTTGAACAGGAGATAGAAAATAGTCGGACATCAGCATGGTAGTAATCGATGGAAATTGAGTTCGAATCATCCGTGCGAGCTGCAGGCCGTTAATGTCGGGGATCATGAGGTCGATGAGCACTACATGAAAAGTCGTTTCAGCAAGAGTTTCAAGCGCAGAATGTGCATCAGTGGTACCGGATACCTGGAATCCTTCTGATTCCAGACCTGCAAGAAGAGAACCTAATTCGGTGGCGTTGTCGTTTACGATCAGTACTTTCGGTTTCGCCTGTCTGGACTTCGCTGTGATCATGTGTGATGCCCTCCATTTCAAGGCGTTTGCCATTTCGCCAATGGGTATGAGCAACCTTTGTGCCAAACCTGTTTCAAAGGGGAGGAATGGCGGAAACACCAGTATTCGCAGGAAAACCAGATATCAAACGGTTCATTCTTTTTAACAATTGTACTCAGGGAGTTTCAAATTTGAAAAAGGTAACGCCTGATGTGAAATTACATTGTCCGAACATCATGGTTCCTGAGTGGGATTGCGGTTCTGGAAAGGAAATGGGTTACCGTTTTTTTCCATTGAAATACTCAATGACACTCAGAATGCAGGGCAGAAAAAAAACAGCCGCAACAAAAGTGGAACCGATACCAATCATGGCCGTATACCCAAGGGATTTGAGCCCGAGGTTGTGGGCAACAATGGTGGTTCCAAAACCGATAGCCGTGGTGGCGCTGGCGAGGAATGCGGCAGCGCCGGTATTGCGAAGCACAAATAGAATACTTCCGGGGCCTTCCTCGCGGTAGCGGTGAAGAATATGAACGGCATTGTCGATACCAATGCCAATCACACTTGGAATGACAACCATATTGAACATATTGAAATCAATATGAAACAATTTCAGCAGCGCCACGAATGTCAGCATTCCCACCGCAAGCGGGAGCACCAGCAATGTTACATCTCTGGCATTCTTGAAATCCAGAATCAGCAACGCCAGTACCATAATGGATGCCAGCACCAGCATGGGGAGCCCATCGGCCTTCACCACCCGGTACACCCAGGAAATGATAAGGGTTTCGTCGGCTTTCTCATGCCTTATTCCGCTCTCATTGAGCTTTTTCGAAACCGATTCCAATCGATCCTCCCACTGAGCAGCACGGTAATCGGCATCGTGAGCGCCCGCCGACCACACATATACGATGTATCCGGGGTTCTCCCGGTTCAGCGTGAGAAAGCGGCGTTTGAAAGTTTCGGGGAGGTCTGCCACAGTCCACGGGGCCTTTTTTACCATTTCCCGGGCATCGCGTAGTTTCTGGCCCTCTCTGGTTTGTTTCTCGGCAGCCTTGTCGAGGGTGGATGACCATAGGATTTCACTGAGTTTTTCGATTCGACGCCGATGCGCCGGCACATCCTTTGGCAAAAGTGCGTTTACCGAAAGTACTTTATCAATTCGCGAAGACGCATGATCGCTGCGATGCTTCTCCCGGTACACTTTGAGCGTCGCTTCGATTCTGCCTGCATCCTCAATGGAATTCGCAATGAATACCGCCGGATTGAATCCGGTACCCATGTTATTGTTCACGTAATCGAAAAATTCGGTGGCGCTGGAGTATCCCCTCAGTTCCCTGAAATCGTTTCGAAACGGAATTGTATTCAGATTGAATACTCCGTACATCGCCAGTGCCGAAAGCAGCACAATCGTGGTGGCGGACAGTGGAAAGGATATCCGCGTGCGTGCACCCTCCGCAGCGGCCTGTTTTTTTGATGACCATTTGCCTTTACCCGGTTCCGCCTTTTTCCACGTAATTCGAATGAGTGGGGGAAGGGTGACAAATGCGCTGATCAGCGTAAACATGACACCGGTGCCGGCGATGAGACCGAATTCAGAGAATCCGCGGAATTTCGCTGCGGCAAACGAGAAGAACACCCCCGCAGTGGTGAGGGCCGCGGTGAGCGCCGGCGATGCCGTTCCCTTCACAAATCGTATAAAGGCTTCTTCTTTGCTCAGCCGGCTATCCTTCATCTCCTGGATGTATCGCATGAACAGGTGGATACCGAAATCAATACCCAGACCAATGAGCACCGCAGCCAGAAATCCGGTAATGATATTCACATGTCCCACATAAAGCCTGGCCATTGCAAAGGTCCACACGATACCCGCAAAAAGAGAGCTGACCACAATGACCGGCGCCAATAGTTTTCTGGTGAAGCCGGCAACAATGAGGATACCGAAAATAGCGGCAAGCACCGATGCGGTGACCATGTCGCGCCTCATGACCACGTGCTGTTCGGTGAGAATCTCCAGCGCGCCGGCATACCGCACCGATACCCCATGCGCCGCAGGATCCGCATTGTTCACTGTGCGCTTGATGCTGGAAACCAGCTCTTTTGCCAGTTCCATGTCGGAGAACTTGATGGTGGGAACCAGCACAATGAACGTGTACCGGTTGTCTTTACTGTGCAGTATGCCATCAAAGGGCATCTTTCGGGCAGCATTCGAAATGTCCGATACTTTTTTCCAGGCGGCGGTCAGCTCCGCCTGTTCTTCCTCTTCATCCAGATGAAGGGCCAGCGGGTTGGCCTGGGACTTGGCAATGGATACCGCGTCCTCCACCGCCGGTATCAGCTTATCGAGGGTTTCGGTGTCTGCGAGCCACAGGGCACGTTCCTGGAAGAATTCAACGGGCAGCTCCACATCAACCGCACGAACATGATTCAGCTTTTCCAATCGTGGAGCGATTAGCTTGCCGAATGCCAGTCTTTTGTCCGGGTCTTTTCCTTTGATGGCCACGACCAGCTGACGTGTACCACCTGTTCTTGTGCGAACGTGGTCAACATTCTGAACTTCAGGGGCGCCGACTGGCAGCAATGCTTCGTAACTCGAATCGAACCTCAGGCCAGATGCGTATAAACCAGCGCCAATAGTGAGCAGAGCAGAGAGCCCCAAAAACAGAAGTGGATGTTTTAACTGGGCATTGGCCAGTTTTTCAGCGAATTTTTCAGTGTTCAGCAACATAATGTTTTGCTTCCGATGTTTTTAGCGGTCTTCACGATACCATATACCGAAAAAAAAAAAGTTCGCAAAAGTGTTTTAACACTTCGTGACAGGACCGTGAGATGGTAAAGAGCCTCTCGGGGCTGAGCTGCCAGTCTATACGTATACATTAAGTGGCACGACCGTGGCGTTTTACTGTTTGTATTTTTTTTAAGAATGTGACAGATTCACGGGCGCAAAATCGGCAGATACAGTCCGTGCCGTGGTTTTTCGACTTAAGGAAGGCAATTTGAACACGCAGCGAACACAGGGCATCATCTTTGACTTGGATGGCACACTTTATCAAATGAAATTCATGAAAATTAAGATGACGGTCAGACTCCTTCGGTCCCTTGTGTTTCTTCGTCAGCTTTCTGCCGCCCGGTCGGTGGTTCGCCAGAATCGTTTTGGCGGGCGTGCTGATTTACTGGCGTCATTTTATAGCGAACTGGCTTCGCGTACCGGCAAATCAGTGCAACAGTCCCGGAACTGGTATGAAAATGATTTTTATCGGGCATTTATCCAGGTGCTTGCGCGCTGGGCCGAACCCCGTGCCGGATTGACGGATCTGCTTGGAAAGTTACGGCAGAGTGGTTTGAAGCTCGCTGTCGTGTCGGATTTCGGACGAATCATCGAGCGGCTGGAAGCGCTTCGAATCGATCCGGCGCTATTCGATATCATTAAAAGTTCAGAGGATTGCGGTGCACTGAAGCCTGCCCCGGAGTCATTTCTGTCCGTCGCGCGAATCTGGGGTTTTCCCCCTCAGGAGATTCTCGTTGTGGGAGACAGAGAGGATCGGGATGGCGAAGGAGCCCATCACGCCGGAATGCCGTTTCTGGGCATTACAGATAAACGGAACACACGTGCAGACTTCTATTCCTGGAAAGACGCTTTGATAAAACTTGAGTTAACAACGAATTGTGGAGTGAACGTATGAGTCGTTACGACATCGCTGTTGTTGGTATGGGGTGTATTGTTCCCAATGCAAACAATTTACAGCAGTACTGGGAAAATATCGTCAGCGGAGATATGTATTTCAAGGATATGCCCAAATCCCTCTGGCATTTGAAAAATTTCTATTCTGAAGACAAAACCGTTCCTGAAAAATCCTATACGATAAAGGGTGCCTTCATCGATAACTTTGACTTTCCCGCGCTCAAATACAAGATGCCGCCTGCCAATCTGCGCGGTATTGATCCGGCACAGCTGATGACTGTGGTTGCGACGGAAGAAGCGCTCGAGGATGCGGGAATTCCGTTCCGGGATGAATCTCTAACCGAAGGAATCACCATTATCGGAGCCAGTGGCGTGGATGGATTCGCCCATTCCGCAGCGTTTCTGAAACGGCATACGTTTCTGAAATTCATGAAACCCGTGCTCGATAGCCACGGTGTAGATGAAGAGACATATCAGAAGCTGTATGAGCAGATGACCCGGGAGCTGGATGAACGGGGACACATCTGGAATTCATCGGTGGCGGCAGTGGGAGCGATTCCGTCGTCCATTTCTAACCGGGTGGCGCAGATTTTCGGATTGCGCGGCATGAATATGACCGTTGACGGCGCCTGTGCATCGTCCTTTGTCGCCATTGATGCAGCGTGTCATGCGCTGATGGCCGGAGACGCCAATGTCGCAGTGGCCGGCGGAACGGACCTCGGTACCAATCCGCCAATATATGTCGGTTTCAGCGCCGTCAACGGATTGAGTACCAGGGGCATTGCCAATCCGTTTGATCACAGTGCCGACGGTCTGGTTATCGGCGAAGGGACGGCCATTGTAGTGCTGAAACGCCTGGAAGACGCGTTGAAAAATGGAGACCGGATTCGCGCGGTTATCCGGGGAATCGGTTCTTCCAGCGATGGGGCTGGTCAGGCCATATATAATCCATCGGTGCAGGGAAGGGCCAGAGCGCTGGAAAATGCGTTGAAAAACGCTGAGACCGACCGAAATGAAATTCAGTTCATCGAAGCCCATGCGACCTCTACCGTAGTGGGGGACGCCAATGAATACGACGCCATTTCAACGGTGTACGGCAAACGGACCAATCCGCAGCCCATCAAGCTGGGAAGTGTGAAGCAACAGATAGGTCACCTGAAAGCGGCAGCCGGTGTGGTGGGAATGGTGAAAACTGTACTTGCGATGGACAATGGTCTGTACCCGCATATGCCCCGATTCGAAAAGTTGACCCCCTTGGCCAACCTGGTGACAGATTGTCTCGAAGTGCCAACCGAACTGACAGAGTGGACCCTAAACCCCGATGGGAAACGGGTGGCTGCAGTGACCTCGTCCGGTTTTGGTGGGGTCAATTATCATATGATTCTGGAACAGGGAGAGTCGTACGATGTACCGCCGCCCCGTGTGGTGCCGGACAGACGTCTGGCAGTGGTGGGTATCGCCTGTCGGACCGCGGGTGCCGACAATCCCGAAACATTCTGGAACAACATCACAGAAGGCAAAGATACCTTTTCCAGGGTGACTGAACCGGAAAAATTCGGTTGGGAAAACCATTTCAACAAGGGGCCGGACAACGAAAAAATCAACACATACGTGGTTTCGGAGCTGGACGATTACGACGCCAATCTGTTGAAACACAAGATTTTTCCCAAAGCGGTTTCACAGATTTCACCAACCCAGCTGCTGGCACTCGACACCTGCGACAGGCTTCTCGAACAGTATGGATTTGACTACAGTGAACCCAAAAACATTGGCCTCAGTTTTGGATCCATGCATGACGACTATTATCCGACCATTTTTTATCCGATGCTGCCGGATGAATATACGGACGCCATTCACTGCACGGAAGTATCGAAATCCATGGACGCCAACGTTCTCGCGGAAGCCTGTGCGGTGGCATCAGCAAAGATAAAAGAGAAGTATCCGCCAGTGACCGAACATACATTGCCCGGGTGGATGACCAACATCACCGCCGGCCGGGTTGCCAACAAACTGAACTGCCACGGTCCGAACTTCACGGTTGACTCCGCGTGTTCCTCCGGGATGGCGGCACTGGTTCCCGCCATGTACCAGCTGATGTTTGGCAACGTGGAACTGATGATTGCCGGTGGTCTCAATCGGCAGTTCAGCGATACGTTCACCTCCGGAGTGTGTGCTCTGGGCGCAGTGGCTCAGGAGGTCTCACGACCTTTTGATGAGGACGGCAGAGGATATCTGATTGGAGAAGGCGCAGTGCTTTTCCTGTTGAAGCGATATGCGGATGCGAAACAGAATGGCGACAATATTCAGGGAGTCATCCATGCGGTTGGTGGTTCGTCTGAAGCCGACAGTCGGTCGATGGTGGCCCCGACGCAACAGTCTCTGGAGCGCGCCATTCGCAACGCTATCCGGCAGTCCGATATCAATCCCGAGGCGGTGGGGGTGTCTGAAACCCATGGCTCGGCCAACCGACTCTCAGATATTGTTGAAGCCAGTGCCCTGGCGGCGGGCCTCCGGCCCAACGGCCCCACTGGGATGCCAGTGAAGATCACCGCGATAAAATCTCATGTGGGACATCTGTATGGGGGCAGTGCACCGGCGTCGATTCTCAGCACGCTTCTGTCACTGCGGCACCGGGTGGTTCCCGGCATCCGAAATCTGAAAACAATACGAAAAGAGATTGCGCCCATGGCCGATCTCGTAACACCCGTGAAACAGACCGAGGCTCTTTCCGACGCGTGCGTGGCGGGTGCGGTGAGCACCCTGGGGTTAGGCGGAGCCAATTATTTTACATTATTGACCGGAGGCGACATGGACGCACAGACTAAAAAGACAACAACGACAAACCCGGGCGGCGTAAGTGCGAGACGCCCAATGACCCGTGCCACAGATCAGGGCGTTGATGACATTTTTATCTGTCTGGCGGAATCCCGTTCGGATTTCAGAGGGGCGGTCAGTCGCGCGCTTCAGCAGGACGCCATTCCCCATGTGATTTCCGAAGGGGCTGAGGTGAACGAACGGATGACTGTCACCTTTGATTCAGAGAATACGCTGAAGAACAAGCTCAACAGCGTGCTTAAAATGCTGGACAGCGGCCATTCTCTGACGCCGCTGGAATCTCAGGGGGTGTTTGTCTCCAGCGTGAAGGAGAACGAAAGCCGGCTCGCATTCTGTTTGCCGGGGCAGGGCGTGCACTACATTTCGATGGGTCGGTTCCTGTACGACACGGAGCCAGTTTTCCGTGAGGTGGTGGATGATGTGCACGAAGCGGCCATGGCGGAGTTCTCGTTTGACCTGCTGGGTCACATCTATGGCGACGAAGACGATGCACAGATCAAAAAAAATCTGGGCACCCTGGTGGGGGCGCAGACCTCGCTGTATGCCATCGAAGTGGCGTTGGCCAGACTGCTCATTTCACGCGGCATTGTGCCGGATGTGATGATTGGTCACAGCTTCGGTGAAATTTCGGCATTGACCATTGCAGGCGCATGGACCGTGGCAGATGGGTACAAAGCGGTGGTTGGTCGAATCAAGGCAGCTGAAATTGTTCGGGACGCAGGCGGTCCAGCCCTGGGAATGGCCAGCGTGGTGTGCTCTGACGACCAGATTGCCGCGTTGCTCAAGGTGGGTGGTGAGAATGTATTGCTGACCAATGTCAATGCGCCGGGTCGGTTTATTCTGGGTGGGGTGAAGGAAGATGTGAAACGCTGCGTCGAGCTGGCGGAATCGTTTGGTGTCGATGCCCAGCTCCTTCCCATTGGCAGCGCGTTCCATTCAAAGTATATGGAGCCGGCCAGGGAGCCATTTAAGAAGTGGTTGAAAAAAATTCCATGCAGCACGCCGACCATTCCGATTCTTTCAACGGTCACCGGTGAGTATATCGATGTCGAAAAATGCAATGCGGAGTATCTGGCCACCCATCTGTCGAATCAGCTGATTACCAAATTGGATTTGCCAAGAGAAATCAACCGTCTGTACAGCGAGGGGGTGAAGCATTATCTGGAAGTGGGCCCCCGATGGGCCATGACCAGAATGGTCGACGCCATCCTGGCGGGCAGAGAGTATCGCGCGGTGCCCACCCTGCATCCCAAAGTGGGGGATGTGGAGATGTACCGCCGGGCCAGGGCGTTCCTCATTGCGACCGGTCATATGGTGTCCGCTGCGGAGCGCGCCGATGTCCCCGGGATGTTCTCCCCGGATTTCCTCGAGTATATGCAGCAGAATGAGCCCGCCGTACTGGCATTGCTAGAAGAGGTGTACAACCGCTACCACAACAGTCTGGGAGCCGGAGGTGTTGTGAAAGCAGCGCCGTCTGCGCCATCCCGGAAAGCGGCGCTGAAGGTTGTGGCGCCGGTGGCGGACAATGCGGCTCCTGTATCAGCGCCCCAGTCAGCTTCTGAACAGGTACAGGTGGCAGCTGCATTTTCGAATTCGGTTTCTGTTGGCGCAAGCGCCGATTTGAACACCTGGAAGACCCGTCTGCGGGAAAAACTGGTGGTAACCACCGGGTATCCGGCGGAAATGCTCGAAGACGATTTGGATCTGGAAGCCGACCTGGGGGTGGATTCGGTGCAGCGGGCGGAGATATGGGTATCGCTGACTACGGAATACGGACTGAGTCAGGATGTTCGTCCCGAAGGTGCCCGGACTATTTCCAACCTGGGACAGACCCTCGCAAAAATGGATGTGGACGCCCACGGCAGTGCGGCTGCTGTGGTTGCCCCGGCGCCAGCACCTGCTGTTTCAGAAGTGGTCAATGCGCCAGCTTCCCCGGTTGCTTCATCCGGTACCAGCGCTGATTTGAATACCTGGAAGACCCGTCTGCGGGAAAAACTGGTGGTAACCACCGGGTATCCGGCGGAAATGCTCGAAGACGATTTGGATCTGGAAGCCGACCTGGGGGTGGATTCGGTGCAGCGGGCAGAAATATGGGTATCGCTGGTGACGGAATACGGGCTGAACCAGGATGTTCGCCCCGAAGGCGCCCGGACAATCTCCAACCTGGGACAGACCCTTGCAAAAATGGATTTGGATTCCCACGGTGGTGTAGTCGCTGCGGTATCGTCGGCCCCCGTCGCTGGGGTGGCCACAACTCCGGCGGTAAGCGAAGCGGCGCCGGTCCCTGCATCTGCTTCGCCATCCGGAGCCGTGGCGGGCGGCAATGTGGAATCGTGGAAAAGCCGCCTGCGGGAGAAACTGGTGGTGACCACCGGATATCCGGCGGAGATGCTTGAAGATGATTTGGATTTGGAAGCCGACTTGGGGGTGGATTCTGTACAACGGGCGGAAATCTGGGTTTCTCTGGTGACTGAACATGGCTTGAATCAGGATGTGCGTCCGGAAGGTGCGAGAACTATTTCGAATCTGGCGGCAACCCTTACTCAGATGGAGGCCGACGCCCACGGTGGTGGCCGGGCATCAGCTGGTTCGTCTGAACCCGTTGGGGAAACAGTGCCCGTCGCATCTCCGACGCCGGCCGTAGCGCCCGTCGCGCCATCCGCCGGTACAGGCGCAGGCGATGTGGAATCGTGGAAGACCCGGTTGCGGGAGAAACTGGTGGTGACAACCGGGTACCCTGCGGAAATGCTGGAAGACGACCTGGATTTGGAGGCGGACCTGGGGGTGGATTCTGTACAACGGGCGGAAATCTGGGTGTCGCTGGTGACTGAGCACGCTCTGAGTCAGGATGTGCGCCCGGAAGGTGCGAGAACTATCTCGAATCTGGCAATAACTCTCGCTCAGATGGACGCCGACAAGGGGGGGGCGGCCGGAAAAAAAACTGAAGCGGAAGTGCCCATAGCTGGTGCTTCCGCTGTCAACGAAAAATATGAACTGCCTGGCGTTGCGGCACCGGATGATGCGGATGCCTGTCATCTGTATGCCTCCGGGACCCAGTTTCTGGACAACACCAGGATGACCCCGTTTGCGTGCAGCAAGGTGCTCGCGATTACCGGCGCCGATGGTGTTGCGTTGCTCGGAAGGTTGAAACGTCGATTCGCCAAGCGGAACATTGAGCTGAATTCCGTTCGGGATGCGGCTCTGATGGAGATGGACGAAAAAGGAATCGCCGTGCTCCTCGAAGATGCGGACACCGTTTTGTATGTTGCCCACGAGGGAATGGCGCAGGTCCCCTTTGACGGCGATGCATTGCAGGGAGCGCTGACGGACAATGTCAACATGCTGTACAGCGTATTCAGAAAACTGATACCACAGCTGACACAGACACCCAGGCGACTGATTTTTCCGGTGACCATGGATGGCCAGTTTGGCGTCCGGGGGACGGCGGAAAATCTGTTGGGGTCGTTTCCATCCGGATTTGTGCGATGCCTCGACAAGGAGCTGGCGGAATGCATCTGCCAGCTGATTGATGCCGGAAAAATGGACTGGGCGGACGCCATTGATTTTAACATTGATGTTGTGGCACCTCAACTGGAACTGGGAATGGTGGATGGCGGGCGTGTCACCCCGGTGATGGCCCAGGTGGCACCGGCTTCCTCCCGGAAGATGCCGCTGATGGCAGGCGATGTAGTACTGGTCACCGGCGGCGCCCGGGGGATTGTGTTTGAATGTGTTTACGCACTGGCCAGATACACCGGATGCAAGCTGATACTGACCGGTCGTACCGAACTGGCAGAAGGCAATCCCGCGTGGCTGGCCACAGAACCGGAAGCCATCGACCATGTGATTCGTCAGATGGAAATTGATTTTGTGAAGAATGAGGGGATGAAACTGCCGGATGCCAAGCGCATCGGTGCCCGGTCCCGCTCTCAATGGGAGGTAGCCCGCAATTTGAAGTTGCTGGCCAACGCCGGGATTGAGGTGGTCTACGAGAAATGCGATGTGTCCAGCAAAGAGGAACTGACATCGTTGATTCGTCGGATTGGTAAGAACGAAACCATTTCGGGAATCGTGCACGGATCGGGAATTCAGAAATCCGCCATGATTATGGATTTGCCGGATAGAAACATTGACCTCACGCTGAAAACCAAATTGACGCCGATGTTCACGTTCATCGATGAGATTGACTGGTCGTCCGTTAAACTGTTTTCCGGGTTCGGTTCCATTGCAGGACTTCTGGGAAATGCCGGACAGAGCGATTATGCACTCGGCAACGATATGCTGGCCTGGATGGTGAAGGAGCTGATGGCTGAACATCCCCATATACAGGCACAGACGGTGGAATGGACTGCCTGGACCGGTACCGGGATGGTGAGCGAACAGGAAGGCAAGCGTTTTAAAGAAGCGGGGCTGATTGCGCTGACTGTTGAGACCGGTGTGCCGCTGTATATGGAAGCGTTGACCGGGGTGGCTGACGGGCGGGTGGCGGCGTTCAATGCCGGTGCGGATTTTGCGGTGGGACGTTCGTTTGCGGAGTTCCCCGTCGCCGCGAGGCCCCGAACCCGTCTGGTGAAACGGGATGCCGATACTGATAAACGGGAGATTCATTTTTCGCTGTTGACAGATACCTATATCAATCAGCATCTGGTCAATCTGGAACCGGTGATTCCCGGTACCTTTGTGACGGAGATATTTGCCGAGACGCTCCATGGTTCCAAATTGATCCCCGCTGAAATTCGGTTCCGTCGCCCTATGCAGTTGCGCGGCGACGAGCTGGATGTGGAAGTGATTCAGACCGATGACGATCAGATGATGATTGTTCCCAAAGACCGACCCGATTTGAACGCCAAAGCGTTGGCGAATCTGTCATATGCGTCGTGCCGGTTGGTGACCAGCGCACCAGTGGAAGGCGCCAAACTCAAAATAACCAAAAAAGATCTCAAGCAGCTTCAGCAGCTGAGTCTGGAAACCAGCGCCTCGTTTTATTCGATGCTCGATGAAAAGTTTTATCGGGCGCTGAAAACTGGCCCAGTGTTTCGGGGGGTGCGTGCCACCATTGAAGATGGCGATACCTTCTACAGCCTGGTCACTCTGACGACTCAGGCCCTGGCGGCCCTGGAGCAACCGGGAGAGTTTGTTTTCAACCCGGTTCTGGCAGATATGGCCGTTCAGGTAGCTGCCGCGTGGGCGATGATTCGACACAACGCCATGGAAATTCCGTTTGAAATCGGGACATTGCATGTGGCAGGCACCATCAGCTCGGAAGACGCCGTGGTCATTTGCAAAGAGATTGAAATAACCGGAGAAAAATCTACAATGGACGTGGCTGTGCGAAACCTCGATGGCAGCCTGATTATGACATTGAACGGATTGGTCCTGAAGACCATCATGACCGGAGACTGATATGTCAGATTCACTGGGGGTATCTGTGCCTCAAAGCGTCGATGTGGCGGTAATCGGCGCAGGCCTTGGCGGTCTTGTCTGTGCGGTGGAACTGGCTCGACAGGGGCTGGATGTCTGTATTTTTGAGAAGGAAGTGGTACCGGGCGGGTATGCGCAGGCATTTCGGCGAAAAGGATTTCACTTTGATATGTCCCTGCATCATATCGGGGGATTCAAGCCGGGGGCACTTACCCATGGCGTGCTGGAAAGTATCGGCGTTCTGCAAAAGCTGCAACTGGTTCCACTGAATAATCTGTTTCGCGCGGAGTTTCCCGACTACAGCATCACACTGCCCAACGATACAGAACGGATTCTCGGGGCGCTCTCGAAAGCCTTTCCTGAAGAGGCCGATGGGATTCAAGCGCTGTTTGAGTTTTTGCCGCGGCTCAAAGCAGATGTGATTGCACCGACCATGGATCCGTATTTCAATATTCCGGTCCACGACCGTGTGAGCACGGATTTTGTTGAGAGGACATATCTTCAGTTGCTGCAGCAGTATGTCAGTGACCCTCGACTGTTGGCGGTTCTGGGCCAGATGTGGTCATATATCGGCATACCCCCCAGTCAGTCGTCTGCAAATTTTTCGGCATGTGTCAATGTGAGCGCGTTCATGGAAAAGGAGTGGGGTATCGTTGGAGGCGGGGCGGCGCTGGTCCGGGATGTACTCGAACGGCTCCGGGATTTGGGGGGAGAATGCCATGTCTCTACAGCCGTAACCGAGGTGGTGGTGGAAAACGGTCAGGCGATCGGTGTTCGACTGGAGGATGGTCGGACGGTGCGCGCGCGCATCGTGATTTCCGGGGCCAGCCCGGCCTACACCTTTGAACATCTGGTGGCGACAGATGCGGTTTCCGAAATTTACAGATATCGACTGCGTCAGATGACGCCATCCTTGTCGATGTACGCCACCTATATCGGCCTTAATTGTCCGACCGAGCGCCTTGGAATTCCCCGGGACAATTTCTTTTTCAATCACGGATATGATCTGGATATGGCGTTTGAGCGGGTGCTGAAGCATGAAATCGATAGAACCGATTACAGCTGCTGTAATGCCACGGCCATGAAAGCTTCGGTCGCTCCGGCCGGTTGTTCCATCATTGCATTTGCGGAACCGACACCGGCGTTTGACTGGCTGGAAATTTCCGAATCAGCGTATCTGAAGAGGAAGCGGGATGTTCTCGATACGCTTCTCGATAAATATGAGCTCAGAATTCCCGGTCTGAAGAAGAACATAGAGGTGGTAGAATTGGTCACACCTCGTGGGATGGCCCAGCTCACCAACAATCATGAAGGCGCAATATATGGATTTGCCCAAACCCTGGAGCAGTCCAATAACAGACGGTTGCGCAATCGCACTCCAATCACCGGTCTGTTTCTCACCGGAGCGTGGACCTGGGCAGGTGGCGGGTATGAAGGTGCAATGACCAGCGGCATACAAACCGCCCGTACCGTCATGCAGGAATACCGGTTTCCATATCTGGCAACACCGCCCAGATTGCATTTGGACAGTGAAGCCCAGCATCCCGCAGCGGATGGTATCACCAGCGATGGACTGGTGCCGCTGATTCCATTTGATGATAAAGTCTCTCTCGATTCTCACTACAAGTACAAGTTCGGCGTTATGGTGTACGGTGACGAATTGAATTCAAGAGGAAACGCCGATGTGAGTTCATATCTTCGATATCTGGATCGCGCCAGGATGGAAGCCATTGAGGAGATTTGCGGCGGTGGGAATGAATCATGGCACAAGGAATATCAAATCAAGGTGTATCGCATTGAAGCCCGATGTGCGACAGTGACGAGGCTGGCGGATAAACTGGAGGTTCGTACCGGTGCGCGTCGAATCTCCGGGCATCGGGCATCGTTCGATCAGCGGATTATCAATACACGGACAGGGCGGGTGTTGTGCGACGCGGCAGTGGAAGTACTGTTTCTGGACGCACAGGATAACTTTGTGCCGATTCCCGAGGGGCTTGTAAACACCGACGATGCCGTGCCGGATTTTAAGAAGGACCGGCATGAGCCCGTGCCCTTCAAGAGCGATGAACAGTTTCCATTCCGCATGCGATTCCGGGTGTATTTTGAAGACACGGATTTGCAGGCTATTATGTTCCACGTTGCTTACGTCCGATATTGTGAACGGGCACTCTTCGATCTTGTACAGTCCATCTGGCCGGATGTCTCCACCAATGTCTGGATGTCCCGGACCAATGCCACGCTCTCCCGAATTGATATCCGCTATCTGAAACCCGCGTTGTTGGGCGAACAGCTGGAAGTTCGAACGGCGTTGATAGACATGGATGCGCGAAAAATTTCATTTGGGCAGCGGATTGTGAAAAACGAGACAGGCGAAGTGCTGGCTGATGTGATTACAGATGTGGAGTTCCGGGACGCGCAGGGAAATCATTTTCCCGTGCCAAAGCAGATAGCGGATATTGCCCGGGGCCAGCTGGCCCAGATGGAGCGCTAGATCGATGAGTATCAAGTCGTTCATGTCGTCCAAAGAAAACCTGGCGATTGTCGAAAAAAAATCGTGGAAGTTGGGGCGTCCCCTAATCATTGAAAAAGGGTTGGCTTACTACGATTCCCACCCCGAAGAAGTGGCACAGATTCGTGAAAACCTGCGCCGGATTGGCTTGCCGGATTCCGAACGGGCACTGAATGAAACCCTTGAGCACATCGTGGCCCATTACTACGAAAAACTGTTTGCGCTGGTGAAAAGATATGAGGCGGTGTGGATTTGTCGAAATCGGGTAACCCTGGCCCCTGGTTGCCTTGAACCGTTTGAGGAGGCAAAACGCGACGGCAAAGCTGTTTTCGTCGGGCAATCCCATTTCGGTGCCACCTATCTGCTGGGCAGCGTCCTGATGGTGAATGGGTACAACCTGAATATGGTTGGCAAATTTCCGGATCCCGTAGGGGCGATGCTCGAAAAGAGCAGTCGGGAAATTACGGAGCGCTACGGAATTGGTGCGGCAAATATCATCAATCTGGCAAAACCGGACTGCGATGCACCCATGGATATGCTCCGGGCCCTGATTCAGAAACAAATCATTTCAAATGTATTCGATGAAAACAACGAGTTCTGCAGGCCGGTGACCTTCTGTGGACAACAGATTTTCGGCGGCAGTGGTATGGATATGATTCTGAAGAATTTCAACGACGATCGCGTGATACTCGTAACGCCGTTTCTGCGCCGGGACAGTGATGAAACGTTTGTGTACGAGGTGGAGCGTCACTGTTTCAGCAGCGGCGACATTATTGCCAGTTTTTATAACGCACTGGAACGCAAAGTCCGCCAATACCCTGCGCAGTGGTATTTTATTCGCGAGTTCCACGAGAGCTTCATTGATAAACGTTCCCCTCAAAAAGCGGACAGCGTCAGGTAACACGGCATTACGGGCAATCCCGCTTCATCTTTACATAGCCTAGCATTGCCGAAAGCGCGTGCTGCATGTAATCAATGCGGACTTCGCGCACTCGCCTGTTGAAACGCCGGGCATCTTCGGTGTCTCCAGATGCCCGTTTTACAGCGCGCGGTATTGTTCCGGCATGGGGACCTTCTGTAATCTGCGCGTTCAGAAGAAAGCGCATCCCCCGTTCTATAGAAGAATAAATATCTGCTTTCAGCGCAGCATATGAATCGGGCAACATGCTATATGCGGCCAGCAGTCCCTCCAGGCGCGTCGCCGCCGGAGTGGTTCGTCCCCATTCGTCAAAGGCGCCATTGATGCTGCTGTCGGGGGAAATCACCTGGGTCTGGAGTATCGCCTGGCTTACCAGAACCGAGTGCCCAATGAGTCGCTGCGCTTCTTCCCTGGACAGCAAGTGGCTGCCTGATGTCGAAAATAATTTCGCCGTTGCAATCAGTGCCCAGTGATCGTGGGGGATATCCCGGTTGTCTGTTCGGCTATCGGCAAGGTGGAGCAACGCGCGTTTTGCGGCATCAGCCCACCTGATATTGTGGGTGGCGTCGTGGAGGTAAAGCAGCCCCAACGCTGCCTCCCCCGGGTAGTACAGAGATATCCAGCTATCATCCCGAGATGCGGTATCTGACCAGCATCTGGAGTAGAAGCTGCCGTCACTTTTTTGCATATACTCAATGAATGCCCCGAGATTTGTGAGTTCATCCGTGCTGAACACAGCTTCACCGGGAGCTGGTTCGCAAGCTACTGCAGCGATAATTCCGAGTCCGGTGCCGCCCAGTTTGGCCACTTCTCTGCCGTCGTGCCGATAAACTGCCGGTGTCCAGATGGCCAGTGCCGAACCGGATGGGAGTGCATGAGTATATTGTTTTAAGAAGGAAGCAGCGTGGCAGACAGCAACTGGGATGCGCCTGTCCGGAAACATCGTGTGATACTGGTGCAGGGCGTAGACAGCGCCCGCATGTCGAAGCAGGTTGTATCTGCCTGAATCTGCTTTGGTCCCGTCCAGATAAAAGCGGTAGCGGAATTGACCCTCCGAAGAGAGCTCGGACAGGAGTTTGTTTCCTGTGAGGTGGGCGGCGTTAACGACGTCATTGTAGAGTGCGCAGTTTCCATCCCTTTGCTGAGGTGTCGCTTTAAACGAGGCCGATTTGGACGTCCCGTGGTGGACCCGGCTGGTGCAGCTCACCAGTGTTGCAACGATAAAAAAAGTCCTCAGTAAATACATGTCCACCGGTTTCGCATCGATTGCGTCATTCAGCAAGAAAGAATCGAACTACATGGGCAGGCTCACGATGGTCCGGTTTCGACCGCCCTGTTTCGCGGAGTACAGCGCTTTATCCGCATCAGAAACCAGGCTGAGCTCTCTTGATAATTCTGGAAATACACTTGTGCCAATACTGATGGTCTGTCGGATTTTTTTGGATGAAAAGGTGCGGTCTTCACATGCCTTTCGAATCCGCTCGGCAACGGTAACCACGTTTGACGCCGAGGAACCCGGTAGCAGCACACAGAATTCTTCGCCACCAAACCTGCATGGAACATCGTAGCTGCGGATTTTGTTTTTCAGCAGCGCGCCGAATTCCCGGAGTACTTCGTCTCCCACTTCGTGGCCGTACGTATCGTTCACTCGCTTGAAGAAATCCAAATCTATCAGCAACAGACCGAGCGGTGAGGCGCTTCTCCTTGTGCGCTCCATCTCCCGCTGCATCGCCATATCCATATAGGTTCGGTTGAACAGTGCGGTCAACGGATCGGTGAACGCAAGGGTTTCCATCTGCTTCTGCTGCGCGTGCAGTTCCTTTTGCAGCTTTCTGATTTTAAGCACATTGGAGACCCGGGCAAAAAATTCTTCCTTGATAATGGGCTTCGAGATGTGATCATTGGCCCCCATTCGCAGACATTCCACCACTGTATCCATTTCGCTGTTTCCCGAAACAATCACAATCGGCAGTTCATCCAGATTTCGCGATGCACGGATACTCTTGCAGATGTCCAGACCATTTCCGTCCGGCAAATACAGGTCCAGCGAGATGATTTCGGGTTGAATCACCTCAATGTGGGCATAGAATTCCGCTGCGGTATTGCAGATGAACGAGGTCACGCCGAGCACATCCAGCAGTTTCTGCACAATGAGTGCTGTGGTATTCACATCTTCCACGATTATCGCCGGCGCCCGATGGGTCACGCGCTGGCCCGAAGGCCATCCCATCAATTCATTGATCGAACGCATGAATGTGGCCAAATCGATTGGTTTGGGAATGCTTTTTACTTCAGCGGCATCAAAGGTTCTCTTTACCTCGGCACTTAGAACGTCTGTGCTGGTAATGATATAACGGGTATCGTGATTGGCAGGCACCGTGTCCAGCTGAGCAATGAAATCCTGTACTGAAATCTCGGTTTCCTGACGTGCCATATCCAGAAGAATCAAATCATATACACCATCGGGCAGCCAGTCGTTCGGATTCTCAGCCAGATGTGACTGGACAGTCGCTTCAAATCCAAGTGCTTCAACTGCTTGCGCCAGAAAGCGTGCTGCGATGGGATTGGCATCAATTACAAGTGCTTTTTTGGGTACAGTATTCATTGTCAGCCATCAGCTCCGAATTGTTCGAAATTCTGAAAACTTTCATGGTGTAACGGCCGCAGGGACAATTAAATTAGACTGAATCGTTGCTCAGATGATGACCGGGGAACATCATTGAGTTCCCTGTATTCGGCATGACGTCACGTTTGGCTCCAGTCAACTGAGAATTGCATGCAACCTTTCAGATTTATTTGACAATCACTTCCCGGAGACGAACAACAGGGGGGGCAGGGGGTCAGGGTTGCTGTTCGGGTTCTGTGTCCAGTGATACGGGAGATTCGAATTCCTGAGGGGATTCCTCTGGCACGGCGGACGCCTGGGCCTCGGTTTCTCTGGCCACCATCAATTCCGCAGCCTGTTTTCGGGCTTCCTCTTCCTGTTCCTTGCGCAGCAATTCTTTATGCTCCCGATAACAATCCTTGCACATGGGATCGTCTTTTTCTTCCGGTAAAAACGGTACCATGGCATTTTCGCCACACGCCACACACACAATGGAAAACATGGGGCGCTGGTCCATTTTTACACGCTCGCCGGTTGAAAACGCCGGTGACCGATATTCGTCCTCTGGTTTTATATGGTCATATTCTCTGAATGCCGGTGATCGATATTCTTCCTGGGGATTGATATGTTCATATTCGCGAAACGCCGGTGACCGATAGTCGTCCGCGTTGTCCATCATTTCGTATTCCCGGAACGCTGGAGAACGGTATTCCCCTGAAAAATCGGATCTTTCATTTTTAAATGATGGCGACCGATAGTCCTGTCTCGGCGGTTTATGGGGCCCTCTGGCTTTTGGTCCCCCTGATCTGCGGAACTGTGGGTCGTTGAATGCGGGAGACCGATATTCTCCGGCATAGGGGCTTTGTACCCGTTTTCGCTTCCTGGCTTTTTGCCGGCAGGCTTTGCAGCGTTTGGGTTCTGAGGTCAACTTCTTTTGCGCATAGAATTCCTGTTCGTTGGCAGAAAAGATGAATGATTCATTGCATTCCGCGCACCGCAGTGTTTTGTCTTCAAAAGCCATGCTTTTCTCTTTCTTTGCTCTGGACCGCTTCGTAATGGTCAATGACCGTACCGGAGTTTTTGTCCTGCGAATCACTGGGCCGGTCAATTTTTAAATACGAACAACCCAGATCTGATTCGGTTCAATATGTCTCTTTGTCCCACTCCGCCGAAAAAAATACGGGGAAAATGTTGGAGCAGGGGCCTAAACAGTTGGCAAATTATATATCTGCCGTTTTCTTGTCAAGCGAATGGATAAACAGTTACAATTCAAACCATGTTGAAGTTGGTAAAATTTCTGGTTGGATTTGTTTTTTTCGTATCATTCGGATACGTCCTGTTTTTTGTTCCGCTTGGGGAACGGACCCTCTACCAGCATCTGAGAAACATTTCTGGCACCAATGAAGCGCAGGCTCTCAAGGACGGCATCAGAGAGAAGGCCCAACTGGTGACCTCGGATGTGGTGGAAAACGTACCCGAACTAAAAGACGTGGATGAAAAAGTAAGCGCCGTCCGCAAGGTGATTTCCGCCGAAACTGATCGGGTGTCCCCCGGGAAGCCGAATGGGTCAAATAAGGCCGAACAGGAATCCACTGTTCAGCGTGATGCCGTTCGCACTGTCCAGGTAACTCAGGAAGACCGCACAGCGCTGGACAATCTGGTGAAACGTAAGTTGAAGTAGTCTGCTATCCGGTTCGAGTCACCGGAGCAAGTCATTTTCTCCGGCTTTCAATTTTTTCCACTTCATCCATGAACTCGTCAAAGATGAAGAGGCCTTTGCGAAAAAGTATCTGGAGCGCTCCAGCGGCATAGGCCTGCCATTTCTCGCTGGGTAAATCCACCTGAGGCGGTTGTCCACTGGTTACATCCTTGAGCGCGAGCAGAAATGCGTCCTCTTCGAGGATGTCTGATGGCGGCGCGGATTCTCGCGGCCCGGTGAATGACAATGTGGTTCCATCCAGCAGTGTCAGGGCAAATCCTTCACCCACACGTTTTCTGCCGACGCCATAAATCCGACGTTCCGCTTCCCGTCGGGCAGCGTCTCTGGTCTGGTATACTTCTTCGCCGTCCCGGGAAATCGTCGGTGCCGATGAGAGTCGTTTGGGAATTTTCACTTCGGGTACAGCAGAGACCCGAGGTACCTGTCTGATACCGGATGAAGGGTCTGCATCGTCATCGGTCGCGAGTTCATCATCGGGTATGGTCTCCGGCTGATCTGTATTGTCAGTGGGGGGACGAATCGAGATTCTGGATGCGGCCCCCGTTGACGAAGCGAAAGACGACGCCTTGATGTACAGATCGATAGGTACGCCCTCCTGAGCGTCCAGTTCGATTTCATCGCTCAAATCTTCAACGGATTCGTCTTCAAACGAGACACTGCTTTCCACCAGAGGATTCATTGGCGGAACGGATTTCAGTTCCTCACCATAGTAATAAAAACGGATTGCCGATGCGATATCTGCGGGGCCGGCAATCATGGGTTTGACGTCCATGCCTGCGGTGGCGGACACAAATCGCATCGCGTCGGTATCAGATGGGTCGTTCATCGCAACGTACAGTGCTTTTTCGCCATCTTTCTCGAGGCGGATATAAATGGGAATCAGAAAAAATTCTTCCGCAACATTCGATGGGACCATGTTCAACGCCTCTTCGGGCACATCAATTCGCCAGACACTCACCCACGGAATCGACAAATGCCGGCTCAACGCCTGTAGCAGGTGTGATTCGGAAACAAAGCCTTCCTGGAGCAGAATGGTCCCCAGACGAAGCTGCTGTGCTTTCTGGATTTCCAGCGCACGTTCCAGGTTTTCTCTGGAGAGAATGCCGGATTCCATCAGTATTTCACCCAGTCGAAGACGCGGCTGATTCATATTTTTGTCCACTTTCCCAATCCTCCGGATCGTTAGACCCCTTCTTGCTGAAGTTGATCTTCTCTGCACCTTTTATTCAACCGAATCCCTCTTGTTCTCACTATGTTTTACAGTCTGTTCAAACTGGACTCGGTCCAGGCAGGCTCTTGAACCGGGAGCGAACCTGCAACAATTCAGAAAGTATATAAAAAAAAGGCGAGCAGGGCAATTGCGTAGCAATGTTGCAGGATGTTACCGTGAGAGTGAAACTTGAAAACAGATTCGGTCTACTGAATCTGTTTCAGTTTCTGGCGAATGGCCTTCACAGTGGTGTACCGGCTTTCCGCGTGGCTCACAATGAAATTTCTCATTTCAATTTTCCGGTTCAAATTTTTCGCCTGATTCTGCTGCCTGTCCACCAGACTATTATAAGTGTCCACTGCCTGATTGTATTTTCGGACGCGCTGATTTGAATTGGTTTCAGTGGTTGCCGGGCTATTTTTCATTTCGCGCTGAAAGTCTTCCAGTTTTCGTGCCGCGCTGTGACATTGTTCGGTCAGATCCTCTATTTTTTTCTGATCCCGGGTGATTTCCGATTCGATGGATTTCAGTGTTTCTGAAATATAGGCAACATCTAACGACGCGCCATATTTTCGTTTCCCGGTGCCGATACGTTGAACCAGGGGTGTTGTATGAATCTGAACATTTGCGTTCTCCGAAAAAGGGAATCCAATCAGAGATGGAGAAGTGGTTTCGATATAGGAATACCCGGTGCGCCTATACTCAAGGCCATTGCTCTTGATACCAACCGCCATGTGTTTTTCGCTGCTAAAATGGAAAGTCGCCACATTGAATCCGCTGCGAGTGAGCAGTGCGACCAGCAGTCGACTTTTATCATCGCAGTCCCCTGTCTTTTCGGCGAGCGTTTCCACTGGAAACCGGGCCTTATCGGATTTTGTATCGTCATATTCAATCTGCTGTACAAATGCAGTCAACAGTTCCGCTGTCCGATCGGGATCCAGTTTTTTTTCTTTTGCGATTTGAAGCAGTTTTTGGTGGAGCGCATCAAGGGTGGGCTTCTGCGCCGGATCTTCGATGAACGCAAGATTGTATTTTTCCCGCCAGTCACTGTCTTCGTTGCCTGCCACCGAGACTGCGTATTTGTTGGCCTGCTTCGCTCCTTCAAGAACATTTCTGGGAATTTTCAAATCCAGCCGCATCTGTTCTTCTTCGAACGAAAAGCGAAACCTTGCTTTAATCGTTCCGGACTTTCCGGTCTGAGGGATAATCCGGGGGTATTCGCTGGCGGAATTTTCCACTGTTCGCCGGTGCACTCCCGCCGATGATGCGGACGCGGTTTCTGCGGGTTCACTCCATTCATTGTCCGATGCCGGTAGGGCTTCGTTATAGGGTGCACTGCCGCTGCATCCGGAATGAATAAGACTCCCCAGGATGCTGATGAGGAGACCGCTCAAGAAAAACAGTATTGAAAATCCATGGGTTGTCATCAGATGTCAATATAGCGTCGGGAGCCGGAAATGCAAAGTGTTGCACCGGATATTTTCCGGGATGAGAAAGGGGGGAGTCAACGCGGGTGCTACTCAACAATCGGGGTGAAGCATTCGATGGACGTGGTAATCTTGAAGTTGGAATTCATCGGCTGACGCTCTGCATGGAAGACGTCGAGGGTGTACTGTCTGCCCTCTGTCAGCCCCAGCTTGTCCATGGCAACCGTTCCTTCTTCCACACCGTGAATGCCTCCCAAATCCAGTTCAAGCTTACCATCCACAAACACCCACACATCATCATCTCCCCGGAACGAAAACTCCTGACCTTTTTCGTACTTGAACTTTGTGTGTATTTCCGTGGTGAACAGGTAGTTGTGCAACACATTCATATCATCAATCGGGTCTTTATCGAGGTCATCGCCATCCAGCGGATAGAACGAAGTGGTTTCGTAGATGTATCCTTCTTCCTCATCGGATTTGGTCAACTCCAGCACGTACTCAATACCTTCATAATCTTTGTCGTACCAGTCGGCGAAGCTGTCTTCACTGTCAATCATGTAGGGCGCATTACAGTTCGCACCGGATTCTTTCAGGGAGCCTTTCCGGCTTTTAAATACAGGTTTGAAATTGTCACCGAGCGTATCATCGACAAGATCCTGGGTCACCGTTTCGCAGACAATTGATCCCATCTGATAAAAATCTTCATGATTCATATCAAAATCTCTCACAATCGCCGTGAGCTCCAGATTTCCACCTCCCTCATTGGCGCAGGGATCAGCACCGTTATCTGCGTCGCTGTCCGAATCGCTGTCCGCGTCCGAATCGCTGTCCGCGTCTGAATCGCTGTCTGAGTCTGAATCGCTGTCCGCGTCTGAATCGCTGTCTGAATCATTCGCTCCCGGGCGCTGGGGAACGCTGGTGGTATCGCTACCACAGGCACCTGCAACCCAAATAAGACAGAACATCAAGAAGTAAAGTAATAATTTCATGAGTATCTCCTTAAAATTGCTTTCGCAATCATATCTTATCCTCTGTTTATCATATCATACACAGTTTTTGTATTGATAATAAACTACCTGCGTTTTCCGTTTGTTGACAGATTTATTTATTACAGCACATTCTGAATGTCGGACCAGTGGATATTGGGTTTTTGCCGATTCATGGCAACCAGCTGAAAATAGTCATCCCTGGGCAGCAGTTCTCCGCCAAGCGATTCAACGACCGGAGTGATCATCTGTGTGTCTATCCATGGCACGCCTGCCCGGGACAACGTCCGAAGCAGGGTGACCAGCGCCACTTTAGACGCGTCCGGCCGGAGATGAAACATTGATTCTCCGCTGAATACATTGTTCAGGTAGACGCCGTACACCCCACCGACAAGGTGGTTGTCGGTGTATGCTTCCACACTGTGCGCAATGCCTTCCCTGTACAGTTCAATATAGGCCGATTCCATCCGAGGCGTTATCCACGTACCGCTTTGCTCTTTTCGCACGCTGCTGCGGCAATATCCAATGACTTTCTCGAAAGCAGTGTCAAAACGAATTTCGTAAACGCGCTTGTTCAGGGTACGACGCAGCGAGCGGGAAACATGCAGGCGTTCAAACCGCAGGATTCCCCGTGGATCGGGACAGAACCAGAGTATGGGCAAGTCGTCGCTTTCGGGCCAGGGGAAGACCCCATTCAGATAAGAGTCTATAAGAGTCGGCACATCGAGAGATCCGCCAATGGCGACCAGGTCATGTGGAAAGCCGTACTCTTCGGGGTTTTGGATGAAACGGGGCAAGGCAACAGAGTCGTGGGTATCAGTTCCCCTTACGACCTTTGATCCCTTTGGTGTCCTTTGTGATTTTTTGCGGCGCAGCATTGGGACGCAGGCTGCGAACGGCTTTACCGGTTGCCCAGATTTCGGAATTTCCCAGTTCATCCAGTTCTTTGTCCAGACGCTCCTGATAGTTTTTCGCACCACAGACTTTCAGCACTCGACGAGTTTCAGCACCCGTTTTTACCGCCTTGTAAAGGTCTTTGAATACCGGCAGGGTGGCCTTCTTGAATTTCGGGCGCCAATCCAGAGCGCCTCGCTGGGCAGTGGCGCTGCAGTTGGAATACATCCAATCCATACCATTTTCATCCACGAGGCGAATCAGGCTCTGGGTCAGTTCCTCAACGGTTTCGTTGAACGCTTCGCTGGGGGAGTGGCCATTCTTGCGCAACACATCGTATTGTGCGTCCATGATGCCTGCCAGTGCGCCCATGAGAACGCCTCGCTCCCCGGTCAGGTCACTGTATACTTCGTTCTCGAAAGTCGTGGGGAAAAGATAACCGGAACCTACGCCGATGCCCATGGCCAGACAACGCTGCTCTGCCTTACCGGTGGCATCCTGAAAAACGGCGAAACTGGAGTTAATGCCTGCGCCATTGAGGAAGTTGCGGCGAACCGATGTGCCGGAGCCCTTGGGGGCAACCAGAATCACGTCAACATCTGCCGGCGGAATGACCTTGGTGTCTTCCTTATATACCACACTGAATCCGTGTGAAAAATACAGCGCATCACCAGGATTGAGATTGCGTTTTACCTGAGGCCAGATTTTTTTCTGAGCGGCATCTGATACGAGGTAACAGATAATCGTTCCGCGTTGAACAGCTTCTTCGATTTCAAAAAGTGATTCTCCGGGAACAAAGCCGTCCTTTACGGCGCGGTTCCAGTCTTTCTTGAATTCTTTTGCCTGACCAACAATCACATTGAATCCGTTGTCACGCATGTTCAATGCCTGAGCTGGCCCTTGAACGCCATAACCGATGACTGCAATTGTTTCACTCTTTAAAACTCTTTTGGCTTTCGATACCGGAAACTCTTTTCGCCGTACCACATCTTCTTTAACGCCGCCAAAATCGATAGTTGCCATTACAAATTCTCCTATTTCCTTTTTTTGATTGGATCATGATTAACAAAAAACAAGCGCGTATTATAAGAGTTAACATTTAATACTCAAGAAAGTTTTGGAAAAAATATCTGAAATTGGGGACTTGTACATATCGAGCCATGGGATTTCTGAAACGGGAGCTGAGACAGCGGCCGCATTTTTTTAGCTGCGGAGTGTCTGGATAATCTGCTTTGCGGTATTTGTCTGGTCTGCGCATAGATAGTACCTGTGCGAATTCCGGAGAAGTGGGCAGGGGGCAGATTGATGACAGCTCTCAGGAAAGTTCAGATTGCGGCAGGAATTTTGTCGTGTATTTTGATGTGAATCGTCAGAGCGGCGAATTCCACCGGTTGCCATACGCCAACGATGGCGCCATCATCAACGGACGCATCGACCTGGCGGCTCACACCAATCCCGGGGTACTCAATGAAGCGCTGGGTAATCTTACCGGCGCGTATTGTCGAAACGATGGTCGATGATAATACCCTTGCCGAAATAATCAGACCGTAAATCAGTTTCTCCCGCCCCGATGTTGAGGGATATTTCAGTATGATAAAATGAACATTGAAATGATAAAATTGGTAAAGTTTTCACTTTTTTTACAATGCCCTTATTGACGAAATCCTGAGTGATATTCAGTTTTTATGGTATTTTAGTCCGTTGTTGAACGTTATGCGAATTAATAATTGATTGTGGTGCAGGGGTGATTTTGATAGTATAATAATAGAATTTTACATTTTTAATGAAATTGACAGCTTGATTTGGAGGACGAATGATATGAAGAAAATCAGTTTTCTGCACATGCTGATCAGCTTCGTATGTTTGGTGGGCATTGGCTGTGAAGATCCGATAGGCGGAGTTATTGTATCGGATTCGGATTCCACTCATTTGCCAGGTGATGGCACTGACACTGGTATCCTGAATTCAGATACGGATGCCGATACAGACACAGATACAGACACAGATACGAACATGGACTTCGTTGGCGAATGCGAGCACGAGTGTCTGGAAAAATGCGTATCGTGGGGAGGCTCGCAAATGCCGGGGGATTGTGCCAGTGGCATGATTTGCTGCGATGGCGTAACTGTACCGTATACGGATACTGACACAGATACAGATACTGATACAGATACTGATACAGGCACCGATACTGACACCGATACAGATACAGATACAGACGCAGATACAGACACAGATACCGATACAGATACAGACACAGATACCGATACAGATACCGATACAGATACCGATACAGACACCGATACCGATACAGACACCGATACCGATACAGACACCGATACAGACACAGACACAGACACAGACACAGATACAGACACAGATACAGATACAGATACAGATACAGATACAGACACCGACACTGCCCCTGCGGCCCCATATATCGTTGCCGGTGACTGGCATGGGGAAGGCTGGACGGGAATTGGTACCGTAGAAGGGGGAACCATTACCGATCTGGATGGAGCATATGATTTGGCGACAGATGCCATCTGTGTGCATGGGGCGCTGGTGACCAATTTCAGCTCTCTGGGGGTTGTTGGCTTCAATGTGAATCAGGACATGGGGAATCCGATGCTGGCACCGTGGTATTCGGGAATCCGTTACTCGGGGGTGTCTGTGAACATCACGCAATCAACGGATGCCGTCATGCGAATCGAACTGATTGGGGAAGATGATGTTGGATACTGCGTGGAGCTTCCGGATGGCATCTCAACAATATCCTGGAGCAGCTTCCGGAGCAGATGCTGGGGACCTGACGGCGTGGCTTACAATACGGGTATCGGTATTGTTGCAGTGCAGGTTTATGCAGCCGGCCGAGAGGACATTGCGGTTCCATTCAACTATTGCATTTCTGATTTATCACCGGCATCGAACTGACCTTGCCGAACATCTTTTCGCTACACCCTTTTTAACACCGTTCGATGATAATGGCCGTTGTGACGCCCCCTGCGCCGCAGATGGCGGCAAGACCGAATTGTTTGTTGCGTGCGCGGAGTGCGTAAGCCAGGGTGATTACGATACGTGCGCCTGAGATGCCTGTGGGGTGTCCCAGCGCGATGGCGCCGCCGTGGACATTCAGGATGTCCGGGGTGATATTCAGTTGACGGATATTGGACAGTATCTGGGATGCAAAGGCTTCATTGAGTTCGATGAGATCGATGTCATCCAGGGTCATCCGGGCGACTTCGAGGACGCGGGTAATGGAATGCACTGGCCCTTCACCCATCACATCTCCATCCACGGCGCACTGAGCAACAGCAACAATGCGAAACAGCGGAGAAGCGTTCAGTTCGACAGCATGATTTTCGGAAGTGAGGATCAGCGCACAGGCACCGTCACTCATGGTGGAACTGTTGCCTGCCGTGACTGTACCGGTGCTGGCAAAGGCCGGGGGGAGGGCGCCCAGTTTTTCGAGGGAGGTATTGGTGCGCGGTGTTTCATCCTGTGTCAGCGCGATGGGGCCGTGATTGAATGCGGGTACAAGATTCACCGCAACGGTTTCGTCCGCAAACAATCCTTGCCGAATCGCCTGAACTGCTTTTTCATGGCTTGAAAGAGCAAAGGCATCCTGATCTGCCCGTGAAATATTATATTTTGCTGCCAATCGTTCCGCAGTCTGTCCCATGGTCGTGCGGGCAATGGGATCGGTGGCGTCCTTCCATCCATCTTCTATCAGAATATCTCCCATTTTTTTGGGCGAAAACCGCAAGCCCCGGACCAGATGCGGGATGGTGGACATGGAGTCCATGCCGCCGGCAACAACAACTTGTGCGGTGTGACACTGGATGGCCTGGGCAGCACTGATAATGGCCTTCATGCCCGATGGGCACGCCATGTTCAGGGTCGATGACGGTACCTGTACCGGAATTTCTGCCAGCAGCGCCGCCGACCGGCAGGGGTTGGGCCCGTTTCCTGCCTGTCGGCAGTTCCCCATAATCACTTCGTCAACGTCGCTGCCCGCGATGCCCGCCCGGCGCACTGCTTCTTTAATGGCAACGCCTCCGAGTTCCCACGACGCAACATCCTTCAGCGTACCACCAAAGCGGCCGATGGGCGTTCTGACACCACTGATGGCGACGATTTTTTTGAAATCCGACATCTTCACCTATTTTCAGATCAGCTGGCCGCCGTCCACATTCAGGACCTGGCCGGTGATATGCCGCGTTAAATCGCTGGCGAAGAAGAGCACCGCACCTGCCACATCGGCGGTAGTGCCCAATCGTTTCACCGCTGTTTCGTTCAGCGCGGCGTTAATGATTTCTTCCGGCAACTCTTTGGTCATATCCGTTTCAATGAACCCCGGGGCAATCACGTTTGCATTGATATTTCTGTTGCCCAGCTCCTTTGCCAGGGTTTTAGTGAATGCGATGAGGCCGCCTTTGGATGCCGAATACGCGCCCTGACCGGCTTTTCCCCGAAGGCCATTGATTGAAGCGATAGAGATGATTTTGCCGTAGTTCTGTTTTCTGAAATGAGGAATAACGGCCTGCGCGGTGACAAAGGCACCTTTCAGATTGGTTTCGATGACCTGGTCGAAGTCGCTCATATTCAGTTTCCACGAAACCCGGTCCCGGGTGATTCCAGCGTTCAGTACGAGAATGTGAATGGCGCCCCATTTGGCGAGTATTTTCTCGACTGTATTTTTGGTCTGTGTGGGATTGGCGCAGTCCGCCTGGACGGCAATGACCCGGTCGGGGGCCAATTTCTTGATGGCATCTGCCGCGGGTCCGGGATTCACATAGGTGAACGCTACCCTGGCGCCCTCGCTCAACAGGGCTTTCACAATAGACGCGCCAATCCCCCGGGCCCCTCCGGTGACCAGTGCCACCTTGTCGTATAAATTAAGAATATCTGTCATAGGATACCCCCTTGCCTGTAAATGGAGTCATGATTCGATAAGGTTTTCCATCTCGTCGCTGATTATGATAGGAAAGCATTCAATACAGGGGATGATTATCAGACATGGGTAAAATTTCAATTGCTATATATTTTATTTCAATAATTGGTGCAATCAGTCATGTTGCGCTGGCGCAAACAGCGGCCGTTGAAGCAGCAGCAGTTTTCAGAGAATCTGAAGAACTGCAGAAATCCCATGTGAATGGGGCGGATGTGTCGGTGGCCAATGCCATCATTGATCTGAAAGAAATGACCGAGGAGGGAAACCGGCTTCTGCTGAATCAGAAGGTGGATGAAGCCCGGAGCGTTGCGCAACAGGTCGAGGCGCAGATGGAATTGGTCAGAATGCTTTTAAAGCTCGTGGAGGTACAGGAGCGGTTACAGCAACTTCAGACATCATCCCACAAACTCAGAGAAAAAGTCATTCTGTTAAAAGGGCAATATCGTCGGTTGATTCTGGAATGGGACGGTCGTGCCATGACCGGGGCGTATCCGGCCAAAAATGAAGATGCGGGAGGCAGACCATGAGTGCGCTTTCTCAGCGGGGATTCCTGCTGTGTGCGGCGGTCGTTCTGACTGGATGCGGTACCCTGTCGCCACCACCGGAATATACGGATTTGAAAATGCGATTGAGTGCGTCTACTGCCGCTGAGCCTGTTTACGATGTGGCGCGCGATCAATTACGCGCAGCCGAAGATGCGCTGGCCAGACGCGACGGAGAAGCAGCGAGACGACTTTCAGTGCTGGGATTGATTGAGACGCGGATTGCCGAAACACAATTGCTTCAAATCGCTTTGGCGGAGGCAATTGAGCAGGAGCTGCAACAGCAGCAGGTGTTGCAGAAGGATGTTTCGCTGTGGCAGTCGCGGGTAACGCAATTGCTTGCCGAGCAGGCGAGACAGGAAATGCGCACCCATATTGAGGCGGTTATTGAAAAGGAGACTCTGGCTGCAGCGGCAACCGAGGAGTTGCAGGCTGGCGCGTCGGAAGTGACCGATGAACCACTGCACTCGGCTCGTCGCAAAGTGGCATTGGAGTTGATTGGCATGGCGAAAGTGAGGTTGGGGGTGGCTTCACTGATGGCAAAGGGCAGGTCGGTTCAACCGGAGCAATTGAACGGATTGAAGGGGGCTGTGGCGCTGATGGAAACCGCATTGGCCGATGATGATATTGCTTCTGTGTATCAATTCGGTGAAGAAAGTATCGCACAATTTGTGTCAGTGGTGGATGATGCGTGGACGGCATCCGGAGCGACAAGCCAAGAGCCGAAGGACACGCTGACAGATGCGCTGCACCAGAAAGGTTTCAATGTGATTCCTGAACTTGTGGGCCCTGCGGTTTCGGTTGAATTGCCGGGGGGCGGGTTGCACCGGGGACTGACTCCGACGTTGAAGACGCTGTTGTCCCGTCTTGCAGACATCTTGTTTAATAATGAAAAGTTGGCTGTGCTGGTCGTGGTTTCCAGCGGTGCGAAGAATCAGGCAAATCTGAAACAGGCAGCAGAGTGCTGCGGGATGCTTCGTGAAGAAATGGCGGGGTTGAATATTCGCGAAACACAGTATTCCATTTTGCAGCTCTCCCACGAACGTCCGCTGCGTGCAATGACCGGCAAGGGCATGCAGATGGCGCTAGTGTTTGTCCCGCTTCCCTGAAATGACGATTCCGAGAATTCATACCCTTGAAATGCCCATGCCCGGGATGCTGGGAAAAGTGAACTGCTACGCTGTGGTGAACGGATCGCGGGCGGCCCTCATTGATACGGGAATGGCCGGTCTCCACTGCGAAACAGCGATACAGAAAAAGTTGGCAGAGATTGGACATTCTCCGGGCAGTATCGAAAAGGTTTTCTGTACGCACCATCACCCGGATCATTGTGGTATGGGGAAACTGTTCGAAGATGCCGGCGTGCCACTCTATATGTCTGCGAAGGACGCGGCACACCTTCAACAGTGGTTGGAATCCGCTCCGATGGATGCGCAACTGGCAACCTTTTTCAGCGAACATGAACTGCCTGAGGATTTTGGCGAATCGGTAACGCCGGTGTTTTCGTACCTGAGAACGTTGCAGCAGCCATGCGCGCCAGTCGCGGTTGACAGCAGTCAGCAAACCATCGATTTGGCAGGCGTGCCATTTGAAATGGTACCGACTCCGGGGCATACGGACGGACACGTATGTCTGGTGCAACGGGCGTTGAATATTGTTTTTACGGGAGACCACATCTTGCCCGACAGTGCGGTTAATATCCTCATTCAGCAACAATCAGAGCACCGGGCTCCTCTTGCAGCGTACCTCCGTTCCCTTGAGGAAATCATGGCACTGGGAAAGATGAAAGGTTTGCCTGGGCATGGCGTTCCCATTCCGGACATTCGGGAACGCTGCTCGGTGTTGCGTGACCTTCACATGCAACGCGTGGCGCAGGTGCGTTCAGTGTTGTGCGAAAAGCCGTTCTCCGCTACTGATATCAATTGCCGTGCGTTTGGCAGGAAGCGCCGCTCCTTTTCCCGATGGCTGGGAATGGCTCAGACCATTTCATGTCTGGAGTATCTGGAGCTACATGGGGAGGCCCAGTGTCAACGGCAGGGAAATAAACGAACATATTCACTTGTTGATGTTAAGCAAATATGAAATCAATCGTTACAATTATGCCCGTTAAGGAATCTTCTGCTTTACTTTCGAAATATACTGCATAAGGTGTGGCTGTGATGATGATAAAATGGATGTTGAAATTGTTTTTTACTCTTCGGACACAGCGGTTCAGCATCACCTCGCAGACAGCGGTGCTGATGAGTGTATGGCTGAGTGCCTGTAATTATGCGACATTTGACGAACTGACATCGCCGTCCACCACGCCGGAAAAAGTGTCTATATATCAACTGGTGTTAAATTCTGACGCCAGTTTTTACGCTCAGAGATTAATTTTTCATCCCAATCAGACTTGGCTGTCGCTCTCGTATGCGCCTGCGGAGGCAAGTGTATCTCAACCTGTGTCCAGGCTGGCGGTGAACGACGACCTGTTAAAAATCAGACCCATCCGGACACCATGGGCTCCCGCGTGGGATCGGGAGGCGGTCGTTCTGGGGATGAACCGGATTCTTTTGTCCCATGGGGTTGAGTCTGAAAATATGCGGGTTCGAATGATTGCCCATGCCGTTGTTGCCTCCGGTTGGAGGCAGAATGTGTGGAATTTTAACGCCTGGGGCGTGAGACAGGGATCCTGGGAAAAAAATTGGTATATCATGCCCACCTACGAAGAAGATGAAAATGGTCATTCCGTTTTTATTGCGGACGCCACATGGCGTGCATTCAACAACTGGGAAGAAGCCATTGATGATTACATGACCCGTATTTCAGCCGATTCTGAAAGACCGTCCTACCGGGAGGCATATCGGCACCTCAGAAGTGATACAGTCAGCTTTCGTACCGCTAAAGCGTTCTGGCATGCACTGGGAGACGGCAATTATTATACCGCCAGCGATTTCACCGGAGAAAAGTTTGCCCGTCTCTGCGGTGGTGTCCGGTCCATTCTGCGTCAGAAAAATATCTAAGTCAATTGTGGGCTGGGGCGGAACACCCCGGCGTAGGGCTCCCCGCAGGTTGGAGGACCATACCTGCAGAAACGGCCGCCAAGGACAAGGCGCGTCAACGCAGGATTGGCAGCGCCAATTCAAGGAGGCCCAACATTGCCGTCTGTGTTCGGAACAAGCGAATTGGGTCGAAATTATGGGAAGCTGCTGTCAGTGAATTTAATCAGGAATTGCTTTTTTTGAAGTCTACCATGAACTGGGCGAGTTGTTCTGCGCCAGCCACTGGCATTGCGTTATACATGGATGCACGGCATCCTCCAACGGAACGGTGTCCTTTTAATCCGGAGAATCCTGCTGCTGCGGCTTCTCCGATGAATTTCTTTTCGAGTTCTTCAGTTGGCAGGCGCCATACCACATTCATTTTGGACCTGCAGCACGTTTCTACCGGACAGCTATACCAGCCATCAGATGCATCAACCGCATTATAAATAAAAGCGGAGCGCTGTTTGGCCAGATTTTCCATTCCAACAACACCGCCGTTTGCTTTTACCCACTCAAGCACATTGTTCATCATGTAAATCGCAAAAACAGGAGGCGTATTGTATAGCGAATTATTGTCCGCGTGAACTTTGTAGGACAGGAAGTTGGGGATGTTGGCATTTGCCGCTTCCAATAAAGAATTGCGGATAATCACAATGCCCAGACCGGCGGGCCCCAGGTTTTTCTGAGCACCAGCGTAAATCATATCGATTTTGTCAAACGGGAGTTCGCGGCTCATAATGTGAGATGACATGTCCATGATTACCGGGACATCTCCGCAGTCCGGAAAATCCTGCAGCTCGATTCCGCCAATGGTTTCATTGGAACAGATGTGAATGTAGGCCGAGTTTGCGCTGGGTTTCAGTTCTCCCGTCTTCGGCATTTTGGTGAAATTATCAGCAGCATTGGTCCAGACTTCGGTGTACCCTGAATAATTTTTTCCTTCCGCTGCCGCTTTTTTGGACCATGACCCGGTCATTACGTAATCAAGTGTCTTGCCTTCCCTTGCAAAGTTCATCGGAATCATCACGAAGTTCTGTGTGGCACCACCATGAAGCATCAGGATGCTGAAATCGTCGGGAACCTGAAGCAGAAATTTCAGATTCTGAATCGCAGCGTTGTGAACCTCATCATAAAATTTGCCGCGGTGGCTCTGTTCGATAATTGACATCCCTGAGCATTGATAATCGAGAAATTCGTGTTGCGCCTTCTCCAGAGCAGGTAAAGGCAGCGTGCAGGGCCCGGCTGAGAAGTTAAAGATTCTATTGGTCATTGTAACAATTCTCCTTAAAATTGGTTGAAGTAAGGGAGCGTAATAATCGTGCCATAGATCCAATTATTTTAGTGCCATCCACTATGATACGACTGGCGCTACGCTATTGCTTTTTCAGGGATCTGACAAGAATAATTGAGCGATAAAAATAAAAAAAGCCATTCTGAAGTGCCCGAAATCTATACGATGTTTCAAAAATTAAAGCTATCTTTTCGTTTTTGAAATGAAAGTTCAGCCGGTTAGTAAAATTTCACGTCTTAAGTGTTTTTTTTTTACTTAGTGCATTGAGATTAAAGGGAATTTTGAGTTTTTAATGAAAATACAATATTTGGTATGAGTATTGCTAAAGCTTTCGTACGACGGCGAGCTCGTCTCAGATGCCCCCCACATCCACCGAGTTCGTCGTTCTTTTATTTATTCAACGGTGAGTTCACACAACGATGCCCCCCCATCAGGTGAACTCACCGTTTTTTTTTGTTTTAAAAGTGTTGTTTTTTACGCATCAGATGACTGAAGTAATCACCTGTGCGCAACTCAACATTGACTCTGTAAAGCCGTACAGAAATGAGGGTGGTGGTGCGAAATATCGTGCTGGTGATTCAGCGGCTATGGGCGAGGAGCTTGCGGATTTTAAACAGCAGTTCAGCAAAATCGAAGGGTTTGTCAATATGGTCATTGGCGCCGTACAGAGGAGAAGTCATTTCGTTGAGACTCTCGCCAATACCGGTAAGCATCATGACCGGCAGTTCCTTCAGTTCTTTGTCTGCCCGGATGGCTTTACAGACTTCCCAGCCATTCATCTGGGGCATCATAACATCAAGAACGACGGCATCCGGGCGTTCGCGGTGAATCAGTTTCAAGGCATCAGCACCATTGTTCGCAGTGATAATGGTGCATTCGAGTACGCCAAGTCTGCGGGTGAGAATTCCGATCAGCTCCGGATCATCATCTGCCAGCAGCAGCAGGGGTTTATCGCGATTTTCTTTAGTCTGCATTGTTTCAGATTCCTACATCGGCAAAGCATATTGATATTGGTTAAAGTGTGCTGAGAGAGTGACCCAGATTCAATAAAAAGTCAATGTCTTCTGTATGACTCGGGAGGATTGCCGGTGGTGGCGAATAGATTGGATGAACACAGTGTGGGGGCTATTTTTCGAACGGCTGGATTCCAACGATTCCTTTTACCACGCGCTTCATTGTATATAATGTGCTTCCGTAGGTGTTGATAATGGTATCCGTGCTGAAAAAATATTCTTTTTCGATGAACGGATGAAAATGAGAGATAAAAATCGTGGGGGTTCCCAGTTTCATCCATCCGCCCATCATGAGTCGTGCTTTGGGTCCCGCGAGACGCGCAATGTTGGTGCCATAATCATGGCGTGAAGACACCGAGCAGATGATGAGATCGTATTTCCCGGCGTAGACAGGATCGAATATTTCTTCTGGGTAATTGCAAGTCAGGGTTTCCACATTATCGCTGTGCTGGCGCAGCTGTTTCTCAAGTTCCTCGTAAAGCGGCTTTTCATCTTCGTATCGCATTGAGATGATCACATGGGCAATTCGTGTTGATTTTTCTATTTTTGCCGGCAGAATGCCGGCTCTATCGCGAACTACTTTTACACATTTATCCACCAGCGCCCTTGAGGTCGCTTTGTGACGTTCGTAGTCGAGTACCTGCGGGGGAACCGTGTCCTGATCGAGCAGTCTCAATTTGTCTTTAAGGGAGACAATTCTCTCCGCCCGGGCAATCAGCGTTTCTTTTTTTAGCATGCCGTTTCCTAGACGTACCTTCATTTCTTTATTGAAATAGTCCAGATTGGGAAAGAGAACGCAGTCGCCCCCTGCCTCCAGGAACAGTGCCGAGGCGTCGAAACGGTTGATGAATCCAGCAAATCCACCCATGTTGACGGCGTCAGAGACAATAAGTCCATCAAACCCCATTTCGCCTCGCAGCAGGTCGTTGAGCAGCGGTCTGGAAACAGAAGCTGGTGGATAGAAATCTGTGTCCGCCCATTTCTTATCAAAAGCGGGCAGAGAAATGTGTCCCGGCATGATGGCCATGGCACCCTGATCGATCAGTTCCTGGAAAACACGACCAGAGTGCTGCCACCATTCTTCCCGGGATAATGGATTGGTCGAAACGGTCAGGTGTTGATCATATATATCGTAGCCATCGCCGGGGAAGTGCTTCAGCGTGGCAACCATGCCGTTCTCCTGAAGTCCCCGCATATAGGCGCCGGCAGTTCGGATAACGGTATCGGCGTCTACGCCTGCCGAGCGGATGCTCACCATGGGGCTGTCCGCCACGGCGGCAATATCCACACAGGGGGAGAGGGACCAGTTATATCCCACAGCGCGACCTTCGTGAGCGGCTGCGCGCCCCATCTCATATGCCAGCTTCTCGTCTCCAGCAATGCCGGCTGCCATGATGGACGGAAATTGTGTGCCGTCGGTGATCATTTCGCCGGGGCCGTTTTCCATGTCTGTTGTGATCAGCGGGGGAAATGAGCATTGTGATTTAAACCGATTAATCTGCTCGATCAATGCGGACTTCGGAGAAGCGTGAAAAAAAAGTGCACCGAAATTATTCTGACTGGGAAGTGGCGTGTGCGAAAAGAATTGTGGACACGTTATCTGATTGAGGAGTGAATCAATGTCCATCTGAGATACGATTTTTTGGGCGCGTTCGGTAATTGGGATGGTGAATTTCATGTGAGTCTACATTCCTTGATTCGTATTACTCGGCATAGATCGAGCTGAAAGTTTACTTTCGGTGCGTTGGCCCGGATAATTTCATAAAGCCGGTTAACAACTGAATCTTAAAAATACATAGTTGTCCTTTAGAATCAACATCTAATTTCATATTAAATATAGATAACTTGTTGATGTACCAACCCGTTCTGGACGGATATGGACCGGAAATTTCACGATGGAACGGTTCAGCTCTGCAGTTCAATATCCGGAAGTACCCGTCGCATGCGATGTCGTTCGGCTTCTGCAGTGATCAGTGACTGCATCTCGAATGTGTCGACAATTACACACGAAAACTGGAGTGATGGTGACAGCAGCTGTGCGCAGTATTCAAAGAACCAGGGGATGGCATCTTCACCACTGATGGTCTTTGAATCCCGTCCCGGGAGCGAGACAATAATTTGTCTGGTTTTAAGACGGCGGGCAGTGTCAAACATCGTATCGAGCATGTCGAAATAGGTTTCTCTGCTCAACAGTGTTGATTCTCCTGCGCCAACAAGTACGACATAATCGGTCGGCAATCGGTTTCCAGGTAAAACCAGTAACGATTCATGTAATTTTCCGGTAAAATGATTGGCAATTCGAAGATCTGACAGTCGTCCCAGCAATCGCCAGTCAACCAGTCCGGTAAATCCCTGGAGTGGGCGACGTTCTGCAAACTGAAAACAGCATATCATACTGTCCTTCTGACACGGTATTGACTCCAGACGAGGAAGGCTGTGCGATATCGTTGTCAATTTTCAGCACCTTCTTCTTTGGCAATCCGGTCGAGAACACCGTTGACGAATGCTGCGGATTCTTCGGCGCCAAACCGTTTGGCCAGCTCCACGGCTTCATTGATTACCACTTTCAGAGGAGTATCCGGTGCGTTGTTTTTCAGCTCAAACACACCCATGCGAAGAATATTCCGGTCCACTCGACTCATGCGCTCCAGTCGCCAATTGTCACTGGCAGTCATGATGGTGGCGTCAATTTGTGAGACTTTGTCTGCAATATTGCGAAACATCTGGATACTGAATTCATCCGGAATGGGGCCTTCGGCAAAACTGCTTCGATACAACCGAATCACTTCCTGAGGAGATTCAGCGGTGGCTTCGAGCTGAAACAACATCTGGAGCACTGCTTCCCGTGCCCGACGACGATTGGCCATATTAAAGTTTCTCCGACAGATTGGCCATTTCGATAGCCGCGATCGCGGCTTCCGCACCCTTGTTTCCGGCTTTGGTACCGGCGCGTTCAATGGCCTGTTCAATGGTGTCCGTGGTGATGACGCCGTAAATGACGGGGATGTCAGCGGTCATGGCGACCTGGGCCAGACCTTTGGTGACTTCAGCACTGATATACTCGAAATGCGGTGTGGCGCCCCGGATGACCGCGCCCAGGGCAATTATGCCGTCGGCGTCGGTTTTCTTCGCCAGCCTCTGTGCAATATGGGGGATCTCAAATGCCCCAGGTGCGCGATAAATCGTGCACTGGCTGATGTCGCATCCATGTCGGCGGAGGGTATCCAGACAACCTTCCACGAGTCTGTCCACAATGAAGTGGTTGAATCGGGAAACGATAATGGCAAACTTCCGGCCACCGGCTTCCAGTGTGCCTTCAACAATTTTTGGTGATGATGTATTATGGTCAGTCATTGTTTATTAACCTCCTCAAGGGAAATTTGCGTCGCGGATGTAAATCCCCACGCGTTGAGTCCAATCAATTTGTGAGGATTGTTTGAGATCACCTGGAGTCTCCGCACGCCCAGCTCCAGTAGAATCTGAGCGCCGATGCCATATTCCCGGATAATCGGATTATTTCGATCAGATTCCACAGGGTTGAGTGCCATGGACAACTGATCTTTCAGGGATTCTCTGGCAGGCAAAAACAGGATGACCCCGCGTCCCCGTGCAACGATGGCATCAATCAGTTGCTGGATGGTCGGGCTGTTCGGCCGTGTCGTCGCACCAAAGATATCGTCTGTTACGTTGGATACGTGGGCTCTGATTGGGACGGGATCACCATCATCGATGGGGCCAAGGGTCAGGGCCACGTATTCGTGACGCATGATGCCGGGCAATGCCTCATACACATGCGCTCTGAAAACCGCTTTTCGGGTGCTGCCCAGCGTGACGTCGAACTGGGCAACCGACTCCACGAGACGATCGTGCTGCAGTCGGTACTCAATCAAGTCTGCCACACTGAGAATGACCAGATTGTGCTCCGCGGCAAATAATCGGAGATCATCCATTCTGGCCATTGTGCCGTCCTGCTTCATTATTTCGCAGATGACCCCTGCAGGCTCCAGACCTGCCAGCCGGGCCAGGTCCACCGAGCCTTCGGTCTGGCCGGTTCGCTGCAGAACGCCGCCGGGCATGGCACGCAATGGAAACACATGCCCGGGGCTGATGAGATCACTGGCGGTCGACGATGGGTCGGCGCACACTCTGACGGTCCGTGCCCGGTCCGAGGCGCTGATACCCGTGCTGACACCGGTTGCCGCTTCCACCGTTACGGTGAATGCCGTTCCCAGAGGGGTCTGGTTGGTCGCCACCATCATCGGCAGCTGGAGTCTGTCCACTTGAGCTGGAGTCAGCGTGACACAGATAAGTCCACACGCTCTGGTTGCCATGAATGCAATGTCATCCGGGGTGACCAGTTCGGCTGCCATGACCAGGTCACCTTCGTTTTCCCGATCTTCATCGTCCACCAGAATGACCATCCGACCGGCTCTTATCTCGTCGAGCGCTTTCTGAACCCGCAAAATCGCTTGTCGCTGTTCCATATATTGAATTACCTCATAAATCCGTTCTGAATCAGCATTTCCATGGAAACGCCGGTTGCCCCTACTGAACCACTGTCTCTACTGAGTTTTCTCGAAATATATTTGGCCAGTATATCTGTCTCAAGATTCACGGACATTCCCGGTTGCAGATTGCCCAGCGTGGTATGGGACAGCGTCACAGGGATAACCATCACCTCAAAATCGTCGTCTCGTACCGTATTCACGGTCAGGCTGACACCATCAATTGTCACGGAGCCTTTGGGGGCAATTTGGCTTTGCAGTTCCGCTGAATCCGGGAGCGAAAATCGGAAACGGGAGGCTGCGGTCTGTATGATTTTTTCGAGTACCCGTACCCGTGTGTCCACATGGCCGGTCACCAGATGTCCGCCCAGGGGTGTGCTCAGGGTCAATGCTTTCTCCAGATTCACTGGCGCACCAGTCTGCATCCGTGCCATTCCGGTCACCTGAAGTGTTTCCACCGAGGCGAATACCGTGAATGTCGAATCTGTGAAATCGGTAACTGACAGGCAAGTGCCATTGATGGCAATGCTTTCGCCGAGCTGAAACGAGCGAAAGTCCGATTCAATGGTAAGGGTCGCTTCCTTACCGCGGGGAGTGATAGCTCTGATTTTTCCAATGCATTGTATAAGACCGGTAAACATATTACGCCAATTTCCCCATACAGCCGTTCGACCGGGCTGAACGCCCCGTGACTATACACAAAGGAGTGCCTTTTTCCAGGGATTTTTCCTTAAACTTTAAGAGACTACATTCTTTTTTCAGGGGGCTGCGGCGCAACGGAGCGTTTGGATATATATTCCGGCAAATGCTCTTTTCCCTGCTTGATATCTTTAAATTCAATACCAAGTCCGGGCGTGTTGGCCGATGAGGCAGTGTTATTTTCAAGGGGATGAGAATTACTTTTCCAGGCGACACGCCCACGCGCGAGCAGTTCCCTGGAATCCTGTAGACTGATTCGAATATCAATCTCCGTGTCTGCTTCCAGAATCGGTAATGTCTGCAGAAATAGTCCATCCTGACTCAGATTTATAACAGTACCAAACAGGGTGATGCTTTCCTGTTCAATCCAACACTTGCAATTGGCAATACAACGTGCGCTGGTTCTTCGTTCGGTTCTACTGTTCAACGTTGCGTCTTCCTTTGCCCCCCGGCCGAGCAATTTTATGACAGGGAATAGGGGATTGCAACGCAAAAAGTAGCTGCTAACTACTTTAAAATAATGAAAAATTGGGTTGGTGAATTTCGAATTTCAAAACCGGTATTTCAATGGTGAAATTAGATTTTCAGGCACAGCATAATCCGGAGTCGTCACAGGTTGAACTGAGAAAGAACGGACTTACGCTGTCAGTCTCGTGACAAAAAGGACAACACTGGTGATTTAAAAAGGGTTATTCGCGAATTTTTCGGGTGACAATGTCAACCGCTTCTTCCAGTTTGATGCGTTCCTGCCGCATGTCATCGCGATATCGGATGGTGACGGTGCCATCTTCCTTGGTCTGTCCGTCTACAGTAACACAGAACGGGGTTCCGGCTTCATCCTGCCTTGCGTATCGGCGGCCGATGGCGTCCTTCTCATCATAGAAAGCATTGATGCCGCTCCTGAGGAAATCCCTGACAATTTCCCTGGCTTTTCCGGTCAACCATTCGTCCTTTTTTACAAGGGGCAGCAACGCCACCTTAATTGGCGCAAGCCTTGGATGCAGTCTCAGGACAACGCGACCTTCCTTGCGGCCTTCGCTCGGGGGCTCCTCATCGTACGCATCCAGCAGGAACATCAGAACGGTGCGTGTGGCGCCGGCTGCGGGCTCGATAACGTAGGGCAAATAGTGGACCCCCTGTTTCCCGGTCTCCGGATTGATGCCCGTGGGATCGAAATAGGTGAGTTTCTTCCCCGATGCTTCCTGGTGTTTCCGCAGGTCGTAGTCTGTCCGGTTGGCAATCCCTTCCAGCTCGTCCCATCCCCACGGATATTTGTATTCCACATCGTAGCAACCATCCGCATAATGGGCCAACTCATCTTCGTCATGGGCACGCAGGCGCAGGTTTTCTTCTTTGCAACCGAGATTCGTATACCAGTTGAACCGCTCCTGTTTCCAGTAATCCAGCCATTTCGGCGCTTCTTCCGGCGGACAGAAGTACTCCATTTCCATCTGCTCGAATTCACACGAACGGAAAATGAAATGTTCGACAGTAATTTCATTTCGGAACGATTTGCCCTGTTGGGCAATACCAAATGGCGGTTTGAGTCGATACGTGGACTGAACATTGAGGAAATTCACGAACATGGCCTGGGCGGTTTCGGGTCTCAGATATACCACCGAGTCACCTGTGTCCACCGGGCCGAGATTGGTTTTGAACAGCAAATTGAATTCCCGCTCCTCCGACAGATTGGGAGAGCCGCATTCCGGACAGATATAAGACTGCCCGGCCACTGCCGCCAGCATTTTACCGTGGGCGCGATATTTCACTTCCTGGCCCACCTCCACCACGGGTGCTTTGTCTGCGCGAAACCGCGTCTTGCAGTCCTTGCAATCCACCAGCGGATCGGAGAATCCCCCAACATGTCCGGAGGCCTGCCACACTCTGGGAGACATAATAATCGACGCATCCAGACCGACCACATCTTCCCGCTCATGCACCATCGAACGCCACCATTCTGCCATGACATTGCGTTTGAGCTCCACCCCCAGTGGACCATAATCATATGCGGACTTCAGCCCGCCGTATATTTCAGAGGATTGAAACACAAACCCTCTGCGTTTGCAGAGACCGACTATTTTTTGCATCAAATCGGATTCATTGGACTTCTGTTTTTTTTCTCCCATAGTATTCTCCAAAAAAAGCTAGCGTTCAGCGTTCGAAGTTTCGTTTTGCAAAATTCCGCGTCTTTGTACATCGGTAACTTTAAAAACCCAAGTTTTGATTGCGCTTTTCGAGACTAAAGTTACGGCAATATTGAAAAGAAGAAAAATAATTGAATTCGGTTGTCGAAAAGACTTGCGTCGCGCGCGAAAAATTGCATAAGAAGGTTGCGTGACAGATACAAATGTTTCTGTATCAAGGACAAGTGTTGCATATCCGAGTTTAGATGAAGGAGTGATTGCTATGAAAAAAGTGGGTATCGTTGGTTGGCGTGGGATGGTTGGTTCCGTACTGATGGACAGAATGATCAACGAAAACGATTTTGACCATTTTGAACCGTTCTTTTTTTCCACCTCTCAGACCGGTCAGGCCGGACCAACAGTTAAAGGTAAATCGTCCACTCTGAAAGATGCTTTTGATATCAGAGAATTGAACTCGCTGGACATTATTGTCACCTGTCAGGGCGGTGGATATACCAACGAAGTGGCACCGAAACTGCGGGCTGCCGGTTGGAACGGATACTGGATTGATGCGGCCAGCGCACTGCGCATGGCCGACGATGCGATCATAGTGCTGGATCCGGTGAATCGTCCGGTCATCGATAAAGGATTGAAAGACGGAATAAAGAATTACATCGGCGGAAACTGTACTGTCAGCCTGATGTTGATGGCCATCGGCGGGCTTTTCAAGGCAGGCCTGGTGGAATGGGTGACCGCCATGACCTATCAGGCGGCCTCGGGCGCCGGTGCGCAGAATATGAGAGAACTGGTAAAACAGATGGGGGCCATTGCGGAATGTGCCGGTGACCTGACAAGTCCTTCCGCATCGGCGTTGGAACTGGACAGGACCGTTATTGATTGCATGAACAGCAGCGCGTTTCCCATTGATAAGTTCGGTGCGCCACTGGCTGGCAGTGTGTTGCCCTGGATTGACTCGGCGCTTGAAAACGGGCAGAGCCGGGAAGAATGGAAAGGCGTGGCGGAGACCAACAAAATCCTGGGGACAGCTGCTCCCATTCCGGTGGATGGCACATGCGTCCGCATCGGGGCAATGCGTTGTCACAGTCAGGGATTGACCATCAAACTCAACAGAGATGTACCTCTCGCTGAAGTGGAGTCAATCATTGCCAATGACAACGACTGGGTGAAATTGATTCCCAATACCAGAGAAGCCACCATCGCGGAGCTGACCCCGGCGGCAGTGACTGGTAAACTGACAGTTCCTGTGGGACGTGTGCGAAAAATGAACCTCGGGCCGATGTACGTGAACGCCTACACCGTCGGCGATCAGCTGCTCTGGGGTGCTGCGGAGCCGGTTCGGCGCATCCTTCGAATTGTGCTTGAGCATTTGAACTGACGGAGTTTATGGTGCGTGGATTGTCGAAGGAAAAACTGGACGCGCTCATTCAGTGCAATGATATTTCCTCAGCGGATTACAGCGATCTGGTTTCGTGGGTAAGCGAAGAACCGGGTCTTGCAAAATTCGCCCCGGATGAAATCTGCCGAATGGATCCCCGAAATCGGCGAATGACCATTTACAATGCGGCACGCAGTAAACGTCCCCATGACAATCGCAGCGATGAACCACCCCGAGTGCTGAATGGGGAAAAGCCGTGTCCCATCTGCGATGGCAATACCACGCGGCCTATCGATGTGGCACCGTTGAGTGATGGATATACATTCATCAACAAAAATCTGTTTCCGTGCTTCTTCAATACCGGTGAGTCCGTGACAGCAGCAGTGGTTCCTGATGGCCCTCTGCGCGTGGACGCCGGTAAACCCGCGGGGAATCATTTTCTACAGTGGACATCCACATTTCATGACCGCGACTGGTACAATATGACGCTGGAAGATCTGTGCGTGGTATTCAGGCGATTGGGAGTCTTTGAAAAACATCTACTGACATCATCCGGCGCCAGCATGCCGGATACTTCTGAATGGTACGGCACCTCCGGCGTATCCGGATTTGTGCTCGCCATGAAAAATTTTGGCGCGCAGGTGGGGGGATCACTGGTGCATGGTCATCAGCAAATCACCCATTCAAATGTGATGAGCAAGTCTGCTTTCGAGGACTGGCAGTTTCAGAAACGTCATGGCATACCGTTTTCAACCTACCTCCGGCAGCACACGCCCGAATCGCTTCGGCTGCTCGATTTAAACGAAGCGGAAGTGGTTGTGCCATATTTTATGCGTCGTCCCATGGGCGCTATGTTGCTGTTGAAGGACGACAGCAAACAATTGATTTCGGACTTGTCCGACAAGGAGTGTCGGTCGGTGGTGGAAGGCATTTCCCGCATGTTGCAGGTCTATCATCGCCTGATGCCGGACCTGGGACGGGATGTGGCGTACAACGTATTGTTTCATACCGGGCCGGGCGCAGGCATATACGTGGAGTTTCTGCCGTACACCCAGGAAACGGGTGGCATGGAACAGCTCGGATTGTGGGTGTGTCAGGATACCCCGGAGGGGTCAGCGACCGTGTTGCGGGAGTATCTGTCTTAAAAATTTGCCGCCGGCTTTCGCTTTCGTGGCAACAGGGACCCGGCAAAGAGCCCGATCCCGGCGATGGATAGAATAATGATGGTTTCGATGGAAATCGCGTCGCTTTTTTCGGCCAGTTCGATCAGTTTTAATCCCGCCGCCGAATACAGCAGAATTACCGGGATGTCGCCAATGAAGGATCCCCAGAGAAACCCCCGAAACGGGATTCTGGTGATGGCACAGAAAATGGTAATCGCACCATACGGCAGTACCAGTATCATTCGCAGACTCGCGACGGTGAGCATCGGATAGTTGAGCAGCCGCTTTTCGAATCGTTTCAGAAGTGGTGGCAGTTTTTCGAGAACGTCGCCCTGAACCAGTTTCTGCGCAGTGAAAAACAATGCCGATGTTCCAAGAAGCGTGCCTGCGAGTGTCGCCAGCGCACCTGGAATGAAACCAAGAAGCGCAGTCCCCACCATATTCAGAATTGCCTTGGTCGGCAGGGTGAAGAACATCCCGATGGTATGCAACAACAGCAATGCGGCAAATGATATCATCCCATAGGACACGGCTGTACTTTGGACTTCCAGGGTGAGCCGCTGCACAGTTTTAAAATCCAGATGCTTCATGCTGATAAACCAGCCGACGGCGAGAACGATGACAGCAATCAGAAGCAGCACAATATTTTTCGCTGGCAATTTCATGTCAGGTTATTAATAGCAGAGAATTGAGGGGTGAAAGAGCGAAAAAAATGGTAAGATGGCGCATCATGAAAAAAGACGCCCGATACTGGATTGAAAAACTCGGTCTGATGCCGCATCCGGAAGGTGGGTATTTCAGGGAAACCTATCGCAGTTCCGCAATGATTCCGGCATCCACACCGGGGTTGGGGTTTCAGGGACCACGAAGCGTCTCCACCGCCATTTATTTCCTGCTGGATAACGTACAATGTTCCACATTTCATCGAATTCGTTCTGACGAGTTGTGGCATTTTCATTCGGGAAGCGCTCTGGCAATATATGTCATCGGCAATGAGGGGGTCCTCACAACCCATCGGCTTGGGCCTGATTCTGAAGCGGGGGACGCGTTTCAGGTGGTGGTGCCGGCAGGATGCTGGTTTGGCGCCGAAGTGCTGGACAAAGCCGGGTTTGGACTTTGCAGTTGCACCGTTGCTCCCGGATTTGATTTTGACGATTTTGAGCTTGCTGACACAGAGTCTCTTTCAACGGTCTTTCCGCAACACCGGGATTTGATACATCGAATGGCGGATTGATGGCTTCCTGATTTTTTTTTGCAACAGATTTTCAACACGGCCGAAGGGAAGGGCAAAGATTCCAGTCATGAATCAACCCCTGGAGTCTGTGGAGGTGAAAATGAGTCCAACTGAAATGATTGACGCCCGTGTCTACACCAGCGCCCTGGAATGCGCTGTGCCCATTTATATTAAAATGTTGCCGGGTGACATGGCGGCGCTGTTCGACTGGGTGGAGACCGGCAAGGCGCCACACAAATTGCTGGCCAACCATTCCGAAGCCTGGTTGACAACCGCCTATTCAGAACTGCGGGAGGCAGGCATGATGGCCGATAAGTGGCTGCAGGTACACATCAGGGAACTGTACAACCAGAAACTCGACGGCCTGAACGATTTGTCCCTGGTTGCATATGCGTCCGTGGTGCAGGACCGCTCCCATGAATCGACCGACAATGCAGATGACAGGAGTAGATTGTATGACGCGTATCGGCGACTTATTCAGAACCCCCGTGGTTCCATTCTGTTGGATTATGGATGGCTATACGGAGATGTTCTCGATTACCAGGTAATGCCGGAAGACGAACTGCACTGGCAAATTCAGGAATGTGCGTTGGCTCACGCAATCTGTTACGGTGATGAAGGCCGGATATTTGCCTCGCTGGTGCGCCGGATTTCAGATGAAATCGAAATGGGAGACCTGAATCGGGGCGTGGAATGGATATCGCGGATTTTTGAGAATTTTGCGGGCCGATTCTGTGTATATGAAAGTGCCGCGGCTGCCTTCTTTCAGGGAAATTACAATTTGCTGGGACAGATGGTGCTTCAGGCCGCCAGCTCCCTGAATCTCGATGCGGAAGATGCCCATGCGTATCAGGATCTCTGCTTCATGTACCGGAAAAAAGAAACAGGCGATCCCCCTTTGCCCGACCTTGAAAAGCGATTGACAATGGCGATGGCGTATCCCGCGGAAGGCAGCAGGAAGCTGACGCTGTTGCAACTGATACAGGAGCTCTTTCCTGCGATTGACAGTGTTCCAGTGAAACAGATAGCCAGTCCGTGACGTAATCATTCATCTGTTCTCGTTCCCGGAATATCAATAATTTCAAAAGATTAAGCTTTTTATGGGAAATTGTCACATCGGTTTCCTTACATCCCGCTTGTTTCCATCAAATCCAGTTGTTATTTATGATTCGTGCAACAAAACGTGACTTCAAACGAGCGAATAGCACAATTTGGGTGGCCCCGTCGAGGGACCGATACACACTGAGAACTGTGCTAATATAATGATCTTATGTATTGAGGAGAGATTAAATATGATAAATCGGTTGGCTCTAAATGTACTTTTATTAACGATGATTTCGGGGGGGACAGCCTTGTCAGGGTGCACCCGGGATGAGGCGGTCCGAAGACCGTCACCGGATAATTCCCTGACTGACGGCGATGTGGACGGCGATGTGGACAGTGACGCGGACGGCGATGCCGATAAGGACATTCCCAGGAGACAATGTGAAGATGGCGAGTCCGTTTCGAGTGATTGCTATTGTGTCCGCATGGGCGTTGTCGGCATATTCGACAGCGCCGCCAACGAAGGAGACAATGACGTCAGCGAATTTGTGGACTGGTTGAACCACGACAGTTCCGCCAAAGTGACCATGATTAATCAGGACAATACCGCCAAACCCACGATTAATGCCAATTTTTTGGGCGATTACGATGTGTTGCTTTTCCTGTATCAGTCCTCAAATCTGGATTCGAACTGGTGGACCTACAGCAAAGCGGAATCGGATGCATTGCGCAACTGGATAGAGGCTGGAGGCGGCGTCATTGCCGTAACAGGGTTCAACGGAAGAGCAACCCAGAACGAAGTGAGCGCCATCAACAGCATTCTGACTCCGGCCACGGGGTTATCTTATAGCGAGGATCCTCAGCATATACTGAATCAGTGTCCATCCAACATGCCGTGTTTCTGCTGGTGGAATGCTGTGCCCCTGGATGGATTCAATCCGGATCATCCCATTTCGTACAATGTGACCCAGATTGGTGCGATGATTGGCTCGAAAATTCTGGCGCCAGATGACGCGGAAATTGTAGCCAGCAATTCAGAGGGAAATACCGTTGTCGCCCGTGAGATAGGACGTGGTCGCGTGGTGGCCATTGCGGACGAGTGGCCCCTTTTTTCCAGACTCTGGGTGGAATCGTTGAATACCGACCATCTGAATTTCCAGATTCCGGAGGACGAGGATACGTGGCCGAGTCATCCCTGTTACAACGAAGAAGAAGAATACTGGATGACACCGGGCAATGTCTTTCAAATTCCTCAGTTCTGGTACAATTCCATCAAATGGGCGTCGGGGGATGAGGAATGCTTTGTCATTGAACATCCCACCATTTACGTGGAGTAGTCTCAATAATTCAGACAGGGCGCCGTTCCAGAAATGCTTTGTCAAAATGAACATCGAGTTGGGGAAATGCAATAACAATGTTGTTTTCCTTCAATGCCCACCAGATGGCTTCGTTCAGTTCGCTGGTAAGCATTCTTCCCCGCCAGGGATCAGACACCTCCACATACACACCAAAATTTACGGCTGAGTCGCCGAATTCCCGCATCAGCACCGACACGCGTCCTTCCGCAACGCGCCAGGGCATGGCCTCGGCGGTCTTTTGCAGGACCGTTTTCACTTTGTGCATATCACTGTCATAGGTCACGCCCACAATGGTTCCCAACAGGTGGTTGGTATCGCTCATGGTGTAGTTGGTGACCGTACCCTGTACCAGATTTGAATTGGGAATGATCATCTCTTCCATGTTTCGCGTCAGCGCAAGGGTGCTGCGAATCCCGATGCGATGAATTTTTACCACTGTGCCATCAACGCTGAGAATGTCTCCCGGTTGAATGGTACGTTCCGCAAACAGAATTACCCCGGAAACAAAATTCTGAGCGATGTTCTGCATGGCGAAACCAAGACCCACCGTGAGTACGGCCCCCGCAGCGAACAGAGTGGATAGATCAATGCCCGCAATTTTAAGGGCGACAACTCCACCGCCGAGCAGAATGAACCAGTGGATAAAGCTGCAACTGTTTTTAATGGTCTGCTCGTTTTTAACGCCACGGCGACGAAGAACTCTGGCGATGGAACGCCGGACCAGAAAGGAGATGAACCATGCCCCGAGCAGGGCGAGAATTGCAACCAATACCCGGCCGATGGTGATAGGGGTTCCCGCGACCGAATACAAAGGAGTTGAAATGAATTGATGTATCTGAGTGAGTATTTCTTTGGCTGTCATGAGGCAGCATTAGAGCACAAGTGGGCCAACGGGGCTATATAGATTTTTCATATGGATACGACAAAATTGTCACCGCTCACATTCTTGACAGTTCAGATGGTTGAATGTACGTTCGGCTCATGTTTCCCGACGCCACGCGACAGTTATCTCTAGATTTCTCCAGGACCCATCGAGCGGTCGGTCTGCTGAGTCATGATTTGAGCGTAGCGGATGTAATCGCTGTCCAGCAAAAACGCATTGCGTCCTATCTCTCCATGATGTTGCAGGACGAGGTTGAAGTGATATTTACAGATAATCGCGCAACCATGATTTCGTTCAAGAAAACGTCCGGCGTCCTTAAACTGCGCCTTCATAAAATGTTTCAGCAGGCGGATGACGCCATATTGAAGGCGTTATGGGTTTTCATCCGCGGCATTCCATCCATCCGCGCTTCGAAGAAATTGGATGATTTCATCAAGTCCAACCAGGGGCAGATTCGTGTTCGGACCAAACCGCGTCGCCAGGCCGTTCAACCGGTGGGGGCGCATTTCAATCTTCAGGACATTCTTGACCGGGTGTCATCCCGATACTTTGCCGGAGAGACCGACGGCGTGAGTATTGGCTGGGGCAAGTATCGGCAACGACGTGCGCGCCGAACCCGTACGAGAAGCCGGGCGCTGGCCACCTACTGCTTTGAAGATCGGACCATTCGCGTCAATCCGGTAATGGACACGCCGCGTGTGCCCGATTACGTCATCGATTGGGTAGTGTATCACGAGCTGTTGCATCATATGTTGCCCGTCGAAAAGAGTGGCAACCGAAAGCGGTATCACACCGCACGGTTTCGAACTCTGGAGCGTGCGTTTCCCTTTTATCTGGAAGCGCGCAAGTGGGAGCAGCAGAATCTGGACTGGCTATTGAAATAGATTGCCGGTAATCGGATGCACAACCTATTTATTGTCGTTCACTATCTGATTGATTCCCCATACTTCTATGGCTCGAAGAACTTCAAATTGTACGCCCACACTCGTATCCCGGCACCACCGAACTACACCCGGGATAACGCAGGTTTCTCTGATTTTGGGCAGTTGTATTTCAAGAGCCAGTTTCTGACCGAATTCGACGGGGGCGTCTGTTTTAAGAAGTGCGCCCCCCTGACTGAGATTCAATGTCATACCGGGTTGCCGTTGCCCGGCAATATCAATGATTACTTCTGTTTGAAAATCAACTCGTGCGAACTTGCGTTTCTGCGTCATGGATCACCTGGAAGTCGATAGATTTTTCATCATCGTGTAGGGTACTGGACAATGAAGTTGTTTTTTGCGATGCCATTCCAAATTGTGTACAGTTGCATCAATAATCTCAATCTTTTTAACATAATCAGGATTATATTCATATAACTAAATCTTTTTCCCGGGTGCGAATTAAAAGAAAATGACCGACCATCAAAAAACGAAAACACGGCACGTACGATGGTTTGTATTGGCCGGTCTTGCGTTGATGATATTTGCCACCGTTTTTTACGTGGCGCGCCCGAAGCATGGGGCATTGCCAACGATGCCCGAAGTCGCCATTGACCCGGCCCGGATAGATTTCGCCGTAAAACGAATTTGGGCACGCGCGCGGACTGTATCCTTTTCTGAATATCATCACGCGTTGCGCGACGCTTATCAGGATCTGAATCTGGCAGAAGTGAGGGGTGTGGACGGGAAAGAGCTGATGCGGCTACGTCAGAATTTCGTGGAAAAAACCGAAATCGGTCAGACCGCACGCAAAGAACGGTATCTGCTGATGGGAGATTACCTTGCCGTGCAGTTTGAAAAAATACTGTTTGATGTACTCAAAGATATTGAGAATAAGGGACTTCAGCCGGTATTGGCTTCGCAATCTGCGAATTACAGGAAGCTGATTTCCATCAGTGGCAATTTTTTAAAGGAAGGCATCCGTTCCGGACTGATTGGCGCCGACGGCCAGATGCACGACGCATCATTTGTGCCGCAGATTCTGTTTCGGAAGCGATGGAGAATGCTGGGGGAAATTCCATATCGATATCAATTTCTTCCGATAGAATCGCTGGTGGATGCGGCATATCAACTTCGGTTTGGCAATCCCGCGCATCCGGAGCCGCGCCTGAGAGCGGTGCAGCGGATACACCGGGCGGTACCGGATTTCAACCATTTGCTGGCGTCGGCATTGGTACATTACGAAGCAAAAGAAACCGAACGGGCCAAAGCAGTGCTGGCCCGGGGGCTTCAAAAGGAACCGGAGAATTTTGCCATGAATCAGTTTCTTTTATTCCTCACCAATGATACAAAGCCTTGATTTTATGTCGTTAAAGAAAACAATTTTTATACTGCCCAATCTTTTCACCGCCGCAAGTCTGTTTTGTGGGGTGTACGCCATTATCCGTTGCGCTTCAGGGGAGGTAACCAATGACGATGTCTACAAGTCATCGCTGCTCCTCTTTTACTCGTTCCTTTTCGATTTATTCGATGGACGGGTCGCCCGCATGACTCGAACGCAGAGTGCATTTGGCGTTGAGTTTGACTCTCTGGCCGATTTGATATCTTTCGGCATTGCCCCTGCCATTATTGCATATCGGTGGTCACTGGAAGCGGCTGGTTTCGTTGGTGCTGTGGTGGCTTTTCTATATGTGCTGGGCGGTGCGATTCGATTGGCCCGGTTCAATGTGATTGCCCACACCGCGGCACAGAAAAACAAAAAACCCGGCAAATTTATGATGGGTTTGCCCATCCCGGTGGCTGCCGCATTCATCGTGGCGTTTGTGGTGGCGTCACGTGCAATGAAAGACGGTGAGTGGCCCTGGCTGACAGCGCACGGATTCACCGTGAACGGCATTGCATATCCGTCAATCTGTATTTTCATGGTGGTGCTTGCATTTCTGATGGTCAGCAGAGTCCGCTTTCGATCCTTCAAGGATTTTAAACTGAAAAGTTCATTCTCTGCCGTGGCGATTTTAACGGTGATTTCGGTCAGCAGTGTGTTGTGGATATGGTATTCCCCCGCATATATTCTGATTGGGCTGCTCCTGATTTATGTGACTCTCGGGTTTATTGAGTCAATCATTTCTCTCGCCAGAAGAGACGGCGTCTGAACTGGATCACGTCGGGCGCTTTGCCATTTTTTCCTGAACACTTTTTACTTTTCCAGCGAGTCTGCCGACGCTTCCCTTGCGACTGTCAAACTTGACGTTGGCGATAACGCGATTGGATACAGGGGCGAGGGTGTTGTAGCAACGGGTCAGCAGGGCAACCAGTTCGTCCCACTCCCCTTCAATTACGGTACCCATGGGCCCAAGCGCATAATCGAGCCCGCTCTGATCGATTACATCGATCAATATGGCCACATACGGTGACAGGCTTTCGCCCTTATCCACAGGATACATGGACAGTTCCATCAGTGTCATCTGATGCCCCTACTTCCTTTCCCGTTGAACAACCACGCTCAGGGGCTGGCCTTTCTGCAGAACCTCAATCATCACCACGGAACCGATGGGTCCCTGCAGGGCCCGCCGAGCCATGGCGATCCCCTTAATTTCCCTGCCATCAATGGTAATCAGCGTGTCGCCGGATTTCAAGCCGGCGGCATCCACGAGGGATCCGGGTTGAACATTGGAAACAATGATCTGTTTGTTTTTATTCTTCAGCGAAATCGGTATGGTGCCGATGCCCGCCGGATGATCGGTAACGACCAAATCATCTGCCGGCCCGAATGCACTCTGATTGCTTCCGGTGGAATACCCGGCATCCGGATTCTCTCCGGGAGCGCCGGCATATCCCCCTTTCAGCGGTGCATCTTCTTCAGTGATTCCCGGCGAGGTCACGATGCCTGCAGAACCGCCGGAGACGGTAACTCCCAGGGAGTCGCTACTGCCGAACTCGGATCTGGGCGGCGTCGGAATACGGGGGAATGATTTGCCAGGGGAGGGGGACTGTTTCGAAACAGTGGATGAAATTGCCGTTACGCCACTGGTTTCTTCTGCGGCGTCTAATTCCACAACCAGGTTCGCGTCTTTTTCGGCGGTGATGTTGTCAGCAGATGCCACAATGTCGTCATTTATCCGGGCTCGCACCATGTATTGGCCGGTTCCCGCCCCTTCCATGGAAAATGTGCCATCGTCACTGGATTCTGCGGTGAGGACCTGCACCAGCCCTTTATTTATCAGCTCCGCTTCAATGGCAACGCCGCCAATTCCGGTGCCATACCGGTTCACCACTCGACCGCGCAACACTTCGTTGGCATCTTCGAGACGAATGGTGGCATCCAGCGTCTTCCCCGGGGGACCAAACATTCGCCGCGATCCGGGAATGCAATTCTCTGCGGTGGCTTCCAGACGGAATTCTTCGGGAAGACCGGTCATTGTGACATATCCGTCCGGTTGAGTTGTATCATTTTTCCAAATCTGCCTGTCCATCGTATATACAGTGACATTGGCATTCCCTATGGGCTGGCCAACAGCGCTGACCACCCGGAGGGACAGGGTGGCGCCCGGCTTCATAAGGATAGGTATGTTTTCAAATACAGGCTGCCCATCGGTGACGTGCAACGTGGGACGGCGGAAAAGCACAAAGTCATCGTGGGTAGCGCCCAACGACATGTCCCCCGGCGGAATCGCATTCACCTGGAATACACCCTCGCTGTTGGTTGTCCCCCATGTCACTTCGCCTCCCGGATCGGCAGTGCCACTTGCATTGGACAGTATATCGGGCAGCGGGATGCGCGGGGGGCCAACAATACACGACGCCTCATCGTCCACATCCAGCGCCCGGGGCAGTCCGCTGAGTTCCCAGACCGCTTTCTGCAGCATGAACCGTCGGTCACTTTCCGTTGGCAGCGGATCAAACGAATCGCCCTCCTTGCGTTGCACATTGATTTGCGCGCCGGCGATGGGTTTTCCTCCCGGGGTCTGAACAACACCGCGAATCACTGATCCTTTGGACAACAGGACATTCACGGATGCGCCGGGAAGAATACGGTGGACGGCTTTTTGAACATATCCCCTTGCAAACACAGCCAGAGAGATTCCGGCCACACTGGCGCCCGGAATTGACACCAGACCGGAATTATCTGTTTTGTATGTGTGAGTCAGGAGCGATTCATTCTGTGGGGTGACCGTTACTATCGCGCCGTCGATTTTTTCATGGGTATTTTCATCTGCCACTGTTACCGAGAGGGGCGGTATGTTGGTCATCTGGGCTTCCAAATCGATTTCTTCGCCTGCCTCCAATGATATCGGTTCCAGCACCGAAAAGGCAAGCTGGTCCTTCTGTGCGCTGAACGAATACACTCCCTCCGGCAATCCCTTCACCGACAACCGTCCCCGTTCATCAGTGAGTGCACGGCGCATGGGCCAGATGGTGCTGCCCGCCAGATGAACCTCCACATAGGGAACCGAGTATCCGTGTACATCCACAAATCGGAGCGTCAGCACCGCACCTTTTCCGAGATACAGGTCGGTGGCTGCATCGCACTGCACATTCTCATACGAGGTAGCCGCATACTCGCTGGCCCACGCGAACAGCTGATAGGTCGCGTTTGTTGTTAAATTGTGAAAACAGTACTTCCCGTCGTCGTCTGTGGTGGCCACATCGGGCAGATTGGCGGTTTCCCATGGCTCATCCAGAAGTCGGAGCCGCACTGTTGCGCCGGGAATAGGGGTCTGGTCTTCTGAATAGATCTGTCCGCATATATGACAGCTGCCGCGCAAATCTCGCTTCGGAGAAAGAATTTCCCATTTGGGGACATCGAATTTCCGCGATTGGGCCACTTCCTGTTCCGTATCTGCTCGGGATACGGCTGGCGGAGGGGCGGACTCGACGGCGGGGGAGGCGGGGTCGGATTTCAGAAACGAAAACAGCAGTGCGGTAGTGAGTGCTCCCAGGGCGATTCCCACAACAATAAACAGTATGTTGCGTTTGGTGGACACGGGTACCTCAATTGGCGATGCCTGTCAGTAACTTTTGGGTAGAACAATATCCGCCCTGGATTTCAATGCACTGATGATTTTGTGCTCAATTTCCAGAACGGCTTCAATAAATGCGCCTTCGGTTTCATCCCGCGCCCGTTTATTTCGATGTGAAAGGGTGTCGTGATAGGTTTTGTCAATGAACGCATGAAAGTCCGCTTCGTTGAGAGATGTGGTATACGTGCCCTCTGCAATCACCACGTGTATTCCCTCCAGGGAGACTGTTTCTTCAGTGATGGTGTTTTCTTCAAAAAGCACATTGGGTTTGACAATGGAAATCTGACCTTCTTTCGCGGCTTTGAGGTGCGCATCCATCAAATCCAAACGAACTTCACCGGTTCCCACCCACGAGATGTCTTCTTTGCGTTTCTGGGAATTGGATTTGGGTGGCAGTCTGAAATAGTCGTCCTGGCCCAGGATGGCTACGCGATATCCGGCATTTTCCAATTCATGCGCGGTGGTTGCAGCGGTTTCGGATTTGCCACTGCCCGACTCTCCGGCAACGGTGAGCGTAAAAATACGATTGGCATCCTTTATTTTCGGAAGACATGCTTCTGCCACACGACGCCCATTCTCTTCGTGATAGGACTCTATTACCAGTTTGTCTCCAATCATAAAACATGCCTCCTCATGTCACACTGTTTCATTGAACAAACGAAGAATCAATTAACGGTATTCCGTAGGGAAAGTCAATCATCTGCATTCCGTTTTTATGCCGCGTAACCTATTGAAATCAAAGAGTCCGGATAAAATTGACGGGACCGGGACATATTTTTTTACAACAAATCGAATCGGCGACCGGGCAGGGGTGCGCAACCGGGCGATGATCCCCCCGATTCATCGGCATTTCCCGCGTCGCCCGCAAAAATTGTGTTCACTGGAGTCCCGTTGCGGAATGAACATGAAAAATGTTGAAAGAAGTGGGTGTGAATTCATTAATTATGAGCCGGGGTCACCGCGTCATGATATATAAGTATATGAAGGAACTGTATCCATGGATACAGGTGCAGCAGCATATATGAAACGGAATCTGAAAAAACGTGCGGGTGCTCATTTAAGTGCCGTATCAGAAGAATCCGGTCAGTCCCCACTGGATTTTGATCGACTCTTTGAGCGATTCGCGCCGTATGTGGCATCGGTGGCATTGCGGCTGATGGGGGATGATTCTCTGGTGGATGATTTGGTTCAGGACGTTTTTCTGGATTGTTATCGGAAATTGGAGACATTGCAGAACATGGAACATGCCCGCCGCTGGCTGGTGATGGTGACCGTACGCAAAGCGGGGCGGCGACTGCATCGAAAAAAGATAGTGCAATTCCTGCATTTATCAGATGCGGACGTTCCGGAACCATCGGTTCCACTGGTAACCGCCGATGAACGGGCGCAACTGGTGATGCTGTATGGGATTCTGGAGCGAATTCCAGTGAAAGAACGAATCGCCTGGTCTCTGCGTTATCTGGAAGGCGCGGAGGTTTCCGAGGTGGCATATGCGTGCGGTTGTTCGCTGGCGACAGCGAAAAGGCGTATTCTGGCTGCACGAAAAGTAATTGAGGGGGACAACCATGACTGATCAGATGTCTTCACAGAGCTGGCAGCGGCTCGCACAGAAAATGGTCTGTACGTATACCGGTGAAAAGATGGCCGAATTGAAGGCTGATGTGGTGGCCCGGCATCATCGCAATGCCCGGAACGCGCGAATTCTTTTCACTGCAGGGGCAATCCTGCTGGTGGGGATGGTGACCACCGCCCTGATTTGGCAGTTGGCTCAAAGCGAAATGCAAAAAGAGCCGTCTCAAGCCGACCTCGCAGCGCTGACCAATTCGGTTGCCCCTTCGGAACAGCTCCGCGCCTCATCCGCAGCAACTGAAACCCACGCAGACGACACTGCGGTGTTTCCGGTGGTGACGCCGTTGACCTCGGGGACAAGATATGAACTCATTGAAATGGATAATGCCAGTGTGTACCGCATCACGAGCGGATATGTGCGTTTTCAGACCCATTCGGCGGTCTCTCGCAAATTGCTGGTTCAGGTGGGGGATTTGGCTGTTGAAGATATTGGAACTGTATTTACGGTGGAGACGCTGGCCGACGGGCAGGTGCGGGTTGCAGTATCCGAGGGCAGGGTGAAAGTATCGTGGCCCAGCGGCCATGCAGAGTTGAAAGCCGGCACTGATGGGGTTTTTCCCGGTGGCGCACCCCAGCTGCCAGCAGCCCCGCTGGTTTCTAAAAATGCCGTGTCCGGTGGGGGCGCGGTAGTGGAAATGGCCTCCCCGGTGAATTGGCGGGATGCAGCGAGGCGAGGCGACAATGAACTCGCACTGGAACTGATTGAACGAAATCCGTCAACGGTGAGGTATTCTGTAGGTGATTTGCTGCTGGCGGCGGATGTGATGCGTCTGACCGGTCATACACCGCGCGCGGTGGCGCTCCTGAAAAAAGTGGTGAAGGGATTTCCCGGCGATTCCCGCAGAACGGCGGCGGCGTTTACCCTTGGCAAAGTGCTCCTTGAAGAATTGGGAAATCCCCGGGCGGCGGCCCGGGCGTTTGGCATTGCGGCCCGACATGCCAGCCCATTGAAAGAAGAAGCGATGGCCAGGGAAGCCGAAGCATGGTATCGTGCCGGGGATTCATCGAAAGCAAAATCGGCGGCTCAGAAGTATCTGGCGCAATTTTCACAGGGGGCGAGAGCGGATTCTATCAGATCTTTCTATGATGAAACAGATTAGCCCACATGCATATTCCCGGCTCGCAGCGTTATGTATGCTTCTTGTCATCGGTTCTGCGTCGGCAGCCCGGGGACGCACTGCTGATAGCACCGGCGCTGTCCGTGTGACATGGTCGCAGTGTCAGCGAATTGACCGCAGTGAGGTTCAGCGTATTCTACAGCTTGAACTGCAGAGCCCGGGTACTGAAGAATCGGGGACAGGTCGCGCTGCCGACATACGTATTGCATGCACTTCTGAATCGTACATCCTTACGGTGACCGATGATAGCGACTATGAGGCATTGACTCGCGAAATTCCCGTGGATGTGGAAGAGGATGGGGGTAGCGAACGGCTGCTGGCCATTGCGGGAGCGGAATTGGTTCTTTCGTTCCGGGAACAGCACAGAAACGCGGACGCGGGAAATGATGCCGCCCCGGCGGATTCGGCGCAAAGGGCGGCGGCCCTTCTGAATGCCAGACAGAACAATGCAGCCGATTCGGCGCCAAACACCGCGAAAAAGATGGAAGTGACCGACGGTGGTCACCCCGGGCAACTTTCGTCCGGGGATGACGCAACCGCGTACATTGGCTTACGACTCAGCGGGATCGGGCGTCTGTTTAATCGGGCAAGACTATTCTTATACGGTGGCGAAGCTGGCGCATCTCTGTCGCTTCTGGGACCCTTCGAACTGGAGTGGCTCATTGGCGCAGAGGGCGGCGTTGCCAGACGTCATATCGGTTCAGCCTCGGTGTTTTTCGCGAGCTCTGCGTTATTGGTGGGCGTTTGGGGGGCAATCGGGGCGAAGCTGCGAATGAGGGGGCTGGCCGGATTCAGGGGGGGATACAGCCGAATGGTTGCGAGGCCCGAATCCGATGCGGTGGGGAGTAAATTGAACGGCAGTCTCGGTGGCCCGGTCGCCAGACTCTGCATCGAAACGGTAACACGTCCCGCGTTTGGCCTTTCTTTTGAGATGGGGTATGCGCTATGGGGGATTACCGGTCTTGTCGAGGATGCGAAAGCGGTGGAATTGAAAGGCTTATGGTTCCAGCTATCGCTGGATATAAAGCACCGATAGTGACAATTGACGTAAGTAGAAGAGCCCGATGAATACAGGGCGGAACGGATTCCAGACCGCGCTTGAGCGATCACGCATGAACGATGGTGATTGGCGGCGAATAAACCCCTCCCGCTCTCACCATCGCAGTCTTCGGCACAAATGTCCCATTCATCGCCAATAGGTATTCCCCTGCGTATGCCGTCAGATTGTTCAACATTATTGGCCACTTTTGTGTTACAGTCGCTGGGAATGCACCTGGAGATTCAGATGAGTCTTCCACTGGATTGTCAGTATATGAAATTGAGAGGAATAGAGCACATGGTTGCCTGTGGACAAACTTGGAGGATGTGGATTCTAAGCATGATATCAATCGGTATGTTCAGTTTTATTGCCTGCGAAAACGACAACGCCAAAGCCGATGGCACCCCGGGGCCGGGAGATACCGACAGCGACATGGACACCGATACCGATTCCGATACGGACACAGATACCGATACCGACGCAGATACAGAAACGGATTCCGACAGTGGCACGAGTGAAGAATCCATTTGCGGTGATGGTGAGCTGGCCGAAGACGAAGCCTGCGACGATGGAAACACCGATGACAACGATGGATGCAGCGGAGATTGCATGGATGTGGCGGAGGGATTTTCGTGCATTCCGCCGGGAAAAGAGTGCCACCCCATTGCGGCATGCGGGGATGGACGACTGCAACCTCCCGAACTCTGTGACGACGGGAATCTGAATGAAGCAGATGGCTGCAGTGATTTGTGTCAGGTGGAAATTGGCTACAAATGCGAGGGGCCGTCAGAACTACCCAGTGAGTGTATGCCCACCATTTGCGGCGATGGCATAAAAGAAGGAGCGGAAAGTTGCGATGACGGCAACGATGTGCCGTTTGATGGATGCTCAATGTCTTGCCAGAGGGAACCGGATTGTGCAGCGGGCGCATGTGTGTCGGAGTGTGGGGATGGTCTGGTTCTGGGCGAAACGGAGGAGTGTGACGATGGCAATAACGTGCCGGGCGATGGATGCTCAGAAGTCTGTCAGGTGGAAGATGGTTACCGCTGTTCCCAGGATAGATGTGAGGATGAAGAAACCTGTCGGATTCGGGTGCCGGTGCTTTTCAGGGATTTTAATTCGTCGCATCCGGATTTTCAGGTGGGTTGTGGCGAACAGATGGATGGAATGGTGGAACCGGAACTCGGGCTGGATGGTCGTCCGGTGGCCACCCCTCTTGCTGTGAAAGGGTGTATCACTCAGTTTGACGATTGGTACACCAATGATCCGGACCGGTTGGGCAGTGAGATTCCGTACAAAGTGGACGAAATTGTATTGTTTCCCAATGGCGACGGCGGATTTGTGAATCGGTATGGCGCGGATGGTGAACAATGGCTTGGATACGAGTTGGATGGCAACGGAAACGGGGTATGGGTGGAACCCATTGCGGATGATGTGGCAGACTGTATGGATGCCGGCTGTGTGGAATGCGCCACTCAGGAGGGACGCGGAATGGGTTGCCCGGCGCCAACGGTGCAGTATGATGGAAATCCGCTGTTTCTGCCAGTGGATGATTTGGCGGCGGATATGACGTATGCTGCCACGGTTCCCGCTCAGTACGGTTGGTTCAACTGGCCGAAGGAAGAATGGCTGACGGGGGTCGTGGCGGAGCATAATTTTTCATTCACTTCAGAGGTGACGTATTGGTTCAAGTACGAGGCGGACACTATGGCGTTGCTCGATTTTTCGGGGGATGACGATGTGTGGGTGTTCGTGAATGGCCAGCTGGCCCTTGATTTGGGGGCGCCGCATATGCCGCTCAATGGCGTTGTGGAGATTTCGGCAGACAACAGCTACGGGATGACGGATGGAAATGTGTATAAAATCAATATTTTTCACGCAGAGCGAAAGTCTACTGGATCCTCATTCAAGCTGACGCTGGGTGGATTTAATACGGCGCGCTCCGAATGCCGTCCAGAATGCGGTGACGGAGTCGTGGGGGTGGGGGAAGAATGCGATGATGGCGAGAATCCCGGTGGATACGGTCAGTGCAATGATAAATGCCGTTTTGATGGGTATTGCGGAGATGGCATTATTCAGGAGGAATATGAAAACTGTGACGACGGGAATTACCGGAATGGGGACGATTGCCCATCGTCGTGCAGGATATTTGAGGTAGAGTAGATGAAATTGGCCCGGGTGGCGTCGTTTTTTCGGCACAGTCCACCGAATCAGGGGGTAAAATAGAAGAGGAACCATATTGGGGAATTTCTGAATGACTTTCTGAATGACTCCTGGAGACAGTGGTTTCCATAGCTGGATAAAATACTTAATGACTGGCTTGAATATGTAAGGTTATATACTTGATGTTTATTATGCTTAAGAATGCGAGGTTCCTTCCATGATGTCCCACAGACATATCCTGCAACGTTGGTTGGTCGGCATGATTTCTTTATGTGCTATTTTGGGGGTCGGGTGTGAAAATACCGGTGGGGGCATGAGCGACGACCGCCAATCGAAATCTTCAGACGACTCCGAGACGAATGTGTCATCTGACTCTCCGGATGATACCGGTTTTTCCGATGGAGACGGCGATTCGGATTCGGACAGTGACGGTGATTCGGATTCAGACAGTGACGGTGATTTACGCCAGAACAGGTGTGGCGATGGGGATCTCGACCGGGAGAGAGAAGCCTGTGACGATGGAAATCAGAAGGATGGCGACGGTTGTTCCCGTGATTGTCTGAAGGTTGACGATGGATATTCCTGTAATCCACCGGGGAAACCGTGTCATTTACTTGTGCAGTGTGGCGATGGAAAACGGTTTTTGCCAGAATTGTGCGATGACGGAAATCTCGAAAATGGTGATGGTTGCTCGAATCTGTGCAAAGTGGAAATTGGCTGGAAATGTACCGACGGTAGCCCCGGGAAATGCCAGAAGACAGTATGTGGCGATGGCATCCAGGAAGGTGCCGAGAGTTGTGATGATGGCAATGATGTGCCCTTTGATGGATGCAGTTCCATTTGTCAGAAGGAACCGGATTGCTCCGGAGGAGCGTGCACGTCCGAATGCGGGGATGGATTGGTGCTCGGCGAAGACTGTGATGATGGTAACCGCATCAGTGGCGACGGGTGTGATGAGAACTGTAAAGTGGAAAAAGGATTTCGTTGCTACCAGGAAGGATGCGAAGATCTCGATGAGTGCACATTGAATGCATCTGTGATATATCGGGATTTTTCATATAATCACCCGGACTTTGCATCGAATTGCGCGGGTACCGAAGCGGTGCCGGGATTGGTGGAGGCACAGCTTGGCGCCGACTGGAAACCCAAAGCCACGGCGGCGGCTCAATCCGGTGGTTGCACCACCCGGTTTGACGATTGGTATGCCGGGGATCCGGATAAAGTGGGCCATATCGTTTTATATCCGGATGGGAATGGCAATTTTGTGAATCGTTATGGTGAAAATGGGGAACCGTGGATGGGATATCCACCGGATCCCAAAAGCGAGACCGGGGAGCCAATTTCTGCGGCGTGGCTGGCATCGTCCGTGGAAGCATGCGAGGAACAGGGATTGGATTGTGTACCGTGTCCGTGGGATGTGACTGATTCGCCGGCCGGATGTGAACCGCCAACCGAAGCCTATGATGGCGACCCACTTTTCTTCCCGCTGGACGATTTGGTAACTACTCCGGTATGTACTCTGGAAAATGCTGCGACGACCCCCATGGAAGAAGTGGCCTGCGCAAAAGTACCGGCCCAATACGGGATAATCGGCTGGCCCTGGGAACCCAAAATACTCGGGGACGCGCTGATGCATAATTTTTACTTCACATCAGAGGTGACGTACTGGTTTAAATATGATCCGGAAAAGGCGGCAACCCTTCATTTTACTGGCGACGATGATGTGTGGGTGTTTGTGAACGGCATGCTGGCTGTGGATTTAGGGGGGATTCATATACCGCAGAGTGGCAGCGTTACCATTGACGACACCCATAATTTTGGAATGGATGCCGGGAGTGTGTATCGCATCAATGTATTTCATGCGGAACGGAAGATGGAAGGGTCTTCGTTTCGCCTGACCCTGGGTGGCTTCAATACGGCGCGCAGCGAGTGCCGTCCGGAATGCGGTGACGGGATTCTGGGACTGGGTGAGGAATGTGATGACGGTGAAAATGATGGTGGGTACGGTGAGTGCGGCGAAAACTGCAAACTCGGCCCGTTCTGTGGGGATGGGATCGTCCAGGAAGACTACGAGCAGTGCGATCCTGCCCTTGATGTGACCTGCCCCAACAACTGTTTCCATATCATAGTAGAATAGCGCCTTTGGCGCGGCGTTTCCCATCCCATCCATTTGTCAGAAATGCAGTCGGAACATGGCTCTGGCATCGAATCCCGGTTCGCGCAGAGAGGAACCGATCGTCTGATAGTTGCGATCCAGGAGATTCTGAATCGATACGGATACTTCGGCATTGGAGGTGACCTGGACGCCGCCGTTGAAATTGAATGTGTAGTATCCGGCAACCTGATCACAGCCTGCTCTGGGCGCCCTGGTGCGCGGATTGATTCCGCAGATGGCCGGATCCCGCTTGTCAAAGGGATGGAGCCGATGCTGGGCATCGGACCAGTCCATGGTCAGGGATGCATAAAATCGCTGATTGGGATGCTTGTATCGAATCCCGGCAGAACCGAACAGTCGAGGCATGCGCCGCGCCGGATAGTGATTCGCATTGTTCGTTAACTCGGCCATGTATCCTTCGCTGATATTGTACACGGTCCCTTTCTGCCAAGTCAGTGTGCCGAACAGGCTAACACCTCCAAGTGCGATTGTCAGTGAATTTTCGACGCCTTTAAATATGGCATGGTCAGTGTTGTAGTTTGTGAAAACCCAATGAAAATCAGATGTTCGAAAGTTGGAGTCCAGGAGAGCAGGCTTGGCGTCAATGTAGTTGTCGATTCGATTGTAGAACCAGATAGTCCCCAGCTGCACAACCTTCAGGTTCAGCTTTGCCCCCGTTTCGAAGATGTCGGCCAGCTCTTCATCTATCTCCACATCGGGAATTTGATACATTCCGTCAACGTATCCGTTCGCAGTGGTTTCCTGCAGTGAAGCAGGTCTCAACCCGGTTGTATAGGCGCCCCAGATGCTGAACAGATTCTGATAGGCCCACATGAGTGTGGCCGTGTCGGAGAATCCGCTTCCGGTATAGTGAATGTCTTCATTGATACCCGGAACCAATGGCGCATATGCCGCAAAATGGGAAAATCTGCCACCCAGTTGAATCCACAAATCTCCGGCTCTGGTTTTAATCAGCTGTGCATCGACACCGACGGCAGTGCCGAATTTGCTGAAATAGGAGCCGGTTGAATGGAGCCCTCTGTTCTGTGAGCGGAAAGTCGGTCGCGCTTCATCGTAGGCATTGAAGGCTTCCATGGATGAAATGATGTTGTCGAAATAATATTCGATATTTCCATGAACAAACAGACGAGCTTTATACAGCGCCAGTCGGGAGGATGCGTCAATGCCGAAAGAATCCACGGTGTCCCGTGTTTTCTGCGCGTTGTTGGCGGCGGTCAGCGCACGGCATCCCGAAAAATCAATACGTTCACTGGTGCCGTTCAGGGGACAGTTGAAGCGTCTGATTTTTTCAATACTCTGATGATACGAGGCAACAATATTGAGCCTTTTTAGAACAGTGGAAGGATCCCAATTGACATCGATGTACACCAGATTATCCTGGTTGTTGAAAAGTTGCAGGGTGCCGTAATCCAGCTGATCCGTCCGGGGTCTGTCGTCAGCGATTTGTCCCAGATATCCACCGGTAACCGCGACAGGGGATTCTTCTGGCTGAAGCTTCAGTTTCACGAACCAGCTGGCCTGTTCGAAACCGGTGAATGGCAATTTGTCGCCATTTCCGGCGCGCACATCACCGTATGAAAAGTAACTGGCACCGAGTGTTACGGCGTGAGAATCCTGAATGAGATGGGCGCCGGTGTGCATCCCGGCGCTGTGGGTTCCCGAACTGTAGTACAGGGTGCCATCGCCATGAGGCCCTTTGGAGAAAAGTGTCGGCTCTGTCAGTCGAATATCTATCACATTGCCCAGACCGCCATTGGCCAGAAAGAAAGACGAGGCCCCCCGGGACACCTGAACCTGGTTGATGAATCCCGGATTGATTGACGCCAGATACTGATTGGGGAATGTCCCCTGAAGGCCATTGGCGTATCGCACACCATCCACGCGGATGATATTTCTGTTGCCGGTCTGCCCTCGCAACGAGAGCGACCCTGCCTGGGGCAACGGATGCTGGACGTAAATGCCGGGAAGCGGTCGAAGAAATGTCGCCGCCTCCGGGGTAGGGGTGTCAGAGATGTCTTGCCTGTCTATCCTGGAAACCGCCGTGGATGGTATCGGCATGGCCTGCCGGGTCTCCTCTGTTGACGACAAAGTATCCGATGCGGGTTCCTGACCCATGGCGCCGGGGGATACTGAAATGGCGACTGCAAATATACTGAACGCAAGATGAGCATTTTTAAATATCATTCAACACCACCTCAGGTGGTACCGTTATATATCGATACCCGGTCATATAATTGGTTTGTCGTAACAGAAGAATATAATGCCAGGGGTTTTTGGCAAGGGAACATTTGTATCGGATGTATCTTTTATGGTTGTAGCTGTTTGGGAGTCTGTTATACGAAGCGATATGAAATACGTCATTACAGAAGATATACGCGGTCTGATATTTGATTTCGACGGGACAATAGTGGATAGCATGCCCGTTCATTTTCTTTCATGGAGAGAAGCTTTTTCAATGCATGGCGCTGATTTCACCGAGTCATTCTGCTATCGCCATGCCGGTGTTTCCCTGGAAGGCGTCGTAAAATTGTATAACGAGGCATATGGTACATCTCTCAACCCGTCACTGGTTGTCGCCCGGAAAGACGAGGCGCATCAGAAATACCTTTTTCAGACACCGGTGATTCCGCAGATTATCGACATCATCAACAGCAACTACGGCAAACGTCCCATGGCGGTTGCCACTGGCAATACCCGAAAGCTCACCGAACCATTGATGAATCACCTTGGCTTACAGAAATATTTCAGAACGGTGATTTACGGAGAGGAAGTGACTCATCCCAAGCCCCATCCGGAGAGTTTTCTCCTGGCGGCAGCTGCCATGGGCGTTGAACCGGTGCATTGTGAGGTGTTCGAAGATGGGGACGCGGGGCTTGAAGGTGCGAAACGGGCGGGCATGAAGGCAACGGATATCCGTCCCTGGTTGGCCTCATCAGAATAATTTTTACTGATTGCACTGGGGAAAATCGTTGGCTTGCTTTTCGCCGCACGAATAGCTGCATGCAGTGCAGGGCATGCAGTACAGAATTTGACCAATCGCGTAAATGGCGTCCTGGGATGGACTGGAAAACAGACACGAAAGTGAGCAGTTCACCCAGTTGTCGCGGATGACGCAATCGGAGATGTCGTCCTCGCCGCAGCAATTGCTGGTGGCACAATCCAGGAGATCCGCACATCCGGCCGCAGAGTTGTCGTAGCAATCTTCAACCATTTTGGCGCAATCGTTCTCCGCTGCGCATGACCAGCACGATTCACAGGACACATTGTTGCCGTCGCAGCCATCGGAGTCGCTGTCTGAATCCGAGTCTGAATCTGAGTCTGAGTCTGAATCCGAGTCTGAATCTGAGTCTGAGTCTGAATCCGAGTCTGAATCCGAGTCTGAATCCGAGTCTGAATCCGAGTCTGAGTCTGAGTCTGAGTCGCTATCCGAATCTGAATCGGAATCACTGTCTGCGGCGCCGGTGTCTATGTAGAATGGGTCGTCAGCAACGTGTTTGCAGGAACTGAGCACAAACATGGACAAAAGGAATACCCCCAGGTGAGAGACTGACGATTGAATCTGCATATGATCTCCTCAGCTGAATCGTTTGGAAGCCGGCTTCGTTTATTACCAGATGCTGATTATAACTATTTGTTGACCGACCGTGGACAAAGTCATCTTTTTATTTTCTGAAGCTTACTATTTCACAACAGAAATACCAAAACAAGAACAATGTTCGGGAGGAGAAGATTCGCATGTCAGCGCGCTGCGGTCTGAAGCCCCATGGGTCGTTTTTCTGGCGCCTGTTCCGTCATTCACCTGACAGTTCCTTTTCCAGTAGTTTTATAAGATTAATAATTTCAGCATGTTGCAGGATGAGAGGGGTGGCACGCCCTTTGTATTCCTATTCGATCGACACTTGCACCCGACCTCAGACAGGAATTCAGGGGGAACATGGCAGTCTCGGATACCACACAAAAACCAAACAAGGGCGAGTACGCACTACCCATTTTGCTGGTGTGTGTCTTGCTGATGATGGTGTTGCCCATACCGGCATTCATCATCGACTTTTTTTTGACGTTAAGCATTGGCTTCTCACTGATGATTTTCATGGCCTCGGTATTCTCATTCCGCCCCATGGAATTGTCTCTGTTTCCCACATTGCTGCTGGTCTCCACACTCGTGCGACTCAGCATCAATGTGGCCACTACCCGGGCGATTCTGCTCAAAGGCGGTGAAGGTCCAGATGCTGCCGGCAATGTGATTCGCACTTTCGGTGAATTCGTGGTCGGTGGAAATTACGTGGTGGGTATCATCATCTTCCTCGTCCTGGTGATTATCAATTTTGTGGTAATCACCAAAGGATCCGGCCGCGTGGCGGAAGTGGGCGCGAGGTTCACCCTTGACTCCATGCCCGGTAAACAGATGGCTATTGACGCGGATCTCGCTGCCGGGTTGATTGATGAACGGGAAGCCATCAGACGCCGACAGGATATTCAGGAAGAAGCGGATTTCTACGGGTCGATGGACGGTGCCAGCAAGTTTGTGCGCGGCGATGCCATGGCCGGATTGCTGATTACGGCAATCAACATCATCGCCGGTTTCATTATCGGCGTGGCGCAGTTTGAAATGTCCGCTGCAGAGTCCGGCGCGACATATACCATTCTTACCGTGGGGGATGGTCTGGTGTCCCAGATTCCCGCACTTCTGATCAGTACTGCTGCCGGTATTGTGGTAACGCGTTCAAGCTCCGGCAAGCAATTGGGCACTGAGATGGGCAATCAGATCTTTTCTCATCGAAAGGCGCTCAATATTTCAGGAGTCGTGTTGGGCGGATTGGCCCTGGTTCCCGGTCTGCCGGCAATCCCCTTCGTTGCGCTGGGGGGCTTCATGCTGTACTACGCACGCAAGCCACGGCCTGTGACTTCAGAGGATGTTGAAGTTGATTCTGACGCGGAAGAGCCCATCACCGAAGGCGAGCGCCTTGCTGCGTTGCTGCCGCTGGACATGCTGGAAATTGAAGTTGGGTATGAGCTTGTACCGCTGGTGGATGTATCGCAGGGCGGGGAGTTAACGGATCGGATCGGTGGCCTGAGACGCAATCTGGTTACCGAGATGGGCATCATCCTGCCTCCGATTCACGTTCGGGATAACCTCCAGCTTTCACCGAGAGAGTATCGTTTTCTTTTGTCCGGGACCGAGATTGGTCGAAGCGATGTCCGTCCGGGACTTCTACTGGCTATCGATCCTGGCGGCGGTGCACCGGCTATTGACGGCGAACGGACCACAGAACCGGCATTTGGTTTGCCAGCCTGGTGGATTAATGCGGTCAATCGCGCCAGAGCGGAGAATATGGGATACACCGTTGTGGATCCGGCAACCGTGATGGTGACGCATATTACCGAGCTGGTGAAAGCCAGTGCCCACGAACTCCTCGGAAGAGCAGAGGCGCAGGATTTGTTCGATATACTGGCACGAAGCCATCCACGGCTGGTGGAAGAACTGATACCGGCAGTGATGAGCGCCACGGATGTGATACGAGTGTTGAGAAACTTGCTGGCCGAAGGCATCAGCATCCGGGATTTGCGATCGATTTTCGAAGTATTGTCGGAGTTTGGCTCGCATACCAAGGACACTACTGAATTGACGGAATATGTACGGGCGCGTCTTGCCCGAACCATCACGGAGAGATTCAGAAGTGAGAATAAGAAGGTTCAGGGGCTGGTACTGGATGGTGGTCTGGAAAATGAGCTGCGGCAATCCACCGGGGGCAAGCCGCTTCATCTCATTGGCGTGGAACCCAGACTGGGTAGAAGACTGCTTGAACATGTTGAAAAATTGGCGGTCGAGTTCAGCCGTTCGACGGCTCCACCCGTTCTGGTGACCTCTCCGGATGTGCGAAAGGGCGTCTCAGATTTTATAAAACCAAGAGTTCCGGGCCTTTCCGTGATTTCGTATGCGGAAGTCACAACTGGTACGGAAATTGTACCTCTGGGTGTTGTCGGGTTACCCGACGGGCAGATTAACAGGTGAGCAATATGGAAACCAGACAATTCCGGGCAAAGACAATGAGTGAAGCACTTAGAGAAACCAGGAAGGCTCTTGGTGCGGATGCCATGATTATATCCGCACGTACCATGGATGGGCCGTCAGGGTATGTGGAGGTCACCGCTGTCGGCAATGGGGAATCAAAGAAAAAGAATGCAGGGATAGCCGCCAAATACGGAATTGGACGAAAGGTTGAGAAACAGACGGAAACAGATGATATTTCCCCTCAATTCATCAATGAGGAACAGATTCAGAAAAGCATTGAACCCCTTAAAAGGGAGATGATGACCCTCCGCAAGATGATTGCGGACCTCAGTCAGATTACAAACCAGGCCGTGTTGCCCGGATTTAATGATTTAAGAACTCTTATAATGGAAGCTTCTCAGGAGCAGGAGGCGTCGAGGTTGCTTGGTCCTGTGTACACGGAATTGCTTGAACTGGGATTGTTGCCCGACATCGCGCGTGATCTGGTTCGGACGGCAGAGATGAAGGTGGGGTTGAAGGATGTGGATCGCAAGGATTGGATGAATCTCGCCCGGGGAGTGGTACGGGAGTTGGTGACGCAGCGTATCCGGTTGGCCGGTCCGATGGTGGCTGGAGAGGGAAGTCGCATTTTCGTGTTCGCAGGTCCAAGCGGTGTGGGGAAAACCACAACGCTTGCCAAAGTGGCATCCCGGATGGCGCTGTCAGAGGGGCTGGACGTGGTGATTATCACGACCGATACATATCGAGTGGGATCCATCGATCAATCCCGTCGGTATGCCGAGCTGATTGGCGTGCCGCTCGTGGTGGCCGATCGTCCGGAAACCATGGCTACCGCACTCCGCTCATATGCCCATGCAGATGCTTTCCTGATTGATACTCCCGGACGGGCATTTGAAAATGAAAAGGTCCGCAACATGCTGCAGGAAGTGCTGTTCGCCACCGGTGAGCCCATGGAAACCCATCTGCTTGTAAGTGCTTCGTATTCAACTTCTCAGCAGGAAGCCGTCATCCGCAATTTTGCGCCCATGCATCCGAGTCGTCTGATCATGACCAAAATTGATGAGTGCGTGGAATTGGGCGCATTGGTGAACATTCAACACGTAACCGATTTACCATTCTCGTATCTGACCCGCGGCCATCGCGTTCCGGAGGACATTGAAGTCGCCGGGGCGGGTCGAATCGCTCAGTTACTTTTCAGAACTATTATGGAGTAGACAATGAATAGTGTTTCCGAACCGGCCAATCATCCCATTCAGTTGCCGCGAGTATATCGCGGAAAGGGATTGAGCATCATTTCCGTGTCTGGCGGTAAAGGCGGCGTGGGCAAGAGTTCGGTTTCTGCCAATCTGTCCATTGCGCTGTCGCAGCTGGGCGGTCGAGTACTGCTACTCGATGGAGATTTGGCCATGGCCAATGCGGATCAGATGCTGGGCATCCACGTTCCCACCACACTGTGGAACGTGATTCATGGTGATGTGCAACTCGAGGAAGCCGTGGTGAAGACCCCCTGGGGCGTCTCCTTGCTGTGCGCCAGTTCCGGTCGCCGGGAGATGGCCGAACTCGATGAACCCACCCGGTTGTCATTGCTGGAGAGTGTTCGGGTACTGGGCGGGCAGTTTGATTACGTTGTGATTGACACCCCGGCTGGTATCGGTGGTGTATCCATCGATTTCGCTTCCGCCGCAGACATGGTTCTGGCAGTCGCCACACCGGACCCGGCCAGTGTACGGGATGTCTTTGCCATTATGAAAGTTCTGTCGAAGGACAAAGGGGTGAAACGGATTCAGCTGGTTGCCAATATGGTGTCTTCAAAAGGGGAAGGTGTGGATTTATATAAGCGGGTATCCGGCGTCGCAGCAAGATTTCTTCCGGTTACCCTGGGACTGGGCGGCATCATCATGAAAGATCCGTCCATGCAAAAAGCCATTCGGGAGCGACTTCCCGTGATGAGCATGTACCCCGATGCCATTTCCAGCAGACAGATAAACAGTCTGGCCACTCACCTGGTGGCAGTGGAACGGGAAATGCTCAATGAACAGAGCATTACCGCGGAGTGAAGGAGAGCGCCATGACCAAAGCCCCTCCAAAAAAAGAATATACAGTGTCTGTCGAGAAACGGAACGAACTGGCCACCAATTACCTGCCCATCGTGAGAAAGATTGCGATGGGGTTGTCTACCAGAGCGCCCTCCAGCGTGAGTTTTGACGATTTGGTTGGCGCTGGACTCATCGGACTGATGGATGCGGCCAGTCGGTATGATCCGGAGCGTCGGGAGCAATTCGGATCGTTTGTGGCAACCCGGGTTCGCGGCGCGATGATTGATGAATTGCGCAACAATGACCCGTTGTCCCGGGATTTGCGACAGAAATCGAATAAGCTGACGAAGACCATTCATAACCTGACCCACGAGTTGAAGCGTCAACCGGGAGAAGACGAGATCGCGGAACGGATGGGGATTGAATTGAGCGAATATTTTTCCCTTCTGGTTCAACTGCAGCAGGCGACGTTTTTATCTCCGGTAAATGTGGAGCAGGCGCTGGAATCGTCGAAAGGGTTGATGGATACAGCCCCCGGGAATCCGCAGGATAATTATCTGTTTGCAGAACTTACCGGGCGCCTGGCCAGGGCGATTGCAAAGCTCAGTGAAAAAGAGCAGCGCATATTGTCCATGTATTACAAAGATGAGTTGTCTCTGAAGGAGATTGGCGATCGTTTTGGTGTGACTGATTCGAGAGCCTGTCAGATTCGCACTCAGGCCATTCATCGCCTGAAGGCTTTAATAGAAGAGGAAAAAAATGGCTAGTGGGATTTATGCAGCGTTGTCCGGTGCCATCGCCAGTGAGGCAAGAGTGGATATTCTTTCTCATAATCTGGCGAATGCGCACACCACCGGATTTCAGGGATTTCGGACAGTGTTGGAGACCGCGCAGGGGGCAGTGAAAAATGAAGAACTGACATTTGCATCTGTACCGCAGGCCATTACAGATACATCGCCCGGTCCCATTGTCAATACAACAGATCCATTGGATTTGGCGTTGTTCAACGGTGTGTATATGGGTGTGGAGAGCGGTGGGGAACGGGGATATATCCGCGGGGGGACATTATTGCCCATGGAGGATGGTCGTGTGCTGACCACCGAAGGGCACGTGGTGCTGGATGAGAGTGGTGCACAACTGGTGGTGCCTGCAGATGTTCGGGATTTGAGAGTTCAGAGTGATGGGGCGGTACTGGCGGACGGAACGGAAGTTGGCCGATTGAGTCTGGTGGAATTTCAGAATGAGAGTGGACTGATTCAGGATCAGGGACGATTCATCGTGGATGGCGGAAATGCCAATCCCGTTGCTGCCGCGGCAAATCGTCCGGTGATGCCCGGATATCTGGAGATGTCGAATATCAGCGCCGTAAAGAGTATGACGGACCTGATTTCTGCTCAGCATTCATACTCCGCATCCATTAAGGTGATTGAATCAATGCAGATGATGGAGAAGAAGGCAGCTGAAGGTCTGATAGGCTGAGGCTGATTGAAGGAGCAATATCATGATAAGAGCACTATCCAATGCGGCCAGTGGAATGAGAGCGCAGGAAACCAATATCGACGTTCTTTCGAACAACTTGGCCAACGTGAATACCTCCGGGTACAAACGTGCTCGCGCGGAATTCGCGGATTTGCTGTACAGCAGACAGCGCATGGCCGGAGGCAATGGCGGCACGGGTTCGCCGCTTCCGGTGGGCGAAGAAATCGGTAACGGCGTTCGAACAGTAGCCACTTATAAAAGTTTCACCGATGGCGAGGTGAAAGAGACCTCCAATCCCCTTGATTTGACCATCGAAGGGAAGGGTTTTTTTCAGGTGCTTCTTCCCGACGGCAATACCGCCTACACCCGTGCCGGCACATTTAAAACCAATGCGGATGGACAACTGGTGAACTCGGATGGCTATGCATTGTCGCCGGGCGTTTCGATTCCCGCAGATGCCACGTCAATCAGCATCTCAGAATCCGGCACGGTCAGTGTCACTCTGGGGAACGATACGACCCAGGTGGATATTGGGCAAATCCAGATTGCGACGTTCGCCAATCCTTCCGGGATGACATCCATGGGTCGAAATCTGTATGGCGCAACCAGTGCATCCGGTCAGCCCATTTCCGGAACGCCGGGAGAGGACGGCGCCGGTCGTCTGCTTCAGGGATTTCTGGAAATGTCGAACGTGCGCGTTGTAAGTGAAATGATTGACTTGATTTCAGCTCAGCGCGCCTACGAAATTAACTCGAAGGTGATTAAAGCCTCGGACGAAATGTTGGGACAGGCCACACGTCTGGGTAGAGCATAGGGAGTCAGGTAGTCATGAAGGCACTTATTTCAGCGTTCATTCTGGTTACAATTCTGGGTGGGGCGAGCAGCGGAATGGCGGCGGTGAAAAAAGTGGATTCTCCTTTTGTATATGCCAGAGATCTCATCAGAGATTGTCAGGATTTCTGTGATATTCAGGTGGCAGATGCTCCCGCTCCCGGACAGCGTCTGGTAATCTATTCGCGATACGTCGTTGATAGCCTTGACGCCGCAGGATTCAATGTGTGCAAACGAAAGTTCCCCAAAACGTTCCGGGTAATCCGGTCTTCAAAGAGTGTCACGGCCAACCGAATGACCGATGCGGCGCGGAAGGCCATTGAAGATATTCTGCCAGCGGGGGTGATTCTGGAGACCATGGGAAATGTACCTGGCGGTGACGTACCCACCGGGTCGTGGGAAGCAATTGCCGTGTATGACGAAACCGTGGGATTTCAGCGCACCCGCAGTATCCCGGTTGCTTTTTTGCATGAGGGGGTACCGTTTCGCAAAATATTTGTTCTGTGTCGGATGACCTATCGGGTGAAGGTGCCAGTGGCCACTATGGATATCCGGAGAGATGAAATGATCTCCTCAGCGGACATTGCATATCGTGAAATGGAAATGGATACGCCCATCCGAAACGCACTGCTGGACGTGCATGATATCGTGGGCAAAAAGAGCCGCGGCGTTATCCGGAAAGGCAGTTTCTTTGAAAGTCGCACTCTGATTGAGATTCCCCTGGTCAAACGGGGAGATCTCATTACGGTTGTTTCAAATGTGAATGGGATTCGGATTTCCGCCCGGGGAATCGCCAGACAGGATGCCGTTCGGGGGGCGCGAATCGCCGTTGAAATCCCCACAGTGGGAAAAATCCTGTTTGCAGAAATCGTTTCAATCGGGGTGGGAGTGGTGCAGCAATGAAGAGAAAGAATGAAAAGATTATCACTGTGAATGCATTCTTGCTCGGTATCGCCGCCATGTCTCTTCTGTCTGCCTGCGAACCGCGGCATATCCGTGCGTATACCCCCAGGGAACGAAAATATGATCCCAAGGAATACGAAGAAGTGCAAATGGCCAGGCCGGAGGAAACCGGGTCAATATGGTCGGATTCCAGTCCCAGCCTGTTTGAAGATCTCCGGGCGTCTCGCATTGGCGATATTCTGACGGTTGTCATTGATGAAAAACAGAAGGGGTCGGGAGATGCCAATACCACACTGTCGGATCAATCGTCGATGGATGCGGGGATGAGCAAATTCTTTGGTCTGATGACGGCGTTGGTGAGCGCGTATCCGGATATTGAATCGGAAAAACTGATTAGTCTTTTAAGCAGCAATGATTTCCAGGGAGATGGCAGCACCTCCCGAAGCAGTCAGCTGGAAGGGAGGATCGCAGTGCGTGTGAAGAAGGTGCTCCCGAACGGTGATCTGTTTATTGAGGGTCACAAGGTGATTCTGATAAATGCGGAAGAATTGCACTTTTATGTGAGCGGTGCCATTCGCCAGAGCGATGTTCGGCCGGACAACTCCGTGTCGTCATCACTCATTGCGGATGCGCAGGTGGAGTTCTCCGGACGCGGTGTTATCTCGGATAAACAGTCTCCGGGATGGTTGCAGCGAATTGCGGATAAATACAGTCCCATTTAGGAAGGTACGGCGAACGTGATGAAACGGTTGAAAGAATTTCTGTTGGCAATTTCGATGGTGGGGGTTGTGTGTGCAGTAAAACCCGCTGAAGCGGATTCTTTCAAACATATGACCGACCTGGTGGGCGCCAGGCCGAATCAGCTGGTGGGATATGGCATCGTGGTGGGCCTGAACGGTACGGGCGATGGCGCAAAAGCGGAATTCACTCTGCAGTCTGTTGCGGCAATGCTCCGTCGACTGGGCGTCAGAGTAAATCCGGACACAATCAAGATCAAGAACGTGGCGGCCGTGATAGTTACCGCGGAACTGCCCGCGTTTTCGGCCATGGGTCAGAAGCTGGATGTTACGGTGTCGTCATTGGGGGACGCTCAGAGTCTGCGGGGTGGCACCCTGATTCAAACCCCTCTCCGGGGCGCGGACAGGCAGATTTACGCAGTGGCCCAGGGATCCGTCAGCGTTGGCGGCGTGTCGGCTTCGGGGCAGGGGAGCAGCAAGACATCCAACCATCCCACCGTTGGCCGTGTCCCTGAAGGTGCACTGATTGAAAGGGAAGTGAGAACAACCCTGGCCAGAGAAGACGCGATTCGTTTTGCCCTTCGTATGCCGAGTTTCACGGTGGCCGCCGATGCCGTGGTTCGAATCAATGAGGCACTGAAAGGGAACTTTGCCATGGCTCACGACGCCGGAAATATCACGGTGAAAGTCCCGCAGGCGTACAAGAATAATACGGTGGGTCTGATAGCAGTGGTGGGAAATGTACAGTTGCAGCCCGAAGGCCTTGCGAAAATCGTGATCAACGAACGCACGGGGACGGTGGTGGCCGGCTCAGAAGTGCGATTGCGTCCCGCAGCCGTCGCCCATGGGGGGTTGACCGTTGAAATTACCGAAGAAAAGGAAGTGGTTCAGCCGGATACGCCCCTGGCCGGTGGTAAAACCGTGGAGACGGACAATACCGACGTGAGCATTGAGTTTGAGCCGGGAGATTTGCATTATGTGCCGGAAACCACATCGGTGGGAGACCTGGTCAATGCATTGAATACACTGGGGGTGAAGCCCTCGGATATGATTATTATTTTTCAATCGTTGAAGTCGGCCGGTGCCATCAACGCGGAGATTGAGGTTCAGTAATGCCGGTAGGAGCCATAGGTGCGGGATTCAATAACAGTCCCAATATCAATAATCTCACGGATGCAGCCAATGCGCTGGAGTCCATGCTTTTTCGCGAACTGATGAAGAGCATGACCGAGTCCGTGGGAAAATCCGGATTGTTCGGCGAGGGATTTCAGTCCGAGATGTATCAGGACATGTATTCTTCCATGATGGCGGAACAGGCGGGGGGACATCTGGGAATTTCGGATATGTTTCTTAAAGCGCTTGGCGGCGATCCCGATGCCGACGCACATAAAAGCAATGCATCATCCGCTGGTGGTCTGCACAATCTCGGCGCCGCCGGAGCGTTGCATGCGTATCGTGCGGTGGCGGAGAAAACCGGTGCGCCACCAGCCAATGTGGAGTTGCACAAGGTGGCTATGTCCTTTGTAAACGATGACGCCGCGGCGCGGTGGGCCAAAGATGGGTCATTGACCAATTCGGATCTGGCCGCTGATATTTCAACTGCTGAGGCGAACGGAGTGGCCAATTTCAATGTGAACGACGCCAATGGGTATGAAGGATTTCCCAAGTGCAATCTTTTTGCGTTCGAGATGCTGCGTCGGTCCGGCTACACCGTGCCGGTGACGGGCAGAAGCCACGGTTGGGGATATATGGGAGCGGATGCAGTGACGGGACTGGCCCGGAAAGGCCAGGTCGGTGAATGGGCATCGGTGAATACCGGATTGTCCGGGGAACAGTTGGATGGCATGGCATATCAGGGAACGCCATTGCTGCTGACTGGAAGTGGGTCCGGTGATCGGCTGGGGCATATGGCAGTGGCGGATCGGATTCACAGTGTGCAGCGAAACGAGCACGGTGATATCGTTGCCCTGGAGTATTCCGGCTGGGAAGCCACAGGGCACGGCGCATCCTACGGCAGACGGATGTGGCGGTTGGAGGGAGTTCAGGGAAATGGCCGTGGTGGACTGGAACGGATTGAAGTGCTTGCGCCCCGAAAATCATCTGGCGCAGATGACGTGTACGTGACCGTGGGCAATCATCATCCCGGGGCGAGTATTGCGGATAAACCTGGTTCGTCTCAAGGTTTCAGGGATGTAACCGACTTTAGTAAGTAGAGACGAAAGACCCTTTTGCAGACCTCTGGAGGTGCAAGGTGAAGGTATCAAAAACAGGAAGCGGCTCATCGGTAAACAAAGCGGGTGGCGCCAGAAAAAATTACGGTCCGTCAAAATCCAGTTCGAGGAAGGTGGAGAGTGCGGACTACGTTGATTCGGTAGAATTGAGTGATGCGGCGCAGCAAGCGTCCGGTTCGGATCAGGTGGAAGCGATTCAGGCAGCTGAGACCACAACAGATGGCCCGATGCCCGACCCCTATGAAACCAGCCGGAAAATGCTTGAGAAGGAATTAAAACGGGTTTTCAAGGCGACTTATCTCACTGATGGAGCAAAAAATGAGAAATACTACGATCAACGATAAAACTGAAACGATGGTCTCAGATCTTGAAATGATTGATGCGCTGCAGCAGATGAGAACGGTGCTCGAACGGGAAAACAGTGCACTGCTCAAAGGGGATGCCCGTACGGTTGGCGAGTTGGCGGAAGAAAAACTGCGTTTGTCGTCGACCCTCGACGGGATGCGTCCCTCCGGTGACAGTGTGGCCATGGAGGTGCGCAGACTGGGCAGGGAAGTCCGGGAGATGGCGAACTCCAACCACATACTGATTGAGCACATGCACCAGTACTACACGGGGATCATGTCGCTGATGATTAAAATGAACGGACAGACACAGACATATGGACAGAGTGGATATATCACCAAACCGGCGCGTATGCATTCGCCGACCCGCAGGGAGATCATTGCATAAGAGGCTATCATGACTTTGCTTCCCAGTAACATCATCGGAAATCTTCATATTGCCAGACAATCGCTTATGAGCCAGCAGGTGGGGCTGAACGTGGTGGGGCAGAATGTCGCTAACGTGAATACCGAGGGATACACCCGAAAACGGTTGTTGCTGGAAGCCCAGGAAAACTGGGGTGGGGTGGATGTTCAGGGGCTGAAGCGATATACGGATGAATTTGCCAATGCACGACTCATTGATGAAACGAGTACGCTGGGTTTTTTCGAGCAGCAGTCCGAGATACTCGAGCACGTGAGCGATCTGTTCAACGATTTACAGGATACGGGGCTGGGTTCGGCCCTGGATAATTTTTTCGGGGCCATGCGAACCCTGGAATCGAATCCGTCTGATTTGACGTCCCGCATGGAAGTGCTGGTTCGCGGCGAGGAATTGAGCGAGACATTCAATCGGGTGTCCTCTGAAATGGAAGGCGTGCGTCGAAGTCTCGACGATTTGCTTCGGGTCAGCGCCTCTGAAGTGAATTCCCGGGTTGAAGAAATTGCGGAACTCAACAAGCAAATCTCGATGGCGCTGGCATTGGGACACGATGCGTCTGACAACCAGGATACACGGGACAGGTTGATTCTCGAAATCTCTGAGCATGTCAAGGTGAATCATATCGAGAACAGTGACGGTCAGGTCACGGTATTTCTTGAAGCCGGAATGCCACTGGTGGAAGGCAGCACCTTCTCAACATTGTATGTCAGTCCCACCGCGGCGCCGGGAAGCGCCCAGGTGGAATATGTTTCTCCCAATGGCGCCAGTACAAATGTGACCGGTCGTCTGTCCAGCGCCCGAATGGGGGCGATCGTGGAGTTGCGGGACAACATTATTCCCGGATATCAGTCCGAACTCGATCAGCTGGCCTACGATATGGTGGATGCGTACAATACCCAGCATCAACTGGGTTTTGGTCTTGACGCGGTGGGGGGCCGGGATTTCTTTCAGGATCTGGGGGGCGTGGTCGCGAACGCAGCGGCGAATATGTCGCTGTCCGCGGATGTGGATGGCGTTCCGGAAAACGTGGCGGCAGCCGGAGCCGCCACCGGTGCAGCGGGCGACAACCAGAATGCCATTGCGTTGGCCAACCTGCCTGAGCAGCTGCTGACGGTGGGCGGTACACTCACGTTCAATGAAGCCTATGGGAATCTCGTGGGTTCAGTGGGGGTGGATGCCAGGCGCGCCAATGATTCAACCCGGGTGACAGAAAATACCATTGCCAATGTGGAGACCATCCGGGATTCGGCGTCCGGTGTGGCACTGGACGAAGAACTGACTTATATGCTGGCGTATCAGAGAGCATATCAGGCATCCGCCCGGGTGGTGAACACCACGGACGATATGATTCAGGTAATCCTGGGGTTGGGAGCGTAAAATGAGAATCACCGACCAGATGATATTTCGGCGCGGCACACGGGATGTAGCCAGTCAGCGCAGTAATCTGTTTGATTTACAGGTGCAGTCCGCCACCGGCCAGAAATTTCAGTCGATTGACAAGGATCCGGTAAGCGCGGAGCGGGTACGCATGCTGAGAGAAGCCAAACAGGCAGCCACCCATTACGAAACCAACATCACCCGCTCCAAGACGCAGTTGGATACCGCGGATACCGCTCTGAGCGAAGCAACGAATCTGCTCATTCGTGCAAAAGAGATCGCACTGGCCATGGGCAATGAACTCACCGCACCACCGGAACGGAACATCAGCGCACAGGAAGTGGAAAGTCTGTATGAATCCATGCTGAATGTGGCCAATGCCGAGGCCGCCGGCGAATTTATCTTTGCCGGATACATGACAGATACCAGACCATTTCTTGCGGATGGCACCTATGCGGGAGACAGCAATCTCAAAGAGGTGGATGTCGGTCCGTCCAGCCGCGCTGAGGTGGGGGTTTCCGGGGAAAATGCATTCACGGTAGCTGGCGGCATCGATGTGTTTGCGGAAATGGAAAATCTCCGGCTTGCACTGGCGGCAGATGATGATGTCGGTATTCAAACGGCTATTGGCACCCTGGATACGTGTATCGCGCAGGTCACCCGTGCGAGAACGGATGTCGGTTTAAAACTCAATCGCCTGGACGTATCTGAAAATGTGCGTCAGACTTTGGAAGACAGCTTGACGAAAGAGGAGTCTTCTGTAATCGATATTGACCCTGTGGACACATTTATGAGGTTGAACGAAACTGCCAGCGCGTTACAGGAAGCAATGAGTGTTGCCCAAAAGGTGACCAGCAATTCGCTGCTCAACCATCTGTAGCCGCTCGCATCGCCAGGAAGGCCAGATTTATGCTAGTTCTAAGCCGGAAAAAGGGTGAGAGTATCGTCATTGGGAACGATATTGTCGTAACAATAAAGGAAATTCGGGGCCGGAATGTGAGGTTGGCCATTGATACCCCACGCAATATACCGGTAAATCGGATGGAAATTCATATGGAGATTATGGAAGAAAACAAACGAGCCGCAGCCGCTGCCAGAGAACAGCTGGAAAGCAGGCTGTCTGCGGGTAAATTATCTATTCAGAAGAACCCGACATCGGATGGAGAGAAAAAGTGAAAGTATCAACGACGCGATTTGGAGAATTGGAGTTGAATGAAGCGGATGTATTTCACTTTTCAGATGGGATCATCGGCTTCCCTGATTTTACTGACTTTGTGGTTCTCGAACATAATCCTGGCTCCGCGTTCAGATGGATTCAATCAACCACAGAACCCGAAATGGCGTTTGTGGTCGTCGATCCGTTGCTGCTTGATCCGGATTACCCCATGGACAAACTGAGGGAAGCATTGACCAGCCCCAAAAGGACGCCCGGAGACATTGGCGCTGCAGTCATCGCGGTGGTGCCATCGTCCCCCCATCCCATCACGGTGAATTTATTGGCGCCACTGGCGCTGGATCCGGAGCTTCGCACCGGCATGCAGATTATCCTCAATGGCACCGACTATACCACCCGCCACATCATCGTCCAGGAAGACGAATCCGCCCAGGAATCGGCAGCGAAGTAATTGGTTGCCAGATGCAAATCCCGGACGCGTTCGGTGTTCAACGTCAGCCGATTCGTGTTCCGAAAGCAGTTGAGGGTCGAGACCATCCTTCAGTGCACCGCGTATATGTTTCCTTCACCATATAGTCATTGAGTTTTTCGGCGCTGATCAGAGTGAAGTGGAGCGCCTTGTCCATATACTCCTCCCCCTGCAACCGGGCAGGTTTTTGATTTATTTGTCCTTGACTTTGCCGTAAAGATCAGCGAAACAGGTGGCTCTTCGCAGCGTAGGTTGCTGTATTGAAAACTTAATCTGAACTTCTGTGCGGGGAAGCCGGTGAGAATCCGGCGCGGTCGCGCCACTGTGAACCGGGGTTCATTCCATTTGCCACTGATTGGAGACAATCGGGAAGGCGGAATGCAACATGACAGCCGTCAAACCCGGGAGCCAGGATATCCACACGAGGTTCTATACCATCATCGCAAACACACTTGGCGATGATGCTGAACACTGCTCTTCGCGATAAAGGGTTGGGTTGAAATGGATTGTCACTTCCCCACGCCGCTCAGCAAAGAGGGGAAAGTAATCCTTCTGCGCATCGGTTTTCTCATTCTGAGTGTCGTCTCTATTGGCCATGCCGGCATGGCGTCTGAAAAGATGCAGGCCGCATTGTCTGATGATATGGTGGATGATGCCGTTGACTGGTCCGCCTATGAAACGTCGACTCTGGAACCGGGCGTTGAAGCTTCTGAGGAGTTCACCTCTGATGTCCATGGCATGGAAATATTGCCCACTGATTTGACCACCGCGGCAGGCGAAACCCATCAGACAGCGCAATATTCGGAATCGGTATCCTCCGTTGCAGATGTACTTCGCAATGGTGTCGGTGTACAGGTGCGGCAGATCGGAGGCCCGGGTTCGTCGGCGACCGTGCAGATTCGTGGTTCCAATGCTTCTCAGGTCGATGTGTACCTGGACGGTATCCGGCTGAACAACGGGGGAAGTGCCTCGGTGGATTTGGGGGCACTGAATCTTGATTTGTTTGAATCCATCGAGGTGTATCGCGGCGCTGTTCCGCTGAAGCTGGGTTTTGGAAACATTGGCGGCACCGTGCTGCTGAATACCCGCACCATGGAAAAAAATCACGGTGAGTTGTCACTGAGCTACGGCTCATTTCATACCGCCCGGGGGCTGGCTCTGCATACCCGCAAGCTGGGTAAAAGCAAATTCCTGGTGCTGGCGTCCGCTCTGCTTTCCAAAGGTGATTTTGAGTATCTGAATCGAAATGGCACCGTGCCTCTGAATACGTCGGATGATCGCATCCAGAAGCGGGAGAACAACGCCCACAAATCGGTTTCTGGTCTGGTGAAGTGGTCCAGACGATTTGGCAGCTGGACAGTACAGACCATGGATGATGTGTCGTATCTGAAACATGGCATAACGGGTATTGACTGCATGCCCACTTCGAAAGCCTCTATGGAACGGTTTCGCAATACGGTTGCGTTCAACGCCACTGGCCTGTTGAGCTGGAAGCTGACGGTTATCCCCACAGTAAGTTATCTGTATCACCACTACTGGTATCAGGATCTCGAAGATGAAATCGGCATCGGTCGTCAGAATGTCAAAGGACACAGTCATACACTGAACAGCGCCATTGTTCTGCAACTGGCGATGACGCCGCGCCACCAATTCGATGTGCGCACCGAAGGAACCATGGATTGGTTTTCGATTAACGATTTGCTGCAGACAGACCCCGCCACAACAGGCTGGCGTGTTCATGGCGGAGCGGGCATGGAATATCACTGGTTTCCATTCACCGCGCTGGAACTGGTCCCTTCGGTTCGGCTGACGGCGTATGGGAGTCATGCCATCGGTGTCAGCGCCCACGGGGTGAGTACCTCGGAAACGCAGAATTCCAGCGACTATCATGTGTTGCCTGCAGTGGGTTTTTCCGCCAGATTGTCAGAGGTTTTCCGCTTCACTGGAAATCTGGGCCGATACGTGCGCGAACCGGATTTGTATGAGCAGTTCGGAGACCAGGGGGCAGTTAACGGTAATCCCGAATTGCGCGCTGAAAGTGGCGTGAATGCGGATTTTGGATTGCATGCCATTTCTCAGAATCTGCCGCTGTTTTCGCATTTGAGATGGTATGGGGGAATTTTTGGCACCTGGAGTGACGATCTCATTTCATATCATCAGAATTCCCAGAACACGATTCGCGCGGAAAATATCGATAGCGCAAGGGTGACCGGGGCGGAAACCTCGATGGTGTTCGGCATTTCCTCGTGGCTTCGGGTCAGTTCCAATTACACATTTCTGTCCACGGTGAATCGGTCCAATGAGCCATATCATCGCGGCCGTCGGTTGCCCGGCAAGCCCGAACATGAAGCGTACTTCCGTACGGATTTTATCCGGAAGCTCTTTTTTGGTGAAGGCAGCGTGTATGGTGATCTGGACGTTGCCAGCCGGGTGTGGCTGGATCCGGGAAATCTCGAAGAGGACATGCTCGGCAGATCCCTCTGGGGCGCCGGTGCGAAAATCACTCATGATAAAACTGGTCTGACGTTGACATTTGAAGCAAAGAATCTGTTGAACACAATTGTGCTGGAAGACGGCGATGGCCTCAAGCGTCCACTGCGTGATTTCAGATCGATGCCCCTGCCAGGGCGATCATTTTTTATTACTTTAAACTGGAAAGTATAACGATATGGAAAATGAAATTTTTCCGGTGAAAGGATGAATCCGATGAATCGCAAACTTAGATTCGATTTAATCTTGATTGCATGCGTCTTGCTGCACGCTTTTCTCATGGCCTGCGAAGATGCCGATGTCGGCGATGGGGACATCACGACCAGTGAGGAAAAAATTTTACTGAATGCATGGCCGGAAGTGTTGGCCATGGTGATGACCACCGACTATGAATCCGGTGCAATCTCCACAGTGAATACGGCAACGTTGGCAGTTCAACCCGCCCATCACGTGGTCCACTCGGATTCAGTATGTCGGTATGATCCGATTACGAGTCAGATATTTCTGGTGTCCCGGGGCGGTTCCGGATCCATCGCCGCATGGAACTGGCGAAATGCCGGACTGGAGTGGGCGATGCAATATTCAGTTGGCGCAGACACCAACCCTCAGGATATTGCCGTAGTCAACCCGCAGAAGGCGGTTATTCCCCGACTCGACCAGACGGATTTACTGGTAGTGCACCCCACCAAAGGAACGGCGCTTGGGGCAATTGACATTTCGATGTTTGCCGATTCGGATGGCCTTCCGGAGGCCGCGCAGGCAATCAGTGTGAATGGAACGGTTTATGTCACGCTTCAACGGATAAACAACACCACATGGGCGCCTTCCGAGTTCAGCTCGGTGCTAATCATTGATGGCGTAACCAATGCAGTGACAGCCCAGATAAAACTGAATGTGAAGAACCCGACCGGCAAGCTCCGATTCAGCGACGCGGTGGATGGACTGGTCCTTGCAGGCACAGGCGCATGGGGCGCGCTGGATGGTGGCATCGAAGTGATGGGGCTGGATGGCACTCTCCGTGGCATACTGGTTACCGAAGCAGCGCTGGGCGGAGACGTGACTGATGCCGTGATTGCGACCCCCACAAAGGGATATGCGGTTATTTCTGTTTCCGGCGAAAATGGTTCTGATACGCATCTGGTAGCCTTCAATCCGCAGACGGGAGTGAAAGGTGCGACACTCATTGTGAGTCAGGGATATAACCTCAGCAATCTTGAACTCTCCCGGGATGGGAAACTGTGGGTCGCAGATCGAACTTCCACGAATCCGGGGGTTCGTATATTCAATGTGGCAGACAACGCTGAAATCACGTCGGCGCCTTTAAATGTCGGGTTGCCCCCATCGATGATTTGTCTGGTGAAATGATGACTGTGCAGGTGAAATGAATGAACGCTACTCGCTACCGGTTCGCCGTTTGGGGATGGTTGATTCTGTGTATTGCTGTGGGCATCGGATGCGGAAATGGCGCCACTGACAGGGGTCAGCGCGACGCAACTGAAACAGCGAAAGCAACTGCTGGCAAATGTGAACGCATTGTCTCCCTTGCGCCGAGTATCACCGAAATACTCATTGCCCTGGAACTTGGTCCATCCGTTGTGGGGGTGACCCGGTATTGCGAACGCCCCCATAGTCAGGTGGCAGTTATTGGGGGATACAGTGATCCGTCGTATGAGCGGATTCTGTCACTGAAACCCGATTTGGTGGCCATGCTGGATTTGCATGCCAGGCAAAAACAGGATCTGGATAAGCTTCACCTGAATACCATTGAACTTCGCTCTGGAAATATAACGGAGATTCAAAAGGGCATCCTGACCCTGGCCAATCGATGTGATGTGGGGGAACGCGGAAAGAAACTTGTGACATGGATGCAACAGGAGATAGCAACTATCCGAAAGCAGTGGTCGGGGACGGCGAGGTCCCGGGTATTGGTTTCCGTGGGCCGAAGTATGGGGACCGGAAGTGTTCAGGATATATTTGTGGCAGGTAAAAGCACATGGCTGAACGACCTGATTGAAATCGCAGGTGGCGTCAATGCAATGGAAGATAGTGGCGTTCAATATCCCAAACTGTCCGCCGAAGGAGTGATGCAAATTAATCCGGACGTGATCGTGGAATTGATACCAATAGACGATTCAGCAATCGTGTCCGATGACCAGATTCTGTCCCAGTGGCAGATTGCGTCCGAGGTTGAAGCCGTAAAAAATCGTCGCATTCATGTGCTGCGACATAAAAACATCGCGCAGCCAGGGCCGGGAGTGGTAAATATTGCCAGAATTATATCACAATTGATTCATGGTGAGGCCGTGACATCTGCCGCGGGGCTCAGTGCCCGGGATACAGAAAGCAGGTAACCGGATGGGTGCAAGTCTGATTCATGTCAACGAGCTATGTTTGTTTGCAAATCGCAAGCGCATTCTCAATGATGTATCATTTCACCTGTATCCCGGAGAATGGGTGTCGGTGATTGGTCCCAACGGCGCGGGTAAAAGCACGCTGCTCAAGGCGATATTGCGTCTGATGCCATATCAGTGTGGTGAGGTTTTCCTGAATGGAAAAAATCTGCTCGCAAACTCACTTGTGGAACTGTCCCGGCAGATTGCCTATGTGCCCCAGTCTCCGGCGGCTGACGTGCCGTTTACGGTTTCCGAGTTTGTCATGACAGGCCGCTTCGCTCACCAGTCCAGATGGCGCGGTCCGGGGAAGGTCGATCGAAAAATTGTTGAGTCCGTGATTGAACTGGCCGGCGTACAGCATTTGCGATTGAGGCGTTTGTCTGAACTGAGTGGCGGTGAACGGCAGAACGTATTTATCGCCGCAGCGTTGGCTCAGGAAACCGACATTCTCTTTCTCGATGAGCCCACCTCTTTTCTGGATCCCGGACAGAAGCGCCGGATGCAAATCAGTATTGAACGACTGCACCGGGAAACCGGAAAAACAATTGTATCTGTCACCCATGATGTCAATGCGGCAGCCCATGGTCCCACACGGGTTCTGGGTCTGAGAGAGGGTCGGTTGATATTTGATGGGCCGGGCAGCGGACTCATGGATGAAGAAGTGTTGGAATCCGTCTTTGAAACAACCTTTTCGTTGGCCGTTCATCCGGAGACCGGAAAAACCTACGCCATGCCGGAGGTTCTGTGTTGAGAAGCGAAGAACAGGACTTGGAAAAACGAATGATTCGGGCCAGTGTGGCGTACATCTGGCTGGCTGTTCTGTTCCTTGTTACCCTTGTTGTCGCGCCTCTGATGGGAAGTACACTGCTGTCACCGACCATGTGGTTCTCTTTTTCGGGCGCCGGTATGGACGGTACCATGTTCTGGCAGATTCGGGTGCCGAGGTTGCTGCTTGCCTTCCTGGCCGGTAGCGGGCTTTCCATCTGCGGCATGTCATTTCAAACTGTCTTTCGCAATGCGCTGGCAACGCCATTTACATTGGGAACATCATCAGGTGCATCACTGGGTGCCACGTTGTATCTGCGTTTCTTTGCGGGCGCATCCATGATGGGTGGTTTGGGGATCGCGTTGTTCTCTTTTGGCGGTGCGGTGCTATCGGTGATTATCGTTTACTTTTTGACGCGAATCAGAGCCAGATTATCTGTGTCAGCCATGTTGCTGGCGGGAGTGGCCACCAGTTTCAGCTTTTCAAGCATTATTCTGTTTTTACAGTACACCTCTGATTTTCATAGTTCCTTTCAGATTGTGCGCTGGCTGATGGGGGCGTTGGATGTGGTGGGATACGATGCGCTCAGAATCATTACCCCGGTGGTGCTTCTGGGAACCGCCGCCATGGTGTTGATTCGTTCCGAATTGAATCTGCTCCTGACCGGTGAATTGCTGGCCCATACTCGCGGTGTCGATGTCAGGAAAGTAATCTGGATCACTTTCTTTTTGTCCTCGCTAATGATTGGTGTGATTGTATCGGTATGTGGTCCCATCGGTTTTGTCGGAATGATGGCGCCCCACATATGCCGGTTGCTGGTGGGATGGAATCATCGGGTGCTCATTCCGGCAACGTTTGTATTCGGGGGTGTCTTTCTGGTCTGGTGCGATGTGGTATCCCGCATACTGCTGGCGCCACAGGAAATTCCGGTGGGCATCATTACCGCAATGCTGGGGGGGCCGTTTTTTATCTGGCTGTTGACATTTCGAACACGGGAAGGAGAGGGCGCTGTATGAGTCAGTATTCGCTGGAAGGAAAGGTACCCAATCTGAAAAATCGCTTTCAGTTCCGGCCGGGTACCACTTCGTATATTGTCCCGGCGGATATTGCACCCAATGTTTCCACCGTGGCGCCTTACGTGGATGATATCGAAATTGTGCTGTTTGAATCTGAAACCCATTCCAATCTGCCGGATGATGCGACCATGGAGGTATTGCGGCATCATCGGAATGAATCCCATGTGAGCTATACCATCCATTTGCCTCTGGACATACAATTGGGCAGTGCCGACCGGAATGAGCGGGCCAGATCGGTTGAACAGTGCAGGCGAATCATCCAGTTGATGGAGCCGCTGAATCCTTTTGCCTATGTGTTGCATCTGCCTATTGGCGATATGGCAGCCCGGTCAGTTTCAGATCCGGAACGCTGGCAGCGGCATGTGGCAGACGGTGTGACGCAGATACTTGAAACGGGGATTTCCCCCCGTAGAATTTGCGTTGAAACATTGGCTTATCCTTTCGAGCTGGCTGCTCCCGTGGTGGAAAGACTGGATTTGTCCGTGTGTATTGATGTCGGTCACATTCTGATGAATGGCTATTCTCTGCCTGCGTACATCCATCAATGGTTTGACCGTACGCGGATTGTTCATTTGCATGGCATTGCCGATGGTAAAGACCATCAGAGTATTGTGCATCTCCCGGACGATGTGCTGAATACTGTAATACAATTAATGAATAAAACGGATGCCAAAGAAAGAGTGCTGACGCTGGAGATATTCGGCGAAGCTGACTTCTGCAGTTCCATGAATCGAATGAAAGGCTTTGTCCAATGTGTCGAATAGTTCTGATCACCGGAGGTGCACGCAGCGGCAAGAGCACTTTTGCGTTGAATCTTGCGGAAAATTATACCAGCCGCGCATTTCTCGCCACTGCCGAAGTGACGGACCCCGAGATGGCCCTCAGAATTCAGAAACATAAAGAGGAAAGATGCGACCGGTTTACGACCATTGAAGAACCGTTGAATATTGCCGACGCCATTTTGCAGTTGTCGGATGCTACCGAGATTGTGGTGGTGGATTGTCTGACGGTATGGTTGGGGAATCTGATGCATCATCGCGGTCAGGAAAATTATCCATACAAAGAGATTGAATCTCTGTTGGACATGTTGACGAAACCATCTTTGGACATCGTTCTGGTCAGCAACGAACTGGGGATGGGAATCGTACCCGAATATGAAATGGGAAGGTGGTTTCGGGACGTGGCGGGAAGACTCAATCAGGAAGTCGCCAGCCGCGCTGATGAAGTCATTTTTATGGTCAGTGGATGCCCTGTGTGGGCGAAACGAGACAACAGCTAAGGAGTGTCAATGGATCTTCTGAAGAACACAATCGAAAAAATAAAGCCTGTTAACGACGATATGGATGCTGCAATACTTGCGCACATAAATGATTTGACCAAGCCTCTGGGGTCACTCGGCGAATTGGAACAGGTTGCGTTTCGGTTTGCCAGGGTCAATCGGCAAATCAAACCGGATGTTCCTTTAAAACGCCTGTATACTTTCGCTGCGGACCATGGTGTGACCGAGCAGGGGGTATCTGCATTTCCCAGAGAAGTGACCGTGCAGATGGTTGCCAATATGCTGGGAGGCGGGGCTGCTATCAACGTTTTCGGCAAACATGTGGGATGCGATGTCTGTGTGGTGGACATTGGTGTGGATGGCGATCTTTCCGACATGATAGGCCTGATTCATCGAAAAGTACGGCGCGGAACTGCCAATATGGTGAACACCGCCGCAATGAGTCGAAGCGAGGCAGTTTCGGCCATTGAGGTCGGAATTGAATTGGCAAATGCCGCAGCGAAGGATGGCATCACATTGATAGGAACCGGAGAGATGGGAATTGGAAATACCACACCTTCGGCAGCGTTGATGCATGTACTTTTGCCTTGTCCACTGAAGGACATTGTGGGTCGGGGTACCGGCGTGGATGATGCCGGGATGCAGCGAAAGATTGATACAATTCGACGCGCAGTGGTTCAACACCAGCTGAATGGCGAGAATGCGAAAGACATGGATCCCATTGATGTACTGTCCAGGATTGGCGGATTGGAAATCGCTGGCATTGCGGGACTTCTGCTGGGATGCGCGGCCAATGGCATATGCGCCGTGGTGGATGGGTTCATCTCATCGGCCGGTGCGCTGCTGGCCTGTCGGATATCGCCCCATGTGGCGGATTATCTGTTTTTCAGTCATTTGTCGGCGGAACAGGGCCATCAAATATTTATGAGAGAAATGCAACTCCGTCCCCTGTTAAATCTGGGATTCCGACTTGGCGAAGGTACCGGCGCTGCGTTGGCTATGGGGTTTGTCGATGCATCGGTAAAGATGTTACGCGAGATGGCAACGTTCAGTTCCGCTGGTGTTTCCGGTGAACTGGAAGGCAGCGACGCGGGAGCGGCATAGCGGATGTCGGGATTTGTGTCAGCCGTCCGCACCCTTACCGTTCTGCCGGTTTTCGGAAAAGATGCGGCATCCATGACACGGGCGCTCCCGTGGTTTCCCGTGGTGGGCGCCCTGTTGGGGGGATTGATGGTGGGCGCCGGGCTGCTGATTCAATTGGTGTTTCCCGGTTGGCATATGCTAACTACCGTGCTGCTGCTCACCGTGCAAACGCTGATTACCGGCGCCATTCATCTGGACGGAGCGGCAGATGCCGGCGATGCGTTATTCAGTTTGACCAGCCGCGAAAAGAAACTCGAGATCATGAAGGATTCCAGATTGGGCACCTACGGCGTACTTTCGCTCATCTTTGTGATTATCGTGAAAGTCGTGTTGCTGTATGAACTGGTTTCTTCTGACCATATGATTCTGCTGGTGATTGCCATCATTATTTCGAGAACCGCACAGGTGGAACTGACCACCACGATGCACTATGCCCGAAAAGATGCAGGCACCGCAAAATCCTTTGTGGAAGGCGCCGGTGGTCTGCATCGCGGTATCGCATGGATGGTTTGTCTGGCATTGCTGGCGGTGTTCGGACCGCTGGCCATTGCAGCGGGGGCAGTGGCACTGCCCGTTATATGGGGACTTCGACGGGTATACAATCAGCGGGTTGGCGGCGTTACCGGAGATTTGCTGGGCGCCGCATCTGAACTGGTCGAAATCGCAATGCTTCTCTGGCTATGCGCCTGGGTATACAACGGAAAATGGTTTGAATGGCCAGTTGCCATTTATGAGGTATTCATGTGAAAAAGTTGGCTCCATGTATCAGTTTTCTGGGAACCGCGTCCGATGTTGGAAAAAGCGTCATAGCGACAGCGTTCTGCCGTATTGTCAGCGATATGGGGGTATCGGTGGCCCCCTTTAAGGCCCAGAATATGTCGAACAATTCATTTGTTGTGAATGCCCATAATGGGGAATGGGGAGAAATGGGACGGGCGCAGGTGGCTCAGGCAGAAGCGGCCCGCGTGACCCCCCATGTTGATATGAATCCCGTGCTGTTGAAACCGGTAACCAATGTAGGTGCCCAGGTGGTTGTACTGGGCAAGGCTCTTGGAGAAAGCAGCGCTGCAGAATATGGTAATAGAACCACTCAGCTGAAACAAACGGCCATTGACAGTCTGAACAGACTTCGCAGTGAGCACGATTTGATTATTATGGAAGGCGCCGGGTCATGTGCTGAAATAAATCTTCGAGAACGGGATTTCGTAAATTTCGAAATGGTGAAAGCCTCCAATGCAAGCGTTGTCCTCGTTGCCGATATTGACCGGGGCGGGGTTTTTGCCCAGGTGATTGGCACATTGGATTTGCTTTCGCCGGAAGAGCGAAAGCATGTGGTTGGTATTATCATCAACCGCTTCAGGGGAGATGTGGCGCTCTTTCAGGATGGAATCCGTTTTATCGAGGAAAGGAGCAAAATCCCGGTGCTCGGTGTGATTCCGTACATGACCGATATTGGCATTGATGGCGAGGATGCGGTCATGTTGGATACAGCGAATCTCAAATCCATCGGGTCTGCTCCGGCTGCTGTTCATGTGGCTGCGGTTCATTTGCCCCACATCTCCAATTTTACCGATGTTGCACCTCTCGAAAAGAGGCCCGGCGTACGGGTTACCTGGATTAAATCAGCAGTGTCATTGGAGGGGGTTGATGCAGTGATTCTGCCGGGAACCAAAAACGTCCGAGGCGATCTGGAGTGGTTGCGGAATGTGGGTCTGGACAGAACCCTCTCTAAATACATTGAGCAGGGCGGTCTTGTGGTCGGCATTTGCGGCGGATATCAGATGCTTGGTAGAAAAGTGCACGATCCATCGGGGGTTGAAGGTGATGCAGGCACCGCGTATGGGCTGGGCTATCTCGACGCAGTGACCACGCTGTCGAGTGAAAAGATGCTGCGACAGCGCAAGGGCATCTGGCTGTCAAGCGGCGTCGAGGTTTCCGGGTACGAAATCCACCATGGGGAAACCCGATTGGGTCCCTCATTGTCCCCGCTGATTCAATTTTCACAGAGCTCTGATTTGGATGGCGCAATGGACGCCAGTGGGCGGATATGGGGAACGTACCTTCACGGCATTTTTGATAGCCCTGACTTTCTTCGCGACTTTCTGAAGGTGCTTGCCCCTGATGCCCAGAATGACGAACTGCATGAAATACCGACGGATGCCGCATTGCTTCGCGAACAGGCGTACGACAGGCTGGCCGCAACCGTTCTGGAATCGGTAGATATGACGATGCTTCTGGAGCTGGCAAAGTGATCCGGCGACGTCCGTGCGCAGGGATGTATCATCGCCACGGGGATACCACTGTCGCCAATGCCGGAATGCCGGTTGCAGAAAGGGAAGGTCTGATTGATTTCAGCGTGAGTTTAAATCCGCTGGGCATGCCCGATATCCTCAGGGATGCATGGCCTGATTTACTGGCATCCATTCAGCAATATCCCACCCCGGACGGGCGCGGAATTGCTCAATACTATGAGCAGAAGTACGGTATTGACGCCTCGTCCGTCCTTCCGGGGAATGGTTCGGTGGAATTGATGTATCGATGCTTCGCTGCATTGCGATTCAAACGAGTTGCCGTAATCTGTCCTTCTTTTTATGATTACGAAAATGCGGTGCGCACATCCGGTGCACAGGTGGAACGGGTGTATCTGAATGTTGATGATGGCTTCCGGGCACCGACTCTGCAACGCCTGAATGCAGCCCTTGACAGAAACGACGCCATCGTTATTGGCAATCCAAACAATCCGACCGGCACATTATTTGAACACGGTCTTTTGCAACCACTGGCCAAAAATCATGCGGGTAAAACCCTGTTGGTGGATGAGGCATTTCTTCCTTTTGTGGACGATGAACTCTCCTTTAGCCTGATGTCTTCTGTAATTAATTCCCCCAACATTATTGTGTTTCATTCATTAACCAAGATATTCGCCATTCCGGGAATTCGTGCCGGCGCGATTGTTGCCGCGCCACAAACCGTTGCGCGCATTCGCGAAGTATCACCGCCATGGATGTGCAACAGCATTGCGGAATGCATCGCTCCGATGTTGCTGCAATGCGAAAACTACATTGAGGAAACCCGTGCGCTGGTTAGTCGAGAAATGAATATTCTGGATGAAGCATTTGGCCGGCTCAAGCGGTTTACCCTGATAAGGGGTGCGGCCAATTTTGCCCTGGTGCAATTGAGTGATGGAATGAACCTGGACTGGGTCCTGCGACATCTGTGTGACGCCGGGATACTGGTTCGTGATTGTCGGAATTTCGAGGGATTGTCGAAAAGCAGCTTTCGCTTCTGTATTCGCCAATCTGATGATAATCGGGAGTTGGTTGCCGCTTTGCAGAGTATGGACAATGGTTGAATTCCTTTTTGTTTTCGTAGCCGCAGTAACATTGGATAGCACTCTGGGCGATCCGGTGTTTTCATATCATCCCGTTCGATTGACGGGGAAAATGGCAACCGTTCTGGAACGCGGGTTTCGGGGACTGAATCTGAATGGCATTGTTGGCGGTGCCGGCTTTGCGATGGTTTGTATCGCAGTGGCGGTTGGCACATACATTGGTGTTCGGCTGGGGGCTGCGCTCATTCATCCGCTGCTGGGATATGCATTCGATGCGTTGACCCTCTGGTTGATGTACGCCCATCGGGATTTGGTTCGGCATGCCTATCGGGTGTACGGCCCATTATCGGGAAATCAACTGGATGATGCGCGACAGAAGGTATCGATGATAGTTGGCCGGGATACATCTGCACTGGATGAATCCGGCGTTGCCAGAGCCGCCATTGAAAGTGTTGCTGAAAACTTTGTGGATGGATCGTTGGGAATTCTGTTCTGGATGGCGGTGCTAATCCCGGTTGCCACGCTGCTTTCCGTGAATGTATCCATCACCTGCGTGATAGCCGCAGTGGTCTATCGTTGTGGAAATACGCTGGATGCCATGGTGGGGCATCGGAACGCGCGTTATGAAAAATTTGGCAAATTCAGCGCCCGTTTCGATGACGTAATGAATTATATCCCTGCCAGATGGTCGGTGGTGCCTCTTGTGGTGGCCGGCGCTCTGATTGGCGGTTCCGTTGCCAATGGCGTTCGCTCGTGGCATCGGTACAGAAAACGGATTGCCTCCATCAACTCCGGACATCCGGAAAGCATCGTTGCCGGGTTGCTCAACGTGCGACTCGGTGGTCCAGTGCATTACCACGGTAGCCTGTCTGACCACGGTTGGATTTGGGAACCGGGTCGGGAAGCCCGGGCTCAGGACATCCGAAAATGTGTCCATATCGCCAATCTCGCCAACGGATTCAGCGTGGCAGTGGTTCTGGCAACTGCGATTCTGATCATCCTCCCAGTACTTCGATGAGTCGCTGGGCGGACTGATTGAGCCTGGCGAATCTTTCCGGGGCGGACAGCATTTCAGCAGCGGATTGGATATACAATGATGGTTCAATGTCATTGCGGCAATTTTCAATGAGAGCTTTGGCGGATGCTTCTGTGGTTTCCAGATGAAACTGCAGGGCCAGAACATTGTCTTCAAACACAAACCCCTGGTTCTCACATGCCGCGGTGGAGCCAATGGGAATGGCGCCTTCGGGAATTTCGAAGGTATCCCCATGCCAGTGAAAGGCGGGCATGGGTTCGGCAAACACCTGGGCCAGTGGCGTGTTTCGGATTTCTGTTGAGGGAGTGATGTCAAACCAGCCGATTTCCCGATGGGCATTGGCAAACACCCGCGCGCCCAGCACGTGGGCGATGAACTGAGCTCCCAGACAAATCCCCAACACCATTTTGTCCGCATTGATGGCCGCTTTGATGAAATGCTTTTCCGGGGCAATCCATGGGTATTTGTCTTCGTCAAATATTCCCATAGGTCCCCCCATTACCACCAGCCAGTCGAATGAATCAGGAGATGGCAGGGAATCACCCGCGAATAGTTCGGTATGACTCAGCGTGTGTCCACGGTCGGCAAATACCTTCATGAGGTAAGCCGGATTTTCAAAGGGGACGTGTTGCAGATAATGAATTCTCATTTTTCTAGCTCCGCATTCTAAGGGGATCAATCGGTATATTCCTGTATTTCAGATGTATTTCTTAAACCATTCTGTTTGTTGTGCAACTGCCTGATTAAAATATAACCCTTCATATACTTCGTAATGAGTGGCGTTCTCTATTTCAAACAGGGCTTTGGGCTCGTTTGCCAGCTCATACAGCCTGTACGATTCTTCCGGAGGGTTTACCGTGTCTCCGGTGGCCACCGTGATGGAAATAGGGATATTGATTCTGCCGATATACTCCTCCGGAATATGTTCCATGGTTTCTCTCATTGTTAAAAATGGCAGTTTTATTTTCAGCGCGTCAAATTTCTGCACAAACTCGCTATAGAATTTTTTGGACTGCTCATCCGCCAGAAGCCGGTTCACCCCCAACATCATTTGCTTATTGTCAGTGACCGCCTTCGACCAGATACGGTGGATCGATTCTCTCAACTTTTCTTTTTCTTCATCACTTTTGCCTCCCATGATGACCCGTTCACCGTTTCCAAAAGTCAATTGGACACAGAGCACGTTCACTCTACGGTCCCGGGACGCCGCCACAATGGCATTGGCACCGCCATAAGACGTGCCCCAGAGTCCGATTCGATTTGAATCGATGCCGTCCAGGGTTGTCGCATAGGTGATGGCATTGCGAATATCGGTAATCTGCTCATGAGGCACCAGTCGTCCGGGAACGCCTTCACTTTCGCCGAACCCACGATAGTCAAAGGTGAGTGCAGCCATGCCATTGGCTGCAAAATGCTCGGCGAATGCAGGCAGCAACATTTCCTTCACGCCGGCAAATCCATGGACCAGAATAACGATTGGGGCATTCGATGCGCTGTCTGGCGTGTACAGATGCCCTTTGATGAGTGATCCTTCGGAATAAAATTGAATATCCGCTTTCATGGAAGTCCTTTCCGTCAACAGAAACCTGTTTCAAGCACTCTATGTTTTTTTTTGAAAAATGGAAATATTTCATACCGTTTCTCCTCTGGATAATTTGACGGGGAATACAACTGATGCATAAAATAGCTTCATCGATTAACCTTGGAGTTTGTCATTATGCTTGCGAAGTTATCAATTGGCTTAAATATGGTGCTGCTGGTTCTGGCGGCGCTGATATTCGTGCATGCCAACCGCATGAAAACAGCAATGGATACATTGACCAGGCGGGTGACAGATTTAGAAGTGCAGAATGTGCAGCTTTCCAGACAGATGGTTCAGCTCAATCAGAACGCCATTTCCGTAGCCCGTCGTGGGGCTGCCACTGACCTTGCGACGATTCCGGAACGGGTAGCGCGGCCGACTCGAAGATCAGGGGAATCGTTTTCAGATACGGAACCGGGTGGCGACGCCGCGAATCTGGGCGAGCTGAAAGCGGATTTGCGCAGAGAAGTTGAAACAATGGTGGCGCAGGAGCAGACGGATTTACGCGAGAAGCGGCGCGAAGAGTGGCAACAGCGAATGGCGGAAGGTATGAAACAGAGTCTCTCGGAATTCGCTGAAGATCATCAGGTGGATGACAGAGTGGTGGAGCAGATTTCTGCATTGTTCGATGAATCAACCGCGAGGCGGCAACAGCTACGGGAAGATTTGGACGCTCGCAACATGAGCTTCTACGAATTCAGGCAGGAAGAAAGAAAAATTCGCGACGAAATGAACGCAAAAATGGCAGATCTGCTCACCGATGATCAGATGGCGGCGTTTGAGGAAACGTTTCCGATCGGACTGGGATTGGGTGGCAGGGGGCGGGGGAGACGTCCATAACCCGGGAAAGCACCGTTTCCCTGGAAAAGGGAAGGAGAGCCGCGATGACAACGATTCATTTTTCGATGGGCCAGTTGCGTCCCTGGCGGATGGAAGATGTGCCGCGATTGGCTATCCTGGCCAACGAGCCGAGTATTGCCGCTAATCTGCGAGATGGGTTTCCGCATCCATATAACGAGACACATGCTCGCAGCTTCATTGCAAATGTGGCCGGTAATCGGAGTAATCTTTTTTTTGCCATCGCGGGCGAAATGGGACTGATGGGGGGTATTGGCATCGCCACGAACGTGGATGTGCATCGCTTTACCGCGGAACTTGGATATTGGCTGGGAGAGCCGTATCAGGGAAAAGGCGTGATGACGGAGGCCGTGCGCGCGATCGTGTCCTATGGGTTTGAACAGCTGGACCTCGATCGTATTTCCGCTGCGCCCTATACCCCCAATTTTGCATCCAGACGTGTGCTCGAAAAATCCGGTTTTATACTGGAAGGCATTCTCCGGCACAACGCGGTAAAGAATAACGTGCGTCTCGATCAGGCATTGTACGCCCGATTGTGCTCGGACAATGACGCTGCGCCATCCACTATTCCACTGCATCGGGGGCGGTTGCGGCCGCTCAATCTGGGGGAGTTGAATGCGCTGAAGGATTTGTACCGCTTTTTGCACGACACTGATATGGCGCTATTGAATGTGGATGCAGAAAAAAAGGCGTGGGAGGCCATGCAACGCCATGACGTGGTGCGGTGTTATGGCGTATGGTTGGGAGATCGGCTGGTGGCAAGCTGTATTCTGAATATTCTTCCCAATATCTCGCGGGGGAGCAGGTCATATGGACTCATAGAAAATGTCATCACACATCCGGAATTTCGCAGGCAGGGAATCGGGCAAAGCATGATGCAGGCGGTGGTGGAGGTTGCCTGGCAGGAAAACTGCTACAAGGTGATGCTGTTGACTGGGCGCGTGAATGAAGATGTATTTCGGTTTTATGAATCCTGTGGATTCGATCGCGTAGGAAAGCAGGGGTTCATTGCCCGGGCGAAGTAGTCCGGGTGCATGGCCACAGTCGGTCGACGTTGTTCAATAGAGATAAACATCATCAATCCAGACGTTCAATGACTCGCCATCTGCGCTGGAGTAGTGCCATTGAATCTGCCCGGCTTTCTTGAGCACGTCTTCAATGGAAAATCGGTCTCCCGGCTTCGTCCAGTATGGTTGCGCAAAATCGTTTCTCAGATTCAGTCTGACAGTAGTCCACTGGTCACTCAGATCCGAGGTGACACTGGCCTCGTAGTCCGCCCAATGGGTGAGTGTTTCCGGCACGTTTTTCTCACAGGTATCGCCAGTGTACAGTAGTAATACTACCAGTCGGCCGCCGGTTGCATCACCTTTCATTTTAAATTCCAGGGTGGTATATTGGCTGATGTCAACTTTTATTGGGCTTGGACATCCGGAATTCGAGGTCAGGGTGACACCGAAACCAAAGTAATCCCATCCCAATTTATTCCCCGTGGTACCTTCCGCATGAATGGCGTATCCCTGCTCATCATTTCCCTTTTGCGGAGACAGCGCCGGACCCGCGGGGGTTATCTCGGTATTGCCGCCCAACCGGCCGTCATTGTAGATAAACCACCATCCCCCCTGTTCCGAAACACTGTTGCCGTCATCAAAACTGTCGATATGCAGCTTTTTTCCCGCCAGTACCGGCAACACAAAAAGTGTGCAGATAAAAAATATCAGAATGTGTATACGTGTCATTGTCTGACTCCTTTGAATGATGAACTCATTGCGTTTTAAAAAAACTCCAGGTCGTCTATCCAGACGTCCACATTGGCCCCTTTGGCGTTGCGCACATGCCATTTGATGTTTCTGGCATCGGCCAGGACATCTTCCACCCGTGCGGATCCGCGAGCACCGTTGTCAGCCATACTGAAATCCGATCTCAAATCCAGCGTCACCGTTTTCCAGTCGCTGGAAACGAACTTGGTGAGCAACGCCTCATATACCTCTCCCGCATTGGGTTCACCGCGGAATTGTGTTCGCTCATCGGTTGTTGTTTCTGAATTTGAAATGAGCAGAACCAGCTCACCCCCTGAGACTTTGCCCTTCATCTTGAAGCGAACCTTGTGGTATTTCTGAATGTTTACGCCGCTGCATACCGAAGAGGGACACGGAGGGCCCAGTATTGTGCTGACGCCGATAAATCCTTCCTGTGAACGCTCTCCGGCTTTTCCCCGGAAGCGGACGGCATACCCCCGGTTGCCGTACCCCGGCGCACTTTTCACGAAATTGTTCTGCTCTGATGTGGATTCCGGCGGCCAGACCACAGAGTTTCCACCGTCGTAATTGTCACTGTACGTACACCAAAGTGTTCCGAGGTTTGTGGCAACCTGTACATCCGGCTTTTTCTCGGGGGTGCTTTGCAACATCCAAAAGCATCCAATCCCGAGCACAAACCCCAGAGTGACTCCCATTGAAAAGATGGTTCTGACAATACGCTGACGTCTCTTCAGGGCCTTGCCAGTGACGGCTGTGTGGTGAAGTGCATTTCTGAGGGACTCCCGATTTTTCGGAATATCGATGTTTCCGACCTTTGCAGCAATCAATTCATTTTCGATAGAATGTGGCGCCATTTTTAATTTACACCTTCGTTAGGACTCGTCTCAACGAGGAGTCCGGTCCGGGACAGACGTTCGTTTCTGTTGCGTGTCATTTTTCGCAGCTGGGTCAGCCCTCTGGATACCAGTGACTTGACCGTACCTTCTTTTTTGCCGAGCAGGATTGAGATTTCCCGGATACTTTTTTCTTCCAGAAACCTCAAGACAATCACTTCCTGATATTTGGCCGGCAACCTTTTCATGTGCGTCAGTACGCGATGAAATGCCGCATTCTGATCCACTTTTGCCTGAGCCTCCTGAATTTCTTCCTGCAAATCACCTCTGAGCGCCACGGGGAAGATGCCGTTCTGTTGCATTGCGTTTTCAAGCTCGACAGGGCGATACTTGCGTTTTCGTTGCCATGTGATGACTTCATTGCCTGCGATGCGATACAGCCAGGCGGTCACCGGAGCACCTGTAAAGACATATTTCCTCCGATGCCGGTGCACTTTGAAAAACACATCTGCCGCAATATCTCTCGACACCTCCACATCACCGGTACGATTCAGCACATATCTAAAAATTGCGTCGTAGTATGTGTCATACAATTTCAACACGTCAATTTTACCATCCTCGTGCCGATATTGACGTTCCACATCCTGTTGTCCCATCGTGATTCCCATTTTCTGTCAGGCGGTTGTCCGTTAAAACGAACCACCGACAATTGGGTTGCGTTTTTTTTTAGTGTGGAGTGATGACTGTGCGAATCCCAGCCACCTCACCTTGCAATTGCAGTGATCATACGAAACGAAAATGGTTCAGTATTCGGGGATATCCCGGGAATCACCGGATAAACGCAGCGCTTATTCGCCGGATGCCGTTTTGGGGGGTTGTTCGGCGTGTGCGGCAGGGAACGCATCTGAGGTCTGTCGCCTGGTACGGTGCAGGTTTATCCCTTCATATCCGACGCGATGGGCAGTGTCCTTCCAGAATACATATTGACCACACTCGCGAATGGCATCCACCGCTTCTTTCAAATGTGTATACGCCTGATCCCGCATTCTTCGAATCATATTGTGGGTGCTTTCTTCCGACGAGGAGGCTTTCAATTCTTCCATGCCCTGGCTGAGCAGATGGGCTTTTTCCAACAGCGCCAAATCGAAGCCGACATTGCGCAGTGGCGCTGGATTTTCCCGACCTATCGCTGCGAGTGTCCGCAGGGCTGTGATGATATCCGTCTCCGTCTGTGACGATTCGATAGACGCAATCCGGCTACGGGTTTTCACGTCGTGACGATATGCAAATCGCATGCTGTGAATCAGTTTCTGCCGTATATCCCAGGCTTCAGGTGATTCCGCATGCCATTTCTGAAGTGCGGCGCTCTGACCGAAAAGAAAATTGTGCCAGATGGTATGTGTTTCTGATGCTGCGTCCGCGCGAAATGGCAGATCTTCAAGCAATTCCTCCGGCAACCCCGCTTCAAATAGCTGCGCTTTATCGGATTGGGCCCAATGATACAAATCGATGGCTTCCTGTATGTATACATCCATGGGCATACTGGGAGAGAGAATTTTCTCCTTTGGAATTGCAGATATTTCCTGCATCATCTGATCGTACACAATCGCTTTTGTATTCATTGACATCTCCCCTTCGATACGACAATGGTGGCTTCTGACCCGGGCTTTCGAAACGAAAGTTACCCAGTACAAGCGTTCAGTAACATATACATATAATGTAAAAAAGACGCCTGTCATTCCCGATTTTTCGGAAAAGGCTTTTCTCTGGGAGCGAATCGGGAAACATATCTTTTCTTTTTTTAATTGGGCTGGCAATGTGGTATGAGGATTCCAGTTTTGCAACCGGGGAGAAATCGCATGGATCATGCGGATAAACGCTATGGGCGTCAAGTGATGATGCCAGAGATCGGAGAGTCGGGTCAGGCGCGGTTGGCCAGCAGTCGTGTTCTGGTGGTTGGCGCCGGGGGGCTGGGGTCGCCGTTGCTGTATTATCTCGCCGCCGCCGGGGTTGGCAACATCGAGATTGCAGATTTTGATGTGGTGGAGGAAAGCAACCTCAATCGCCAGATTCTGCACGGTACTTCTGACATTGGAGAAACCAAAGTAACGTCTGCCATCGAATCTCTGGCGGAGCTGAATCCGTCGATTCGCCTTGCGGCACATCACCTGCGCATCGATTCCAATAACCTGCCCGACCTTGTCCGCGGGAAAGATCTGGTGATTGACGCAGTGGACAGTTTCGGTGCGAAATTTTTGATCAATGACGCCTGCGTATCTCTGAATCAACCGTATATCCACGGCGGTGCGACGGGACTGAATGGTCAGTTTTATCTGTATCGCCCGGGATGCGCATGTCTGCGCTGTATGTTTCCGAATGTCCCGGCATCGCTGGAGAAACCGCAGGGGCTGGGGATTCTCGGCGCCACCGCCGGAGTGATAGGGTCTCTCCAGGCGTTGGTTGCCCTTCGATTTCTGCTGGATATTCCGAGGGACGATGCCGGCGTACTCATCGCATTCGATGGCCTGGGGTTGAGACAGAGCAGGGTTCTTATGAAGGCCTCGCCCAGGTGTCCGGTCTGCGGCCCGGAGAACACCGGCAACCCCGCCTAGTTCAAATTCGCGAACCGGGTTGTTCTTCAAACAGATTGGTGCAACGGTCTGTTTATTCGCACTTGAATTGCACAGATGAAGCAGGTAAGGATATTGCCCATGAAAACGCGGATACCAGCATTTGCAATCCTCCTGATGGTCCAGCTTTTTGCTGCATCCATCCTGGGAGATGGGGCGGAAAAAGCGCAGAAGATTTCGCTTTCGGGAAGACGCCTGCTTTCCGAAGGGGAGGGGGCTGTGCAAGACGCGGTTTTTGCGCATATTGCCCGAGGTCTGTCACTTTCAGATTTTACTGCGGCATTATACGGGTCTCACCGTCTTTACCGGCGCGTGGCTCTCGATGCGGCGGCATATGGCGATGACCCCTGGGAATACCTGCCCTGGCTGGTCTCATTCATGAGTGCCGCGGAGCGTCAGGCGGCGAGTGCCGCAACCAAATCAGTATATACCGCGTTGGAACGGACCTCTGATTTACGCAATACGCCCGCGTTCCCGGTACGAGGTCAAGCGAAGCAACTGGCGAATTCGCTATTCGAAATTGCCATCGATGATTCACTGGCGCTCGATTTGCGGGTTCAGGCCATACGATTCATTTCACTGGTGATGCAGGCCACGGGTGTGGAGATGGCAAACATCGCCGAGTTGCTGCACCTCACGAACGACGAGATAAAAATGGCAACACTGGCCATTTTACCGCTGCCCCTTGCTCCCATCCATCTGAAATCTGTTGCCGAGGTGGCTACTTCCGATGACTCAACCGAAGTGCGCGCCACAGCTGTGGCATTGCTGTGCGAAAATGCCATCAGCCATAAAGTTGCCAAACCTTCATCCGATTTGAAGGCACTGGTCTCAGAACTGATTCGTCCCAATCAGACAAAGGATGCGGTGGCTCCCGTCCTGACCTGTATTGCCCATTTTCCCTATCGAACCCGTGCCGATTTGAGTGACAGAATCAAGAACTGTGGGAATGAAAAAGTTATAAAATACTGGAAATCGTTGGCGCGCTAGGTACTGCACCTGAAATTAGCAACTTGATTTATGTGCAGGTTGGGTCAATAATGTTCGCCATAGTAATTTTTGCGCTGTCGCCACAATCTGGTGAAGAAAGGAATAAAGATGCGTTTTCAAAGGATTATACTGTTTTCGCTTTTAATAATGATGACCCTGGTGGTGGGATGCGGGATCCCGCAGGAAAAATATGATGCAGATATGGCCAATTTGCAGAAAGTGATTGACGAGACCCGTGCGGCCAATGATGGACTCCAGGCCAGTATTGACAAGATGAAAGGGGAGCGCGATTCGCTTTCAGCTGAACTCGAAGCGCTCCAGACCCAGTTGCAGAAATTGGCGGATGAGCGAGATGCCAACGCGGCAGCTGTTGCCAAAGCCCAGGCCAGAATCAAGCTTTTCAAAGAAATGCTTCTGAAATTCAAGGAACTCACTGATTCCGGAAAAATTAAAATTAAAATTGTCAACAACCGCATGCTGGTTGAAATGGATTCCGCGATTCTCTTCCCCAGTGGTAGCGCCAAGCTGTCCAGGGAAGGGAAGGAAGCACTGGCCGAAGTAGCGAAAGTGCTGGCCACCATCGAAGACCGTACTTTCCAGGTTGCCGGTCATACGGACAACAAGCCGATTTCCAGTTCAAAATTTGATTCCAACTGGGAACTGTCGGCAGCCCGCGCCGTATCTGTTGTTGAACACATGATTGAAAACGGAATGAACGCCGAAAATCTCTCCGCTGCAGGCTATGCTGACACCCAACCGGTGGCCAGCAATGAAACCTCAGCTGGTCGCGCGGAGAATCGACGCATCGAAATCGTGTTGCTTCCCAACCTGGACGAACTCCCCGATCTCTCTGCCCTTGGAAAAATGGTAGACTAATCTCGCCGAGTGACACAAATGCACCATCCATATGATGGCTGCTTCCCGGTAAATCTGAGTCTTGAATTCATCGAAAATTAAACAGACAGCTGTACAACCTGATACCAGAGATTTTTACATGTGGAAACCGAAGGGGATAAATCTTAAAACTGTTGGCCTGTGTATCGCGGCATTTGAAATGGCTCTAATGGGATTGTCCGGTACTCCCCGTGCCGGGGAACTGGTGCGAATGCGCACCCTGCGGCAAATTGCAGTATATGGCAGTCCCTCCAGAGGAGAGCGTCCAGTTGCCCGCATTCATTACGGCGCAGTGCTTGAGGTCGAAAAAACGGGAGTGACCCGCGGATGTCAGCAAGGGTGGGGGCGTCTGACAAGCAACGGATATGTCTGCCTGTCGCATCTGAAGGAAACTGACGCCGAAGCGACGGTGGCGCCAGAAGATGATCCGGCGATCGATCAGAGCTTCGAAAGATATGTGGTGAAAAAGGGGGGCGCGTACTCTTTTGCCAATCGCCGGCAGTTTGCCCACCGGATACAGGATAAATATTTATACGGGGGTACGGTTCTCGCAGTGAAGCAGGTCATTATTCGAGGGAATACCCCCTATCTCATCACCCGGGATGGGCAGTATGTCCAGGGGGACAACGTGGAAAAAATGTCTCCGGTATGGTCGCTGGGACACCATGTAAAACCTGGGGAACCTGAAGTAACTGCATATGTGATCAACGACAACGTGGTGAGTCGGGAAAATCCCGACGAGAATGCGCCGGTGGTTCGGGAATACTCGAAGTTTGAAGTATTGGAAGGCCGCAAGCTTCTGGAGAGTGTAAACGGCTGGGTTGCCCTGCCGGATGGAAGCTACATGGCGGACGCGGATTTGGGCAGAGTTCGGAAGGCACAAATTTCGTTTGAACCGATGTCGGATGAAAAGTGGATTGCGGTGGATTTGGGGGAACAGGTTGTCAGTGCCTATGTGGGAGAGCAGCGGGTATACGTAACGCTGGGGTCAACGGGGAAAAAAGGGAATACCGAAACCGGCGCTTACCGGATCAAGTGGAAACGCCGACTTCAGACCATGAATCTGTATGGCGGTCATCTGAGGGTGGATGATGTGCAGTGGGTGATGTATTATATTCCAAAGCGCGGATTCGCGCTGCATACTGCCTGGCACAACAATTTCGGGCATCCGGTAAGTCATGGATGCGTCAATCTGCCCAGAGATGATGCGCGCTGGTTCTACGAATGGACATCGCCAACCTCATTTCCTTTTGAGAGTGAGGATTTTCATTCAGACTACGAAAATGGTACCCGGGTAATTGTCTTTTAAGGGAAAGTGTCTATTATCCATTCGATGAACGTACAAGTCTCGCCCAACAGGAAAAAAATTTCCCCTCAGATCAGACGACGAATTTTTGCAGCGGTGTTGCTGGTTTTACTGGCCATTGCTTTCAAACTGCTCTGGGGGAAGCAAACACCGGATGTGGAGACCCTTATATTTTCCGGCAACACCATGTCGACAAGCTGGCAGGTGAAGATCGTTGGGCACGGTTTTCAGGAGGATCACAACCGTCGCCTGGCGGATATTCTCAAAGATCGTCTGGATTTTGTAAATCGTGAAATGTCTCCATATTTTAAGGGAGGAGATATCTATCGCCTGAACGCCGCACAGGCGGACACGCCGGTGCAGGTTCACGACGAAGTGATGCAGGTGTTAAGAAAGGCCGTTGAAATCAGTGAACTGACAGGTGGCGCCTTTGATGTTACCGTGGGGCCCCTCATTCGACTGTGGGGGTTTCATGGCAAAAAGGCGCGGACATCCATCCCCTCGGATGATGAAATCGCCAATGCGAAGTCCCTGGTGGGCTATCGGCATCTCAATCTTGATTTTCAGACCAATTCCGTAACAAAGACAATCGATGGGCTGGATGTTGATTTGTCAGCGATTGCCAAAGGACGCGCAGTGGACATGGTTGCCGAAGCGCTGGATGCGGTGGGGGAATCAAGATATATGGTGGAAGTTGGCGGAGAAATTCGCTGCAAAGGCAAGAACGATAAAGATATGGATTGGCGCATCGGCATTGAACGCCCCGCGGAGAGCAATGACCTGCAGCGCCGGGTCAAACGGGTGCTGCCCATTTCCGGTCTGTCTCTGGCCACTTCTGGAGATTATCGCTCATTTTACATGCTGAACCATAAAAGATACTCCCATACCATCGACCCTCGTACCGGCCGACCTGTGGAGCACGGATTGGCATCGGTATCTGTTCTCACCGGCGATTGCACCACAGCGGATGCCCTGGCAACGGGTTTTACAGTACTTGGCGTTAAAGAAAGTATCGCAATTGCTGACAAAGAGAAGGTGGCTGCTTACTTTATGGAGAGAGACCGCTCTGGCGAATTTTCAACATTCAGTTCCCGCGCGTTTAATGCAATGTTCGGGAATATTGAGGATATGGAATAATGGTTGCAACAATAGTTCTGAGTATTCTGTTTTTTGCGATTGCCGTATTGGGGCTTTCCATTGGCGTGATTTTGAACAAACGGACGCCACTGAAAGGCGAATGTCACGGTCCGGTGGATGGTGGCGGTACCTGCAGTACATGCGGAGGCGGCGGCGGAGATCGTTGCGATGCACCATCCGATGACGGCGCGGCGAAACGCGCAGCGATATCAAATGGAAACTTTCAGATTCAGGAAGCAGTTGAAAAGATTAAGCTGTTCAAATGAAGCGTCAGTGTGGCACGGTCACGCCGATAGTCAGAATTAATTGAATTTCCCCTGCGTGCGAAGCCGTACGAAACCCTGAATGGAGTGTGCCGGATAACCAGAACGGGATACGGCCATGAAGCAGATGCATGCCCAACTCCGGAGCCAGCATAAAATGCCAGATTTGCGCCTGTGTGTCGTCGACGGTGATTCCATATTTTTCCCTGACCGCCATGGCGCCTATTCCCAGACCAATATATGGCAACAAGGTGTCGCGTTTTATCATGTAGTACCTGCCGGATGCGGCGATGGTGAAGAAACGGCGCTCCTTCCAGGACATTGTTCGGGGTGCGGAATCATATGACGGTACGTGCGTTTTATCTCCGGACTCTGCGTCGAACAGTTGCCAGTGGGGCTCCAGTCCCAGAGACAGCTGGCGATTCAATCGAAAATGAATGGACACGGCTGCGCCCACGGTGCTGATGCCATCAGACCGTTCGAACCCGTTCCCCAACTGGGTTGCGGCACTCCACCCCAATGACAGATAGTTTCGGGTCAGCCATTTGGGGGGTGGTCTATCGGACGTGGCAGCGTGGGCGCCGGTTGCGGTGCACAGTATCCGGAGAAACAGGACGGCAACGACTACGAAATGGCCGTGTGTCCACCAGCCTCCCCGCAAACGTCCGGCAGTCATTTACTTGAGAAATGCGATACCGAGGTTGATCCCCAGAGTCTGTTGAGCGTCCAGCGACTTGGTTTTAAAAGTATAAGTGTATCGACCGCTTAAATAAATCGGGATTGGGAGAGCGGTGATTCGAATGCCCAATTCCGGAGTGAATCCGAATTGCCAGGCGGTATTCCGGTCGTACCACCATCCCCAGTCAATAACGTGGGAAGAATAATATGCACCCGCATGGAGACCGGCAAAGGGAATGACCGATGCCGACTGTTTCTTCAAATAGTATTGTGCCGACGCCGTCAGCTGCAGCATATCATTCAGTTTTATTCGTGTGCCATTGATAGTTGTCCGCGCATTGACTTTGAAGGCATCGGATTCTTTTCTTTCAAAAGCGTTCCAGTTGAACGCAATGCCGCCGGTAATCTGTTTGGTAAATAAAAAGCGATACTCGAATCCAAAGCCTTCCAGACTGAAATCATCAATAAAGTCTGCCGTTTTCCCTCTCGGTTGCGCCATATTGTATGTCACCACGAACATGTGACGCTTGCTTTCTTCCAGCTGTTCCTGAGTCGGCTCAGACGCTGCTGCCGCATCCGCGTTTCGCTTCACATTTACCGGTTGTTCCACAACAACCTGCACCTTTTTCTCTTCGACTTTCGTTGTTGCCGGGGCAGCTGCGCCAACCGCATCGGCTGGCGCAGCTGTTGCAACGCCGGCTTCCCCCTCTGTCTCTGTCTGCGCCGCATTGTCCGCGGGACTGGCTGGGGGATTGTCTGCAGCGCCGCTGCCGGCATGGCCCTCGGCCGCCGCCGGTTGGTCTTCCGGTTGCGTGTCAGTGCTTTGTTCCGTCGCTATGGCTTCCGCGGCATCGCCGGTTTTTACAGCTTCTCTGGACTCCTTTGTCTCCGAAGATGGTGCCCGCTCGGAGGCCGGCGCGGTTGGCGTTGCTTCCGTTGTTTTCTTCGCCGCAACTTTTTTGCTGGCGTTATCGGATGTTTGCGCCCATGCCCATACACTCAAGCTACTCAGTGCGATGGATAACGATATGATAAAAAAGTATCTGAAGGTTGTATTCATTTTGCACCTCCAGCTACGGCAGGTTGGGAGATATAGGGGGCTTGCTCAAATGCCGCTGCAATCCCCGCGCGAACCGTGGTCTCCGTCATATCTGTGTACGCATTGTGAACTCCCGCTGTCCAGATGGCGCGGTACCATGTGGGATGTCCAGGAACAGTTTGAGTGGGGTTGAACATGGTAATAATCACGGATTCAACATCGTAGGACATATCCTCCGGCGCACCGGAATAATCGACAACGCCATTCAGCGGCGCGGTATACGACACCGGACCATCGTAGTCCCAGGAACCCTGTGCCACGAGAGACGCGAACACGATGATGTCGGGGGTAGGCAACGCACCGGTCTGCGCATCTGCCAAATCTTCAATGTTCTGAAGATTGGCTTCTTCCAACTGAATCTCCAGTTCATCGATTATCGCGGCGTCACGAACATGCTCCACTGAAACCGGCCGCGCGGACGGCTCGGAGAGTTCGAGAACGTCCGTAATAATCTGATACGTCTTCACTGACTGCAGATTGAAAGCAGCGGTATCGTTGCGAACGGTGACTACCGTTCTGTAATCGTCAACGGAACCAAATACCTCTCCTGCGCATCCACAGGCTATAAAAAGCAGCAACGCCAGAAAACAATATTTCACTTTGTAGATATTCATTCGTATTTTTGTCATGCCAAGGATTATGATGAAAAGAAAAAAGTCGTCAATAGTCTTCGTTGTCAATCGCATCGGGAATAGCAGGGCATGTGGGTTGAGTCTGAAAAAATGGGACACAGATTTATGAACGCAACTAAACACTTGTGATTATTCCACTTGGAGTTAAACTGCGTCCAACAGATTGAAATCAAATTGTGCACACACTGCATCAACCCCCTGAATCAGAGGAGGAGAGACATGAAAAAATATCTTTTTTGGGCGTGCATCATATCCCTGTCCATAAGTGGATGTGTGAAAAAAAGCATGTATGAAGAAAGCAACAGGCAATTGGAAGCCACCAGGGGAGAACTGTCAGATTCTCAGAAGCAGACCATCGCACTGGCGGATGCCCTTGAAAAAGAAAAGGCAAAAGTGGCAGAGCTGGAGCAGGAACTCGAAGAACTGAAAGCAACCCTGACGGCGACCGAAACACTGCTGGCTGATGAAAAAACAAAAACGGCAGCATTGCAGGATGAATTGACCTCCACCGTGGCGGACAAATCCAAACTTGCCGCTTCGGCAAAGGAGCTGCAGAAAGCGCTGAAAGAACTTCAGGCCAGAAAAGCCAAGGCGGAAGCGAGGGTTCGCGAATATAAACACCTGCTTGCAAGGTTTAAAAAGTTGATTGATTCCGGCAAATTGGAAGTCAAAATCATGAACGGCAGAATGACGCTGGTACTTCCCACTGATATTCTGTTTGCATCCGGATCGGCGGAATTGTCGAAGGAAGGGCAGGCGGCCATCATAGAAGTGGCGGAAGTTCTTAAAACCATTAAAAAAAGAGAGTTTCAGGTGGAAGGCCACACCGACAATGTACCCATCGCAAACAAACAACGGTTTCGCAACAATTGGGATCTGGCGGCAAGCAGAGCGATGGTTGTCGTGGATACCATGATTGATGCCGGAATGAGCGGAAAGAAACTGAGCGCCGCCAGTTACGGCATGTTCCGACCAGTTGCGACCAATTCAACTCCCGAAGGGAAGGCTAAAAATCGGCGGATTGATATTGTCGTCGTTCCCGATCTTTCCACTTTGCCAGGTTTTGAAGAGCTGGAAAGCGCGTTTAAAACCAAATAAGACCACGGTCGCCATTATTTCACTTCACTGTAATGTTCCGGAAAGCCTTCGCCTGCAAGGGGGGAGGGGAGTAATCTATTGAAGGCTGGTTATTCCGCCAGTTTGTCTTTCATTTTCTGAATCATTTTTTCCCAGCCATCTTTTTCAATTATTTTATTGAACTGTGAACGATAGTTGGAAACCAGACTGATTCCATCGGTATTCATGTCCACCACCATCCATTTTTTGCCCTTCTTTTCCAACTTATATGCAATTTCAATTTCCACAGGGCGTGAACCGGAGGTATCGCTGACTATGGTGACCACTGTAGCGGAATTGGCTGAGACGCTTTCTGAATCGTAAATCACTTCGCTCTCTGTTGTATTCTTGAGTCTTTTCAACACATTTTTTTCAATCAGTGCGGTCAGGGTGGTTGAGAAATCCTTTTGCTCCGCCTCCGAGCGCTGATCCCAATGTTTGCCCAGTGACTCCTTGCAAAGTCTGTCAAAGTCCAACATTTGCTTTATGATTTTTAAGATTTTGTCTTTGTTCTGATCCGCCTTTGCCAGAAGGGGCTTCAGTTGCTTGTCCAATGATTTCAGATAGTCAGTGGGGCCCTGATTGGCCGAAGCAGTGGCGGATATCCCAAACGTCATTGCGAGTACCACAAACAGGGATTTCAATAATTTCATATTCTGTATCTCCTTAAACAAACAAAACATTCGTTTCTGCGACAGTTCGCCAGTTATTGTTAAAATAATTGACAGTTCATCATCGAAAAAATTCAATGTACACAACTGTAATTCCACAGTCAGGTATATAATCGGTCATAATCTACTGATTTTAAGGAAAGTTGCCAGTGACTTTTTCAAGGTGCGCCATTCCAATATTATATGCAGCGATTTTCTGGTGTATCTGCGCCATGATGCCAAAATATTCCTTCAGGGCATCTTTTACATCTTTCGATGTGCCGATGCCCGTTGCGTGATTCTGCACCGCTGCCAGCATCCACCCCCGGGCAAGGCGTTTTGAGCGATTGAGCGCAGTGATTGCATCTTTGGTGGTGGTCAGTTCAATGTAAACCGTTTCCACTTCAAGCATAATGCCGTCAATGGCCTGCTTCTGGTCAAGCACCAGGGCTGTAAGTTCCGCTTTTACCTGTTTCAGTTTGTTGATGTCTTTGCCAAAATCCAATGGATAGGACATCACCAGGGCCATAGCGGGGTATAACGAGCCATAATTATAACTGTTTTCAAGAACATATGGGACGGAATCATTTGTATGTCGAACGCCATCGGCGTCTGTCCAGGACTGCTTGAATTTCACATTCGGGGTGCGTGCCGCTCTAAGGGAGATGACAAATGCCAGGTCCGGAATAAACTCACTACGCTGCAATGACACTTTGGCTTCGTATGCTTTTATGGCGTGACGCAACGCGTCGAGTTCAGGGCGATGCTCCAGAGCTGACTGCTGATAATCGGCCAGACTCTTCAATTCACTGTCCACAATCTGCTGGGGGTCTTCCGGAATATCCACCTGCCGTCCGTCGGGGGAACTCACAAGAAAATTCAGGGCTGCGAGCCCCTGTTTTTCAATGAGAATGGCCTCCTGTTCCATGGCATCCAACTGCGCCTGGAAAACCTTCAATTTCACCAGATCGATTTCAGTCTCCGTACCTTCCTGATTTGCAAGGTTCTCCTCAATCTTCTTCTGGGCTTCGTCCAGATGCTTTCTCCCCTCAGACAAGGTGTACAACATCTCCCGGGCGCCGGTAATCGCATGAAATGCCCGGTGGACATTGTATCTGATTTCACTCTGGACCGAGGGCAACATGGCCTGTTTGGCTTTCATGCCTTCATTTAACGCTTTTTGGCCGGCAAACATCTTGTTCGAAATGGGAATTGGAATTCCGCCCTGCAGTTTGAATTCAAACCGTGGCCCCCAATCGCCCTTTTTGTAATCTTCGTCTTCCGTAATAGTAGGGCCATTACAGCCCGTAAGCAGTCCATTATCGAGATGCGCACACTTTTCCCGCACCAGACTGACGCCGCCCTGCATATAAAAATGTGAAAACGGTTCCCACAGCATCGATTTCCGCTGCGCATCCAGTGCCTCGAGTCGGTGCCTTTCGGCAGCAATCCTGTCGCTGTTGGCGATGGCTCGGTTTACGCACTCGTCCAGAGACAGGGAAATCTTTCGCTGTTTTTCCCGATTCCCGGCTGGCGGACCCTCCAGGGCATCTTTCTGTGCCCGGGTTGTCCCCGGTGCGAGCAGAAGAACCAGCATTCCCAATAAAACGTAACTCATTTTACTCATTAAAGAACTTCTCATTTTCATCATTCGCAATGTTACAGGTTATGTCGATTTTCCGGTTCTTTAACAAATATTGGACCTAGACAAAAGAGATTAAGTTTTTAAACGTCATTGTCCTGTTAATGTATCGCAAGGGGAAATTAAGGCGCAGGCTTCTTGGGTTTACACAGGAAGCGGGAAAAAAGTTTCATTTTTGCCAAAAAGATGTTGCCAACAGAATGCTGCGGAATATAATCCCTTCCTCGTTGACGTTATGTCATTGGAATTACGGTGAGAATAGTTCAACGGTAGAGCCCCGGCTTGTGGTGCCGGTTGTTGCGGGTTCGAATCCCGTTTCTCACCCTTTGAAAACGAATCGCGTTTTCGAATTGATGCGCTCGTAGCTCAGATGGATAGAGCGTCGGACTTCGAATCCGCAGGTCGGGTGTTCGAGTCACCCCGAGCGTGCAAATCAAGCGCCAATAGCTCAACTAGGCAGAGCAGCGGACTCTTAATCCGGAGGTTGAAGGTTCGATTCCTTCTTGGCGCATAACACACATATTACGTTCCCAATGAAAAGTGGTCTAACCTCGCAATGATCAAGTCCTTATCAGTTTTAAAGCAAATTTCTGATGAGCAGGAAATTGACAGCACTACTGCCGATGCGATTGAAACGGTTTCAGCGCTGTTGGAAGAAGGTCTGGCGAGCGTAGAATCCGAATTGCTGACCGGAATCGAAGGCGCACCCAGACCGGTTTCTGATATAGCCGCATACATCCTGGACGCAGGGGGGAAGCGAATACGGCCATCCCTCTGCATTTTATGTGCGAAAGCGTTTTCCGCTGCCGCCACGCCTACTGACCTGGCCATCATCTGTGAGCTGCTGCACAATGCAACACTGCTGCACGACGATGTGATTGACGAGGGCGATTTACGCCGGGGAAAGTCTTCGGCACGGATGGTCTGGAGCAATGCGCTGTCGATTTTAGGCGGTGACTATATGCTGATGCGCTGTGTGGAGATGATGTCAGAAATGCCTGCTGTTTATATGAGACGCTTTGTGCAGACATTAAAAGCGCTGGTGGAAGGTGAGATTATTCAACTTCGACTACGGGAGTCAGTTTCCACGACCCGAGACGATTATTTTCGAATTGTTGAAGGCAAAACCTCCAGCCTGTTTGCATTCGCGGCGTTTTCCGGTGCAACGGCGGGCGGCGCTTCAGCGCAGGTTATCGATGAGATGACCGCGTTTGGCCAACATATCGGTGTCGCTTTCCAGTTGATTGATGACGTGCTCGATTTTTCATCCGACGTGGTATCACTGGGCAAAAATTTACTTGCAGATATCTCTCAGGGAAAAATGACGCTTCCGGTGATTCTTGCTGCTGCACAGGACGCTACTGTCATTGATGCGTTGAATGATCTGAAAAATGGTTGTCCGGCTGAGGATTGTGCAAAAAAAATTGTTTCAGCGGTAACCCGTTCCAATGCGCTGGAGACCACCCGCGACGAGGCATCCCGACATACCATCCTCGCTCTGGAGGCTCTTGACCGCGTATCCGCACCGAATGCGGCGGTGATCAATGTGCTTGGGCAGCTGGCGAAGACGCTGCTCCATCGGGGAAATTGAATCTGTATTCCCCACATAACAGCGATTCGAACTAGACAAAATCCACCTGAGCGGTACATTTTTTTTCCATGAAGGATTTAATCATTGCCAGTGACTTCCACCTTGGGGAAGGGCGAAGAGACAAAAAGCGGTATGCGCCCACCGAGGATTTCTTCCACGACGAGGATTTTGCAAGATTTCTCAAGTATATCAGGAAGTTATATGCCGGACGTCCAGAAGATTTGGTCCTGGTTTTCAATGGTGACATTTTCGATTTTTTAACTGTGACCACAATTCCCTCCGAGAGCATCGCTGCGCAGATGGGATTTCATATCACCACCGCAGAAAAGCGCTTTGGTCTGAACGCGACAGCGGCGAAATCAGTTTTTAAACTCAACGTGATTGCCAAAGGACATCCCGAATTCTTCAAGGCGATCTCCAGATTCATTGCAGAGGGGTTTCATCTGGAATTCATTCGCGGCAATCATGACCTGGAACTGTATTTTCCCGAGGTGCGACGGCGCTTTATTGAAATCCTTGCCAGCGTTCGCGGTGGCGCCACGTGGCAACAGTTGCTGCAGCAGGTACGATTCCACCAGCTGTTTTACCGGGAAGCCGGACGGATACATATTGAACATGGTCATCAGTATGACGCCACAAACAGCAACCGGTTTCCGCTGAATCCGGTGTTTGTGCGAAAACACAGAATAGGCAATGAAGAAATCGAAGAGGAAACCCTGGATTATCCGATTGGGTCTGTATTTGTTAAATATTTTTATAACCGCGTTCGGCGATTTGACCCATATGCCCCCAGATTGATTTCCCCTGAGCAATATGTGGATTTTGTTCGCAGATACAACGTGTTCGACGTCTGGCGCGTTTACAAGGATCATTATCCTTATTTTATCGCTGCCTTAAGTCCCAGTACCAATGTCGGGGCCGGTGAATTCACCAGAACTGAAAAAAAACAGCACGAATCTGAAGACCAGGCAGTCGCTGCCAAGGCCGGGTATGGGGAATTTTATCACGAGTGGGAAAAGATGAAGGTGTCGCCGGAGCCGGCGAATAAGGCGGCGGTGGTAAAGAAGGCGATGGAACCGGTGGTTCGTCGCGGTCTCTGGGCAGGCGTATTCGCATTCAGCGTGTTGTATCTGTGGATTCTGTTTTTTACGTTGATTCAGGAAATACCGTGGCTGGCGGCAAATGCGTTTATCATGTCTATCTTCGCCGCGTTCAGCATTTTCGGGGTGTTCTGGGTGTGGAGTCATTTCCGATCAAAATTGAACCATTGGAACTTCAAGGAGCGGGACCAGGCCAAAGAGGCGGCGGCCAGGCTGGCGCACATCTCGGATGCACGGGTCTTTGTGTTTGGCCATACCCACCATATTGACAATGCGATCATCAATGACAACGGCGTCGTTTACGTCAACAGTGGTTCCTGGACAACGGTGGCCAATCCGTGGAGTCGTATTGAAAGGGATGCGCGGCGATTGACTTTTGCCCTGGTTCAGGGGACGGATGTGGAATTGAAAAGATGGAACCGGGATGGGGAGAGATTCGACCAGGTCCCGCTGTTCGCGATAGATACGGAAGCAGAGGCGATAATACATGCGGAAGTAGTGGATGATGATTTTTCGAATTACCGGGAGCACTCGTGGTTGCCTGGCGCGATGGTAGATCCGGATATAGAGCAGGAAGATGAATATGAATAATCGATTTTTCTCAGTGTGGAATGTGGATGAAGCAGAATGCAGTACCGGCTTGAAACAGAATGTCGCTGCGGTGCTGGCCTGTTTGCTGGGCATCGTTTTTATTTTTGTCGAAACGCAGAATCGCTTTGTCCGATACTGTGCTGTTCAATCCCTGTTTGCGGGGGCAATCTGGATGCTCGGGCATATCGCATTGTCCGTACTTTCGGCATTGCCCATCGTGGGAGTGGTATTTGTGCTGGTTCGGGCATTGTTTGCTCTGGGCGTGATGCTCGTTGTTGGGGCCATGGCATATCTGGCGTACCACCACAAAAAACTGATATTGCCGGTTGTCAGCAAATATGCTGAAGAGTGGAGCAATCCGGATGCGTAACCGGGACACCATGTCGTCGCCGTGCCGCAACTGTAAAAATATGGTCTGTCGCACGAGACAACGGGATTGTTATGACGTTCGCGCAGACGCCCTCGGCGTTTATCGCGGAGATGTAAACGCATTGGAAACAGCACATGTGGCGTCGGCGCTGATTGACAATGGGCGAGCCGGGACGCTCAATCGCATTGAGGAAATCATTGCCTTCTGCCAGGGACGGGACTTCAAATATGTGGGAATAGCGTATTGTTTCGGTTTAAAGGACCTGGCCATGGAGCTCTGCGACATTCTGGAACAGGCAGGGCTTCATACCTTGCCGGTTTCGTGTACAAGTGGTGCGGTGCTGGAGCGCGACCTCGACAATACCAAACAGGGCGACGCGGTGTCGTGTAATCCGGCGGGGCAGGCATTGGTTCTGAATCGGAAAGCGCCTGATATGGTGGTGGAAATGGGGCTCTGTCTTGGCCATGACATGATCTTTCATCAGACGCTGCAGGTTCCGGTAACCGTGCTCCTGGTAAAAGACAGAACCGTCGGCCATCATCCAGCGTCGCTCTTCAGTGGTTATCACGACAGAATCAGCACATTTCTCACTTCAATGGACAACAGTTTCGCCATGAAATCAGCTCAATGGCTGTCGGATGAATTCAAAAACGCCGACGAAGACCGGATAACAGTTGTGGATGTTCGCACGAAAGATGCGTTTGACAGCGGACATATTCCGCACAGCGTCCATATCCCGTTGACGGCGTTGCCGTCCCGATATGGCGAACTCTCAAGAGAACGCTCAATTGTCTGTGTGTGTAATGGCAGTGTGCAGTCTGCTTATGCTATCACATTTCTCTACACCCGAGGGTTCGATCAGGTATACAACCTGTCCGGTGGCATGTCCCGATGGGTGCAGGACGGATATCCCATTGAGCGGTCTTCTGCCGACTCATGACAGCGTTCGGATTCTGTCTGTTTTGAAGTTTATCAGTTGCGCTGCATTATGCCAGGGCATAAACTGTATCTTTCCTTATTAAGAGCACGTATTTCAGACATTTTCATGAATGGTCAATCAATGAATGGAGTTGCTGACAATGGATTGGATTGAAGCACTGACCGCTTTGCAGAAAGCCTTTTTTATTATTGGAGTGATTGGTAGTACGGTGTTCCTGATTCAGTTTGTTCTGATGCTGATTGGCGGAGACAACCATGGGGATGCCGACGTGCCGGTGGACACCTCCGGGGCAGGGGACTCCACAGCAGAGATGATGGCAGCGGATGTCGACACATCGGATGTGGATTTCAGTGGCGCGCCCCATGGGACCGACGTGGATGCCGTGCATGCAGATTCGGATTTGGGACTGAAATTGCTTTCCATTCAGAGTCTGAGCGTGTTTCTGATGATGTTCGGTCTGGTGGGACTGGCAGTGAGCAAAGGGGGGAAGTATGGCGATGGCGTGGCGTTTATTGCCGGTATCGGTGTGGGGTTTCTGTTCATGTATCTCGTGGCAAAGATGTTTGCCTTTTTTAAAAGCCTTCAAAACAGTGGCACGTTGGATCTGCGAAATGCGATTGGCCAGGAAGCACGGGTGTATTTAACAATTAAGCCGGATGAGCCCGGACAGGTGGAAATTGTGGTTCAGGAACATCTGAAAATACTTTCTGCCCGGAGCAAAGACAATTCCAAAATCCCAACGGATGCAAGAGTGCGGGTGGTTCGTGTGGCGAACAACGTACTGATTGTGGAGCCCGTTGTTTCCAACGGAAAGGACTGATATATGGATTTTACTTTAACCGTCGTGGCGTCCATCGCCGGTATTCTCGTGGTTGTTTCGCTGGTTATTTACCTGGCCAGACGGTACAAACGGTGCCCCTCCGATAAGATTCTGGTTATTTACGGGAAGGTGGGTCGTGGACAGTCCGCCCGATGTATTCACGGCGGTGGGGCGCTGATTATCCCGCTGATTCAGGACTATCAGTATCTGAGTCTCACGCCGATGACAATCATGATCGATTTGCAGAATGCCCTTTCGCTGCAGAATATCCGCATCAATGTGCCGAGTACATTCACCGTGGGGGTCAGCACCGAACCTTCTATCATGACCAACGCGGCGGAAAGGCTGCTGGGGTTGCCGCCAACGGATATTGAGGGGATGGCCAAAGAAATTATTTTCGGGCAATTGCGTCTGACGGTGGCTTCATTGACCATCGAGCAGATCAACCAGGACCGGGAGTCGTTCCTCACCGCCATCCGTGCGAATGTGGAGCCGGAACTCAACAAGATTGGTCTATATCTGATCAACGTGAACATCACCGATATTACAGATGAGTCCAATTACATCTACTCCATTGGAAAGAAGGCCGCAGCAGAAGCCATCAACAAAGCCAAGGTGGATGTGGCCGAGCAGGAAAAACAGGGCGCCATCGGCGAATCAGACGCCAATCGGGAAAAGGAAATCCAGGTGGCCGTGAATGTGGCGCAGTCGGTGAAGGGGCAGAAACAGGCCGAGGCGGATCAGCGGATTTATGTTCAGCAGCAGGAAACCCAGGCGGCAGTCGGGGAAGCCGAGGCCCTTCGAAACAAGGAAATCGGAATTGCCGAAAACGTTGCCGAGGCGGAGAAGGGCAAGAAGAAGGCGGAAGCGGAGCGACGGGTATATGTGCAGCATCAGGAATCTGAAGCTGTGAAGGGCGAGAACATCGCATCGGCAAATATTGCGGATTACAACGCCACCCTGGCCGTGAAGCGGGCAGAAGCATTGCGACTGGGCGAGGTGGCCAGGCGGCAGGCGGAGGTGGAGATTCAGAAGGCGCAGTACCTGGCTGAACAGGAACGACTGAACGCCGAAGAGGTGGTGAAGCAGGAAATCGAAAAACGGAAGGTTGAAATTGACGCCGAAGCCAAGGCCCAGCAGATTCGCAAGGTTGCCAGAGGCGAGGCCGATGGGATTCTGGCCAAATACGAAGCCGAAGCCGAGGGTGTCCGTCAGGTGTTGGCGGCAAAGGCCGCGGGGTATCAGGCCCTGGTGCACAGTTGCGGTGGGGATCCCCGTGCGGCGGCCACATTGCTGATGGTGGAAAAAATACAGGAAGTGGTGGCCAAACAGGTGGAAGCCATTCGCAATCTGAAAATCGATAAAATCACGGTTTGGGACAGCGGCGCAGCGGACGGCAGCAGTTCCACGGCGAATTTTGCGTCGAATCTGATCAAAACCCTGCCGCCGCTGCACGAAATTGCCAGAATGGCAGGTGTTGAATTGCCCGAATTTCTGGGCGCCATGACCGAGACCGGCGCCGGTACCCCCAAACCATCCACCGCTGGCCCCTCCACGCCGCCACCTCCCATGGCCACTCCCAAACACCTCTGAAGCGTTTCACGCCTCACCCCCAGGGGACGCTCCCAACAGTGAATTACGCCATTTGCACAAAGCGTGTTTTTTAATGCCAGCGTGTACAATTTGTCTGATTTTGCTGTTTCCGAAAAGTCAGTTTTACCCGAATCGGAACTGAAGTCCCTCGGTGCTCCGATTTACTCAATGGGCAGGGGGGACAATCTTCCTGGAGAACGAACACATTACGGTTTGTGGAGGGGGGCAGGTTACTCGTTCATGAGGCTGTTCTGCTCAGCTTCTACGCGGCTGTCGTTACAGAATGTGCAGTTGGGGCCGTAAAAGAATTTACGATTTTCAGTGTCGTTCATCAGGTAAACGCGGAACCATGCGGCCGCCGAAGAAAGCGAAACCCCCCCGGGACCCTGGTATACCCAGCTGCCGTGATCCGATCCTTTTTCGTTGAGGAAGAATGCCGGTTGATCAGTCACCGAGCGGAAAACCTCTTTAACGCCGTCGCAGCCGACCGTTGTGTCCTGGCCGCCGCAGAAGAACATCATCGGGGTGTGCACGCCTGATAGCGCTCTGGTGCCGCAGATGGTGGCCAGGGCTTTGTAGCGCGGTTCAGAGGCGGACATGCAGGTGGACATTCCGCCATAGGAGTGGCCGAGCTGGCCGATGTTTTCCGTGTCGAGATGGTGGTAGTAGGGGCTGCTCGGATCTTCCGCTTGCTCAAGTATCCAGTCCAGACCTGCGATGGTGGGGAGCGGATCGCCCTCGCCGGTAGCGGTGCTGAGCGAAGCGACCACAACAAAACCGTGAGAAGCGAGATGATTCACCATTGGCCCATACTGTCCACACCATTGATTGGATCCCGCATCGGTCACGCATTCCGGGGGATTCTGTTCGGGGTTGTCCCGGTAGCCGTTGGCCCAGATGAGAATGGGGTGACAGTTTCCGCTATTCTCGAGGTTCGCAGGGCGGTACACATTGAAGCGCTGCTGATTGTCCCCGTAGATGGGATCTGGAACAACGCCCGCCAGAGGCCCGACATTTTTATCGGCTGTCACCTGGAACGGACCGGCCTTTGTGGGATCGGCAGTACCAATCGGATCACCGACGCAGCTGGAGACTCCGGTATCCGCATCAGTGTCCGTATCGGTGTCAGTGTCCGTATCCGTATCAGTGTCCGTATCCGTATCCGTATCAGTGTCCGTATCTGTATCAGTATCTGTATCTGTATCTGTGTCGGTATCTGTATCTGTGTCGGTATCTGTGTCCGTGTCGGTGTCCGAATCCGAATCCGTATCTGTATCTGTGTCGGTATCTGAATCCATATAGGTATCTGAATCCGTATCGGTGTCGGTATCTGAATCCGTATCAGAATCTGTGTCCGAGTCGGTATCTGTGTCAGAATCGGAATCAGAATCCGAATCTGAGTCTGAGTCACTACTGCTGGATTCCGACGAATCTCCGCCGCAGCTTACATTGGCCAATGCGGCCAGCAGGCAAATAACCATCAGTAGCCACCTTGTTTTATCAGGGATAGACTTCATTGATTTCCTCCTTGGATAGTCTTTTGTTAACATCGCTTACTTTACAGTATTCTCAGAATCGGAAACATTGCACTTTTTTTCTTTTTTATGTCGATTGTTGCTGATTACAGTATCGGCACAAAATGGATAACGCTCCAAATAGAGTATTACGGCTTTTGTGATGGATCTCGAAAAGTTGTCCGAACATCGTTTGTAACGGGGAGTTACTCGGTCATCAGGCTATTGCGCTCGACCGCCACGCGGGAATCGGAGCAGAACGTGCAGTCTGAACCATAAAATCTGACACGATTTTCGGTGTCATCCATGAGGTGGGTTCTGAACCAGGCGGTAACCCCGAAAATGGTGGGGCCCTCTGGGCCGTTCTGACCCAGCCAGCCGCCGTGGTCCGATTCCAGGTTGTTCATGAACATGGCTGGCTGGTCCTCGATGGTGCTCCAGACATCGCGGATGCCATCGCAACTGGCGACGGTATCCCTACCGCCACAGATCAACAGTGCAGGGGTGTGAAGACCTGTAATCGGCCGCGCGCCACAGATGGTGGCGATGGCCGAGATGCGGGGGTCGGCCGCGGCGATGCTGGTGGATGCCCCGCCTTCCGAGTGTCCCAGTGCGCCGATGTGGGCCGTATCAAGACGGTGATAATAGGGACTTGCCGGATCTTCCGCCTGCTCGAGCAACCAGTCCAGTCCAATGATGGTGGGCAACGGGTCTCCCCTTGATGTTGTGCTGCTGAGGGAGGCGATCACGACAAATCCGTGGGAGGCGAGCTGTTCCATCAGCATCGGATAGGTACCACACCATGTATTTGTGGCGGCGTCGACGATGCATTGCGGGGGATTCTGTTCGGGATTGTCTCCGTGCCCGTTGGCCCATACCAGAATGGGGTGGCAGAACCCGCTGTCCTCCATGTTAGATGGGCGATAAATATTGAATCGCTGCTGTTCGTCCCCGTACACCGGGTCTGGCAAATATCCAGCCAGAGGGCCGACGCCCTTTTCCGAGGTGACCTGGAAAGGTCCGTTTTTGGTGGGATCCGCCGTGGGCCACGCATTACCGCTGACACAGCCAGATATTCCCGTGTCGGTATCCGTGTCGGTATCTGTGTCCGTGTCGGTGTCTGTGTCGGTATCGGAATCCGTATCGGAATCCATATCCGTGTCGGAATCGGTATCAGAATCCGTATCCGTGTCGGAATCCGTATCCGTGTCGGAATCGGTATCAGAATCCGTATCCGTGTCGGAATCGGTATCGGAATCCGTATCCGTGTCGGAATCGGTATCGGAATCCGTATCCGTGTCGGAATCGGTATCAGAATCCGTATCCGTATCCGTATCCGTGTCGGAATCGGTATCAGAGTCTGTGTCAGAGTCTGAGTCACCGCTGGAATCCGACGAGTTGCCGTTGCAGTTGACACTGCCCAGAGCGGCAAGCAGCCAGATCACCATCAGTAACCGCTTTGTTTGATCAGGGGTAAACCTCATTGATTTCCTCCTTGGATGGGAATTGTATTTAATTCTATTTCTTATAGTATTCTCAGTCTTAGAAATCCTGCATTTTTTTCATTTTTATATCAATTTTTGCTCAGGATAAGTTACTTGCAGTGTCGATTGACACGAAGAAACGTTGCCTCCAATTCTGGCTTTCTGTGGTGAGTCGAACGCATCCCGTCAGAAAAATCGGTAGCGAGTCCGGGAGGTGTACGAACAGGGACGATCAGAACTGAGAGAAGAACGCCCATGTTTCCTGAGGCATCCAGGATGAAAATTGACCGGAATCGTTGGGGAGTGGGGTGTGACCGCCATCATATGAACACCACTGTACGGGATATTCCGATGGACAGCCATCGTAATACGTGCAGACATGGCTCCCGCCCGGGGCCGTTGGCAATGTGGTGATGTTGCATCCATTCCATCTGGCAAACTGATCTGTCTGGGTGTTCTGTCCGCCGGTTCCGCCACTTTCCTGCGTGCCGAGAGATCCCATGTAGGGGATGGGGTCGCAATTTGAGGGGTTGGCCACACCACCGCCGGAATGCCCCACTGCAGCGCGAAAGACGCCGGGGAGTGAGCAGGCGAGGGTCCATGACATGGCTGCGCCCTGGCTGAATCCCTGCAACATGATGCGTGATGTATCGACACACAGATCGTTTTTCACCGCTTCCACCAGGTCTCCCACAAAGGTGGTATCCGATGCGGCATTCCAGAATCCGCCTTCGGCGGAAGGTGCAACAAAAATAGTGCTGCCTTCTGATAAATCCAGTAATCCGAAGTAGGAATGCCCGGAAATCTCGGTGTCGCTACCGGTGGCTCCGTGCAGTCCGAAAATCACCCGGTAGGGATGACTATTGTCGTAGTTGTCGGGCCAGCGCACCAGAAATTGTCGGCCATTGAGCGTGTTCTGGACCGGGTTGGGTGAACTGTTCTGGAGCGTGGGAGTCTTGCCGCAACCGGCGCTTGCCACGACCTGCTGTTCTGTATCAGAATCGGTGTCTGTATCTGTATCCGTGTCTGTATCCGTGTCCGTGTCTGTATCTGTGTCTGTATCTGTATCAGTATCAGAATCTGTGTCCGTGTCGGTATCCGTGTCGGTATCCGTGTCCGTATCGGAGTCAGAACCATCTCCATTCTCGTTGTTATTTTCCTTACTGCATCCCAGAAGCAGTAACAGCAAAAGCAAATAAAGAGTTGTTTTGGTCATTTTTTGCTCCATTCGCACCCGGTGGGTTGTGACCAGTGACACATGCTCCCGAGTGCACCGTATTGTTTCCATGTAACTGTGTTTTGATGAAACACGGTTTCCCTTGCCTGATAAATTTGATTCCTGTTTTTCCCAATATTGCGAATCGACGACCGCCATCTCGAATCCGCATGGTTGGAAACCAAATTATACTGAAATTGTAACTCCATTTCTTTATCACCTGTCAATTAGAAAGGGCGAATAGGCAAAAAAAACGAACAAAAACAAATATAATTGTATTTTTTTCTGCGCTGAGATGATCATTTCTGATCAGCGTCAGGAAGCGGCTGAGCAATTATGTAACAAATTTTTAATGGGAGCGTTCCAGTAATGTATTCACCACATCGCCGGCAAGGTAAAAACCGAAGATGCCGGTGATGTGAACTGCAGATCCGTTTATTTTGGCCTTGCTGCTGCACCATTCGTGGGCGGGTGTGCCATCGGATGATGCGGACGGGCAGACGCAGTTTCCGGAACCACAGGCGAACGCGGCATCGTTAGGCGGGAGATTTTCAGGACTGAACACGCATCTGAAGTCTTTGGTCACCTTCCGGTGACGCAATCGTTTTCGGACAAATTTGGCCAGCGGACATCCGTGGGTTTTCCAGAATGAATTCAATTGAATCTGTGAGGGATCCAGTTTGCTCGATGCTCCCATGGAACTCACCAGGGGCACATCGGTCCGCAGTGCCCGATCCAGCAGTTCGACCTTACACGCCAGACTGTCGATGGCGTCTACAATGAAATCATATTGGTCCAGTTTAAAATCATCTGCCGTATCATGGTTGTACACCATATTGTGCGCAACAATGGTCGCTCGGGGATTGATGTCGAGCAACCGCTCTGCCAGGATATTCACCTTGCTCTTGCCTACAGTGGAATGAAGCGCCTGCAACTGACGATTGATATTCGTCACGCACACCAGGTCTGAATCGATTATTTCCAGATGTCCGATGCCGTTGCGAACCAGCGCTTCGGCGCACCACGAACCGACACCGCCAACCCCGGCCAGCAACACGCGCGATCGCGCGAGTTTGTCAATGCCTTCTTTTCCAATCAATATTTGTAGTCGATGAAACTGAATCATGATCATGTACCTCAAAATTGCTGTACATGCTGAACCACAGATCAGCCGAGAGTTTCAAGCAGAATCAGCACTATTCCAATGAGTGCGCCTCCGGCAATACCACCGGCACAGACTGTTTCGTGGTTCTCTACAAATATCCGGTATGCCCGACGTTTCGGGTCCTTCAGTTTCATCCGCAATATCCCAAAAAGAATGGCACCGGTCGCCATGGCCAGGGAATCGGAAAACGGTAAAATAAAAGCCAGTCCCATCCCCACGCCCGAAACCGGAAATTTACCTCTGGTCAGCAGAGAAATCACTTCAAATACAACGCCCAGCACGCCTCCGACCACGATGGCCACCTGTGCACTCTCGTGTAGAAATCCCAGCCCCTGGGTCAGGACTTCCGCCACGGCTCGCCACACCTGGGCACTGGGCATGGGCATTTTCTCAGATGTGAGCTGCGAAATATTTCCATTGAGAATCAGATAAAATATGGGAACTGAAACAACCGATCCCGCCAGTATCCCCAGCACATGGCCGATGGCCTGGTGTCGCGGCTTTCCACCGAGCATGTATCCGGGCTTGATGTCCATCAACAGATTGCTGGCATTTCCCGCCACTTCTCCGGTGATTCCCGCAGTCATGATGTTGGTGGTAATATTGCCCGGAGCGATAACACTGTATGACAGCTGCGTCAATTTTCCCAGCGCACCGGTTGGCGTTATGGATGTGAGCCCTGTGGAATTCACCGCTATCAGGGTGAAGATGAACACCAGCGGTATCGCAATCATCCCCATCACGATACTCACGTTGAAAAACATATGGGCCAGGGTCACACAGATGCCGCCAATCAGCGGAATGCCAATGATAAATACCGACATGGGAAGTTCAATGTCGCGGAGCACATCGGTGGAAGGCTGACTTTTCCGGAATAACCCGCGAAACGCATCCATGATGACACGGGGTTTTGAAAAGAAGGCATACAGCGAGGCGGTGGTCATCATAGACACGCCCCCCCACAGCGCCCACATGGTAATGGACTTGAATGACGCTTCTGAAATGATCCCCCGATGAATCAGCTGGGGCGCCAGTATGAAATAGTTCACCAGGGCGCCAACCAGCAGGGATATACCTGTTTTCATCCCCATCAATCCCCCGGCCGCCACCATCACGATGGATGTATCGGCGCGAATAGTGAGGTCTTTCAGGGGTGTTCCCATCAGTGCAGGGGTGGCGAATCGGTAAATGAGCTCATCCCAGTAATCCGGAATTTTCAGGAACGGCAGTCGGATGGTGTTCATGAAGTGCTCGTTGCGAATCATTTCAATCAATGCCGAAGTCGCTGCGCCGATCGCGAGGATTTTGGCTTTGAAAAGCCCTGCGGCGCCGGTTTCGCTGTGCAGACTGTCCATCACCACGCCAGCCGCCCTACCCTCCGGAAACGGCATTTGCTCATCATTGATGAATCTGCGCTTCAGGGGAAAGGCAAACAGCACACCGAGAATCGACAAAAAAATCACCCACAGAATCGTCTGATGCATGGGAACGATTTGGCCGGTGATCAGCATATACGCCGCAATGGAGGATACCAGAGGACCCGTCATATACCCGGCGGCTGTGGCAATGGATTGCATGGCGTTGTTTTCGAGCAGCGTCATTTCACTTCCCAGCCCAATCCGGGAAAGGATTTTAAACATCGCAAAAGCGAGAATCACCGAGGTAATGCCAACACCAAGGGTCCAACCGGTTCGAATTCCCACATACAGGTTGGTGAGACTGAGAATTCCCCCCAGTGACATGCCGGTAATTGCAGATCGGATGGTCAGTTGCGGCATATTTCCCCGATATACCTCGCTGCGCCACCATTTATCCTTCTGTTCCAGAGTCCAGGTGCGAACCTGCTCCGGCGTCAACTGTTTCAATGCCATAATTTCCTGCCGTTTATTCCATAAAACTCAATTCGCTCACAACCGAGTCCACTGAGTGCTTTGCCCAATCCAGTGGCCTGATTTCCCCGTTTTGCGGGGCAATATTCCGCGGGGCCGTTCAATTGGGAGATGTTCAGGAAGGTTTTAGCGGATTTTCTGAAATTCGCCAAGTTGCCGGTTCTTCATCACGTTATCGTGGGTGAAACAGCGACCGTTCATCACCACGTAAACGCCATGGGGCAAACTCTGGGCAAACGCGAGGGCACTACCCAGATTGAACAAACCGTCTGAGCTGCCAAAGGCAATGGGAATCATGGCGCCCATCAGGACAACCGTTTTATTGTGAACATGCTTTCCGAGCAATCGCGCCGTATCTGCCATGGTATCGGTGCCGTGGGTGATGACCACCTGCTCCTCTTCGCACCGCAGCACGTTGTCCAGAATGATGGCGCGATCTTCGTCGGTCATATCGAGGCTGTCCACCATCATCAGGGTGCGGACTTCCACATCGAGCTTGCTGCGTCCAAGAGCCAGCATCTCCGGCATGTGTGTGTCCCGAAACAGGAGTTTCCCTGTAATTTCGTTATATTCCTTATCAAACGTCCCGCCGGTAATGAAGATTCGGATGGTCATGTCTGTGAAATCTATTTTCTGGGCTGATACTGCATTTTAAAAACGAATTCTTTAGCCAGATTTCGAATGGATTCCCGATATTCTACATTTTCCGCCAACCGGGACATTTCAGGGATCGCACGATAATCGCCAATATGGCCAACTTCATAAATAATGCGCGCAATCAGATTGGAACTGCTGCATACCAGCACTTCTTTGCCGGTAAAATCGGTAGCCACCAGTTCCTGACATTCCGCTTCTTTATCTGCCTTTTTAATGAATGCCACCAGTCTGGGAGAAGAGTCTGCCGCCCCGATATTCCCCAATGCCTCCAACGCCACACAGAGAGTCTGCGTGTCAGTCACCGGCTGCAGCAGCGACTCCAGGTAACTGAGACCTTCCGGACTCTCAAACTTGTTCAGGCACCAGATAGATAGTCGTGTGAGCACCTTATCCAGTTTGCCGGACTCAAGCAATTGCACAAGAAAATCACCGACTTCCGAGAGGTCTGCCTCGCTGAACAGCAGAATTTTCTGGTTTTTTCCAAGGCGTTTCTTTCCCACCATGCCCAGGGCAATCAAGCCGTCTGCCTGCAAATCCCCCAGCGCTGGCCAGGCGTCTATCACCAGACGAATCAATCGGGAATCCTCAAGCCTCGCCAGGGCCACGGCAGCAGCAGCCCGTTCTCTGGGTGTCCCGGAACGCAGCAGGTTGGCAATGGGATCCGCCAGCTTTGTATCTCTTCTGATACCTGCGGCATAAACCGCCCATTCCCGCGCGCTGCCGGGGGATTCGATAATTCGTCGCAACGCATCGGCCACCTCGGCGTCTCCTACCAGTTGAATCGCCTTGTGCGCGGCGTCGGTGCGCTGTTCCACATCAGTGGAACGCAATTGGGTGAGGACATGATATCTTTTCGATCCCGTTACCAGTACACCGTCGCCAATCATATCAAATGCCAGTATATTCAGCGCCAATACGGCGCCAAAAATGAATGACTTTTTCGCGCCGGTCACTTTCATGGATTTTACGGAGAAGTCCATATCCTCTTCAACGCTACTCTTTGAAATACCGACGTTGGGAGCCACAATGGACTTTCCCCAGATTACAGCCACGATAAAAAATGCCTGGGCCAGACTGGATACTGCTAGCAGAAAGATCAGCCCGGCAACCATATAGAAATTGGTTACCACATCGACGGATTCATTGATGATGAATCGAGAAACAGGGAGGATAAGAAGGATGGAGAGTGCAATGGAAACAATGCTTGAAATTGCCAGAAACAACTTAGAGTTGATCAATGATTTCAGTTTGTTCATGTTCCTTCTGTATACTCCACTTTAAGTTTCCGTCCATCCACTTCCATGGCGGACAACACATTGAATACCGCCTGGCAGTTTACATTTGGCACATTGATGAACGTAGAGCGGGTCAGCATGCGGACCTTTCCAATATCGGTTCGCTGCAACCCGGTTTTCTCGACGATTTCTTTCATCAGGGCTGAAATTTTCATTCCATCGCTCCGGCCCGCATCCAGATAAATATCGGTATTGGCTTCAGTATCATTGAAATCAGGAACAATGGCGACTCTCTCACTGAGGATCTGTTCTTCCGGTCGCGTTAAATCCCCGAAGGATGCCGGCCTGGATTTGCCATTGTCCACCGGCTTGTCCTCTATCTTTACAACGGAAGGTTTATCCGTTCTGGCAGTCACCGTCTTTTCCGCTGCAGGTGCAGTTGGTGCAGCGGCGGGCGACGACGATGTTAATGAGTTCCAGCGGGACTCTATGTCCGATTTCACATTGACAGGGCCGTTATTTCCCAAAGACACCGCAGGTTTATTCCCTGCTGTCGGCGCATCGTTTTTTTCTGCGACAGATGCTTTTCTGGCGGATCCCCAGGGGCCCGGTGTAGGCGTGGGCGGAATTGCCGACACCTGCCGGCGAATGGTTGCGTAGGGCTCCGGGCGTGCCGGTGGCTGCGCTGCAGTGGGTTCCGGTTTCGACGGAATCTCTGATGATACTGGGGCCGGATCTTTTTTTGTGGCCAGCGCTGGCGGCGAAGAACGCCTGTTTCCTTCCGATGCCCGGGATGGCGCGGCTCCACTCTGCTGTACGGGGGACTGTTCTTTCCTGGGAGGGGTCGATTTTCGAGTGCGTTCCCTGTCCGGTATCCCTTTCGATACCACGGACGGGGACGTCTTTACCGGCTCGGAGTCAGGCATGGTAAGGACCGTTTGAATTTTTCCGCTTTCAAACAGCTGCTGCAACAGCACGGCAACCAGATAATGTGAATCCGAGGAGTGTATCACCCGTGTTGCCAGATTGAAGTATCGGGGCGCCACTTCCGTACCGCTGACGGACTGACGGAAATATGTGAGCATTGCCAGCTCATCCTGCAGTGCCTTGTTGGCCATGTCCGGAAGCTTCTTTTCCACTGGAAAAATTTTATACGTCAGACGAAGCATATACAGGTTTCCAATATCATGGGGTGAGATCAACGAAATGGCAGCCCCGTGTCTTCCCTGTCGACCCGTTCTGCCGGTCCGGTGAATGTATCTTTCAAGAGAATCGGGAAAGCTGAAGTTGATGACATGGCTTAAATGGGAAATATCAATTCCACGCGCAGCCACATCCGTGGCCACCAGAAACTGAATTTTATTTTCGCGAATTTTACCCAGTACTTTTTCCCGCTCCACCTGGGACAGATCAGAGCTGATGGCCGAAGCATTGTAACCGTTGTCGCACAGAGAATTCGATACAAACTGGGTTTCTTCCCGGGTATTACAGAAAATAATCGCCGATTTCGGTTGTTCCTCATCGAGTACCCGAATGAGATCACCAACGCGCCCTTCTCCGGAAACCAGGTATACAAAATGGCTGATTTCAGAAGCGCCAACGGCGTCACCGGAAACACTGACGGTGACGAACTCGCCCATGTACCTGCCCGCAAGGCGACGAATGTCATCCGGAATGGTGGCGGAGAACAGCAGAGTCTGGCGCTCTTCCGGCAGTGCTTCCATAATCTCCCGAAGTTCTTTCTCAAATCCCATCGACAGCATTTCATCCGCTTCATCAAGGACAACTGTCCTGATTTTGCCGAAATCCATGGTGTTTCGCTTGATATGATCAAGGACCCGCCCCGGAGTGCCCACGATAATGTGGGCGCCGGACTGGTATTCCCGAACCTGATTCGAAAAGGAAGTGCCGCCGTACACGGGTACGCATTTGCTGCCCAGCTTATTGCCAATGGCCGAAATTTCCCGGGATACCTGCAAGGCCAGCTCGCGGGTGGGCACCAGCACCAGTGCCTGTACAGATTTCTGTGCAACATCGAGCTTCTGCACCGTGGGTATACCAAACGCCGCAGTCTTGCCGGTCCCGGTCTGCGCCATAATTACTGCATCCACACCGCTCATGGTGCATTCAAAACATTGAGACTGCACCGGAGTTGGAGATTCAAACCCCATATCGCGCAGTGCTTCTTCGATTTCGGGTTTCAACCCGAACTCAGCAAAGGATTTCATGGGGGCTCCGGTTTCTTCACTCGAAGCTGGCAGGCTTGCATTATGGCTATTCATTTATATTTCCTCGTCATGTTGTTTGGACAAAAGACATTTTTAAAAGTTCCACCGAGTGGATGACAGTTCATACCTTCTCGCGATAGATTGAGTCAAGGGGGCAATAGCGGTATTTAAAGTGTTCGACTTTATAATACACAAATCAAATCGCTCCGGAATTGCCAGATGCGTAGAATTAACCCCGACGCGACGATTTTTTCCACATACCAATATATCATTAGGCGAATAATAACTGATTCAGAATGAGACTGTAAACTTTCGTGGAAATTGTCCGTTACCTGATTGAAAGCGAATAGGCTTTTCAGAACTGTAGGGAACAAGAAAAATGCAAAAAATACTGGTCATCGAAGACGATTCTGCGGTGCGACTCTCTTTGCAGATGATGCTGGAAGACGGGGGATACAAGGTAAAAGTCGCAGAGAATGGCGAAGTGGGGATAGATTTATTTCGGGAAGATCCGACAGATCTGGTCATTACGGATCTCTTCATGCCTCAGAAAGAGGGTATTGAGACCATCGCAGAGCTGCGTCGAGATTATCCGGGAGTCAAGATTATCGCCATATCCGGTGGTGGTCAGCATATTCCGGGGGGATTCCTTGTTTTTGCCAGGAAACTCGGGGCCATCCACACATTCCAGAAGCCCATCGACAACAACGAACTGCTCGAGGTTGTCAAATCCGTTCTCTCCAGACCCAACTGAGCCGACAGGGGCGCTATTCCGCTGTCAGTTTCAGGTTGGTCATTTCCTCAGTGGTCTCAAACCCATAGTCCGTATACTCAAACACCGCGCATCTCGCCTCTGTCGCTCCCAATGAATATCCGAACAGGTCGTTGTACTCGTCCGTGTTCTCGCCCATATCCGCCACCTGTTGCACATACTCCGCAATGGACTTGCACTCCACAAACACAAATGGTTCCATCTGCTCAATAATCGGACTGTGTCTGCGAGTCCGATCATGTTCGAATTCCAGGATCCGCTGGCCATTCCGGGTAATGCCAATTACTCGAAATGACAAACTTTTTCCAACACCCGGAAGATTGCTGATACTGCGATCGGAGGCCAGGAAAGGCAAATTCGCTTCTTTCATTGTGTCGTTCAGTATCCGTGCCGCCTCTGTGGGGCTTTCCTGGACCTCTCCAATGCGGGACACCAGATGTGCGGGGATTTCGCCAGCAAACTTTTCTTCCTGTACTTCCTGCAGAATCCGGGCTGCGGTGGAAAACAGCTGATGGTTCTCCTTAAATCCCTTAACCGAAAAGGTGTAGTACGGCAGAACACCAAGTTCGCACAATACCTGTCGCAGCCGGGCATTGTGACCACGCCGCGAAGATGCCGTTGTCAGCACATGCTGATTGGTGACCACCCATCCCGCATCTTGCAGCAGTCGGATGGCATTCCGGGCTTCCGGGGTAATTTCCATTGCGGACTCAAAGTGGGTCTGAATGAAGAACTGAGTGATCCCGGCAGTTAACGCCTTCTCGCGGAATGCCGAGAGAATATCCCGCAGTTCCGGAGAAATTCGCTGGGGGAGGTAGGCCAGCAGCCGTGTCGCCAGTCGCACCCGGGTCATTTCCGCGTATTTCTGGCCATCGGCGCGGTGCTGATTCGCGTCGCGCTTGCGCAATGCCATCTCATACACCGCATCCAGAATCCGCTGCAGACTCGAATCGGTACTCATGAACGCATCCCCACCGGTGATGAGAATATCCCGCAGCATCGAATCCTCTTCAAAATAGGCCATCAGTTCAACCAGCTTCTCTTTCCAGGTTTTTCTGGGCCGCAAATGGTCAAAGTCGAAGCTCTGACGGCCTTTTTGAAAATTGTACATGCGCTGGCAAGCCGTACACAATCCACCACACGCCCGGCCGCGGGTGTTGGGAATCAGGATGGCGGCATCCGGATACCTTCGGTGCACGTTGTTGCCGACGGGAAGCAACCACCCCGCGGCATTGGGTTTACCCGGTTCTATTCTGTCTTCCTTTTCCCATGCGACAATACGTCCGAATTCTTCCACCAGTTGCGGGGAATAAATGACATAATCCCGGATGGCCATATCCGATGCCACCGCGAAATCCGGCGCACGCACATTCAGCAGGGAAATATAGTGAGGATTGACAAAGAAGGGAATTCCGGCAGCGCGGGCGCGCTCCAGCATCTCCAAATCATCCGGATCGAGAGATTCTCCGAGCATCAGGTTGAGCACTCGCGGCGTGCGGGCGGCAAATCGCAGGTGAAAGAGATTCTCGTTCCACCATTGCGATACGCGATCGAATTTCTGGGCACGGGCCAATCCCGGTTCAAAAGAATACCGTGTATCTGTCTTTTCGCCCGAATCAATGAGATCGATGATGACGTTGATAATCCGCTTCCGATTCTCACGCCGCAGCTCAATCACTGCAGGGTCCAGCCCTGATGGATGCCGCGCCATCCAACCGGACACCATCTCCCGATCCGGCAACACTTTTTTAGGTACGCCGGTGAATTGGCGGAACAACTCGATCATATCCCTGAAGAAGTCCGGTTTGGCGCCGCCGGTGCCAGTTGTCGCCGCCAGCCACAGCAATTCAAACGGGTTGATAACCACCGGGGCATAATCCCGGTTCTGATCGAAAATCACTCGCCCACTGTTGTCAATGTAATCCAGGATGCGAATGGTACCGTAATCCCGCCATTGCAGTTGCGCAAATAACTCGCGGCCGATATTTTCCCGGTGATAGAATCGGACCGCCGCCGGATTTTTTTCAAGTTCGCTGGTCGCCCAGGTTCTGATTTTCCCAGTCACTTCGGCAAGGGTACGGGACGCCAGAAGTATATCGTGCAGTTTTGGATTTTCGTTCAGTAACTGATGAAGCAAACGATGTGATTTCGCACTGATGACAACTTTCGCCAGCTGTTCAGATACAGTCATAAGCTCAGCCTTCGATATTCAGATGATTTCAGTTCAAGATTTCGAGCTCAACAAAAGATGGAACGATATTTTTTACTTCAATGTCTTCCGGAAGACCTTCAATCTTGACAGGAACCCGATACTTACCGGATTTCCCCAATTGGATATCTTCGACATCCACATGGGGAGAAATCACAGACAAGTCCATTGTGTCAAGCATTAACTGCGGGCCGGAAATGGTTACCGCCACTTCCGTTGGAGAAAGACGGGACTCAGATTCGCCGTTAAAGGTATTGCGGACAGCCAGACCACTCAACGTGCGCTGACCGATTCTGGGAACGATTTTGAACGTGACTCTGAATTTGTCCTGGGCATAGTCAAGACCGTCAATGGGAACCAGTGGCACTTCTTCCACATACGTACCCACATCCAGGCTATCAATTCCAATTTCTTCAGTATACAGAGATGTCACCGAACGAATCACCGATGCGGGCCCGGTTGCCTCCACCATTTCCGGTGTCACTTCCGGACTTTTATCAAACCGGGTACCATCCTTCAAGCGCCCGACCGTCTTGATTTTAACAGACAATCTGCGGCTTTCGAGTTTTTCTATCCGCAGCGATACCGCCTCCGGTTTAATGTCGACCACGTCCACGCCTTCAAACATGAACATTTCGGGTTCAAAGAAAAAGGTGGACATTCCCGGCCGCTTGCGACTGCTTAAATCCATTTTCACCACGTGGGACGGCTCGTTCTTGATGTTGTTCACCATGGAACGGCGACCCCGAATTGCAACGCGAACCGTCCGGATCGGCTTGTTGGTCAGCACCAGCCCTGATGTTTTAGGCGGATACACCACCTCCACTTCCACATCCACCCACCGCTGAACCTTTTCCTGAGTCCGCACCGAGATAAAGAGCCCCAGGGTGATGACCAGAGCAAGCAGCTTCAATCCCTTGTTTTCGGTAAACGCTTCTTTCAGAAACGCTTCGAGTTGCTTGCGAGAAATCTTCATGCGTCGCCCTCATTCTCCCCGTTTTTACCGGGCTCGTCATTATCCGGTTCAACGGCCCCGTCTTTACTGCTTTCCTGCGGGAGCTTCTGAGGAGGGACCGAGCTATCCCGTTTCGACATGAGCACCGGTCCTGACAGCGCCTTTATCCCGGCCAGGGTGGGACTGGTGTTGTCCCGGGAATCTCTCGTGTCTTCGTCTTCCTCAGCTTCTTTTTTGTCAGCCGTAAACAGCGCCAGGAGTTCTTCACGCAGATCCTTGGGGGACAAATCGGTCAGAATTCGGCCACTGTGACACACCGAAACCGTCCCCCGTTCCTCAGAAACCACCACGGCAATGGCGTCGGTCTGCTCCGTAATGCCAAGGGCCGCCCTATGTCGGGTCCCCAGATTCTTCTCAATCTCCGGATTGGTGCTCAGAGGCAGAAAACTGCCGGCTTCCCGAATCTGAAAATTGCGAATCACCGCAGCCCCATCATGCAACGGGTTCTCCATCATGGGGATAAAAATGGTGTATAGGAGTTCTTTGGTCACATTTGACTCAATTCTGATACCCGGTTCCAGAATGAACTCGTCCAGTCGGGCTTCCCGTTCAAACACAATCAGCGCGCCGATTTTTTTGGCGGTCATCATGTTGGCGGCTTTGGTCACTTCCTCAATGATGGCGGTTTCCCGGGCTTTTGAAAACCAGGCGAACTTACCGAACCGCACCAGGGCGCGACGGATGTCATCCTGGAAAATAATCAGCGTGAAGATGACCACCACGGACATGAATTGATCGAGCAACATGTATGTGGTGGCAAATCCCAACTGTCGACTGAATGTGTAGAGCAGGACCAGGAACAGCAATCCCACAGCCATCGGGACCGTGCGGGTGCCGCGGACCAGTCTCAACGAGATATAAATCAGGTAATACACAATCAGGAGATCAATGGCCGCAACCCAGATTTCTCCCGCATCCTCCCGGATATTGTGAAAAAACTCTCCCATCGCCTATTGTGCCCCTCTCGCCTCACGTAACTTTTCGCTGATAATGACTGCCTGTTTCACCACGTCAATGTCATGCACTCGCACCGCGGCAGCACCGTTGTATATGGAAATCGCAACTGCGGCAATTGTTCCACCCAATCGGTGGTCCGGATCGCCACCGGCAAAAAAGCCAATAAATGACTTTCGCGATGGGCCGACCAATACCGGATACCCGCACTGGGTGATGACACTCAGCTGCGCCATCAACGCCAGGTTCTGTTCCGCGGTTTTTGCAAATCCGATACCCGGATCCAGCCAGATATTTTCGGACTCCACCCCCTGGTGCAGGGCCTGAGAGACTGCTTTGAGCAATTCATCCCGCACATCCTTCACCACATCGTGATACCTGATTTCTTCCTGCATATCCCTGGGACGCTTCCGGGAATGCATCAGAATCAGCACCGCATCGTGTTTCGCTGCCACCCGGGCGAGTTCAGGCCCGTTTCTGAGCATAGAAACGTCATTGATGATCTTTGCCCCGGCCGAAAGTGCCTCTTCCGCCACCTCCGCCTTGGTGGTATCCACTGAAATCTGCACATTGAGATTCTGTTTAATTTTTTCGATTACCGGAATAACCCGGGCCATCTCTTCGTCAATGGAGACGCTCTCACTTCCGGGACGGGTGGATTCCCCCCCCACATCGATGACGTCCGCCCCCGCTGTCACCATCTGCTCCGCATGTCGAACGGCTTTATCCATATCCAGAAAACGTCCGCCATCTGAAAAAGAATCCGGAGTGACATTCAATATGCCCATTACTATCGGTGGTTTAAATTCCAATATCATTTTATTACTTTGGAATAATAGTCCTGTCCAAATCAATATTAAAATTAAAGGTGTGCACTTTTTGTGAACAGTGCGCCCGGGGTATGCTAAGAATCAATCTTTATTTTGGACCTTGGGCCAAAGAGTGGATTAAAATAAAAAACGAAATGTCAATGACCAGAATTACCGCCCTCATTCTCAGTTTCGCTCTTCTGGCAGTCAGTTTGCCCGGTACTGCCAATATATACTCGTATACCGATGACACCGGTACCACCCATTTCACCAACATGAAACCTCGGGGGCCTCACAAACAGAAATTCAAACTGTACATGAAGACTCCCGAGCAACGCCGCGCCAGACCGGGGGTCACCCCTGTTGGGGCGACGGACCGGAACCCGGCCCGCTACAGCCGATATAACAATTCCATCCAACTCGCATCCCGGACCCATTCCATTCCCGAACCATTCATTCGCGCGATTATTCGGGTGGAGTCAGATTACGATCCCCGGGTAGTCTCCGTCGCAGGGGCTCAGGGATTGATGCAACTGATGCCGGCAACCGCGAAAAGAATGGGGTGTGTCAATTCATTTGATCCCCATCAGAATATCATGGGAGGGACCCGATATCTGCGTCATCTGGCCAATCTCTTTAATGGAGATATGGTGCTTACCATTGCCGGCTATCACGCGGGTGAAGGTGCGGTTCGCAAATACAATGGCGTGCCGCCTTATACTTCCACGCATGGGTATATCAAAAAGGTCCTGGGCTTCTATTATAAATACAAAAAGCAATCTGGTGGCGAGTAGCCGCGCATCAGAATTACCGCCGCCACTCAATCCGCTTCGTGTTCAAACCCCATGGCAATACACAATATCATCATGACCAGTGCAACCAGCCACGCGACGGTGGTATATCGGGTGGCGGCGACAAGCGTTAGCGGCAGCCCGCCTTCTCCCCCCAGCAGCTGCAACCAATGTCCCCACATTCCCCCAAGTACATCAATCAGTTCGGAAATAGCAATATACGCGAACAGGCCACAACCCAACATCCGAATCATGGTAACTGGCCAGGAGTACCGCAACATCCAGGCGAAGGTATAGTTGGCCACATACACGCCGATAAATATCAACAGCCACTGCCGGGAGCTCTCCACACTTTGAGATGCGGTGTCGACCACGTTCATTCCGAGAAAGTAAATTGCTGCGGCAGAAACGGGAAATATGAGTAAAAAAGGTACTTTATTGGATAATTTCATTGCTCACCCCTGGGCAGATTCAGATTGCACGGCCCTATCCTTACCACTTAATCTTGAACAATTGGAATAATATTGGTAAGCACGGTCTGAGATTTTGACCGCATCAGGCAGGAATTATGGACAATAAGTTACCAGTACCCAAACCGACCCGTCCCAGGACATCAAAAGGCGAAATTGTAAAAGTATTGATCCTGGCAATAGTGTCATTCATCGCCGGATTCGCGCTGATCTACTTTTTTCTCCGTCCATCGGCGCCGGAAGTGACAAAAGAGCAATTGCCCATCGCAGAAACAACCCCGGTGGATGGCAATGATACTCCCGATACCCCCGCTGCGAAGACCAGCAAAGCGCCCCGCAAATCGTCGTCTCCCGTTGTACCTCCCGGAGAAACCCCGGATGGGATTCGTCAGACAACGGAACCCCATTATCTCAAATGCTGGGACAACACCGGCATCGAGAGCGATGGCGATAAATGTGATCGGTTGCTTAAACTTGAAAACAGATTCACCGAGCGTTTATATATAGTGGATGAATGTAAAAATAAAGAGGCTGGAGAGACAACCACCGGCAAGCTGGTCATCGCCAGTGAAGTGAATTTCGATTCTGGAAGCATCAGTTTCTGGAACGGTGCGTCTTCGGATATTCGGAACGCCTCAAATATTGGAGATTGCTTGCGAAATCAACTGGCCGGACTGCCGCTTGAATCCATCGGGCACACATTTTCAAGGTATCGGATATTCTTTGCCGTGGAATTCGGGTCTCCGAGGCGTTCCGCCGCTGTTGCCAGAGCAGGCACCACGGCCGGAAACGTCGATGCTCCATCAGCTCCGCCGTCGGGAGAAGGCAAAATGGTGGATGTGATCAAAGATCGCGTACGCGTACGAAAATTGCCGGTAAACGGGGATCCAATCGGTAAAATTTCTTCGGGAAATCAGGTGCGTCTGCTCAAGCAGGAAAATGGCTGGTGCAACGTTGTCACTCCCAACAATAATGAAGGCTGGATGATTTGCACCGCATTGCAGCTGTAAGCACAGGAGCACCATGCCGATACGCGATTCCGGAACTTTTCTTTTCAGACTTTGCGGGACGATAATTGTCCTCTTTTCCGGGATACTGTCGGCCTGCGAAGACAGCGACGCCAGAGCCCGGACCGAACTCCGGGAACTCGAAATACACCTGGACGCCATATCGGTGGAAAGCGACCCGGAGTGGAAAAACAAGTTGACCGCTGCATCCCGGCTCTCGCTTGAAACCCCCGAACTGGTTAAGATTCAGCGGATGTGCGTGTCCGCCTACCGGGAATATGCGGACGCCATGGCCGAAATGGCATCGGCAAATCGCCAATTGAAAGAACTGGAGGCTGCGGTCAGCCAGGGACAAATCGAAGGTCTCGAAGAAAAACATAGCCGAACCCGACTGGCCATCGAAGAGACCACCCGGCACCTTGAACAGTCCCAGGTGCTGATTCAGGCGTGCATGAGTGAGCGCCAGGAAATCAGAAGTCGCTACAAAGTGGTTCGGAATTGATTGTCCCGTTCGGAAATAATCTGAACTGCCGGTTGTTGGTGAAAGTGATGAGAAAAGACGCAATCATTTGGAAAATATTTCTTGGAGTCGCGATGCTGAACGTGGTCGCCTGTGGTGAGCCGCCAGAGGAAACTGCCGACAACGCCGGTTCACCATCGTTGGCCAATGAACCCCCCGCTCCCCCTGCGGTGACAGATGGAAACAAACAATTGCTGTTCAGCTGGTTTGAAGGAAATGAGGCCAAAACGGCAACGGATGTATCTGAAATTCCAGACGGCGTCAGAAAGGAAGTCCGGGTCCAGGATTTGTCCACGCCGCCGGATCAGCGACGCCCTGACTGGCTGTTTCTGGCGGATTTGACCGCAAAGGACAATACCGGAAAGTACCGGGTCCGGGCGGTGAAGCGAGCGGAGTACGAAGAAAAACGTCATCCCGTTCAGGCCACGCCTGAAAAGCCGGATGCCCCGCAAGCCGGAAAGTCCCCCACGGAGGTGATTATGTATTCCACCGCCCACTGTCCGCACTGTAAACGCGCGCGCCGCTGGTTGCTGGAGCAGAAGATTCCGTACAAGGAATTCGATATTGAAAAAGATGATGTCGCGGCCAAGGAACTGTATGAAAAATGTCAGGCCCAGAGCATTATGCCCGGTGGGGTCCCCATGTTTGATGTCAATGGACAGATCGTTCCGGGATTTTCGCCAGAAGCCATCCTCCAATTGCTGAAACACCCCCCGAAGGACGCACCGCAACAGATGCCGAACCCGACACCGGATCCGACCGTTCCGCCATCTGCGCCCTCCGGAAAACCGGCCAATACCTCCCCTGTCCCTGTGCCGTCCACCGGAATTACGATCTGATTTCCGAGCTGGAGATGATGGATGCAAAGTGAAAGTATCTGCAACAGCCATCCCCGCTGAAATTGCGGAATAATTTTGCTCCGCTGTAAATTCATGTATACTGACTGCATTCTAATTACGTAAAGGTTGGATAATGACAGCGGAAACACAGGCGAAAGATAAAATTCATTTTTGGGCGGCAACAGATGTCGGGAAGGTCAGAGACCACAACGAAGACAATTTTCTGGTAGATAAAAACATGAACCTTTTTGTGGTGGCGGATGGAATGGGCGGGCATGCCGCCGGGGAAGTGGCGTCCGGAATCGCAGTAAAAGCCATGCGGGATATTGTTTCCCAGAATAATGATCTCATCGAAGCCTACGAAGAAGGATCTGCGATGGTCACCAAAAAGGACGTGGCCAATCTGCTGGAGCATGCCATCCACAAAGCCTGCGAAGAAATATATGCCATTGGCACCCGGGAAGCGGAAAAACGGGGCATGGGTACAACGCTCTCCGCGTTGCTGATTATCAATAAGGATGGGTTCCTCGCCCATGTGGGGGATTCCCGGATTTACCTGCAGCGAGGAAACCGGGTTATCCAGCTGTCAGAGGATCATTCTCTGATTAACGAACTGATTAAGAGAGGAAAGCTGACTGCGGCAACCGCCCAGGATTCCCCATACAAGAATGCCGTCACCCGTGCTGTGGGCGTATACGAAAGCGTGGAAGTGGATACCATGGATTTTGATGTGCTTCCCGGAGACCAGTTTCTGCTGGCCACCGACGGACTGACAGGGTATCTGAAAAACGAAGAAATTCCAAGGCTGATGCTCGTAAAAAAAAACATCAAAGAGATTCCCGCGGCGTTCATTGATCTGGCCAATAGCCGTGGCGGAAAGGATAACATCACCTGTATTGTTGTTCGCATGGTGGACCACGAAGGGAAAGCGGCGGAACTCAACCGTGAAATCGACCGCAGAATTGAAGTCATCAAACGGATGCCCATATTCAAGTACCTGACCTACAGCGAGCTGATTCACATCATGAATTCCACCCGGATTCTGTCCGTGGAACCGGGCCAGGAAGTGGTTCGGGAAGGCGACGATGGCGACGCGCTTTATATCGTGCTGGAAGGTACGGTGCGGGTCCACAAGGGGGAAGTTAATTTGGTGGGGCTGGCACCCGGCGCCCACTTCGGAGAGATGGCACTCATTGACACTGCCCCCCGTTCCGCCAGCGTCACCGCTGCATCCCGAGGAAAATTGCTGATGATTACCCGGGAAAATTTCTTTTCAATCATTAAAGCCGAACCGCGAATGGCCAACAAATTACTGTGGAGTTTTCTGCAGGAACTCTCCACCCGATTGCGCACCACCAACGAAGAGCTCAGTGAGGATCGAAAAGATGCCCTCGAAGATCTGACCGAAGAACTGTTCGACATCGATTGACAGGACCGAAATCAGGGAGGAAATATGGTCAGGAAACCCATTATCGCACATACCGATGACATACCGTCCGCCGACGTTCCCCGCAGTCCCGGTGCAACCATACAGGTGATTCTGGGAGATAAAGAAGGTATGCCGCACTTTCATACCCGGATTTTCACTCTTGCACCCCACACCATCATTCCCAGTCACCAGCATGACACCATTGAGCATGAACAGGTGATGCTGGAAGGCACCATGAAGCTCACGGTGGGAGATGAAACGCACATTGTAAAACCGGGCAACGTGATGTATCTGCCCAGCGGCGTTCCACACGCCTACGAGAACATTGGCGATACGACAGTACGATTCGTGTGCTGTATCCCGGCCCATCTTCCATACACGACTGATTTCAGGGAATGATTCAGAAATGAATGTATTGTCGGGTTTTCTCGAATTGCCCTTCCAGCTTTTCTATCAGACCAGAGAGTCGAATCCGATTGGATGACAATGCCGCCCGTTCAATCTGACGAGCGATATTCCGCATGCTTCTGGCGGTGATGTCATCTGAGGTATTGATCATCATTCGCGCAATATCCCTGGTCAGCCGCATTTCATTGTGAGCAACTGCTTTTTTCAGTTCGCCGATTTGCGAGACTGTATCTTTCAGCCACGAACTGATGATTCGGTTGAACATCTCTTCATCGCCAATGAGCTGATCGAGCAACTTATCTTTTTCGAACAGCACATCTTCGGCTTTCGGCACCGGGATACCAACCGGCAAGATAGTGCGATCCGATACCCACACACCGACCATCCGATCAAAATCCGACATACTGACCGGTTTAAAGATACAGTCGTTCATCCCTGCGCTCAGGTATTGCCGCCTGTCTTCGTCGGACGCATAGGCCGTCATGGCAATGATTGGAATAGAGTGATTCAATACCGCAGACGACGAACTGCGAATGATTTGGGTCGCCTCGAAGCCATTCATGTTTGGCATCTGAATATCCATGAATACCAAATCGAACTCCGCGCCGGCGAGGTACTTTATCCCTTCCTCGCCATCATTGGCCACGTCGACCGTGTATCCCAATTTTTCGAGCATTTTCAGCGCGACCTTCTGATTCACCGCATTGTCTTCCACCAACAGGATACGGACCTGCTTTTTTTTCTCTTCCAGGAGAACGTGGCGGGTAATAATTCTGGGCATCTGTTCCCGGTAGGAATGCAAATTGCTTCTGGCCAGCCAGATACTCTGCCCCAATTGGTCCACGTTCACCGGTTTGGGCAGATATACTTCAAACCCCATTTGTCTCAATTCCCGCACATCCCCACGCACGCCCCGTGACGTACACATAATAATGATGGTATCCTGGAGTGCTTCATTCTGCTTGATACGATGCCCCAGTTCTTTTCCGGAAATCAACTCGCCGGTAAAGTCGGACTCCAGATTCATATCAAGAATGGCCACATCATACGGTTTTCCCTCATTGGCGGCCTGCACCATCTTCTGAAAAACGGCTTCGGCGTTGTCCCTGTTTTCACAGATACAGCTGAATTGTTCCGACAACTGCTTTGCAAGCGATTCAGCCTGCGCCAGCGTGTCAAAAATAATGACTCGCGTCGCATCATTCCAAAGCGCCGGCCCGGCGGAAAACGCCGATTGGGTTTTCACCGGCAAAGACATTCTGATGCAAAACGTAAGCCCCCCGGCCGGGGGAGAGATTGCGCGGATGCTCCCCTCCATTTTCTCAATGAGCTGCCGGGCAATATACAACCCCAGTCCCGAACCGCCAAAATGTCTGGAAGAGGATTCACCGCTTTCCAGATATGAATCAAAAAGATGGGTCATCTGTGCCTCTGACAGTGATATCCCGGTATCGGTGATGGACACTTCCAGCGTTGCAACGGTATCATTGCGGGACAATGCGTCATATCGAACGAAAATAGTCCCTTTGGCAGTGGATTCGAGAGCAGTGAGAATCACCGTGGAAATCGCCTGTCGCACGCGACCGGCGTCCCCTATCAATCCGGTTGGCAGGTTGTCATCAGTTTCAGATTGATAGGTAAGCCCTCTGGCTGCTGCCACCGATGTCATCGACGTATCAATGTTTCTCAACAACAGGCGAACATCGAACGGATCATTATCCAACTCCAGCTGGTTTGTCTGAATTCTGGATAAGTCCATTAAATCATTAACAATCCTGAGTAGCGATTCTGCACTGGTCCGCATTGTGGAGGCGAACTCCCGCTGCTCCTGGCTGAGGTCCGTGTCAAGGAGCAGCCCGGCCATACCGACGATACCGTTCATGGGCGTACGAAGCTCGCTGCTAACCTTTCTGATGTAATTGCTGTATGCTGCAACATCCGGATCAGCCATACGGTTGTCCCTGGTGGGCAGGACCGGTCCTTTTTCGAATATGGTGATTTCAATGGGAAAATCGGAACGCTTTTTCAGAATGTAAATGAGTTCAACCGCCACAACTTCGGACTCTGTTGTTGACAGCTGAACAAGGGTTTGGGAGCTGCCGGTGGCGAGGCATTCTGTGATAGCGGACATGTGGTCCGCGTTTCCGGCGCACAATACCGTGAATATGGAATTCTCGGAATGCGCAAACTCAGATGTGGTGGCAATGAATCGCTTTTGAATGCGTGTATCAAAGCGCTGCAGATTGCCGCTGCGATCAACTGCCACCTGTCCGGAAGACGCGAGTTCGACGATGCGTTGATGAGATAGTTTATCCTGCATTTTGTCACTGCTCTGGTTCAAAAAAAATGCGTTCTTTATATGTATTGTTTATAACGGTGTTTTGAAATTCTAATTAATGGCGCGGATTGGCTTCCTGCGTTTTATTTTCTATTTTTTTAAAATGAGAGCGAGGAACCCATGCATGCACCGCAAAATCGGGATGTTACCGCATGGACTTTTTTTCAATAAAACGATAATTCTCTTTGCACTGCGCCCAATATGACTAAACTATACTGCATCAATTGAATAAAAGTGTTTGACTCAAGAAATGAGGAGTAACTATGTCAAGATTCTATCTATTTATCATGCTTCTGCTGGTTTGTGCCCTTTCCATGGGGGGGTGCAAGAAAAATAAGGATACCAAAACCGCAGATGACGCCAAAACGGAAGACACCGATGCTGACAACGATGCTGGTGACGATGACGACGATGATGATGATGACGATGATGACGATGATGACGATGATGACGATGATGATGACGATGACGATGACAGCGCACCCAAGTCACCGGACAATGATTTCAGCAATCGCAAAACCAAAAGTTATAAAGTGTATGTAAAACAGGCTCAGATCATCCCGATGAAGGCATCCGCCGAATGTTGGGATGAATGTGGCCCGAAAGTCGAACAGGCCATCACTGCGGCTTCGTCAAAGGTTGACGCATTGGGCGCGCCGTCTCAGAGCAAGTTCGGAACCGCGGCGAAGTTGATGGAGGCGGGCATTGGACTCGCCGGCGGTAAAAGCGCATTTCCGGATGTGATGGTTCGGATTGACTGTGGAAATGATCAGGAATTCGAATCCGAAACAGTGGAAGACAAAATTGTTGCCAAGTGGGACGGCGAAAGCAAAACGCTCAAACTGGATAAGCGGGATAAATGCGCGGTAAGCGTCTGGGACATGGATGAAGATGGCGATGAAAAAGAGTTGATTGGCGCCACAGAGGTGAAGCTGGTGGAATTGGCAGAAGATAAGAGCAAGGTATTGCTTTACGGTGCCGAAGAAGACATGGGGCTGGTTTACTCCCTTGAGTTGAAAGTCAAAAAATCGTCCGGCAGCGGCGACGATGATGATGACGATGATGATGACGATGATGACGGTGGTAGTGCCAGTGGCGATGATGACGATGACGATGATGACAGCGGCAGCGGCGACAAATATTCGGTTAAAATTGTCTCGGCTGTCGTGAAAGCAGAAAAGGATGACGGAAATCCCTGGGATGCGAAAAACGTTGCATCCGGACTTCTGAGTAAATTCGCTGGCGGCGGAGAGGACGCGGAAGAGGAAGATGGCGAGGGGAATGCTCCTGACGTATTTGTTGAAGCATTTGTCAATGGATACAAATCGAAAAAGCCATTCATGAAAACCGATAAGGTGAAAGACAATTTGAAACCTGAATTCGATGCGCAGAAAACCGTTCGGCTGGAGAAAAAAGATAAAATCCATTTCATGGTATGGGATGCGGATTTATCCAACCACGATCTGATTGGTGAATGCAAAACCAAGAAAATGTCGCAGGTGAAAGACGGCGAGCTCACCCTGAAATGTGGTCAGGTCAAAGAGCTGGTAGTAGAGATTGAAAAGAAATAGTCCAGTCCGCTCCTGCTCCTCCCCATCTCCACTTTTCATGACAATCATCTGACCAAAACCGTATAACGGATTTAGTTACCGCCCATATCCTGGCCGAGGAATTTTTTTCCGAGGATAAAGGTGATGGTGAGGGTAATGGCGATGGTGATGATTCCCAGGAGGGGATCTTCGGCGATTCTGGTGATTTCGCCCCGGCCCATTTCTGCCAGCAATGCCAGTCCAAATGCCCCCAGTCCAGACCCTGCTGCAATGGAAAGCACCAGCACTCGTCGGGAAAGTCCCAGAATACGCCCCAGAAATACGCCAAGGACTGATCCGGTTCCCTGAAACGGCAGGGCAACGAAAACAACAATGCCGAACTCTGCGGCCCGGCGCATCCATTTGTGGGTGGCCAGCACCTGATGGCCTGCTTTGCGTGCCGCTGCGAGACGTCTACCGAGAGCGGGCATTTTGTACAGGTGATGCATGTTCGCCACCAGGATGACAGCAGTGGAAATATCGCCGAAAAGTACCATGGATGCGATGGTCCATGTACTCATTGGGGCGTTGTCAATGGCGCCGGCAAGAACAACCAGTTTTCCACCGCCCACAAATCCACCAACGGTCATCCCGGCAATAAACCACATTGCCTTGATGCTGAGGAGGATTTTCACAGCAAGCAGGAACAATCCAAAGGCGATAAATGGTCCGAAAGTTAACCCGGCCCAGAGCCAGCGCGGCAGAGGACAGAACGCCTCTCCCGATAAATCGATACAGGGCGCTTTTTCGTCAGAATTAGATTTCAGTCTCAAAGTGTCAATCCCAATAGCGCTGCAACAGTCACATTTGACCGCCGAAAACCCAGTGTACTTTTGCGACACACGGATGAAACATGCAAGTAAAACCGACACTGTACAGGATATTCTATGTGTAACCTTCCCCGAGGCAATAATTCGAAGGGCCGCGGTCTAAAGTGTTCCGGAAGATGTCCGTTATTTTCGAAAGTGGTATTAGGAGTTTAAAATGAATTTGGAAACCATTCCTGTCCCCGTGAACGGTAGGCATCAGATTTTGTGTATTGATGACGACCCAACGGTTTTGTCTTCGATATCCAGAGACTTTCGCGATATTGAAGCTGATCTGACCCTCGCCGATACGGCTGAGCTTGGGTTGAAGAAAGTGGAAGAAAAGCAATTTTCGCTGGTAATCAGCGATTTGAAACTCCCCGGTGCGGACGGGATTAAATTCCTCCAGAGTATTTCGAGGCGTTTTCCAGATACGGTTCGTATTCTGATTTCCGGACATGCGGATTTCAACTCCGCGGTGAAAGCCATTAATCAGACCGGACTGTTCGGGTTCATCTCCAAACCATGGTCCGCCAGATCACTGAAGGAAATCGTACTTCGTGCGCTGGAGCACTATGAAATGGCGCAGGAGAACAAGAAGCTTACAGCGGCGCTGAGCGCGAAATGCACCGAACTCGGTATCATGACCATCAATCTGGAAAAAGAGGTGCAGGCCCGTACCACGAGCATGTTGCTGGGTATGGTGAACGCCCTGGACCTCCGGGACACGGAAACCCACTGGCACTCCAGGCGCGTGGCCCTCTTTGCCAAGCGGCTTGCCGAGGCCATCGGCCTCGATGACACACAGGTATTGGAGGTGGAACGGGGATCGCTGCTGCACGACGTAGGGAAAATCGGAGTTTCCGATACCATTTTGCTCAAACCTGGCAAACTCACTGCCGAAGAGTGGGTGGAGATGAAGCGCCATGCGGAATATGGGTATCAGATCCTGAAACACGTCGAATTCCTGAACGAAGCCAGAGATGTGGTCTGGCAGCATCATGAACGATGGGATGGGGGCGGGTATCCCAGGGGGCTCAAGGGGAAAGAGATTTATGTGGGCGCCCGCATTTTTGCCATCATCGATACGTACGATGCAATGACCTCTGATCGTCCGTACCGGAAGGCACTGTCCCACGAGATTGCCTGCAAGGAAATCAGTGATATGAAAGGCACCCAGTTCGACCCCGAAATCGTAGGCGTCTGGGAACAGATTCCGGAATCAGACCTCGTCAGATTGCGGGAGCAAACATTCAGCTCCACCTCTGGATTGCTGTGATGAATCTGGAAAAACCGAAAACGGACGCCCCCATAGAGCGATCAGAGCGGCTGACCTATGAGGAAATCTCCCGGCTTGAGCTCTCTGACCTGCATATTCTGAGACGCACATCGATTGAGTCGGTTTTCGGTCTGCTTGAGCACTGCCAGATTCAGATGATGGCGCCGTCGACCCTGTTGCTCGAACAGGGACAGCCCAACGACACCATGTATCTGGTGCTTGCCGGAAAACTGAGCGTCCATCTGGATTCGCCCGATGCGGAACCGGTGGCATTCCTGGAAACGGGCCAGACAGTGGGAGAAATCTCCGTTATCGACAACAGCCCGGCCACGGCGTATGTGAAATCGTCCACATTCACCAGACTGCTGGCTATCGACGAGATCACTTTCTGGCGTCTGGTGGAAGTTTCCCACGAATTCGCCACCAATATGCTACTGCTGCTCGCCGGTCGGCTACGGGCAAACAATACGAAGATCACTGAAAACATCAATCTCCGCGTGCAACTGGAGCATGAAGCTTCGGTAGATGCCCTGACCGCACTGCGGAACCGACGCTGGCTGGACGACAACCTGCCCCGCATGACCAGCCGTCATCAGTTTTCGGGAAAACCTTTCTGTGTGGTCATGCTGGATGTGGATCATTTCAAAAATTTTAACGACACATTCGGTCACGCCGCCGGTGACAAGGTGCTGGCGGAAGTGGGCAGAGTGATCATGCAGAAGTTGCGTCCCACGGATCTGGCTGCCAGATATGGGGGAGAGGAATTCTGCATCATGTTGCCCGATACCGACCTCGATGGCGGCGTGGTGGCGTCCACCCGCATCCGACAGGCCGTGGCATCCTCGAGGGTGACGGCTCCCGGAGGGGGAAATCTTCCTCAAATCACCATTTCCCTGGGCGTCGCCTGCGTGGAAAAAGACGACACCCCGGAATCCCTCATCACCCGCGCCGATGCCAGACTCTACGAAGCCAAGAAAAACGGCCGCAACCGGGTGGAATCGTAGGATATTTATCCTGAATTATTCGTGGTACGCATCAATTGGCGATATAAACATAAATAGTTGACATCCTGCACCAAACATTTGAAACAGAAGATAAAATATTATCAAATAGCTGCTGGACGCGTTTATCGCAAAAAAGGCAGATACGAAGAGTTTCAGGAGAATGCTGGTCAATTGTTATGAAACGACAAATATTTATCAGGTTACATGCGGCCAAAAGAATGCTGGAAAGAGAAATCAGAATTGATGAAATTGAATCTGTTATCAACACAGGGGAGACAATTGAGGAATACCCGAATGATGACCCTTTTCCAAGCAGACTCCTCCTTGGATGGCCGTCGCAGCGGCCGCTGCACGTTGTTGCTGCGGATGATGACGACAACTATATTACCCACGTCATCACAGCATATCAGCCCAATCCAGAAAAATGGGATGATGAGTTTAAAAGGAGAAAATGATGAAATGCATCGTCTGTAAAAATGGAAATACTGAACAAGGGAAAGTCACCGTCTCTGTTGATAAAAAGGATACCGTTGTAGTCATCAGAGACGTGCCCGCGCAGGTCTGCACCACTTGTGGAGAGGAATATATTGACGCACAGACAATGAAACAGATTGAAAAACTCGTTGAATCCGCTCAGAAGGCCGGGATGAATATCGCTGTTCAACAATACCACGCTGCCTGATACATCGGCCGCGCCGATGTCAAATTTCACGAAGCCAAGAAAAACGGCCGCAACCGGGTGGAATCGTAGAATATTCACCAGTTTTTTTAAAATTTTTCGGTGTCTTTGAAGGTGTCGCTGATGTAGGCGATTTTGCCGTCTTTGACTTCGAGGAAGGTGACGCCGGCGTTCCGGTAAATTTCGCCGGATTTGGTTGTACCGCGATTGGTCCATTCCATCGCCGCCATCCTCTCATCCCCCACCGTTCTGCCTGGGGTGAAGGTTAAATCCGGATACTTGCGAAACAGGACTTTAAAAAATGTGGTGATTCGCCGCTTCCCTTCAAGGGGCGCAGTTTTGGGAAAATGAAAAACCACGCTGTCTGCAAATGCACCTTCCAGCTCATCAAATGTTTTTCGATTCACTGCATCGAAAAGAAGAGACAGATACGCCACAGGCGACATGGAAAACCTCCTATTGCTGTGAGATGCCGAAACACCGACATGTGTTATCGAATATCACTGGGGCCAGAATATGCGGGTCAACCTCTCGAAGGACGGCCATTTTATTTACGACAAAGCTGACTTTCTGGGGAGTGTTGATTCCTCCCCGTTGGGGCGCCGGACTTAAAAAGGGCGAGTCCGTTTCACACAGAATGCGATCCATGGGCGCCCAGCGGGCCACCTCCTGCACTTCAGCGGATTTCGGGAAAGTGACAATTCCCGAAAATGACAGGTACAGTCCGAGGTCCAATGCGGCTTCCGCCAGTTTGCTCCCCGCGGAAAAACAATGAATCACGCCCCCCCGCTCCGATGCGCCCTCGCCTTCCAGAATGGCAATGGTGTCTTCATCCGCGTTCCTGGTGTGAACAGCAATGGGCAGATTCAACCGGTGGGCCAGGCGAATCTGCGCCACAAATGCGCGGCGTTGCTCTACTGGAGAACTGTAATTGTAGTGGTAGTCCAGCCCGATTTCCCCGAGGGCCACGGCTTGCGGGACTGTCGTCAGTGTCCGGGTGAGGCGTTCGGCGACTTCATCGTTATAAATGGATGCCGCATGGGGATGGACCCCCGCCGCCAGATAAATATGATCATATAATGTGACCGGGGCGATTCCATCGGCGAATTCGCCATTCCGGTTGGCACAGGCGATGCTCACGATTTTTTTGACGCCGTTGTCCCGGGCCAGCTGAATCACTTCACCCAGGTCAAGGCCCCGCTCCACCAGCATATCGAGGTGCGCATGCGAATCAAAAAATGACATCGAATCGGTGGTCATGATTCTGTTATCCCTGCGGTTTCTGTATAGTCAGTGAGTTCATTCATCAGGGCCCGGGGCAACTGATGTTTAATGTCGTCCAGCACAGTGCCGAGATGGGGAAACAATCGAACGGTTTCGCTCAGCGCATAGAGTGCGGCGGAGGCATCTTCATCCGTTCGGGGACGAAGGACAACGGCGGCCAGAGGTTCGGCAAACGCTTCGACCGGAATTGCCGCACAGGCCCGGAGCGCTGAAAGACGCCGGGATTTCCGTAGGCTCTGCAGCTGTTTTTGCAGTGTGTCCCGATGGAGCCCGCCTTCGAGCCGGGCCAGGGCCGCCAGCGCCATGGCGCGATGTTCCTGTCCCCCAAACCGCTTCGAAGCCAATTCCCGCAACACATCAGTGCAAACGGGAAGTCCGGCATCAGCGAGGATCTGAATGGCGGTGAGAGATGCAGGATGTCTCTTCTGAATAACCTCCAGCAGGATGTTGACAGATTGTTCGTTGCCCCGGTGGCCCAGCTGAAGGGCCGCCACAACGCGCACTTCTTCGGACCCATCCGACAGCAATTTGCAGAGCGCATCCCGCGATCGGCGACTGTCAAGGGACCCAAGCAGGACGGCGGCACTGTACCGCAGAATTTCTTCGTCACTGGCTGCAGCCTGCAACGCGGCATCCTCCGGCTGCGACAGCAGCAGCTCTCCGGATTGCAACACCGCCGCAGCCACTTCGACAAAGGGATCTTTGAGCAGCGCGGTCAGCTTTTCGCGGTTCACGGTTGCCCCCCGCTCCGCAAGGGCAGCCAGACTTTCAACCGACTGGGAGCGAATTTCGGGAACGGGATCGTCGAGCAACCCATGAAGATACCTTACAGCGTCGGTAATCCCTGTTTCATCGACCAGCGAAAACGATACAGCTGCCGCAAGGCGAGCCGGCGCGAACGCGCTCTGTGTATCTCTCACCGCTGCATCAAATCCGGGCAAATCCATCGGCAGTGCGAAGTTACTCATGGGTATCGTCCCGAAAGGTTTCAGAAAGACGCATGTCTGCAATCATCATTTTCCGCCGTTACCATCGTTATCCCCCGTTGTGTCATTCGTTGACGGTGCGTCCTGGGATGGAGCATCCGAGGCATCCTGGGGCTGCTTGCTCCGGCCGTCATTGTTGGGTTTGATGGGTCTGATATCGGTGATGTCAAACGCTCTGAGTCCGTGTTCTGTTTCGAGTTCCACCCGTACCTGTCCGCGAAGAATATCCCGGTCCCGAACCCGACCGCAGCCCTCCGGTGTTTCCACCATCTTGCCCACCCGGGGCATCAGCTTGCCTTTTTCTTTATACACTTCTTCTTCATACGCCAGACAGCACATGAGTCGGCCGCATTGCCCGGAAACCTTTTCTGGGTTCAGCACCAAATCCTGGTCCTTTGCCATACGGATAGAAACGGGCGCAAATTCGCGGATATATCGAGAGCAGCACAAGGTCAGCCCACAGGTGCCCAGACCGCCTATCATGCGGGATGCGTCCCGAACCCCAATCTGTCGCATCTCCACCCGGATATGCAGCTCCCTGGCGAGCTCTTTCACCAGTTGTCGGAAATCAACGCGTCCTTCCGCCATAAAAAAGAATACGGCTTTATTGCCGCCGTGCAGATACATCACCTCCACCAGTTTCATCACCAGTTTGAGCTTCACGATGGACTTCTGACACAGATCAAACGCTTCGGCTGCCTTCTGCAGATTGCGATCCCGCTGACGCATATCATTGGGGCTGGCAACCCGAAAAACCCGCGGGACCTCCTTGGTGACCCAACGCCGGGTGGTCGGCATCATCACTTCGCCGATGGCCAACCCCCGATCGGTTTCCACCACCACCTCGTCGCCTTTGTCCAGAATCAAATCTTCGCAGTCAAACGGCTCGATAATGCCGCTTCGATGGGTTTTGACCCCTACGATGTCCATGAGTTTTCCCCTGGGGGGACGGCTTACGTCGAGAACCGGCATATCTTCGTAGAGCTCATTTTCGTCCACCTCATGGGGTTTGAGAAAATCCAGCTCCGAGTCTGTCATGGATGCAAAGTCATGACCCTTGCGTCCGGAGAAGTACGCCTCATTGTCAACCAGTGCGGCGCTGTCATCCTGAATGTATGCAGGCATGGCGCGCCCGTTCATCCGAGTATCAAGGGAGGGAAAGTCATCTGCGCCAAATGTGCCATCCGGCGCATTGTCCGTCACGTTCATTGCCGCAATTCTATTATCGGACGGCTTTCGTAAATTCTGGCCACCATCGCCTCTCCCGCGACGCCTGCGGGACGGATTGTTCTGTTTCGCGGCACTGTCAGCGCCATTCCCATCCCGGCGGTTGCGCGATCTGGCTCGTCCGCTATTCGCTTCATTCGAGTCATTCCGGGATTGCCCGGACCGTCCCTTTTTTTTCCGGTTTCGCTGCGGTCCACCACCGGCATTCTGCTCGCCGCCAGGGGAAGCTGCTTCATTGGTGGTCTGCGGCCCCTGCTCTTTGTCGTCCCTGGGTTTCCGTCGCTTGAAAATCCGTTTCTTCCGCCCCGGCCCCAACGACTGCTCCTCCACTTCCCTGGTTTCAGCGGTCGCCGGTGGTTTGGGAATGCGCGATGTACGCGAAGGCCGGCGTCGCTTTTTCCGGGGGCCAGGAATCCGACTTTCCCTGGTTTGAGATTTTTTTTCTGATTGCGGGGTATTATCGCTATTCACGGGCGTGCTGTTTCCGCCCGGGGTTTCTTCATTGCTCATTTCACACCAATCCTGCTCCAAAAAGCATCCTTATTTCGGCTACGCATGCTCATAATCATCCCTTCGATTGCAAGCTGCGGATTCATGTTATTTCTTTGTATGCTCACCAATGCCCGGTGAATCGCGGCAATATGCGTGGTAGCGCTCTGCACGGTGCCCCCCTGCTGCAGTTTCTGCATCAGATCTCCAAAAAACTGCGTCATTCCACCGGCATCCGACACCCCTGTCCGGGCTTTTAAAATATCTTCCATCGCAAACAAGAGCAGTTCCAGGACAGCAATGGCCTCTCCGCGTTCCCGCAGCGCGGCGGCAGCATCAAGGGCGGCCTCCGGGATACGGCTGGATGCACCTTCGAGGAGACGGGCGGCCATCTGCACTCTTCCCGCCACTTCCTCGCTGCGATACTGGGTTGCCATATCCATCGATCCCCGGCTGAAAGACGCCAGCAGTTGCGCCTGTTCATTCTCCATTCCGTTCGCGGTAAGAATCTGACGTACGGTCTGTTCGGAAAGAGCCCGGAATCGCACCGACTGACACCTGGATCGCACTGTCGGCAACAGGGACGCTGAGGCCGCGGAGACAAGGACGATATAATTCCCCCGCCGTGGCTCCTCCAGGGTTTTCAGCAACGCATTGGCCGCGGATTCCGTCATGGCATCGGCCGGAGAGATGACCATCACCCGGGCGCGCCCCTCATGGGGACGCAGTCGAATCCATCCCTCCGCCTTGCGCACGCCTTCTATCAGAATATTGCGTTTGCCCTCGGCGGGAACCAGTTCCATGTAATCCGGATGGTTTCCCTTCAGTATTTTCCGGCAATGGCTGCATTCACCGCAACCTTCGTTACCCCGGTCGCAATTGATGGCCATAGCCAGCGTTCTGGCGGTCAGATGCTTTCCCACACCGGCCGGGCCTTCAAACAGGTACGCATGATGCAGCTTGTCGGATTCCAACGCCCGACGAAGGGTGGAGATGGTCGTGTCCTGATCGATTATACTGGAAAGTCCTGTTAACAATATATGTTCTCCAAAAGGCACAGAAAAAAGCAGTTATCACGCAAGCATGCGGAGGTCAATCAAATCAGACGGTGCGCATGGGCAATCACACAGTCGATGCACCGCACTCCGAAGGCCACAGTTGGACATCTGGCTCCTGTCGACAGCGGATCTGATGAGCGGGCCGTCTCGCGTTTGCAACCATCTGAACGGTGTCAAATCCCAAACGCTTCAGTCAGCATTCTGACCCCCGCCCCAACAGATTTCTGACAGAGTCGTCAAAATATTGAATAATTTCTGAGCAATAACCGTGGCACAAGGCTTGCAATCCCGTTCCGGATATGAAGTGTATCCATTACATTCTCCTCTCCCTTCTCATTCTGGCGCCAACCACGTCGCCGGCGGATGATCTGTGGGAGATGCAGCAGCTGTCTGTGCTGACTTTTGACGACCGGTATATCACCGTTGAAGCGGATGAAGATTACCACGGTATCCGCATGCTTTTCAGCAACTGGACGCCGGATAGCGCGCAAAAAATTGAATCCGAGCTGAGTACAACGGACATTGATTACACATTGTATCCGAATCGTCAGGCCCGGATGACGGTGGAGCTGTATTCGGAAAATGCATCGCTCCGGTTCAACGCAAAACAGCAGCGGAATTCGGTTCAGATTGTAGTGGGGAATTCCCGACCCGAACTGGAAGCGCTGGACCTGTTGCTCCACCCTGATTCCCGGGTTCCCCTGACGGATGATATACAGATTATGCTGAAAAATCGGGATATTGCAGGTGCCAGAAAAGCCCTCATCCTTCAGTCCTCCGAGGACGAGGAGGTCAAGGGTCTCATTCAGAACCGGATAACGGTGCTGGAAGCCGCCCTTCGCGATGGCGTGGCACCGGACTGCAACCCTGCACCGAAGTTTCCAAATTCTCCCGAAACGATTGAATCCACTTTTCTGATGGCGTGGTGTCAGTATTCACAGGGAAACACAGACGAGGCAGAACGGCTGTTATCTGAGATGCAGGCGTTTCTGACGGAAACACCGGATAACGACAAAAACACGGAAGAAGTCCTGAGACGAATCACTGAACAGCGGAGAAAGATATTGCTGTTCACCCTGTTGAGCAACGCCCGCCGTCACCAGCCGCCCGTTTTCGCAAACACATTTCTGCGATTTGCGGATGATTATGTGGGGAACTTCTTTACGGTAAATATTCTGGAGGTCATCGCAGACAATCTGAATACACTTGGAATCGGGGACGCGCTCAACCGGCATTCTGATCGGATACTATCCAGATTGAAAGACGATGAACTGAAACGCAGCGCACCGGTACTGGCAGAAACCTATCTCAATTCAGGAGACTATGTCCGTGCCCGGGATACGGCGTCTTATTTTATTGAAAAGGACCTGCCAACGTGGGCGAGGGGGCGTTTGCTCCGGGTACGGGGCCGGGTGAATCTGCAGGAAGGAAACTGGCGGGCGGCGGTGACGGATTTTGAGCAGGCGAATCAGTTGACTTCGCCATCTCCAATGGATGAACTGGCGCTGATAGAGGCCCACGTCCGTCTGGCGCAGGCTCCCCAGACCCTGTTTGAGATGAACGATAACAGCGATACGGCCCTCGACGACTATTACCGTCACTGGGCGGCGCGTCTTGCAGCGGAGGCGAAATTGGACCAGGGCAAACGTCTGGGCAACGCCGAATTGGTTCATGTGCCGGACTACAAACTGTATTTCGCGTTGAAGTCGGCCAAACAGGAAAACAATACGCGCCTTGTCCAACAGATTACCGAAACATTGAGTGATCGGAAAGGCAGCTGGGCAACCCTTGCGTCGATTGTGTCGGAGACGGGCAGAATACAACAGCAATTGACGGAGCTGATAAAAGATCCGGTGAATCCATGACCATTTTCACAGAAGTCAACAATATGGGTGCCGCTCTCAATTTTCACATGGAGCGGGAGAATATTATCTCGGCGAACATCGCCAACGTGGACACCCCCGGATACGCGTCGAAAGAAATTCTTCGCAGTGATTTCCAGGGCGGCAGTGAATTCGCCATGGAGCTCAGGCGTACCAGCGAACAACATTTAAAAACAGATGGCCTGGCCCCCGGCGAGGATTACAAGGTTTTTGAATTGCGGGATCATGTTCCCGGAAACGATCGCAATTACGTGAGTATGGATAGGGAAATGGCGAAGTTGAACGCCAATACGCTGCGGTACGAAACAGTGAGCAGAGTGGTAAGCAAGCAGCTGGGCATCCTCAAATACGCAGCAGGCGATGGCCGGTGAAGGAGCTGAACAATGAATATATTCAGTGCAATGGAAATTATTTCGTCGGGATTGTCGGCACAGCGGACACGACTGAATCTCGTTGCATCCAACCTGGCCAACGCCCAGACCACCCGAACCGAGGAAGGTGGGCCGTATCGGCGAAAGGATCCCGTTTTTCAATCGCAGCCGATCAGTAATCAGTTCAGCGAATTGCTTGGGGACAGGCTGGCCGAGCAGACCCATGGCGTGCAGGTGACACAGATTGTTACCGATCAGACCCCCCCGCAGCAGGTGTACGATCCCAGTCATCCCGATGCGGATGCCAATGGATTTGTGGCCTACCCCAATATCAATGTCACCGAAGAAATGGTCAATATGATTATGGCATCCCGGGCATATGACGCAGGTGCGACAGCCATGAAAGCCATGGGGCGGGTGGGCCGTGCCGCACTGGGAATCGGAGGGAATATCTGATGCCGGTTGGTCCTGTGGAAACATCGTCGTTGCAGGGAGTCCTGCTGACTGAAACCGCGTTGAAGAAGCCGGATATCGGCGATCACTTCAGTGAGTTTCTCTCAAAGGCAAATGATGTCATGAAAAACGCCGAACAGATCGGTGAGGATTTCGCTGCAGGAAAGCACAACAACATTCACGAAACCCTCATTGCCGCAGAACGGGCAACCATCACGTTCAAACTGGTCGGCGCAGTACGGAATCGAATGCTGATGGCCTATCAGGAAGTGATGAACATGAGAATGTAATTCAGCCGAGGAAGCGCAGATGGATAACAAGGAACAAAATGCCGACGATAAAAAACAGCCGGCAGACATCGCCAGAGAAAAGCTGAGTCAGGCCAAAGGATACTGGGATCGCCAACCCCGGATGCTGAAGGCGTCGGTGGTGATTATCGGCGTGCTGATGATCGGCGCTATCGCCATGATGGTCACCGTGGACAAAACCGGCTACCGGACCCTGTACAACAATCTCACGCCGGAAGATGCCTCAGCCATCATTGAGTTTGTAAAAGGCAAGAAAATCCCCTATCAACTCGAAAACGGCGGAACAAGCATTCTGGTGCCCGAAGACTCCCTGCATGAACTCCGTCTGGAACTGGCCACCGAAGGACTGCCCACCGGGGGCGGTGTGGGCTTTGAATTGTTTGACCAGCAGCAGTTCGGCATGACAGAATTTGAAGAGCGCATTGCCATGAGGCGTGCACTGGAAGGCGAACTTTCCCGCACCATCACGCGCATCAATGTGGTGAAAAACGCCAAAGCCAATCTGGTACTTCCCAAGCGTTCGCTGCTGGGTCGGGATTCCACACCCGCGCAGGCATCGGTGATTCTGGAACTCCACCGGGGACGGGAACTGCCCGCAGAGACAGTGAGCGCCATTACGCATCTGGTTTCTTCCAGTGTGGAGGGTCTTTCCCCGGACAACGTCACCATAGTGGACACCCATGGCAAGCTGCTGTCCGCCCAGTCGGGCATTGGTGGCAGTGGTGGTGAGGGGATTGAATACAAATCGAGATACGAACAGAATGTACAGAGAAGTGTCCAGGAAATGCTGGATCAACTGCTGGGGCCGGGCGAATCCATCACCCGCGTGGCTGCGGATTTTGACTTCAGTCAGAGTGAAACCCAGGAGGAGCATTACGATCCGGCAAAAACCGCGGTTCGAAGCGAGCGGAAGGAACTGGAAGTGACCGGAACCCAGAGCGGCGGTGGCGCCGGCATTCCCGGCACTCGATCGAACCTTCCCGGTGGTGCGGAACCTGGAAGCAACAACGCCGCGAGCAACTCGCGCAAGGAGATGGAGACTCGAAACTACGAAGTGGACAAACTCGTCCGCAAAACCGTGGGTACCGGCAGTGAGCTGGAGCGGATTACCGTATCGGTGCTGGTGGATGGCATCAATAAGGACGGCGAGGATTTTGTGCCCCGTTCGGCAGATGAGCTCAAGAAGATCTCCACGGCGGTACAGGGCGCCATCGGCTACAATAAAGAACGCGGAGATGTGATTTCGGTGCAGTCGATTTCGTTCCATCAGCCGGAGCCCCTCGATGACGAAGCCATCAAGCCGCCTTTCCCCTGGAAACAGTATCTGCCCATCGCCGTGGGTGTGCTGGTCGTGCTGTTTGCCTTCCTTGCCCTGGCCACGTTCAGAAAGCGAAAAGCGTCGGAATCGACTGCCATAGCACAGATGCTTGGCGCAGCGCCCGGTACCGGTGCGCTCCCCTTCCCCAAGCCGGTGCATGAGCTGGAATCGATGCTGAGTGAGCAGAACAGGCAACTGCCGGGTACACAGATGGCTGCCGGCGAACTGCCCAGCGGTCCGGACATGTCGGTTTTCAACACACCGCCTGGGATGGAGGAGTACGCCCATCGCACCACGGAAATGATGACCCAGGTGAAGCAGGTGTTCGATGACGACAGTGAAACGGCGGCCCGCATCATAAAAAAATGGATTCACGATAAACCCATGGCAGCCGGGGAGAACAGCTGATGGCAACCCAGACCGAAACGCTGGAACTGGACCGCCCGACCCAGGCGGTACTGCTGATAATGTCCCTTGATGAGGATACGGTTTCAAAGGTGCTCAGACATATGAGCCCGGAGGATATCCGCGCCCTGCACAGTCTGGCCAGCAGAGAATACAAAACAGATTCGACGTCACTGGCGCGCACCTATCGCGATTTTCTCCTCGACGCCAAAACCCCGATTCTGCCGGCCGGTGCAGGTACCGCATATATCGAACGGCTGGCGCAGCGGTCTCTGGGCACTGATAAGAGCCGATCTCTGTTCAAGGAAACAGACCACGATAAACCGTACGCCTCCATTGAAAAACGGATCCCCGAAGAAGTGGTGGCAGTGCTCGAATCCGAAAATCCCCAGGTGATTGCCGCCATTATGGCGGAGCTGTCCCCCGGATACGCAGCAAAAGTACTTGCGCTCATGGACTCGGAAAATCAGTCCAGGGTGCTGGCCAAAATGGCAACGCTGGAATCCATCCCCAATACCACGGTGACGGCACTGTTCAATGCAGTGGAAGACCAGTTGTCCGAGGTGGACTCCGGCGACGACATTCAGGTGGACGGCATTGCCCGGGTGGCTGGGATTCTGTCAAATATGTCTATCGATGAGACCGAGGATCTCCTGACCAATATCGGGGATGAAGATCCCGGTATGGTCCTCCGGTTGCGACGGGCCATGTTCGGATTTGAAGATCTGGCCAGTGTTCAGGGGCGCGGCATGCAGGCCGTTATCAAGGAGATCAGCAATGATCAGCTGGTTCTGGCCCTTAAAACCGCCAGCGATACTCTCCGGGACAAAATTCTGTCTTCGGTATCCAGTCGCGCGGCGGAAATTCTCATGGACGATTTGGCGGCCATGGGACCGGTCAAACTGTCCGAGGTGGAACGCGCGCAACAGGAAATTGTGGACACCGCGTTGCGGCTTGAGTCTGAAGGCGCCATTGTGGTGGCCGGTCGCGGTGGAGAGGAAATTGTATGATTTGGTTCTCACCGGACAAAAGCGGCGGTTTTGATTTGGGCGCACCGGACTGGTCGGGATCCGCGGAGAAAGCTTCGGCGGATGAACAGGTGTCAGACATTGTGATTGGTGCCCCTTTCACCGCGAGGCCCCCCGCGACGAGAAAAGCCATGCCGGAACCGGAGCCGTCTCCGTCGCCGGAACCGGAGCCGCCCCCCCCCGAACCCCAACCGGATCCGCGGGTGGAAAACAATCTGAAACTGCTGGCCGCTTCCATCAGTGAACTCGCCAATCAGAAAAAGGCGCTGGAAGAACGGGATCTGGCATTCTGTATTGCCCTGGGCTTTGCCGTTGCCGAACAGCTGACCTGCGGTACACTGGAAGCAAACCCTGAAAAAGTAATGGAAATTGTAAAAGAAGCGCTGGGCATGTTTGACGAAGACGACAAACCGGTGGTCCGGCTCCATCCGGATATTATCGAGGCGTTCCAGGAGTTCGAGCTACTTGCGTCGCTGAATGACATCGACGGCGTAACGATAAAACCGGATCCCGCAGTATCCAGAATGGGCTGTGTGGTGCAGGCCAATAAAAAGACGGTAAACGCAGAGGTGCCGGCACGACTGGATCAGTTGATGACTCTGTTTGCCATGGAACAGGGAGGCGATGCGTAAATGTTGTCCCCCGAAGAAACCCAATTCATTGAGCATGTGAAGGATCTCGCCCGGTTACGGGTTCGGGGCCGGGTGACGTCCATCGTTGGCCCGGTTCTGAAAATACGGGGGTTGCGCGCTTCGGTGGGGCAACATGTGGATTTGTGGCCTGAATCCAGGTCCGAATCGGTTTCTGCAGAGACCATTGGCATGGATGAACGCGACATTCTGTGTATGGCCTATGACTCCCTGGAGGGAATTTCCACCGGATGTGAAGCCACGGTCCGCAACGCGGACACGCTGGTGCCCGTAGGGGATGCCCTGCTCGGGCGGATTGTGGATGCCCATGGACGTCCCCTGGATGATCGACCATTGACCCTGGACGGAAGAAAATCCCTTCGGGGCACGCCCCCGAGCCCCATGACCCGCAAACGGATTGACAGCGTTCTGGCCACCGGGATCCGTTCTCTGGACACCATGCTTACCCTGGGTGAAGGACAGCGCGTTGGCATTTATGCCGGGGCTGGCGTGGGCAAGACCACCCTGCTCTCCATGCTCACCATGCACGGCGACTTCGATGTGTGCGTGATTGGTCTGGTGGGAGAACGCGGCCGTGAAGTACGCGAATTTGTTGAAGATGCGGTCACCGATGTCAACCGGGCAAGAACCTGTGTGGTGGCGGTTACCGGCGATCAGGCACCATTGACCCGGGCCCGGGGAGCACTGTATGCCACGACCATCGCCGAGTATTTCCGTGAAAAGGGACGACGGGTGGTGCTGTTGCTCGATTCGTTGACCCGGTATGCCATGGCGTTGCGGGAAGTGGGATTGGCCGGGGGCGAATTGCCCGCCACCAAGGGATACCCGCCTTCGGTTTTCGTGGAACTGGCAAGACTGCTCGAGCGGGCGGGAAACAACCGGAACGGAAGTATTACAGGGATTTACTCGGTTCTGGTGGAAGGGGATGACATGGTGGATCCCATCGCGGACAGTACCCGGGCGCTGCTGGACGGACATATCATTCTCTCCCGGGATTTTGCCAACCGGGGCATTTTTCCGGCTGTGGATGTGCTGGCCAGTAAATCGAGACTGATCACCCAGCTGGCAACGCCGGAGCATCTGGCGACCGCCCGCGCGGCCAGTGCCATGCTGGCGGACTATTATCAGGCAGAGGATTTGATTCGTATCGGCGCTTACCAGCGGGGCAGTGATCCGGCCATCGACAAAGCCATCCAGTTCATGCCGCAGTTTCTTCAGTTCCTCTCGCAGGCCCAGCACACAAAATCCGCCTTTTCGGATGCGATTTCGCAGCTGACGGCTCTCGTCCGCCAGATGGATGGCGGCACCGCAACCGGTAAACAGAGAAAAAGACGGCTATCGTCATGAACAGAGAACGCATTGAAAAACTGAAACGGCTCATTGCGTTCCGCGAACGGCAACGGGATTTGGCAGAAGCAGATATGGAAAACGCCAGACACGCGGAAGACGAGGCGGCGGAAAAACGATCGCGAGCCGAAAAAGAATTGAATGAAGAACTGGCCGTGTGTCGCAACGCGGTGGGAACCGGGCTTTTCCCCAAGGATCTGGAACTGGCGGCCCAGAGCGCCAAATGGGCAGAGGCCGCGCTGCGCCAAAAAGAAGCAGAGTTGGCACAGAAAAAGCAAGAAACCGACGTGCAACGGAATAAATTGCTTGAATCCCATAGAAAAGTAAAACAGATGGAAAATCTGCACCAAAGAAGAAAAAAGGAATCTGAACGGGAACAGGGGCTTCTGGAACAGGCTGAACTCGATGATCTGGCCGTCATCCGGGAGGTTCACCAATGATAAGGGTATTGTTTCTGTTGATCCCGCTGATTTTTACATTTGGATGCGACAAAATACGCGCATTGAGCCAGTCCGATCCACCCAAACAGGACACGTCGACCACCACAACCGATACTGCGGATACCGAATCTGACGAAACCGACAAAAAATCGACGGATTTCAAAGAATTGACAGTGATCCCCCCGATTCAGGTTCATGGAAGCGAGCTGGAGGAAGTCGCGGCGGTTCTGGAAGCCAAGCGCCTGCGTCTGGAAGAACAGGAGCGGGATCTGGTGCAGCGGGAGCAGATGGTGACCCGCCTCGAAGCCGAAGCATTGAATCAGCAGGCCGACCTGGAACGGCTGCGCAAGGAAACCCAGACCACCCTGAACGACGCCCGTTCCCGAATACAGCAACAGTATAAAACGGAGTATGAGAAGCTGTTGAAGCAATGGGACAAGGTTAAAGAAAAACATAAAGAATTCATTGCAAAGTATTTAAACAAAAGCGAATCTGAAGACAAAAACAGTCTGGAATCAGAAATCAGACGGCTTCAGGCGGAACGTGAACAACGGGTCGCTCAGCTGCTGAAAACCGTCGAAGGGATGAACGCACAATCCTGTGCAATGATGATCACATCCATGAGCACCGATGATGCGGTGGAGGTGATGAGCGGATTGAGCAACGCCAAATCGGCAGAGATTATGAGCAACATGGCGCCTCAGAAAGCGGCGGAGCTGGCGCGGGGCCTGATGGGTCCAAAGGTGCCGGAAGTTCCCTCCATGGATGACATTGAGCTTCCCCCTTCCCCGGATGGCGATGGACCGAAAGACGCGAAGGATGCTGCGGAGACGAAAAAATGACAGCCACTGAGATAACCCCCGTCAGCGCGAATGTCTCCCCTGCCCCTGGCATTCCCCGGGAGTTCATGGCGCCGGATTGCATCCCCGGTACATTCGCATCACTGATGGATGAAACCCGCAGAAGCCTATCAATGGAGGCGGACTCGACAGTTCAAGCCCTGTCCGCAGGGGCATTCGGAAAAAATCAGAAACAGCATCAGAGATATATATTTCGACACCCGCTCGAAACACCACAGGAAAGCGTCAATTCCGCCGGGACACCGTCAGAGAAGCGTCAGGACGCTGGCACCACCGATTTTTCACAGAATGAAAATAATGAACAGCGGTTCAGTGAGCAAACGTCGGCGTTTCATCATCAGTCTGGATATAAAGAACGGAAACCGCATGAAGTCCGGCAGCTAAACCATCGAAATAATGAGATAATTTCAGCACATGCATCTACCGCTGCCCCCCAGCAGATGAACATGGCACGCACTGTGACAGCGGCTTCCCTGCTGCCGGAATCGGAGATAAAGAAACTGGTACGGGTTTTGCGTAGTTCCAGCTTGAGCAAAAGAACCAGCGTATTTTTGACGCTGGATCTCAAGGAACTTGGAGAGGTGAAGCTCGATGTCAGACTTGAAGGGAAAAAGATATTCATCACTGCGCATATTGCGGACAGACGGTCAGCCGCCGCTCTTTCATATGCCATTGGCGAACTCAGAAAGAAAATGGCTGAAATCGACCTTACCCTTGAAAGCTTTGAATTTTCATCAGGCAATAAAAGGCCTGGAATTGCCGCATCTCAATCGCCGACAGCCACAGCTGTCTCCGTTCACACAGGAGGACGCCGATGAGATGTGTATCCGATTCAACTGGAATTGAATTATGACTATTGGAACGATTACAGAAAGTGCCACCACCGAGAAGCTGCGAAGCCAATCGACGGATAATTCTTTCATGGGGAAAGAAGATTTTCTGAAGCTGCTGATTTCTCAGATGCAGTATCAGGATCCCCTCGAACCCATGAAAAATCATGAATTCGTGGCGCAGTTGGCAACTTTCTCAAATGTGGAGCAACTGGTTTCCATGAATGAGGGCATCACCACGCTGGGACAGATTCAGACTGCAGCGTATGAGAGTTCCGCTGCCTCGTACATCGGCAAGGATGTGGAGGTTATCAGCGACAAGATGATGGTGAACGGCTCGGGGACACCGGTGCACACCGGATTTGTTCTGACCCAGAGTGCGGATGATGTGATCGTGAAGTTTACAAACAGCAGTGGTGAGACCGTGCGGAGCATGAACCTGGGCGCAAAGGGGATGGGCTCTGTGGAAGTGGAATGGGATACATTGGACAACAGTGGAAACCAGGCGCCCAGCGGAGTGTACGCCATGGAAGTGTACGCCACGGACAGTGATGGCAGCGCGGTTCCCTATGAGGCACGAATCAGGGCAACGGTGGATGGTGTCAGTTATGAGACCGGATCTGCTGTTTTACAATTGGGTGATCTGCAGGCAACTGTAGCAAATATAGTGGGAGTTTACCCCAGCACGACTAACTGATGAGGTGTTAGGAATGCGGCACAGTAAAGTGCCAACAGCCTAAGGAGAGTTCGAATGAGTATCATCAAAACCCTATACACAGGCGTGGCAGGACTCCAGTCACATGGAACGGCGCTTGGCGTGGTGGGTGACAACATCGCCAATGTCAACACCACTGGGTACAAGGCTGAATCCGTCGTTTTCGCAGACGTTCTCGGCCACTCCCTGCTGGCGACAGATGTTCCGGGCTCTGGTTCGAGAGTTTCGGGCATCTCCCGCATTTTTTCGCAGGGAAGTTTTCTTACAACCGAATCGCCAACAGATTTGGCCATCAACGGTAACGGTTTCTTCGTGGTAAACGGGAACCTGGGGGGATGGAATTCAAATTTCTATACCCGAGCCGGCCAGTTTTCCCTGGACAACACGGGGGCACTCGTGAATCCGGATGGGTTGACCCTTCAGGGGTATCTGGTGAATTCGAATGGTAACATCAGCAATCAGCTGACCGATCTTCGTATCGCCAATACCATTTTACCACCGGAAGCCACCGAAAACGTTGACATTTCAGCCAACCTCGATTCGGGGGCCGACATTCCGACTGCGCCATGGAACCTTGCAGATCCGGCGTTTGACCCCGGTGTGGCGTCCAACTTCTCCACGGCGATTACGACCTACGATTCACTGGGCGAATCCCATCGGATGGACGTGTATTTCACAAAAACCGGATCCAACTCATGGTCGTGGTACGCGCTGGTGGACGATGGTGATCTCGGCGGTACCCCCGGTGCATACAACCAGGTCGGCAACGGTACCCTGAGTTTCACTACCGACGGCTTCCTTGATGACGATACGAGTGCGCCGTTCACCGTAACATTCAATGGCGCCTCCCCCCAGGACATCCAGTTCGATTTCGGGGAAAGCATCGCCGAAGGCGGAACGGGACTGGATGGGGTGACCCAGTATGCGGCCTCCAGCATCATTCGCAGCCAGGAGCAGGATGGATATGGCACAGGGGAATTGAATGGTGTAGGCGTTCAGGACAACGGTGGCGTAATGGCGATTTACTCCAACGGTGAACAGCGTCTGGTGGGTCAGGTGGCATTGGCCACGTTCGAAGCCGAAAGTGAACTGGCCCGTGCAGGAGGGAACCTCTGGACGGAAACCCAGGCATCGGGCGCCGCCCGAATCGGTGGTGCGGCAGAAGGTTCAGCAGGGTCTATCACCTCCAATGCCCTGGAACAATCCAATGTGGATCTGGCGGCGGAGTTTGTGGATCTCATTGCATATCAGCGTGGATTCCAGGCCAACAGCCGCACCATCACCACTGCGGATCAGTTGTATCAGGAGATCGTGAACCTGAAACGGTAACGGCAACAGAACTCTTTAAAAACACCTCATCACCAATTAAAAGGCGGGAAGCAATTCCCGCCTTTTTTTTTCCATCGTTCGATGCCAGGGGAAAGCGTGGAGAGCAGGATTTCCGTCCGAAGACATCTACCACTGGTAGCTGACTTCGACTGTCCCGGAGACGGTGAGGGTTCCGGTCGTATTTTCTGGAACATTGGAAAAGGACACATAATAATCTTTTCCCGAATCGATGATATCACCGATTTCAATGCTCGCTTCAATGTTCACCGAACCACCTGAAATCGAAAGGGTTCCCGTTTTTGAGGGATTTTCCGAATCACCCGTGGTGATGATATGTGTTCCCTTTTCCAGAGTTACGGTTATTTCCTGACTATAGGGAATAAGTATACCCTTCATACATCCATCCGGGCCGCAGAATGGTGCTGTATCCGGGCAGACTTCACCACAGGAGACACAATTATTCACATCGGAAGTGAGATCCACACACGTACCATCACAGTCGGTCATGCCTGAATCGCATTCTGACGCAGTCTCCGACCCGGTGTCTTCAGTATCATCGGTATCTTCAGTATCTTCGGTGTCTTCAGAACTGCTGTCATCCGTGGAAACAGAACTCGTCTCCGTATCCGTGGAGGTATCGGTACCTGTATCGGTACCCATATCGGTGTCCGTATCCGTATCTGTATCGGCATCCGTATCAGTGTCTGTATCGGTGTCCGTGTCGGTATCCGTATCGGTGTCTGTGTCTGTGTCGGTATCCGTGTCGGTGTCCGTATCCGTATCGGATTCCACGAGAATGGTCCCATTCGAATCGATGAGACTGGTGGAAACGCATGCGGTCACGAACGAAATTCCAGAAAAAAGTAGAAAGACGAATTTTGTTTTTAACATATCAACCCTCAAATAAATCACAATAATAATTAATTCCGCGGAACCCAATACCTTGGATAATGATTACTGATTTTTTTTACGATAACGAAATCAATTTTGGCAGTACATAATAAAAACAAATAAAAACGGAACATGATTAGAGAACGCCAAATAGATGAAAAACATGTCAAACAGGAACAGATTAAGACGGTTCCCAATAGCAGCGTTTGGGCGAGACGATTTTTCCGTCGGCTTTCAATTTCTTCATCGCTTTATCCACATCTTTGCGATCGAGTCCGGAAAGCTCGGCAATTTTTCCGGCATTCAATGGCTCGCCAGCCTTTTTCATCGTTTCAATCACTTTTTTTTCTGAATCCATTGTTGACTCCTTTCCAATACATTGAAATTGCATCATTTTATACCGCATCCGACGCGCAGACTCAATAGGCCGAATCAACATCCTGGCAAAACTGAGCGCCCCGGTTGGAAACGCTGTGTTCCGAATTTCGCATCTTTTGTTATCGAAGCGCCGATCAACATGAATGATCCTGCCAACACTGATTGACACCCGGGACGAAAACACACAATCCATTTTTGTGTTCAAATCCGTAGAAATGGTTCGTGCCATGCTTCTGTTCGCCCCATCATTTCGCCAGCCGCAAGGGCAACGAATCAGTCCCCCCCTCCTGATGTAAAAAAACCGACCAATCACACCTGGCAGAATGTACCGCCGGAATTCTCCATCAGCACCGGAACCATCATGCTGCTGTTTAACCAGATTGCAGAGATGGCTGCCGCGCAGCAGCAATAATGGATAGTGTTCTCAGGGGGTCGCCGCGGTGCTGTCTGAATCTGGCACAAATGCGCTGTCGGTAGCCGTCTCCGATTCAGAATCCGGCGTCACCGAATCCGTTTCGGTATCATTGGTTGCCGTTGCCGTATCCGCATAGGTGTCCGCTGGTACATTTCCTTCAAAATAGGCAAGAAATGTGTCTTCATCCGGAAGCGGGATGTCGTGGGGAATCATAATATCCGCAACGAAACCTGCCATCAGATTTTCGAGGGAGTCGCTCACATACTGCACCGCTTCGGCAGCGGCGGCATCGAAGACCACAGTCTCCGGCGGCGCCTCCCCTGCCCGGTACAGCATGGGCATGGTGGCATCCACCAGTTCGCCATTGGCAGTGTAGAAATAAACATCGTAAATATCGCCGGGAAGCAGGATCTCACCGTTGTCATAGTCATACTGGTCGTTGTTATCGGATTCCAGCCACGTGCGAAGATAGGGCCATTCGTCCAGCGACTCCACCTTAATGAGCGTGGGGGCCGTCGCCGCCTGCAGATATCGGATGGGCCACTGGTTTTCGGCATAAAACGTTTTGCCGAACACATCCGTTGGCGCCGGATACACCGCATAAGGCTTGAGCACCGAAATCGTACAGGTGGTCTCCCCCACAACCGAACAATCCAAATCTGCCTGTAAATCCGTCTGGTACACCACATCCCCGGGGGTCCAATCGGAACCGGCCGTTTCGTTCTGTTTCCAGATGGTCCGCAGTACGGCGTCATTCGTCGACAATACCGTCCAGCTGTCAGCGCCTGGCGCTTCCAGCGAAATTTCGTACGAGGATTCCGATGTGGTCAGGTTGAATGTGTACCTCCGATAAATGGCTTCAGGCGCCTCCGTGGGACTGAGTCCGTAGTAATTGATTGCCTCGGTATCAGCAATGAAACCGCTGAAATCGGACAATTCGCACACGCCGTCGAACCGGGGACTGTAGCCCCGCATCACGAGATTGCCTGCGCTGTTGTAAATCTCCCGAAAATAGTACTCGTACTGAATTTCGGTGCCGGAATCATCCCACATCAGCCCGGGAATCGAATACGCGGCAACCCCGCCGCCAATGTCATCTCCCACCGCCACCACCTGACTGTACACCGTTTGTGACATATCCACCGGATTGAACTCGCCATTTTCCAGATACAGCTGCACCCCGCGATTCACATCAGAATCGGTCCCCCCTCCGGACTCCGTTTCCCTTCCGGTTCCCTCTTCGATGATCGATTCCGTTTCCATTCCCGCTTCGGTTTCTGTCTCTGTTCCTGTATCCGTTCCTGTATCCGGTGCAACGCCGCTTTCCGTGTCGTCGATATCAACGGGTTCTTCCGAGTCCATCTCCAGGGACGCATCTTCGATAAAATCGATGAACCGGTAGGACATGTCGCCTTCCCCCAGTCCCATATTGTACGCGGCGGTGCGCTGGTACATTCGGGTCTGCCCGGTGCTTTCATCGTGGGTCAGATATCGTACCACCGTGGTCGATTGGGTGCCATCCCACTGTTGCCGGAATGCGGCAATGGTAATCGCGTCCATATCCGAATTCGCCTGTGCCGGCGCAATATCGATCAACCAGTACGGAAAATCCGCAAAAGTGGTATCGGTAATGTGCCACGCCACGTGAATCCCCTCTCCCGCGTGCCACCATCGCAACTGGCCCAAATCGATGCCTTCGTAAGAGTTATCCGTGGCCAGCATATCCACATGGGGATTCATCGGCTGACCGTCCATGGGCCCGCCTTCATACTTCACCCCCGTCTGAATTCCCAGGGACACCACCTGATTTTCGGGTACATCGTTTTCCTGGGTGTACGATTCGAGGAAGGTGATCAGACCGCGCATGGCATATATTTCCACAGTAAAAATCTGTTCCTCCTGCAGAAGATAATACCCTTGCGACTGCACCTCATCGAGTTCTTCAGGGGTCATGGCTTTTTTGCCCATTGCTCCGGCGTCATTGGCAGATCTCGAAAGACTCGAAGGGAGCGGCACCCGAAAATTGGGCAGTTCAGACAACCGCAATACTTCCCCGGGCTGTGTGGAACCGGTGTCACCTTCGGTATCTGCGGAGTCTGCGGCAGTGACGCTGTCATTCCCGTCGGGAGACGCGGTATCGTTGGAAGTTATTGTATCGGATACCGTGGCGGTGGCTGTATCCAGGGGGTGTGCGCCGCCCCCTCCGCCATCATCGGAACACCCCGAAAAAGCGAGGGGCAGTACTGCCACCAGTACCGCAGATATAACGCCGCGAGCCGTTGTACTCCAGACATGTGGTTGCATGGCATATCCCTTTCTTCCAGTTCGTTTTCAACCTGGATTCAGTTACGGCGGTCCACAGCGGAAATTAATGGTACAGGGGAGGGTTAAAGGGGGTTCACGTCGGCGATATCGAAATAGCCCATGGTGGTAATGAGTTTAAAAAAGTTGGACGGCTCGCCATCGTTGTAATCAATGGCCACATGGCCGGCGTTGAATCCGCCCATGGCCGCATCCAGGCTGTACCAGCCATCTTTCACATTCACCTGGGCCCAGGCGTGCCCCCCAAAGAAATTCCGGTGCCCCTCAAATTCATCGGAAACATACACAACACCAAAAACAACCCGGGCCGGAATCCCCAGCGCCCGACACAGGGCAACCGTGAGAAGCGCAAATTCGGTGCAGTCTCCCTGTCGACTATTCAGTACTTCCAGAGCAGAGGCATATCCCACCGACAAGCTTCTGTTATTGATATACCCAGCGACAAATGCCTCTATTTTTTTAGCTGCCCTGCCCGCGTCGGTTTCATCTCCCACCGCCTGTTTCGCCAATGCCACAACACTCCCGTGATCACTCTGAATCCACGCATTCGGCGAAGTATGGCCCACCAGCTCCGCGTCGCTGCCCCGATACGGAAATACGCCGCCAACCGGGATCTTTTTAGGGGAAACCCGGATTTCAATGGCGCCATTGTCCATGGGGACCACCTGCTGCTCCGGGGCCTGGGGAAACATCAACTCCTGATCCGCCAGGGGCTCAATGGAATACGCCACCCCCTGTGCCAGCTCCTTCCTGTGCAGTACCCGGGGGGAATCAATGAATGATGCCGTGAAAATTTCCGCCGGGTTATTCTGTTGCAGCGCAAAATCCTTTTCGCAAAGAATGGTCTCAATGGTCATCCCCATCACGCTGGACGAACTCTTCAGTGTCTCCAGATCATCGTTCAGCCACTCGGTGGAAGCCATGCTCGACGTCCCCCGGGTGACAGTGGTATCAATGCGAATTCCCGAGGTGACCTTACCGAGCAAATCCACTTCTTCCTCTCCCTGAACCAGGTAATCCAAATCCATCACACTCTCCCCCTCCACATCGAAACCCTTTGCATGTGCCCTGGTCCCTTTATCCATGGACTGGGTCTTCATGAAAATGCGCAACCCTTCCTGCATCAGAGTTCCCTCTTCCCACTCAATTTCCTTGCGGGTTTCCTTGCCCGCCGTGAAGGTGCTCACATACGCCTTTGAGCCAGAAACAACCCCGCACGATTCTTTTTTCATCCCCGCCCCCTCGGAGATCATTGCCCAGACCAGGGGTTTCCCGGCGGTGGTTTCCACCATCTTCGTCACATTGGTAATCGACATTTCGAGGGCGCCGCGCTTCATTATCAGCTGGGAGAATTCGCAGCTTTCCACCGTAGCTCCCCGTACCAGGCGACCACTGAGCGCATAGCCGGACTTGGTACCATTGATGAAAACCGCCTGATATTGTCCATTTGTTCTACAGGCATCAGGCAATTGCGCAGCCGAAAAATCAACGGTGCATCGGGTGGAATCCGAAGCGACTTTTCCTTGAGATGATTGGTCGGAAACATTGGTTGCAGCGGCCGCTTCGGTGGACGCCGTTTTTCTCTCTGTGGCATCGTTGGCGCCGCAACCGGCGAACCAGCAAGCCAACCACAGACAACTCACATACATAATGATTCTGTTGTTTATCCGCATCATTCCTTCTACCGCTGCCGTCCATTCGATGCAACCTGCTGTTTGTTTACTGTGCCCAGCAAGTTTGAAAGGGTGTGGCGCAATCGATCCAGATGCGCGATGGCATCGTTCAGACGTCCCGACGACACGGCCAGTTCAGACGCATTGTCAATCATGGTTTGCGTCCCCTCCGCCACCCGGGAGAGATCACTCTGCTGTTTTGTTGCGCTCTGCACAATCTTCCGGGTCTGCTGGGCAGCCCGGTCCGCGTTCCCCACTGCTTTTTCCAGGGCATCCCGCGTCTGCAGCAAATCTTTAAAAAAACGGCCCATGGTGTCTGTTGCGGAATCAACGGTAGTCATACCCGCGTTGGACTGACGTCGGATATCATTCAGCATCAGCGAAGTTTCAAACAGATTTTTTTCGGTGCTGTCAATCAATTCCGTCAGTTCACGAGCCACCACGGCAAACCCCCGGCCAAATTCCCCGGCTTCCGCCGCCTCGATGGATGCATTGACCGAGAGGATCTTGATCTGCTCACCAATGGTACGGCTATAGCTCAGAATTTTTTCAATATTATCCGTATGCGAAACCAGCGCGCCAATGATTTTGCGCATTTCATTCATGTTTGCCGCCACATCTTCCGACTGGTTCGATACATTTTTCAATCGCTTAAAATTGTCCTGCATCAACTGCTGAATCCCTTCCGAAATCCGGGCGCTCTGCTCTGCATGATGTGTGGAACTGGTGGCACTGGCAATCAATTCTTCAACCAGACCCATAATCGATTCGATTGTTCCCCCCAGAGTGGTTGCTCGCGCTGACAAATCATTGGAAACGCCAGTGGTTTCTCCAACTGTTGCCTCCACCATGGGAATGGTTTCCGCCACCGACTCTAAAATGGCTTCCCGCTTTTGAAGCAACGCCTTTTTCTGTTCATAAAAATATGTGCTGTTTTCCTGGTGTCTTCGAATGTACCCCCAAATCTGGAGCACCATAATCACAGCCACCACGGATGAGAGGGCGAATACCGTCCTGGCGGGCGACGGGTATCTCTCAAACATCTCCACAAACCCCACCAGCTGCCCGATTGTCACCTGAAACAGAATGCCAATAAGTCCATAGTGCGAAACTTTTTTTGAAAACATCGCCCCCTGAACAACAAGAGACATCACCACCAGCAACATCACCGCGTCAAACCCGTCCAGCATCGTTACTACCGAAATACTGGAAACCAGCGTGCCGGCCATTGCCATCGTCAGCGATTTTTCAATGAGCGCGTTCTTCGCCAGTTTCAGCCCAATCCAGAACATCAGGTTGGTCACGGCCAACGCTCCCACAACAACCTGCAACTGCCAGACCGGCATAAACAAATATCCCCCGATGGCGAGAAGAAGCATGGCCGGACCGACCCAGAACACTCGTCGTTTCTGGAATTGTACACATTGCCGGATCAACAAATCGTCTTCAGAATCGAATTTCCCATTCGAAATTGCATCAGTTTGTGCATTAAATGTCATGGTACCTCGAAATCAGCTTGCGGTTGTCAAATCCGCTTTTTTATGCCGATAATCATAACAGCTTTTTCCGCGGTGAATATCCATTCATTTCAGAAAACTTTTTTCAGAAACAGAGTTCAGTCACAATCCAGCCAGTTTCGCCAGCGCAATATTTCTATCGAAAAGCCGCACGGTGGGGGTAAGCACAATGGCGGACGTGCCCTCCCTGTCGCCAGCCTGCTTTTCCAATATCGGAAACAGATAAACCAGATATTTCGGCAATCCAGCTGCCCTATATTTTCGCTGCAGCCCCTTTTTCCATCCCGCCGGAGCATTCTTCAGGGACGCAATCAATGCGGTTGCTTTGCCGTTGTCCCCAAAGAATCGTATGCTGCGCACTCTGCCAAGCAGTCGAACAACGGCAGGCTTCACTGCTTCGTAATCCGGCACAGAAATCCTGTATTCACCGGGGGATTTGGCCGTTGCCACCACCACGCCAGCTTCCAGCAGATAATTGAGCACCATCAGTCTGACACGCAATCCCAACTCCCTGGCGGGATCTCCGCCGGCGGCCATCTGCTCCAGCACCGATATCAGGTACTCATCCAGCAGGGCATTTCGAGTCTGCAGGTCGGGAATCAGACCGGTGGTCCTCACTTCCGGATCATATGCCAGATACAGAGCCGTTAAATCCGCCCGCAGTTCCTCAAGCAACCGATTGTTCTCCCCCAGTCGCCCTGAAAGCCAATCAGATGGCTTGTTCTCGGTGCCGTCCGCTCCGAATCCCACGAGATCCCGAAGCGCATAATACGCCACAGAAACCAGTTGCCGATGTTCAGTCCGATTCTTCGAGACAGACCGCGATGGCGAAAACTGTTTTGCCAGTCTGACGCCAATTGTTTTTTCAAAGGCTTCATTCACATTCAGCCATAACACGTGAACCTGGTCAGTACCATCCGCGGTTCGCGCCATCGATGCGCTTCCCAGCGCTGAAATATCCGTTCCAGCCTGAATCATCGGGCTCTGATTGAGAGGCATGTCCAACAGATGCCCCGCCATGAATGGCACCGGTGGCTGCATGGCCGCGGTGCTTTTCTTTCCACCAACTTCGCGCACCTTATTGTCACAATATCCCGCAAGGACTTTCAATCGTTCAAGAATCGGCTTGAAATTCACATCTTCAAAATACAGCCACCCCCGCTTCACGGGCGGTGCCGGACGTCGGTTGGCGTCGGTGTCCATCTGCCCATCGGTATCCGCACCACTATCGCGGCCGGAGGACAAATCTGATCCATCCCCATCGTCACTATCGTTCCGGTCCCCGAAAATGTAGGGGCGAATTTCGGCGAGCAATGCTTCCAACTGCTCAATATTATTGGCCTCCAGTGGCACGCCTGCCACCTCGGACAAGTCAATGGCCGCACCGTTTTTTAAAGCAATCTGGGTTGCCGCCCCCAGCTCTCCCGGAATAAACAACGGACGGACGCGAGCACCGGAATCCGGATTGACGTTTGCCCCATACAGCCACAGTTGGGTCAGATAGCTTTTAATTTTATTTCGGATATTGACAGACACCCCCGATGCATTGGCGAGAATCTGTTCAAGCACATGAATCACGCGGCAATATTTTATATCTGAGACCGGACATATCCGCTGTCTATACTTTTTTCGAAAACGGACATACAGGTCTGATTTCTCTTTTGCGCTCAGGGAATCAAACATCTGCGCCGCCACAGGAACAGCAACAATATTTTCTTTGATTTCATATATTTCATTAGAATTACCTAATGTATCAGATGAACTCGAATCCGGACGAATAGCCTCACCGGAATGTCCTGTGGTTTCACCTTCATCGATTGGTTGAGCCGCAGAGGTGTCAGTGTTTTCACTGGACGGGCCACAGCCGCCATGCAGCACACAGAGAATCATCGCCAGCCCGGGAAAAATAAATGAACGGAATCTACTCATCGTATCTCGACACAATAGTATCCCGCAGAAACGCGGGGTCCTCATCGGGAAAATCCGACGTGTAATGCAGCCCCCGACTTTCCTGCCTCGCCTGTGCACAGGAAATAATCAGATGCGCCACCGTTGAAATGTTTCTCAATTCAACAAGATCCGAAGTAATCACATACTGCCAGTAGTATTCGGCAATTTCCTCCTGAAGCATGGTGTGACGCCGCTGCGCCCGCTCCAGGCGGCGATTGGATCGAACAATGCCCACATAGTTCCACATGAATCGCCGGATTTCATCCCAATCCTGAGATACCACCACATTCTCATCGCTGTGAATGGCATCCCCCACCACCCAATCCGAGATGTGGTCGTATTCCATTCCGGTTCGGGGAACATCAATCGCATCGCCCGCAGCCCGCTCAGCAAAGACCAGCGCCTCCAGCAATGAATTCGAGGCCAGACGGTTGGCACCGTGTAATCCGGTGGACGCCACTTCGCCAATGGCATACAGACCGGGAATGGTGGTGCGTCCCCGGGTGTCGGTCACCAGTCCCCCGCAACTGTAGTGAGCACCGGGAACCACCGGAATCCGCTCAGTGGTAATATCAATGCCATATTTCAGACAAGTGGCAAAAATGTTCGGGAACCGTTCGCGTACGAACTGGGCGTCCAGATGGGTAATGTCCAGCCAGACATGATCATCGCCGGTTCGCTTGAGCACATCGTCAATGGCCCGGGCCACCACATCCCTGGGGGCAAGCTCCCTGAGGGGGTGATACTCGGTCATGAACGCCCGCCCACTCAAATCTTTGAGAATCCCGCCTTCTCCGCGCACTGCCTCAGAAATCAACACACTTTTGGCGTTGGGATGAAAGAGAATGGTGGGATGAAACTGAAAGAATTCCATATTGGCCACTTTGGCGCCGGCGCGATATCCCATGGCCACGCCGTCTCCGGTGGCCACATCCGGATTCGATGTGTACAGATACACTTTGCCGAGGCCACCGGTGGCCAGAACGGTCACTCCTGATAAAAAGGTATGAATCTCGCCCGTTTTCCGATCGAGGGCATACACACCGAGACACTTGCGATCTCGCGTTTCCCGATTCGGTACAATCAGATTCACCGCCATATGCTGTTCCAGAATGGTCACGGAGCGCTGGGCGTGAACTCCTTCGGCCAACGCCCGAATCATTTCGCGCCCTGTTGCATCTGCCGCATGCACTATCCGACGCGCTGAATGCCCCCCTTCCCTGCCGAGGTCGAGGGTATCGGGGGCATCTTTCTTGCGGGTAAAGTTTGTTCCCAGTGAAATCAGCTCATTAATTCGAGCGGGTCCATCCTTGACGCACATTTCGACCACATCCCGATTGCACATTCCCTTACCGGTTGCCATGGTATCCGCAATGTGCGACTCAAAACTGTCTGTGGCGTCAATCACCGATGCGATGCCACCCTGTGCCTGGAAGGTGGCAGAATCTTCGAGATGGTCCTTGGTCAGCATAATCACCCGACCATGGGATGCCGCAATGCGTGCAAAGGTCAATCCCGCAATTCCTGTTCCTACTACCAGATAATCACATTCAAATCTCATGACCGGGGACCATATGTCAGAACAAATATTTTTAAAATAAATATTTAACGTGTATTGAGGACGGGGTTCCCGAATCAGATCAGCGGATCGGGAACAGGGTGGTGCACACCGTGCTGTCCGGGAGGGCGCTGATGCCGGATTTTTTCACATCGCGCCGATTCAGGGGTACATCGATGGTGACACAGATGGTGGTTGCCGTGCTGCCGGTGAGTGAAAAACCACCGGTGAGCGCGACCATGTTGCCACAATTCAATGCTTCCCGATTATCGAGAGGAAAGAATACATCTTTTCCCTGAAACACCGACACATCGTAGGGCACATTGCCAATGGGCGGACAGGTAACACGCACGGTAAATGCATCGCCATCCATAAACCGGGATGGATTTTCTTCAACGGTGGTGCTGCGATACCGGGTCAATCCGATGGCAAGATCTCCCCCCTTGTATCCCATGGACGCCGGTGGCACGTTCAGAGAAACCGGCTGGGTGACAAACGGCTGAAGCACAATCAGCATCACCGCGCTCGCCACGACCACGGCCGCAACACCCACATGCCACTTCCACTGCCGGACTACCGATGCGGTGAAACCGGCTGAAATCTCCGGCAGCGGTTTCAGGCGAATACTGGAATTTTCAATTGAATCCATACACTTCGCACATCCGGGGCAATGTTCCAGATGCTGTCGCACCCGTTCTCGCTCCGTGGGCGGGAGTTCCCCCAGATGGTACTGTTCCATCACCAGCCACGACAATGGTGCACTGGTACAATTGGGTGTTGTCATGCGTCACCTCCAGCCTCGGACAACGGAAAACCGACGCCTGCCATCTGCGTCACCGTTGTCCGAATCAGCTGTAATTTCTTTCCGATAGTCTTTCTGCTGTAACCGGTCAGCGTGGCGATCTCATCCTGGGTCATATCGTCGTAAAAACGATACACCAGAATCTGACGGGACTTCTTATCGAGCTTCTTCAACGCCTTCTCCAGTAAATCCCTGTTCGCCGACGCTTCGTCGGTTCTACTCACATTCTCTTCATCAACCACCTTTCCCTGAGTGGTCAGCAGGTGGGTCCTCTTTTTGGAGTTCCGAATCAGGTTGAGACAGCGATTTGTCGATGCTCGATACAGATACGGTAAATCCACATCGGTCTTTCCTTTTCTCAGCAAATCACAGAACAGTCCCTGCACGACATCCTCCGCATCCTCGACGCTTCCCAGCATTCGGGTGCATTTTCGAATCAAAGCCGGCCCATATCTCTGATAAATATCCATCCGGTGTCAGTCCACCTCTTCGGCGTTCGCGGGACTATCCACCTGTTCGGCGTTCGCGGGACATTCCCTCTCCCCATCCACTTCAATTGAATAAAACACCGCCTGTCCGCTGCCTTCCTTTCGGATACTGAAATCCAGCCGGCCCCTGTGATTCAATGTCCGAAGGGTTATGTCAAACGGCTTCCAGTTGCCGTTTATGATGCGCTTTTCAAAAAGAAACGCCTGTGGTTCCACGTCCGACACGGGCAGTGTCTCACTTTCGGATTCCGACTGGGTCAATCCGAAAATCCCGTACTCTCCTTTGACCTCCAGAAATATCCGGGCATCCTCATCCCAGTACCCGAGCAGCGATACCGAATAGCAGGCAATGGGTACATCCGGGTGCGCGGCAAACTCGTCAGTCACTGAAATCAGCACCGGATCGCCAACAAACGAAAACCCCGTGTCCCGCGGATGCCAGGTGCTCAGCCCCCGCAGCATTTTTTCTCCCTCGAACATCCTGAAATCGCATTCCACATCTGAGCACTGTCGGTAAAAATCCAGCGGCGTGTATCCCCACTCCGAGGCGCTATCCGCATCTCTATTCGAATCATCATCTGCATCAGCACTGTTCGTCGACGCCGCACATCCAATCAGCCCGATGCATACTGAAACAATCAGCAATATTTTCATTACCGCAATCATGGTTCAATCCACTTCCACTGCGCCATCATCGCAGTCTGCTTCTCCGGAAATCTGAATGTACAGAAACCGGGCATCTCCCTCGCCCTCTTTTTCAATGCGAAAAGTCATCTGCCCCCGCACTTTAATTGCCCGAACCAGCAACTCCCATGGTTTCCAGGCGCCCGTGTTCACCACCTCCGTAAATTCAAAATCTCCCTCCGGAATATTCTGCAGTGCCTCATCCATCGGATCCTCGTATTCAGCAATCCCGAACAGTCCATATTCTCCTTCAATCCGCACCCGCAGCGTCACGCTGCTGTCCCATGCACCCATCAGGCGAATCAGATAGCAGTCCACGTCCCGGTCCGGATGCGCCGCAAAATCATCGACCGATTGCATCACCACCCGATCTCCCACCAGCGCGACGCCTTCCGCCCGCCGATGCCAGGTGGGCACACCCGGCTCCACCGCTCCTTCGAGCACCAGATTCCGACAATCCTCCGCAGTGCAGCTCGCCGAGAAATCCAACGACATCCCGCCATCGGCGTCATTGACCTGCTCGGTGTCGGCTTCTTCTCCCGCTGCCAGTGCTTCGTCAGTAGATTGGGCCGTGCACGCCCCCAGCAGTCCCCCGACCAACAGAATCAGCATCCGCAATGCTTTGTAACTGAACCGTGCCATGACGCTAATACCCGACGCGAATCCCGGTGAAAACCGAGATGCCCCCGTTGTCGTGCTGTTCATCAAATCCGGGCTCCGTCATCTCCACCAGATGGGCCCGGGTGTACGACAGCTGGGCCAGGGTGATGCCGAAGAGGCGCGTCGGATTCATCTGAATCCCAAGCGCTCCCGCAAAGTAGGGGCCGGAAAAATCACTTGCATCCACCCCCACACTCGTACCGTTGTCGTACTCATAGCTGAACTTCGCAAAAGCATAACCCGCCCCCACCTGGGCATACGGCACAAACATGGCGCTGCCCAGAATCAGATTACCCCGAACAAATCCCCCCACCCGGTAGCTCTGCCATGACACCTCCTGATCATGGGACATCAGACCACTCACCCCTTCCCGGCGATCCATGGTGGCAAACTCAACCCCCGCCGAAAGAAACGGCAGCGGCGTCCCCACAACGGCAACCCCCATACCGAAAGCTTTGCTCTCGTCCAACCCCTTGTACTGAAAATCCTCCAGCCTGCGGGTGTAGGGCGAATCTCCGGCACCAAAGTATCCGAACTGAAGTTCCATCATCAGATACTCCCGGCGACGGGGTCGTTCTTTCCCGGTCACCCGGTACACCAGCGCACTCCCCTTTGCGGTCTGAGCTTCCAGGGCGAGGGGGGTGCAACGGTACAAATCCAGAATCTGCACCTCTTCCCGTGCGATTTCAATCAGGCACTGATAGGCCTTGCTGTCGGACAGCGTCACCAGCGCCTCATATCCGCCCGGGGTCAGCGCCACACTGAAGGCATGACCTTTCACCTTTCGAATCTCCGCAGCCACCGTACCGCTTTTTCGGTGGGTGAGCAGAATCTCTCCTTCAAATCCACTGCGAATCTTCAGGGCAGCCCGGGATTTCGACGGCCAGGCCATGGGCATATCGCCCTTCCCTTTCAGGTTCATCTCCAGGGTCGCATGCTGCCGGCCCACCGCCGTGAGCGCCGTGGTGGAAAGGGTCTGGTTGTATGCATAATTGTACGCTTCGGCCAGGGTAACCACCCCATTCTCATCCGCATCCGCCGCGCCGCGCAATCCGACTGTGAAGTGATGGGAAAAATAAGATCCCCGCAGTTTGTCAGACTCCTGGCTCAGTTCGCTTCCGGAACTCGATGCAATGACGGCCATCCCCGACACATTCAGCTGGTCCACCGAGTTATACGAAAACACCTGATCCGGCGCGGCAGTGCCAACGCCCTTCACATTGGAGATCGCACCACTCTGACAGGCATCGAGCAGCACCACCGTCACCGTTGCCGGCAGAGTCCGAAGCCGGGCCTTCAATTCAGAGAGGGGAAAATCATCGGCGCCAAGATTCAATCCCGAGGATCGTGCGTGCCCCGAATAATAAAAAAGAAACACTGTCTTTTCATCCAGCTGCGCCTTCTCCTGCAGTATCCTGGCAACGTCGTCGATGGCGGACTCCACCTGGGATCTGTCCGGGTCGAGCAACAACGTCAGGTTTTCATCGACGAATCCGGAAACATCCTTCAGTGTCTGTTCCATCCGGCGTGCATCCCGATGGGCATACGACAGATGCGTCTGCCCCGTTGCCGCCCGATTGCTTCCAATCAGTAACCCATATGCCTCATACGCGGCAGCATCGTTGCACAACGCCGAAACCGGCACCAGCACCACGACTAAAGCAATAAAAATCAAATGTTTCATTTTCCCTCTATGTTTTGACGTTAGTATTGCCGGTTCGGATATGCGTTGATTTTGCTGCCATCAATCCTCGCCTCAGCCAATGTCACCGCCGATAAGAATCGCCGACGGGCAGTCAGCGCCTATCCGATCTGGTCCAGATCCGTATAACCCTCATTAAATCGTGCCTGAACCCTTTGTCCTTCCGAATCAACAGCCGCCAATGCGTCCAATGGCCGCCCGACTACACATTGATTCGATCTAGCGTCCGTGGTGATAACACGTAACTCCTCAGAATTGTGAACCGATTTTTTGATTTTTCCACCGCCTTTTGGCCATGACGGCGTATTGACTTCGCCGCCTCATGGTGTAACGTGGCCTCCCAGAACCCCCGGTCACCTTCGGGACAATGAACAGAGGTATGAATATGGATAAATACAAAGGCGAAAAAGTGCTGGTGTTTCCCAGAACACTGTTTGATGCGCTGGGATACTTCAACGGCACTTCGAGTGAAACTGAAAAATATATGAATGAAATTCTGAAGGCCGGAAACAATCATTTTCATCTGCGAATCGATGCCGAATCAGACCCGAGCCTCAAGCAAATCATTCCTTATGTCATTTTTAAATACAACAACGAAGTATTTTCCTACGTTCGGGGTAAAAAAGCCGGCGAAACCCGACTGGTGGGTAATCGGTCCATCGGCATCGGCGGGCATGTGAATCCCATCGATCAGCAGACAGCCCAGGCGGACGATGCATCGGAGGACATGGCCACATACATCGAAGCGGTCAAGCGGGAGATCAACGAAGAAGTAGTGGTGGACGGCGACTTCGATCCCCGGATTGTGGCCCTGCTCAACGATGACTCCAACGAGGTGGGAAAAGTCCATTTCGGCATCATTCACGTGTGCGAACTTTCCGGCAAACATGTGGGCAAGCGCGAACAGCAGATTACCGAATCGGGATTTGTCAGAATCGCGGATCTCGCAGGGCCAGGGAGAGACGAGCTGGAATCCTGGTCACAGATAGCCATCGACCTGCTGAACCGACAGACCCCATGAATGCCTGATCATCATCACAAAAGACCGCAGTTATTCGCCGGATGCGCTCCAGGACTGGAAACCCTTCTGTTGCGCGAACTCAAGCAGCTGAATGTGGGCAACGCCAACGAAGAAGCGGGGGGCGTGTCTTTTACTGGCGGCCCGGACACCATGGCGCGCATCAATCTGCAGTCCCGGATTGCCGACCGAATTCTGATTCGAATCGGGCAATTTGCCGCAACCCACCTTTCGAATCTCCAGAAAGCGGCGTCAGAACTGCCCTTTGCCAATTACGTCACCGCCCGGTCAACCGTGGTAATCAATGCTATCTGCAAGAAATCCCGCATCTATCACAGCGGCGCAGTGGCCGAACGGGTGGCCAACGCCATTGGAAGTCAGGTCGGCCTGAAAAAGAACCCCCTGTGTCAGCAGGCACCGGATCATTCGATGGTGAACACCGTGGCAATTCAGGTGCGGGTCATTCGCGATATGGTAACTGTCAGTGTGGACTCCAGCGGCGATCACCTCCACAAACGGGGCTACCGGACCCACGTGACCGAGGCCCCCCTGCGGGAGACCACCGCCGCGGCCGCGTTGCAATTCTGCGGCTACACCGGGGAATTTCCGCTTATCAACCCCATGTGCGGCAGCGGTACCCTGGCCATCGAGGGGGCACTCATTGCCGGGCGCATCAGCCCGGGGCGCCATCGCCGGTTTGCCTTTGAAAACTGGCCCTCGTTCGACAGCGATATCCTGAAAACAGAAAAAGAGCGGGGCGCCCGATTCAGCAGGCCATCGGATACGCTCATCCAGGCTTCTGATATTTCCGCCTCTGCACTTGATGCCGCCATCCACAATGCGCGAACCGCTGGACTCAAAGACCGGATATCCTTTAAGGAAGTGGAGATCTCAAATCTGACGCTTTCAGAATCACCGGGGCTCCTCATCGTCAACCCCCCATGGGGCAAACGGCTGGCCGCCGTGCAATTCCTCTACCGACAAATTGGCGACCTGAAAAAACGTCATCCAGACTGGCAGCTCTGCCTGATTGCGAGCGACCACAAACAGGCCCTCGAAACCGGTATCGATTTCCTCAATACCTCCGCCCCCATCCCCATGGGCGGTGTCCGCATCCGATTCTATCTCGGCTGAATTGGCCAGCTATCCCACGCAGAAGCACAGCAATCCGCAATAAAAATCCAATATACCACCCGCTTTCCATTATGATACGCCACATGCTAGTACAGAATGGGGGTCAGATCAGGGTGGGCTCCCCTTACTTGAAAGAAGGTTTTTATGATGTACATACTCAGAATTTCCGGACTGACCTTGGCCACCATTGTTGCGCTGATGCTGAACGCCTGCGGCGAATCGGGTAGCGACAACTCGGATTCCAGCGAAAGCAACTCGGATGTCGATACAGACACAGATTCTGATACCGATTCCGATACAGACTCAGATTCCGACTCCGACACGGATACGGATTCCGATTCCGACACGGATACAGATACGGACACCGACACGGACACGGATACAGATACCGATTCCGATACGGATACAGACACTGATACAGATACCGATACGGATACCGACACGGATGGGGAGCCGGTTTTTCATCTGTTTCTGCTTTTTGGTCAATCGAATATGTTTGGTTACGAGAATACC
>JBNKCR010000099.1:0-99635 GCA_050287845.1 Polyangia bacterium
GGCGCATTGGATTCGGAGCGCGCTCTGGACGCAGAAGGGCTTGCTCGAAAACATCGAGCGAGCACGGGGTAAGCTGTTGCTGTCGCTAAATAAGAGAGCCTATCGCTGAGTACTCGGATTTCATCCTGGATTGTTCAGTGAGCCGGCACATTTCCGTCCAGGTCATTTATCATAACAAAACTGTTTCCAGGACCGGTCAGTTTCGGAAAAGGCAATTTCAAAGAGGTTTCCTGCTTTCCATCAAATCGCAACAGAAAAAAACAATCAGATCGAAAAAAATTCAACGTTGATGAATAGCAAACACGTTTTAAGATACATATTTTTCGCAGAACCGCTACTATCCTGGATATGAGGACATGGAAACAGGGAGTTCCGAGCAGTGATGCCGGATTTCAAGTTACCCCAAAAGGTACTTTGAATTTCCGATATTCCTCGCTGAATGCAGTTCGTTTGGTGGCAAGGACGCACGCAAAGGTTTTCATTGATGATGCGGTTAATAATGGCGCATTTATTCATGATGCACACACCAACCATGCAATGGTAAAATCTCTTGCCTGTATGCCGCTATTAAGCCGCGGTAAAGTGATTTGTATCCTCCACCTGGAAAACAACCTGACAGGGAAAGTTGAAAAAGGGACAGCGTTTTATTTTATCCTGCGGGTCTGATGAAGACTCTGCCTTGTTTCATATAGGGGTTCATTATGGATAAAGTACCATCAGGTGAACGATGCGAATTCGCGCCGGAGACCAACCGAATGACATTTCCCGGCTACAATGTAGTCACTCCTATCTGGGACGACGGCAATATAGTCCTCTGTCAATTTGTCCGTGCGCCTGACGACCTGCCGGTTCTGGGTAAAACGCCTGCGTCTCTGCGTCCGACGTCGTTTCTCGTGGATCGGCTGGAACACGAATACGAGCTCTGCCGCGATCTGGATTTAAAGCGGATCGCCCGACCACTTGTGCTGGAGCGCTGCGACGGCAGCGTATTCATGATCCTCGAACAGGGACCCGACCGAACCCTGGCATCCATGCTCGGTTCGCCAATGGATGTTCTGTCATTCCTCCAGATTGCCATTGGTATCACCACCGCCCTGACCGAGATCCATTGCCATGAACTGGTTCATAAGGATATAAAGCCGGAACACGTGCTGCTGGATGCAGACAACCACGTCTGGCTTACCGGTCTGGGCATCGCCTCCCGTCTACCGCGAGAACGGCAGATGCCGGAGCCGCCTGAAGTCATTGCAGGCACGCTGGCTTACATGGCCCCGGAACAGACCGGCCGAATGAACCGTTCGATTGATTCCCGCAGTGATCTGTATGCGTTGGGCGTAACCTTCTACCAGATGCTCACCGGTGAGTTGCCGTTTACGGCCAAAGATGCGATGGAATGGGTGCACTGCCATATTGCCCGGCAGCCGGAACCACCGGGCCATCGAGTCCCGGGCCTTCCCGAACCGCTTTCGGAGATGGTCATGAAACTCCTGGCCAAGACTACTGAGGAACGCTACCAGTGCACCGGGGGCCTCGAAGCTGACCTCAACCATTGCCTGAAGCAATGGGAGACGAACGGCCGCATCAATTCTTTCCCGCTCGGCGTCCACGATGTGCCCCACCGGTTGCTGATCCCGGAAAAGCTCTACGGCAGGAAATCCGAGATCGATACCCTGCTTGCGGCTCTCGACCGAGTGGTTGTGAGTGGTTCGCCGGAGATTATGCTGGTGTCCGGCTATTCGGGCATCGGCAAGACCGCTGTGGTCTACGAACTTCACAAGGCGCTGGTTCTACCGCATGGCTTATTCGCGACGGGTAAGTTCGACCAGTACAAGCGCGACATTCCCTACGCCACTCTGGTGCAGGCTCTCCAAATGCTCATCCGCCAGATCCTCACAATGAGCAAGGCCGAGGTGATCACGTGGCGGGAGATGATTCGGCAGGCGCTAGGTTCAAACGGACAGCTCATCACCAGCCTTATCCCCGAAGTCGCACTCATCATTGGCCAGCAGCCGCCGGTGCCTGAGCTTCCGCCACAGGAGGCGCTGAACCGTTTCAAAATGGTGCTGCTGCGGTTCCTCAAAGTGTTTGCAAGGCCGGAGCATCCGCTCGCCCTTTTTCTCGATGATCTCCAATGGCTGGATGCGTCCACGCTCGAATTGATCGAACAGCTGGTGACCACACAGGAAGTGCGCCATCTTCTTTTGATTGGCGCCTACCGGGATAACGAAGTCGGTCCCACACATCCGCTGATGCGAATACTCGATGCGATCCGCAAGCACGGTTCCGGGTTGCGGGAAATCGTGCTTGCGCCCCTGGCCATCAGCGATGTCAACAATCTCGTTGCTGATTCCCTTCACTGTGATCAGCAGAGTGCGCTTCCTTTGTCTCAGGTACTATATGAGAAAACCAGCGGCAATCCCTTCTTCGTCATCCAGTTCCTGACCTCATTGGTCGAGGAAAAACTGCTCGTCTTCGACATGGACGCGCGACGCTGGACCTGGGACCTGGCCCGTATTCACGCCAGGCACTTAACCGACAATGTGATCGATCTGATGGTCGGGAAACTGACTCGCCTGCCTACGGAGACACTGGAAGCGCTGAAACTGTTCGCCTGTCTGGGAAACGTCGCAAATAGCGCCACACTGAGCACAGTGTACGGGCAATCCGGGGAGGCGCTGCACGCGACCCTTTGGGAAGCAGAGCGTGCGGGACAGATCTTCAGTGTTGAAGATGCTTACGTATTCGTTCACGACCGTGTGCAGGAGGCTGCCTACACGCTCATCCCGGAAGACGAGCGGCCGACTACTCATCTGCGGATTGGCAGGTTGTTGTTGTCGCGCATGGCGCCAGAGGACACTGACGAGAACATTTTCAATATCGTGAACCAGTTTAACCGTGCCACTGGACTAATCTCCCTGCCCGATGAGCGTGAGCGGATCGCTGAACTTAACCTTATTGCCGGTAAAAATGCCAGGAGGGCCGCGGCTTACACCTCGGCGCGGAAGTATTTTGCCGCCGGTGAAGCGCTCCTGGCCGCGGACAGTTGGAAGCGGTGCTACGCGCTCACTTTTGCCATTCAGTCCAGTTTGGCCGAGTGCGAGTTTCTGACCGGTAATATGGAACAGGCCGGACAACGGATTTCAGAGTTGCTACAGCATGCTGCTTCGAACGTCGACAAAGCCGCAGTCTATCATCTCAGGGTTCAGTTGTGTGTTGTGAGGGGCGAATACACGCATGCCATTGATACTGCACTCATGTGCCTGCGCCTGTTTGGTATCGACTTTCCTGTTCACCCCGCATGGGAGCAGGTCCTGGAGGAATACGAGACCGTCTGGCGGAACCTGGCCGGGCGCCCGATCGAGACGCTTGTCAATCAGCCGCTGATCACCGATCCGGAATTACAGGCCGCCATGGATATGCTCTCGGCCCTGCTCCCTCCGTCCTATTTCGCCGATATGAATCTGTTTCGCCAGGCGGTTTGCCGAATGGTAAACATCAGCCTTCTGCACGGAGCGAGCGGTCCATCTGCACACGGCTATTCCGGTCTCGGCGTGTTCCTCGGTCCTGATTTTCACCGGTACCACGACGGTCATCGTTTCGCCAGATTGGCTTGCGACCTGGTTGAGAAGCATGGGTTTGTCGCCCACCAGGCACAAATCAATTTCTCAATGGGTATGGTTGCCTTCTGGACTCAGTCACTCGCAAACGTGATCGATCTCCATCGGACGGCCATTCGCAGCGCGACTGAAACCGGGGCGGTGACATTCGCCTGCTACAGTATGTTCCATCTGGTGGCCGCCCTTCTGCTGCGGAATGAGCCGCTCGATGTGGTGTGGAGAGAGTCGGAAAAATGCCTGGCTTTCGTCCGGACGGCCCGCTATGACGACATCGCGGACATCATCGTTGGTCAGCAGCGCTTCATCGCGACCATGCAGGGCCGAACAGCGACCTTCTCAACGTTTAGCGATTCGCAGTTCGATGAGACGCAGTTCGAGGCGCAACTGACGACAGACCGGATGCCCACGATGGTGTGGTTTTACTGGGTGCTGAAGATGAAGGCGCGCTACCATTCAGGCGACTTTACCGAGGCCCTCGCAGCGGCGGACAAGGCGAAGTCCCTGATGTGGGCCGCAGCCGGCCAAACCCCGTTGCTCGACTATTATTGCTATTCCGCTCTGGCGGTCATGGCGCGCCATGGACATTCTTCCGTCAACGGGCAGGCAGGATGGTGCGATCTCCCGAAGGCACACCAGGAACAGCTGCATGAGTGGGCAGAAATCTATCCACCAACGTTCGGAGACAAGCATGCACTGGTGTCGGCTGAGATCGCCCGCCTTGAAAATCGCGACCTTGACGCCATACAACTTTACGAAAAGGCCATCGCTTCTGCCCGGGAAAATGGGTTCGTCGAGAACGAAGCGCTGGCCTACGAACTGGCTGCTGATTTCTACCAGCAACGGGGCTTTGACAAGTTCGCCCGGACCTATCGGGTAGAAGCGATGGCGTGTTATGGTCGCTGGGGGGCTGCCGGCAAGGTTCGGCAACTGAAGCAACGCTACCCGCAACTGCGCGAAGCGCATCCGCTCGCTTCGACAGGGACTTTGTCGACGGGGAACAATGATATTGATATTCTTGCGGTAGTCCAGGCTTCGCAGGCCATCTCCGGCGAAATCCTTCTCGATAACCTGCTCAAGACTCTGATGCGCATAGTGCTGGAAAACGCCGGCGCCCGGCAAGGCTATCTGCTTCTGGTCCGGAAGGAAGAACTGACTCTGGCGGCCGAAGCCCGCGTCGAAAACCAGAACGTGGTCATGCAGGTTCACCGTGCCCCGGGTCTTCCTGAAACTCTGTTCCCTGCGTCCATTCTCAATTACGTCCGCCGCAGTCGGAATAGGGTTCTCCTGGAAGATGTTGCCGGTCAGAATCCCTATTGCGCGGACCCATATTTCTCGCTCCGACACCCCAAATCCGTGTTGTGCTTCCCTATTGTCAAGCAGGCCAGTCTGGTCGGGTTACTTTATCTGGAAAACGATCTTGCTACCCATGTTTTTACACCCGATAGGCTGACCGTCATAGAAATGATTGCCGCCCAGGCGGTAATCGCAATAGAGAACGCCCTGGTTTACGAAGCATTACAGGCCAACGAGGTGAAGTACCGCCGCATCGTGGATACGGCCAACGAGGGGATCTGGCAGCTCGATCAGGACGCCATGACCTCTTTCGTCAACGCCAGAATGGCTGAAATACTCGGTTATTCTCCTGGTGAGATGACCGGAAAGGCGCTCACCACCTTTATGTTCGAGGAGGATGTGTCCGATAACGCCGAAAAAATGGAGAACCATCGCAAGGGTATACCAGAGCTCTATGAGCGCCGCTTACGCCGCAAGGATGGGAAAACCGTGTGGGTCCTTGCTTCGGCTGCCCCCATCTTCGACGATGAGCATCGGTTTTTGGGTTCCTTTGCGATGGTCAGTGACATTACCAAGCGTAAACAGGCGGAAGAGGAAATCCGTAAACTCAACCAGCAACTCGAAAAGCGCGTGACAGAGCGCACCGCCCAACTGGAAATAGCGAATGAAGAACTGGAGAGTTTTTCCTATTCCGTTTCGCATGACCTGCGCGCCCCCTTGCGGCACATTAATGGTTTTATGGATCTTCTCAGGCCGCGGATCTCCGCCTCACTTGACGAAGAAAGCAGACATTACATGGACAGGATTTCCGGGGCCGCCAGGTATATGGGAACGCTGATCGATGACCTCCTCTCCTTTTCCCGCATGGGGCGCAAGGAGATGGCCAGGCAGCAGGTTGATTTCAATACCATTGTGCGCGAGACCCTGCAGGAGCTTGCCCCGGATATTACCGACAGGAAAATCCATTGGCACATCGCCGATTTTCCGATAGCCACCGGCGACCGGTCTCTTTTACGAACGGCAATGGTCAATCTGATTTCCAACGCCGTCAAGTTTACCCGGACGCGTGAGCAGGCTGAGATCGAGATCGGTTGTCACCTCAATGATGGAGAGCTTATTATCTTTGTCAGGGACAACGGCGTCGGTTTTGATCGGGCCTATACCGATAAATTGTTCGGGGTTTTCCAACGGCTGCATAGAGTTGATGAATTCGAGGGTACAGGTATCGGCCTGGCAAATGTCCGTCGCATTATCAGCAGACATGGCGGCAGAGTCTGGGCCGAAGGATCTGTAAACCGGGGGGCAACGGTCTATATAGCCTTACCTTTACAGGAAAAAGGAGTGTAGCTATGCAAAAATTGGAGCATGTACTTCTTGTCGAAGATGATCCGAATGATATCGAATTGATACTGACGGCGCTCAAGGAGAGCAAACTCGTCAACGAAATCGGGGTTGCACGTGACGGCGTCGAGGCGTTGGACTACCTTCACCGGAGAGGTCAGTTTGCTGATAAACCCGAAGGCAACCCGGTGGTGATACTCCTCGATCTCAAAATGCCGCGAATGGGAGGTATTGAGTTTCTGCGACTGCTCAAAGAGGATGAGCATATGCGATTAATACCCATCGTGATCCTTACCTCTTCGTGCGAAGACCATGATCTGCAGGAGTGCTACAGACTCGGCATCAACGCCTATGTTGTTAAGCCGGTGAATTTCGTCGAATTTATCCAGGCGGTAAAAAATACCGGCATTTTCTGGGCACTGCTAAATGAACCACCACCGGACATCGTAAAATAGCGTTAGACGATTCCTAAAAAAGGAAGATATAAAATGGAGCAACCAATCCGCATTCTGCACCTGGAAGATGATCCGGCTGATAGAGAACTTGTCGGGGCAAACCTCAGTGCAGGCCATTTGAAGTGTCAAATAGACGTCGTTCAAACCAGCCCTGAATTCGAAAAAGCACTGCACCAGGGTGGGTATGACGTTATCCTGGCTGATTTTCAACTGCCGATGTATGATGGCATGTCCGCCCTCCGACTGACGCAGGAACGATGCCCTGATATACCATTCATCTTCGTTTCCGGAACCATGGGTGAGGACGCGGCAATTGAAGGGTTGACCAGAGGTGCTACAGATTATGTGCTTAAGCAAAAACTCTCGCGCCTTGTACCGGCGATAAAACGTGCACTGACCGAGGCGGAGAACCGCAGAGAACGCAAACGGGCGGAAGAAGCCGTTGCCGCGGAGAAAGAGCGCCTTGACACAACACTGCGATGCATCGGTGATGGAGTGATAACCACCGATACACTGGGAGCAATAGTCATCATTAACAAAGTAGCCGAGAAGCTCACCGGATGGACGCAGAGTGAAGCAGCGGGAAAACCGATTGACGAAGTGTTGAAAGTTATCAATGAAAATACCCGCCAACCCTGTGAAAACCCGGTTGAAAAGGTTCTTTCTACAGGCGATAGTGTCGAGCTGGCCAATCACACCATTCTGATTTCACGGGACGGTACCGAGCGAATAATCGCCGATAGCGGTGCGCCAATCAAGGACGCCGACAATAAAATAGTCGGCGTTGTGCTGGTTTTCCGTGACATCACCGAAAAACAGAAATTACTGGATAGTGCTCAGCAAGCTGATAAGATAAATGCCATCGGCATACTTGCCGGTGGTATTGCACACGATTTCAACAATTTACTTTGTGGTATCTTTGGTTATATCGAACTCGCTGCAGAGTCGTGCATTTCTGAAAGCCAGACCGCTGATTATCTTGAAAAAGCGATGAAGGCCTTTACCCGCGCGAAGAATCTTACGTACCAACTCCTCACATTTGCAAAAGGCGGTGTTCCTGTTCGAAAAACCGGTTCGCTTATTCCTGTTATCAGGGAGAATACGCAATTTGCCTTAAGCGGTTCCAGTACTGCCGCTCTGTTTACCATTCCAGACGACCTCTGGCTTTGTGATTTCGACGAGAACCAATTCGCTCAAATCATTGACAATCTTGTCATTAACGCCGTTCAGGCCATGCCGTGCGGCGGAACGATTACGGTGAATGCTGAGAATATGGAGATCAACCAGGGGGGAAATTCATCTTTTAAGCAGGGAAAATACGTTCATGTTTCCTTTGCGGATACCGGTGTCGGAATACCGCCAGCCATACTGTCACGTATTTTTGACCCGTTTTTCACCACTAAACAAAAAGGTAAAGGGCTTGGACTTGCGACGGTATATTCCATCATCAAAAAACATGATGGAAAAATTACCGTGAACTCCGAACCGGGTAAGGGTACGACTTTTCATATATATTTGCCCGCTTCAGAACAAACGACCGCAACGCGGACCACCGGTAAGGCATATGCACACAAAGGCACGGGTCGCATACTCATTATGGATGATGAAAAGTACATCAGAGAGGTTGTGGGCGATATGCTTGAATCGATGGGGTATTCGATTGAATATGCCGTGCATGGCGATGAAGCCATTAAGATGGCAAACAGGGCTTTTCGCACAAAAAAACCATATGTTGCAGCTGTGCTTGATTTAACCATTCCCGGTAAAAAGGGGGGAAAGGAAACAATAAAACAATTAAAAAAAATCGATCAGAATTTGTTAGCCTTTGTTTCCAGTGGTTATTCAGAAGATCCGGTCATGGCCAATCCGGCCGAATATGGATTTACCGACAGACTTGTAAAGCCCTTTACAAGAGCGGAGCTGGCGGAAATGCTTGATAGACACATAACCAGTAAATAACCCGGACTGGAAGACGGGGTATTATCTGGAAGACGGGGCATTATTATGAGCCCCCATCGGGAGCAGTGAATCATCACCCTTCAAAATCCCGGCTGTCCGCTCGAGAAATTGCAACTCTGACAATATTCTCGCGATTTTCCTGCGCCGAAATGACAGACATTTTTCGATTGCAGTCGTTTGAAGTTCGGTTATCACGTGCCGATGGGTTTTTTGGGGAGGACAGACAAATTGGTGCATGGATTGAACTGTCTGACTGCGGATTGAAACATGTTCATGCTGAAAAATTCTGATTGTCGTCCAATTGATATCCTGCTATTCCTATAGGGAAGGAGGGATATGTACGTTCCACGGAAAATACAATATGCGCTTCTGGCGCTGTTTGAGCTATCGAAAACCTACGATGCCAATCAGTCGCAGCTGCGCAGTGTGCAGGATATATCGGAGAAACAGGGCATTCCCGCCAAGTTTCTGGAGGCCCTGCTCACCGATTTGCGCAAAGGCGAGTTCGTGATTTCATATCGGGGCAAGCAGGGGGGGTATCACTTATCCCGGCCACCCCGCCAGATTTCCGTAGCGTCGGTGCTTCGTTGTATGCAGGGACCCATCGAACCGGTGGAGTGTTTACATGAAGGGAAAAAGGGGCTTTGTGAACAGGGCGATGATTGCGTTTTTCGTCCCATGTGGGAGCGGGTGAGGGATGTAACCCTCGAAATTTATGAGGAAATGACCATGGAGCACTTTTTGGATGAGCATAACAAACGGCGAAGTAATGTCGAATTTAACTATATGATATAAAAAAATTTTCGCTTAATTCCTATTAACCTTATAGGATTAATATTATTATCGCGTCGTCATCGGCGCCGGTCCTGAAAGGAGTGACCTCTTTGGAAAAAGAAACATTGTGCATCAGAGACATTTCTTCAGCGAGAAAGGGGCCGCTGATTCATCCCACGGTGAATTCGGCTGCTTTCGGTTATGAGAATGCGGAAGATATTGAACGCGTCTTTGCCGATCGCGCACCAGGATACCTTTACTCACGAATAGGCAACCCTTCGGTGAACGCATTGGAGCAGCGCCTGGCGACGCTCGAATCCGGTATCGGTGCCGTGGCGTTCGCATCGGGCATGGCGGCAATTACCGCCGTGACGATGGCGCTCTGTAAATCCGGCGCCAATATTGTGGCCAGCGATTCACTATTCGGCGGCACCGTTTCATTATTTAACCGGACCCTGACCCGATTCGGCGTGGAAATTCGGTATTTTTCTCCTGGAGATGAAGCAGCCGTTTCGTCGCTTATCGATGAGAATACGGCAATGATATTTGCCGAAACAGTCGCCAACCCGAGCCTGCGTGTCACTGATTTGAATATTCTAAAAAAAATAAAAGGCGCCGTGCCGCTGGTGCTCGACAGCACGTTTACATCGCCTGTGGGCTGGAGCGCTAAAGCGATGGGGGCAAACATTGTGATTCATTCCACCACAAAAATTATCGCCGGGCATGGGCGGGTGATTGGCGGCGCAGTGGTGGATACGGGCGGATTCAACTGGAAAAACGCTGCGACGAAATACGGATTCAATAGAAGCGCTGCCGCTAAAGGGCGTCTGGCGTTTCTTTATGTTTTAAAGAAACAGTATCTGGCGGATATGGGCGGTTGCATGGCGCCACAGGTAGCTGAATCCACGCTGATGGGAATCGAGACGCTGCCGCTTCGGCTGAAGCGATCCTCAGACAGTGCGCAGTACCTTGCGACTGCGTTGTCAAAAGATTCAGGAATTCGAATCGTACGTTATCTCGGACTCCCCGATGACGTCGAACATCGAAGAGCAGTGAGTGTGTTGAACAGTCAATTCAGCAATGTGCTGACGCTCGATTTTGGTACACGTCAGCAGGCGTACTCTGTATTACGCCATCTCAAATTCATCAGCATCTCCACCAATCTGGGAGATGCGAGAACGCTGGCTGTGCATACCCCAACGACCATCGGTTCGATGATGACCCCCGAAGAACAGGCGAAAGCAGGCATGACCGAAGGCCAGATACGAATTTCGGTGGGGCTTGAAAACCAGGACGACATTCTGAAAGACCTGCTGCAGGCAATGGATAAAGGAAAGGAAGACAAATGAATATTACAGTGAACGGTGAACAAAAATCAGTCACCCTCGCAAGCGGCGCTATTGAAGATTTGCTGCACGAACTGGCGGTGGAAAATCCGGAGATGGTGTCTGTGGAATTGAACGGCGAAATCGTATCCCGCGATAAATTCCAGGATGCGCTAATCGCTGAAGGCGCCGAAGTCGAATTTATCTACTTCATGGGGGGCGGTGCAGTAGACTTTACGGAAACACAAATCGAGCGGTACTCCAGACATTTTATTCTGGAGGAAATTGGTGGCGACGGTCAGGCGAAACTGCTGGAAAGCTCGGTGCTGGTTATTGGGACCGGTGGGCTTGGCTCACCGGCCGCGTATTATCTGGCGGCATCGGGCGTGGGGAGAATTGGCCTGGTCGATTTTGACAAGGTGGAACTCTCCAACCTCCAGCGCCAGATTTTGCACAGTACAGACCGTGTGGGCGAACCTAAGGTGACGTCCGCTGCAAAAACATTAAGCGCCCTGAATCCGGATGTGCAGGTGGAGACCCACAATGTGTTTGCCGACCATACCAATATTTTGCAGCTCATTGACGGTTATGATTTGATAGTGGATGCAGTGGACAGTTTTGGCGCCAAGTTCTTGATCAATGATGCGTGTGTGCTGGCAAATAAACCGTTTGTTCATGCCGGAGCCCTTCAGTTTCAGGGGCAACTTTTTGTACGTACCACTGACACGGCGTGCCTTCGGTGTATTTTTCCCAGACCACCCGCTGATGACGCAGTGCCCACCTGCGCGTCTGCTGGAATTTTGAGCGCACAGGTTGGACTCATGGGTGTACTTCAGGCGATTGAAGCGCTGAAGTATCTGCTGGGCATTGGGGATTTACTTGTCAACCGTGGCCTGAGCTACGATGCCAAACGTGCTGGCTTTAAAGAATTCAGATTTAAGAAAAACAGCCATTGCCCCATATGCGGAGAAGCGCCTTCCATTAAAGAACTGACCCCAGTTGCGGCAGCCAATTGCGAGGTGCCGCTGGCAATCTGAACATCACAGGGAAACCGATGAAAATTCAAAGTCATATTCTTAAAACATTTGCCCGTCACGCGAAGACTACTGCGCCACTTGAAGCATGCGCGTTGCTGGCGGGTGAACACGACGAAATCGATACCATCTATCTGATGACCAATGCGGATGCATCGCCGGTGCACTATTCGCTCAATCCCAAAGAACAGTTTTTTGTGGTGAAGCACGTTCGGAAGCGAAATAAAAAACTATTGGCTGTCATTCACAGTCATCCCGAAACACCGGCAAGACCATCAGAAGAGGACAAACGGCTGGCGTTTCAACCCGGTTTTCTACATCTTATTGTGTCGCTGGCAACAAAGCAGCCGGATACCAGAGCCTTTGTGATTGAAAACGGTGTATCGCGAGAAGTGACGCTGACCGAAGTCGCAAAGGAAGATGATTTTCGGCAAGTACACTACCCGGAAGATGTATGGCATGCACAACAACAATTCATTGATATGCTCGCCGACTGGCGTGTGTCGGATTGGGCTGATGTACGGAATAAAGCGCAGCGCGTAAAAATGGGTGTATATGAACAGCGCTCTGCAAATGCGTACATGGTGCGCGCCCGGATTCCCTCCGGAGTTATCTCTCATTCTCAACTGGCGGCGGTTGGCGTTGCGGCAGAAACGTTTGGGGACGGGACGATTCATTTGACAACGCGGCAATCCATGCAGATTCACAATGTTCCGCGAGAAAACATTGCCCCTTTGCTCAGGGCGCTGCTGGATGTGCAAATCTGCACACTTGATACAGGCGGCAACAGTGTGCGCAATATCATCACCTGTCCAGGCGCCGGGTATTGCACGCATCAGGCAACAGATGTGGTGCCGTTTGCACTGGCGCTGAGTGAACTGCTGATGGGTCGCCGAAACGATGTGCAACTGCCCCGAAAATTCAAAATCTGCTTCAGCGGGTGCGCGAATGATTGCGCCAGTGCCAAAACGGCGGATTTGGGTTTTGTGGCGAAAGCGGAAAATGGCAGGGGTCAGTTTGAAGTGAGCGCCGCAGGAGGGCTTGGAAGCAGGCCGTCCATGGGGATGGTGCTCGAAAAGAAAGCAGCTTTTGCAGATACGGCAAAAATCGCATTGGCGCTGATATCCTTGTTTACTCAGAAAGGACAGCGTAAAAACAAACGCACCGCGCGTCTTCGGCACCTGAAAGAAAAAATCGGTACGGAGGAGCTGGTACGGTTATATACAGCGTCACTTTCCGAGTTTGAAAACGAACCCCCACTCGAAGTCTCACACCGGTCCGTGTTTGATTTAACCGGAAAAACGCTGGCAGATGCGAGGCGGTATTGGAAGCAGGGGTCTGAAAAAGGGACGTATCAGTTGTCGTTGCGCCCAACGTTGGGTATCTTGAACGGAACCCGGGTCGTCGCACTGGCAGCGCTGGCCAAACAGGCCCATGCTGCGATTCATCTCAGTCATTTGCAATCAGTGGGACTGCATGGAGTAAAAGGGGAATATCTACAGACACTGCAAACTTCATTGAATGACATCCAGCCGGAATGGTCATCGCCTGCGTTACAGAAACAGCCGGTGGCATGTGCGGGAACATCAGTGTGCAAGCAGGGGATGTGTAATTCGAGAGCGATGCACACTGCGATTACAACCGAATTCGCCACCTTAAATGTGCCCCTGCCACCGGATTGGCCGCGGATTCGCATCAGTGGTTGTCCCAACAGTTGTGCAGCCCACCAGATTGCCCATCTGGGATTGCAGGGAGGCGCGCGGCGCATTGGCGGACAGTTGGTGCCGGTGTATGACATCTTCTTTCGAAACGCAGATGCTTCATCTGAAGGGGAGCTGTCGCTGGGCGCGTCCATAGGTTATTTGCCTGCGCAGGCAGTACCTGGATTTCTGGTGCATCTGGCAAAACTGATGATTATGTCGGGACTTGCGCTTGATCAAATTCTGGAGCGGGAATTGGCGGTGTACCGACAACGCCATGTCAACTTTGACAGGAGCGAATTGTATCGCGATATTGGGGAGTGCACCGCGTTTTCGTTGAATGACCGGTCGAAGGGTGAATGCTCGATTGGAATAATTGACATTATCGAGGCGGATTTGCGCGCTGCAGAAGCATACTGTATGGATGCAGAACGCGGCGATAACGAGCCGATGTCTAATGCAACATTGGCTGCTGCTCGTTCATTGCTGATTACCAGAGGAGAGAGTTGCACTGACAGTATTGCAGTAGCAGAGGCATTCATTGCACATTTCATTGATACCGGATTGGTGGACTCGGGTTTTACTCCGTTGCTGCGTCGTTCGACCAGGTTGCGCGATTTTCAAGCAAGCGTGGATTCCGGAGAAATTCAGCTACAGCATATTGAACGTTTTGTCGAAACGGTCCGTGCGTTATATAAACAGATGGATTCTCACTTCAATTTTGCAGATGCAGTCAGTGCGCAGAAAGCGCCGACCGAAGAATCTGCACAACAGTCTGTTGAATTGGATTTGTCCGGTGTCGCATGTCCCATGAACTTTGTTAAAGCAAAGCTCGCTCTTGAAAAATTACCTATCGGCGCAACGCTGAGAGTCATCCTTGATGATGGCGCGCCCATTAAAAATGTGCCTGCCAGTTTTCGTTCTCAGGGACAACATGTCACTGAGGTCAAATCCCTTGGAAACAGTGCGAATCTGCTAGTGGTGGAGCGTGCTCGATAAATGCGTTTTCAGGTTTCAAGCTGAATCCGCTTCTTGATTGGACAGACGCGCAGGTGGATGAATATCTCCGAAATTACAGTGTGTCGATTCATCCATTGCATCACGCCTGCTTTCCCAGTATCGGGTGCCAGTGCTGCCTGGGTCCGGATTTGAACCGACATAATTACGGGGAATTTTACCGGTTACACGCGGTTTCTGAACACATACTGCTACTTCATGGCGCCAACGCTATGTGGTGATGCCTCAATTGCGAAGATATAGCGAGGTGATGGGACATTTGTGAAAAAAATGGAAACAGGCAGTAATGAAATAGTGGAAGATTTTATCCCCGTCCATTCTGTTTTTTCTATGATGCGAGTTGACGAGTTAAGAGAATTCAATTACATATACGACAATATAGGTCCTGTTTTGGGTGTTTTTATTTCGAACTTTGATTCGTTGTTTGGCATGGATTAATTGCACGACGTGTTTCGATTTCACAGCGTACTTTTAAAAGGGGTAAGTTGAGCGAGGCGCATAAATGATGGGTATTTCTCGAAAGGCAGACTATGCGATACGGTGTGTCCTACTTCTCTCCGGTAGTAAGCAAGAGCTCTATCCTTTAGAAAAAATATCGAGTAGGTTGGATTTACCGAAACCCTTTTTAGCGAAGGTATTACAAATTTTGTCAAAGGCAAAAATCGTTGCTTCCAGCAGGGGAGTGAACGGCGGATTCTGTTTGGCCAGAAATCCTGCTTGTATCTCACTCTTTGACGTAATTGAAGCGATTGACGGAGCCATCTTTTTTAATACCTGTGCCATCGCTTCAGATGCTTGCAAACAATCCAATTCTTGTTCTGTTCATCCCATATGGTTTGAGCTTCGAAATATTGTAACCGATAAACTCAGTAGTATTACTTTCGATGCTCTTATCGCATGCAAAGAATAAAAAAATCTGAAACCAAACAGGACTGAATTGGGCCTGTTTGGTCACAGCGGGAGGAAAATGTTTATGGATGTGCTTTCTTTAAGCAGAATACAATTCGCTGTAACCGCAGGGGTTCGTTTTATTTTTGTTCCTTCGTAAAGAAGTGGGAAGGAGGAACTGTGGATCTCGCAATAGTTTGGATTATTTTGTGGGGCGTTTTGTGGGCCGTCTTTTTTATGACAGACGGATTCGATTTCGGAGCAGGGATGCTACACATGTTTCTTGGAAAAAATGACAAAGAACGACGCGTGATGCTCAATACAGTAGGATCGATTTGGGACGGAAACCAAGTGTGGCTGATCACCGCTGGAGGGGCGACTTTTGCGGCTTTTCCGACCACGTATGCGTTGATGTTCAGCTATCTGTACACCGCATTGCTGCTACTGCTTTTTTCGCTAATTCTAAGAGGAATCTCGCTTGAGTTCAGAAACCAGGAAAACAGTGAACGATGGAAGAAGACCTGGGATGTTGTGATAGTAATTAGCAACTTTATGCCTGCGCTATTGTTCGGAGTCGCTTTCGGCAATATATTTGCCGGGCTGCCTATGGATGCATCTGGATACCACGGTAGTATATGGAGCCTTCTGAATCCATACGGTCTACTGACAGGCGTATTCTTTGTGTTAATGTTTTTGGTACACGGTGCCCTTTTCATTGCTGTAAAAACAGAGGGTGACCTGAGTCATCGTGCGAAAACAACAGCCGGTCGTCTGTGGGTTCCGCTATTGGTTGTATCTGTTGTGTTTTTGGTTTCTACGTATTTTGCAACCGATCTTTTTAACAATTATCTCTCATCCCCTGTCTTGTTTATTGTGCCAGTGCTGGCTGTTGCTGCACTGCTGAGTGTAAAAATATTTGATTTGCGAAGAGAGTATGAAAGGAGTTTTTTCTCTTCAGGTGCAACAGTCGTTCTGGTGGTGGCGACAGCGATTGTAGGACTATATCCGAATCTTATTCCATCAAGTACGAATCCCGGATATAGCCTCACTATTTCCAATTCTTCTTTAAGTGTTTACACATTGACTATTATGACAATCGTAGCGGCGATATTTGTACCTGTTGTTATTGGTTATCAAATCTGGGTGCACAAAATATTCAGAACAGAGTTGAGTGTAGATGCCGTTGCGGATGAAACTAACTACTAGGTTTCTGTTGTGCTGAACCTAGGATTTTGGTCCGTACAGAATTAATTCAACGTAGGAGCGGAAGATATGAATGAAGAAAAAACGCATTTTGAGATAGAAATTGGACGCATTTTGCGTGACCTACTCAATAGAAACCCTCACATTTCTGGACTTATTCTCGTTACAGAAGATGGTTTGCCTATCGTCAGTATGTTGCCGGATAACCACGACGCCGAGAGAGTCTCCGGGTTAAATTCAGTGTTGCTGAATATCGGAATCAATTCAAGTAATGAGTTAAAATTAGGAAGTGTTGAACAATTGATGATTCGCGGCACTAATGGGTATTTGATCGTTTCCAGTGTATCAAGAGGGGCAAACCTTTTGGTTGTTACGGACAAAGAAGTAGTGCTGGGTGCTGTATTTCATTTTATGAAAAAAGTGATTAAACAATTGCGGCAAGTTATTTGAAAAGACATTTTACCCGAATTTTCACAATAGAGAGGTAATCATGGCACAATCTGAGTTATTTAATAACGGAATACATAGGAATATTCTGTTAGAAGACTATGGACACGGAGAAGCGGTTCAAGCCAACCAACATTTGGTTGTCCATGGAAATGAAGCAATTATATTGGATCCTGGCGGCCATAAAGTTTTTGCCAAGGCACTGGCTGACTCAAGCAGACAAATTGCTGGAAAAGCGAAAATCAAATACATTTTTTTCTCACACCAGGACCCGGACATTGTTGCCGCCGCCAATGGTTGGCTTATGACAACACAAGCTACCGCCTATGCGCCGAATGTGTGGCTTCGTTTTATTCCGCATTTTGGCGTCGATGATTTAGTTGTAGACCAGCTGAAAGGCATTCCAGACGAAGGTATGCGTCTGAATATGGGAGGAGCTGAATTAATATTTCTTCCTGCTCACTACCTCCATTCATGCGGCAACTACCAGGTGTACGACCCAATCGCGAAAATTCTATATACTGGTGACCTTGGAGCATCTCTCGGAATGGAGTATTTCGAAGTATCTGATTTTGATCACCATCTGCAATATATGGAAGGTTTTCATCAACGCTATATGACCAGTCAAAAAGCAATGAGCGCCTGGGCAGAAATGGTTCGACAGCTTGATATCGAAATCATTGCTCCTCAGCATGGGGCTTATTTCAAGGGGAAGCAAATGGTTAAGTTGTTTATTGATTGGTGTGACAACCTTGCTTGCGGTCTTGATATAAATATGCATCTTTTTAAAATACCGAGTTGAAAAGGTAGGCGCTTTTTTTACAGAATCCACCTGTTTTTCGTTTTTTAATTGCCCGTCATATGGGAAGTTGTCCAAAAAAGAACGGTCAGAAGTTACAAAGAAACACACCCAGCCTGCATAGTTGACAAAATATAAAATACAGAAAGTGCAGTTGACATCAGATTCCCAGGTACACCGCATTGTACAATACAAATTTTATTCAAGGCACTCGTCACGGCACCTTACATATTGGACACGGTGGGCAAACGACATCTGCAGTCTTGCATGCCAGCGCGGCTGCGTTTGCCTCCTGGACAATATTTATTGGCAGGGGCCGACCAGCGCAAAGACAAATAGCGCTGCAATTACAGTCGCTCCCACCTACAGCCCCACCTCCGGGCTCGCCATCATCAGCATCGCTGTAGTCATCAACTGGCGAATCGCGACTGACAATTGTATTCGTCCTGAGATTCGCCACACAGAAATTTTTATTGCAAACACAGGATCCGCCATTGCAATCCATCGTTCCAGGTACACATTGAAGTGTACAGGCAGCATCCTGACATTGAGGAGCAAGCTCTCTACTGACACAACTGCCAGGATGACAACACGTTGCCGGGACGCAGTCGGCATCGACAGAACAATAGTTGCTCCGCTGTCCTTTTTCATGGTGAGAATCAGTCGTTGTGGCTTCGGTTGAATCTCTTGAAGACGGTTCAAATTCAACAGTAGCCAATTTTTTGTTTGTAGGTGATAATTGTGATGAAGTCGAATTTGTCACGCAACTGATGGGGAAAACAAAAAAGAGCGAAAGTAGCAAACCGTTCATACTACGGCGATGAGAAATGCGTTCACAAAATAAATACACCATTTTGCTGGTACCTTCCATGTTCAACTTACTACACAATTCGTTACTTAATTTTTATTTCGTGGAAACCTGATATCCTGGCAATCCCATATTTTAGACCCAATGCTGTAAACTGGCAAACTGACATAAGTGGAATCCTAAGGAATCCGGCAGACAGAAAATTGTAATATGAAAACACGGACGCTGAGGGTCTTCCATTACCGGATATGCCGTGTCCATAAAAAAAGGGTTTAACTTTTTGTTGGAAGGGCATATTTTTGTAAGCAATCCTGAAGAAGCACCGAGGCCTGCCCCCTTGAAAAAGGGCATTGGGAAAGACTTCAGTATCAATGAAGAAAAAAATACAGATAACCGCGTTCGTTGTGGTGACAGTAATCGGCATCATTCTTATCCTGGACGGATATGGTCTGTTCGCGGATGTTCAGTTCCGACGGCAGCAGACAGGTCCCTATATGCTGGTCTATGAAACCCGGACCGGGGACTATAAAGCCTCCGGCGCCATCATGGGACAGGTGCGCGCGACGCTTGCGGAAAAATTCAGTCTGCAGTGCCCGCGCACATTCGGGCTGTATTATGACAATCCGGAAACCGTGGAAACTGTGAATCTCAGAAGTATTGCGGGATGCATCATGGATAGCGATGCTGAGGATAAAAGCATTTCAGAACTGAAAGACATGGGCATATCCTTCGGTATTGCGGAACTGTCACAGACCGAAAGCATTACCACCGACTTTCCGTTCAAGGGAACATTGTCCATTGTTTTCGGCGTGATGAGAGTGTACCCCAAACTTAAGGCATATATTCGGGACAATCATATCGCCCCGAAACCCATCATGGAACTGTATGATCCGGCGAATGAAAAAATCACGTACATGGTGCCCCTGAATATCTCCACTGAGTCCCTCGAAGAGCTGTTGAACACCCCAACCCCGTAATTAGCGAATGTCCCTGTATCGTATGTAGCCTGAGCAGGGCAATCGAGTTCTGCCAATCCGGGAACACGGAGCTCCAGCTCCGCCCGGCAATATTCAGATCTTTTGCGGAGCTGGAGGTCCGCGTTCCCAGGAAAAAAAACAGAACTCGACCGCCCTGGGGAGGTTGATAAAGTATGTTTCAATATCTTTTACATTATGGTAACGATTGTGCATCTCATATCCCATGAAAAAAAGGAGGTGGCAAATGCTACCCGGACGGATGCTTCTGTTTCCAATGGCAGCACTTTTGGCAGCACTGCTGTCAACGGGCTGTGATGTGATGGACACTCTGACGGTTCTGGATGATGAGTCGCTCTGGCATAATGGGGGATGCTCGCAGCCGACGAACCCCTGCCAGTTTCGGCCGTCCTCACTGCCGCTCCCCACCGGACCATACTGTATTGGAGCAACCGATTATCACTTTGTCGATTTGCAGCGGCCAGAGCTGTTCACCCCGGAGGATGACACCGATTTTCGGGAGGTAATGGTTCGACTCTTTTATCCGGCACAGGCTGGCGGTGGGGAATACGGCGATTACATGGACGAAAGTTCCATCGCCGCAGTCGCTACCGGGTCAGACGTTCCCAATGTGGATGACGCGATTCGAATGATCGACGTTCAGTTCCGCATGGACGCACCTCCGGCGGGTCATCGGTCATCATTCCCACTGCTTATTTTTTCACCCGGTCTAGAGCGGCGACCGGTTTGACTCCTTGTTGCAATCGCAGTAACTCGGCATCTTTGCGCTTTCGTCCTCAGTCCCTCGGTCGATGTAGCTATGGCTACACCTCGGTCGGGCCTTGCGGGCGCGCAGCAAAGCTGCTCGTATTCCCGCGATTTCGCTGGCGGAACCAAACCGATCGCCGCTTTAGGCGGTACTTATCAGGAATATACTGCCCTTATTGAGGATATAGTGAGTCATGGCTACGTGGTGGCTGCCATCAACCATCCCTGGTTTTCGCGAATTACCGTGTTCCCGGATGGGCACGAAACGCCGGTATACCCTTTCTCTCCAACCAACTATGAGGATTTCCTTGCCTTTATCAATGACAATTTTCCAGTGGTTGTTGGTGACATGCAACTGGTTCTCGATAAACTCATTGGTCTGAATCAGACAAATCATTTATTGAATGGCCGCATTGATTTCTGCAGTGTCGGTGCCTTCGGTCATTCGTATGGGGGGGCCGCCTCTCTCGCTTTAATCAATGTGGATTCCCGAGTATCCGGAGGCATCAACATGGATGGCACCATGATTTTTCCAGGCATGGGGACAGAGCCAGTGGATACACCGTTTCTTATTCATCTGGCTGGCCCCCACACGGTGGCGAGTGACGCCAGCGTGTCATCCGTCTGGCAACATGGCATCAATGATAAGTGGCTTGCTTACGTGGAGACCGCTGCTCATGGCAGTTATAATGATTGGCCAGTACTTTGTGGCGCGCTGACGAACGGTGGGAGCATGGGTGAGGATGCGCAGGGCACGATTGATCCGGTTCTCATGCTTCAATTGGTTCGCGACAGCAACCGAGGATTTTTCGATGCATACCTGAAAGACAGAAGTGTGAATCCGGATACACTGGAAGCACTCTATCCGGAAGCGGTGCTGTACAGTGCAGCGGATTCGCTACCCCTCAATTGAATCAGAGACATTCTCGATCAGGTTCACCCGTATTTGACGATGTATTCCGTAACAAATGTTTAACGATAAAGGTCTGATAAGGAGATGGTTTGCCAGTTGGGTAAAGCATGAATGGATGACCCCGGAGGGAGTTTAAAAGTCGGTTCTGAGTGACAGGATGGCGGTGAGCCAGATGCTTGGTCCCAACTGGTGATTGAAGAGGGTGGGGCTGGTGAAGGGGCGGAACAGGTATTCAAAACTGCTGTTCAGTCCAAGATGCAGACGGGAGTGAATCCGGTGACCTATCCACAGGTTGGATTCTATTCCAAGCGAGGGCAGGTTTCCCTGAATTCTGCTGTCCACTTCAAAGCGGGTGATGGCAAATACGGGGGCGGCCGCCAGGGAAAATGCCCATTGTTTCTGTGTGCCGAATGAATACCGCAGCAACACTTCAGGCCCTATCCGGGGTATCACGCCTTTCATTTGTATCTGCGCTCCGGCGATTTGAATATATGCCACGCTGGCGCGAATTCCCCAATAGAGGGAGCCGTTCAGCGCCTGATCTGTGAATGGGCAATGATGATAGGCGGTGTTGGCGTCAAATAACAGTTCGTATCTGGCCTGACTTCCTTTAAGCGATGGACTGTATCCCAGCACCCGGAGTGGAATGGGGATCCCGGCGCCGACCGTGACCATATGGGCAGGTTCGATGGATACGGTAGCAGATACGCGCGGTGCGAAAACAAGAAGGTGTGCAATCACCCCAATTGCAACGACGAGTCCGGGGAAGAACGCCGTAGGACGGGGTTTCATTCGTACTCGATACGCTTGTGGCCAACGTAGAGGGAATCATCTGCCAACAGTTCAATGTAAAACTGCCTGATATTGTCCCTGTTCTGGTTATGGTACTTTATATCCATCAGGTTTCCGGAGACGGTGGCGGTGGAAAGGATTTTTTTGGAGATATATTCTCCCTCGGGATCTGTGGTCTCCATACAACTGTTGGTGCTGTCAGCGTGATTGACGCTCCAGGTGCACTCTCTGCGGAAATCAATGTTGGATGTCCACTCTCCGGCGAGGGAGCTGAACTTGCCTGCCACATCAGCACCGCTCTGCTTCAGCGATTTTCCATCGAATGTGTAGGTGCATTGCTCTTCCCACCGACATGCGCCATATATGGAGACATAGTGTTCTGACAGGGTGAGTACACCTTCCACTTTTTTGTCTGACAGAGTACCTGCGGCTGTCAGTGATTCGGTCATGGTATCTCCGTATTCGTCAGAGGTGACTTCCACACACTCTGAATGGCCACTGCCGTCCACCGAAGTTACTTCAGAACCGGAAATCTGAATAAAACAGTCCGAGCCCTGGCGGACGCGATACTTACCTTCCAATGCGTTGAACAGATCTCCCAGACTGTCGGTTGAATCACATCCCAGAATCCCCATGCCGACCGGGATAGCAATGATAAACACTATAAAATACTTCCACTTCATTATACTCTCGCTTCCATGATTATGCCCGTTGGTGTTGGCATCCGGGACGGTCTGCCGCTATTGAGTCGCTATTTGTATCAATATCAGCAAAAAATGCATCAGTTATTGTATTTATTTATGAGGTTTCCTGATTGGAAACAAAGTATCCTACGCGGCACAAGGCCGTTTCGAATGCGCGGAACGGGAGAGTTCCGAATTGTCGATCACCCTGTGTGGGGCGGGCTAAAATACTGGACAGGATGGGGGAATGAAGGTAAGTTAAGGGTATCTTTTGCGGTGATTTTCTGCCGCACAATTCGCTGAAATGTATTCATATATAGGGGAAAGTTGAAAAGTCCACCCGGGTGGGCTTTTGAGTTCTGGTATCCAGAGATAGTATTTTTGCATGCATTCATTTGAGGGGGGGCTATGGGGATCAGCGCTCAGTGTTTGCGATGTTTCTTTGTGTCGGTTCGACTATCAGGGTTCTGACTCATCCAGCTCGTTTGTTTCATCGACTTCACTTTCGCCATCGCCATGAACTTAGTCATCGTCGATTTCGCCGTCGTCGTCGCTTTCGTCGTCGCTTTCATCGTCGCTTTCGTCGTCGCTTTCGTCGTCGTCGCTTTCGCTATCATTGTCGTCGATTTCGCTGTCGTTGTCGTCGATTTCGCTGTCGTTATCGTCGATTTCGCTGTCGTTGTCGTCGCTTTCGCCGTTGTCATCATCTGAGGCCGTATCATCTCCGGATTCCGAGTCGATGACCGGGCGGAGCTCGCCGAGATCAACAGTATTGGTAGCGCAGCTCAATGCCGCAGCCATCAGCAGTAACGGGAGGTATCGCACCCAGGCGTTCATTGATATCCACATGTTTTTGTAATCCTCATCATGATTGGTGCATTGGGAGAGTGGCGCCTGAATGCGCTGTATTTCTGTTTCGCTCTGGCATCCTGCCCGGAAGAACACAGGGCGATAATCTCCAGCCCATCCCGTTCCTGGGACATAATTCCCCCTGGAAAAGAACGCCGATGCTTCCGAAGCAGGGTGATGGCCGCCCGGTGATGGCCGCCGTTGATTTCAACCGCTGCTCTTGAAACCAGTCTCATTTCCGCAGCGAGCGTGTCATTCGGTTGCTTCAGCGATTGCGCTTTGTGCTTTCGATGAGTCAGCGGCGCATCATCCGGAATGGTTGCCGTCGTCGTCGCAGACTCCGGCGTTGGACCCATCGCCGGAGCCGTTGCCGGACCGGTTGTTGGCGTGGGCGCCGCTGCTATTTCGGTGTCGGACAATTCGGCTGCCGGGGGAGGGACGACAACATTATTCTGTTGATTTACAATGTTGGATCTCTCTTTGGCACTGGATGAAACCGGTTGTGTTGAAAAGTGAATATAAACACCCATGGCCAGGCCCAGGGTCAGGACGGTTGCGCCGAATCCCTTGAGAAGGGTGAGCGAAGAAATGCCTTTTCCTGCACCGGCAGTTGGCGCAGACAGGCCCGGTGCGGCCATCACAGCCTTGTACACCCGGTTTCTATCTTCATCCGACGGCTGGTATTCGCCGCGAACAATCTCCAACATTTCCTGCAGTTCGCGCTCATTCATCTTCTGCCTGCTTTCAATCCATTTTCCGTTTTGTCATGAATCCTTCCAACTCGCTGCGAATGACTTTCAGTCGCGAGTAAATGGTATTGGGATTCATCTCCAGTATCTCAGAAATTCGGGCAACCGGCAGCTGTTCAATTTCGCTGAGGACAAATATGCTCCGGTTTTCCTCGCTCAATTCATTCATAAAGGCTTCGATGGCTTCGAGCACCTGCCGGTGTTCCACCTGTTTCTGCGGCGTATCGCTCTGTGCGGTGGACACACTGTCGTCGTATTCCACTGCAATACCTTTTCGACGACGACTTCTGCGGTGCTCGCTGGCCACGCGTCGGACGATGGAAAACAACCATCTTCTGATGCCGTGCCCATCAGTGATGGTATCCAGCTTGCGGTAAACAATGACAAACACTTCCTGGGCCGTATCATCAATGGCGCTCTCCAGGACGCCCAGTCCACGCAGGGATCGCCAAACGAAATTGAAGTGTTCCGCGTACACATCATCAAACCGCAATAGCGGGTTGAGCGAATTCTGCTTTTTCTCGCCGGCAATCCAGATTGCCGCGAGGCTGAATAACCAAATCACACCCAATAATATGGCCGGTGATGTCCTTTTTTGCTAAAAAAAGTGAAAAAAACCGATTCCCCACTGCAATATGGCGTGCCCGGTGTCGTGAACTGTCCCGAGAGTTCCCACATTGTAGTGGGAATCGGACAGCAGCCAGTCGATGTGAAGGGTGAGCGAAATGCCCGCCTGCCGGGTGATCATCAGCGCACTGAAGACACCGGCGAAGAGCGCGAATACAGGTTGAAGGTGCGAGGTGTCGCTTGTGAGACCAGTGGTTTTGCTCAAGAACAGATGCAATCCCACGCCCGCCAGTGGCGCGACAAACCAGCTTTTCGATTGAAGCATCGTGCCTGCCCCGGCGTGGAACGAAATCAGCCACAGTCTCAACGATGCATCCGATGCGCTGTCGATGGCGGTTTTTTGAGAAAAGCTGAACTGGCCGCTCGAAAAGATGAACAGACGATTTATCCTGGCGGTGTAGGTCAGTAGTGGCCCCAGATTCCATTCGGGCAGGGCCAGATGGGACATGCCGGCGCCTACGGTGATCCCCTGTCGGACGGTGCGGGTTTCGGTGCTCTGAGGCGATTCAGCCGGCGTTTCCGGTTTGTCGGTGTCCGCCGCGGGCTTTGCGGGCGCCTCAGTGGTAGTGGCGGCGGTTTCGTTCGGTTCATCTGCAGGGACAGATGGCTTTGCCGGTTCATCGTTGGTCGTCGGTTTTTCGGATTGCGCGGGCTGGCGGGTGGTATTTCCCCCGGATGCATCAGCGTCATTATCCCTATTGGCCGTTGTGCCGGAGCCCTGGGTCAGTGCTGCGACCACAGTGGTGTCGGTGACCTGAGCCATGGTCGCGGGGTCGAGGGTAATGGCAATGAGAAGCGCCGCCACCCGGGCGGCCAATGTGCAGTCCCGGACCTTCACCTGACGAATAAAAACCTGTTCGTCACTGATCACCCGGAGGGTAACTATCGTGACATCCGCTTCTGTAATCGATACTTCGAACTGCGCGCCGGAATCGCCCTTCCAATGGGTCAGCAGTTTTTCGAGCGCGATATCGAACTGCTTCCGGGTCGCACAGTCAGATGAACTGTTGAAATTTATGGAAAGGGACGGGGACGTGGCGTTCAGGGGGAAGGAGATGAGGTGCGTCTGGACTGCCAGCAGGATTGCCAGCGCCAACCAGAAAGGTTTATTCAGGACGGTGACCATTATTAAATTGCCACCTCGCCTTCGCTGCATCCAGCCCGACTGCGTTGCTCGCCGGTCGCATACCCCGGTATGCTCCGCTCCTCGCGCCTTGGCGGTCCGGCGCTGCAAATGCCATGTTAATAATTTGATTTTGATCACTGTCCTTAACTGAAGTTCACTCATATTCGGAAAATTCCAACGTTTATTTACGCGTATCATCTGTCCGCCATCGTCTGCGGCAAATAGCACAGATCTCCTTATATGCGCTTTGCTCGGGGTATCACGAATTTTTTTTTCATTTTTTCACAAAAAGAATCTGGAACGGCCATTCACACCAATGTGCCTCGTGGCGGGTCGCTTTCACGTCACAACAGCGCCGAAACCGGAGGTTCCATATGACAGATGCATCCCGCATCCAGCGCCGCGTCCTCGTTGTGATTACGATTCTGCTGCTGTCCAGCCTGAGCATTGCCATGTATCGTCTGTATCGGATGAATTTTGATTTGGAACAGGTGCTGCCACAGCGAATTTATAATGTAAGCGTGATACAGACATTTACCGGTCATGGGATGCCGGTGGATTTGAATCTGTTTTTACCCCGCAATGATCATCGCCAACGGATTGTTGAAGAGCATAGCGATGCCACCGATTTTGTGTACGAGTCATTCAGAGAAGGCGATAATCGCAAGGGAAAGTGGAGCCGCGCGGATGTGAGTGGTCATCAGACCATCCGCTACTCTGTGACCCTTTCCACCCGGGCATTGCGGTATGAACTGGATTCAAATCTGGGCATCAGCGATGTGCAATCGGAAAAGAATACGGGATATCTGAACGCCACGGACGCCATTCAGACAACGGCTCCGGAGATTGTGCGCACGGCGCGCCGATTGATTCCAGGAGACGGAACTGTTTATTCGCTGCTTCAGAATTCGTATTCGTTTGTAAAGAAGTTTACCTTCAAACCATTCAAGGGGACTACCGACGCCCTGACGGCCCTTCGCCTTGGAGAAGCCAGTTGCAACGGGAGAAGCCGGTTGCTGGTTGCCCTGCTGCGCGCCAATGGGATTGCCGCCAGACTGGTGGGGGGGTTGGTGATGAGCGTGGGTGAAAAGAAAACCTCCCATCAGTGGGTGGAAGCCCGCATCAATGACACATGGATTCCCATGGACCCCACCAATGGTCATTTTATGGAAATTCCCCAGCACTACCTGGTGCTCTATCGCGGCGATGAAGCACTGTTGAAGCACACCGGGGACATCGGATATGATTATCGGTTCTCCATTTCCCGCAAGATGGTGCCGGCTCAGGAAATTTCCGAAGACAAGAATTTTGCCGGGTTTTCATATGTGTTTCGAAGCATGGGCATACCCATTGAACTGCTGAAAAGCATCATCATGATTCCCCTTGCGGCTCTGGTGGTAGTGATGTTTCGGAATGTGATCGGCCTGTCGACGTTTGGCACTTTTCTGCCAGCCCTGATGGCTGTGGCATTTCGGAATACAGGTGCAGTCTGGGGAATCGTCGGATTCACCTCAATTATTCTGATGGTCAGTCTGCTGCGCCGGGGTTTGTCGAGGTTGCAGTTGCTTCATTCGCCACAACTGGGGGTCATGCTCACGGCGGTGATTTCGCTGTTGCTGTTTGCCGCGTTCCTGGGGTCGAAATTCACTCTGGGGGGGTTGGCGAGGGTGTCGCTTTTTCCCATGGTGCTGGTGGCCATTACTTCGGAGCGATTTTCCATTATGGAAATTGAGGAGGGAGTGAGTCGGGCATGGTGGACCATGGCGCAGACGTTATTGGTGGTCACCATGGCGTGGCTGGTGATGCGATCGCTTTCGCTGCAGGTGATCATGATGAGCTTTCCCGAACTGTTGCTGGCGGTAGCAGCCCTCAATATCTGGATTGGCCGATGGGTGGGGCTTCGGGCCTCGGAGTGGATTCGATTCCGTCAATTCGTTTTTCAGACCACAACCGAAGGAGGTGCGCAATGAAAAGCCTGCTGAATGGGTTTCGTATTCGGTCGGACAGGGTTGTGGGGATGAATCATCGAAACATCGAGTTGATTCTGCCGAGAAACGAGAGACGGCATTTTCCCCTGGCCAACAACAAGCTGCTGACAAAAACCACACTGGCCGAACAGGGAATTCCCGTTTCGCCCACCATCACGACGTTTGAGTCATTCTATGAGATTGGGCAGATGGAGCCGCGGTTGGAAAATCTCCATGAATTTGTGGTGAAACCGGCCAGAGGCGCCGGTGGCAATGGTATTCTTGTGATCAGCGGACGGGAAGGCCGCACGTTTTTCACTCCCGGGGGAAAACAACTCACCGTTGAGCATCTGCGTCGTCATATCGCGGACATCATTTTTGGTGTGTATTCTTTTGACAAATTGGATGTGGCAGTAGTGGAACCCCGGCTGACCCCGGATGCATTCTTCGCGTCGCTGTACCCCCACGGACTATCGGATATCCGTCTGGTCCTTGTGGACGATGTCCTCTCGCTTTCCATGTTGCGGATTCCCACTGCCCAGTCTGACGGCAAAGCCAATCTGCATCAGGGGGCCATCGGTATTGCGGTGAATGTGAAAAACGGATTGACCTATCGCGCCCGGCATCGGGGCAGGAACGTTTCTGTTCACCCGGAAAACGACATCCCCCTGATATATCAGCAGGTGCCATCCTGGACCGAGGTGGTGCGAATTGCCGTTCAGACCGCAAGGGCGCTTCCCCTCAAATATCTGGGGGTGGATATGGTAATTGACAACGTCCTGGGGCCGCTGGTTCTGGAGGTGAATGCCAGACCGGGAATCGAAATCCAGAATGTTACCGGAAAATCGCTTCTGGACTTCCGACAAAACGCGAATCTCGAACCTCAGGGGGGCAGTTGATGAAGGTGACATCTGTGTTGCGACTTCGGGAATCCTTTCTGCCGCTGTTTGGTGTGCTCGCCGTTATTCTTATTGTGGCACTGGTGATTGACAGCCGGGTGGCGGATATGGCGTCCGCATACCAGGTGGTGCAAGTGGGCAAAGCCATGGACCGCTGGAACGAAGGGCAGATGGACGACGATGGAATGAACGGCAGCGAAGCGGACTTGACCGTGGATCTCGAAGCCGTTTCTCCCATTCTCCGGAAAGCGCGGGAGCTCACGAGACAGGGGCGGTACCGCGATGCCATTCATGAAATTCGCGTCGGATTGGCCAGTGAATCAGAGAATCCAGTGTTACTCAACGAACTGGGCGTGCTGCAACTGCGAAGCGGCAATCTGGATGGTGCGGAACAGACGCTGAACACAGCGGTGAAATCAGACCCGGATTATTTTCGCGCCTATTACAACCGGGCGATTATCCGCAGTCGCACGGGGCAGACGAAAGCGGCCATCTCGGATTACCAGCAGGCCATCTCTCTGCGCCCCAGACATTTTGAGTCCAATTACAATCTGGGACTGTTGTATCTGAAACGTCACGATGCGAAGAAGGCATACACTACCCTGAACCGGGCGGTGAAGTATTCGTCAGGGGACGGCCGTGCCACCGCACTCTTTTCACTTGGCAGAGCCCAGGCGAAGCTGGGCAACGGAAAAGATGCTATCCGGAGCTATGAAAAAGCCATTGAATATCGCCCCGGCTACATTTTGCCCAGATACAACCTGGCCCTGCTGTTAATGAAAAACAGCGATGACACATCGAAAAGGCAGGCTGCCAGACGTATTGAAGAAATTCTGGCGTTGCGGCCGGATTTTGCGCCGGCGTATTTTGTGAGAGCCCGTTACGCGGCGGCAACCGGTCACCCGGATGACGCCATCCGAAACTACGATACCGCCATTTCTTACGACCCCATGTTCTGGAAAGCCCGCTACAATCTGGCGCTGCTGTACCTGGAAAAAAACGATCTGAAAACCGCCAGGTCCCTTTTTCTTGAAATGAAAAAGGATTTTCCCCAAAAGGCGTCGGTGCTGTTCAATCTGGGGCGCATTGCATATGGTGAAAAGTCGTATGAAGAAGCCGAAGCCCTGTACACTGAGGCGATTGCCCTGGAGGGTGGCAGATATTCCGAAGCCGAACTGAATCTGGGGGTGGTGAAGAAAGCCCGGAAGCAATATGAAGAAGCCGACGCCATATTCGAAAACCTGATTGCCCACGACGCCAACTACAGTCCCGCATGGTTGAACAAAGGGCTGGTGCTGTTTCGGATGAAGCGTTACAGCGATGCGGGCAACGCCTTTGAAAGTGCGCTTCAGCACGGCGCGGACCCGGTGAAGGTTCATTACAACATGGGGCGTCTGGCATTTGCGCAAAAACAGTACGACATTGCCAGAAATCACTACGAAGAGGCGCTCAGGGCAGATGAACATCATCTGAATTCGGCGGTGAATCTGGGGGTGACGCTCATCAAACTCAAGGATTTGAGCGGTGCGGCGACTGCATATCAGCGTGCGGTGGCCATGGCGCCTGACCAGGTGGAACCCAAATTGAAACTGGCCATCACCCTGCGACGACTGAAGCGATGGGCGAAAGCGGCCGCCATTTATCGCAGTGTGGTGGAAATGGATGAAGAGAACCTGAGTGCATGGCACAATCTGGGCGTCTGTCTGGCCAGAACCGGTGATTCCCGGGGCGCGGCAGATGTGTTTTCCCAGCTGCTCGATCGGGATGCCGCCAACGTGAAAGCCCGCTACAATCTGGCGTTGCAACTGAAAAAGCTCAATCGGCTCGACGAAGCTCAAAGAGAGCTGCAGGCCGTGCTGAAACTGGATGAAAGCCACTTTCAGAGTCATGTCTCTCTGGCATCCATTCTCCTCGCCCGGGGAGATGCGGCCCACGCGCTGCCTCATCTGCAAAAAGCCAGAGAACTCCATCCTGCAGATGAGGATGTTCATACCCTGTTTACTCAATACACCCAACTGGCACAAGTGAGGTAATCCATGATGACGCCCAAAATTTCAAAATTAACATCCGTGGCATTGATGCTGTGGTTCACCGTTGCCGCAGTCACAATGGGGGCATGCAGCGAAGATGAGAAGTCGGGCTGGGCCGATCAGAAAGCATTTGAAACCGCCATGACCCAGTATGACGCAGGTCTGTACACCCAGTCCCGTGACGGGTTCGACACATTCATGGCCACGTATCCGGACAGCGCCTATGTCAGCGAGGCAACCTACTATCATGCCCTCAGCTATTATCATCTGGAAGAATATTCGCAGGCTGCGGTGTTACTCCAGGAAATTTCGAGTCAGGTACCGGCGGGCGAATTTGCGGGGGCGGCGTGGTACTACCAGGGCAAGTGTGCGTACAAACTCAATGGGTTTGACACGGCCATCGAAATTTTTTCAGCGTATCTTCAGACCGGCCAGGACAGTTCGCTGACGGACGATGCCAGATATTTCCTGGGGCGCAGCTATTATGAGAGCGATGCGCTGTCCGAGGCACTGACGGTGTTTGACCGGATTATTGCGCTGGGGGTGTCGCCCTATCTGGATTCGGCTCTCTTCTGGGCAGGACGAACGGAGTACGATCTGGGTACCGTGGACCTTGCAAATGTGGATGCTCCCCACATTACCAGCGCCCAGGGGTATTTCAACCGCGTGCTTCAGGAATTCGCCGGTGGTGGATATGATGACAATGCCAGCTTCTTTCTGGCGATGACATGGCTTCGTCTGGGGGAATACCAGACGGCCATTGACGCGTTTTCGGCATTCACCAATACGTTTCCATTGAGTGTCTATGTCGACAACGCCGATTTCTACGCCGCCTATGCCCACTACATCATGGGAGAGCACAGCATCGCCGCGGCGGCCATGGCAAACTTTGTGCAGATGTACCCCGAATCCGGGTACACGGACAACGCGATTTACATGGAAGGTCGTGCCTATTATCGGGTAGCCAACGGCGAAAGCAGCGGGACGGCCACCTTTGAAGATGCCATCGCGCGCTTTGAGCAGATCATCATTGAATACCCCGCAAGTAACTATGTGGACAATGCATATTATTACGAGATTCGGGCGTATATAAAAAACGGGGACTGCAGCAGCGCCCGGAATGTGATGACGCAATTTGAATCGCAGGTGATGCAGAGCGAATATCTCCAGCCGGCCAAAGATACCCTGGCGAGTAACTGCTGATTGAGGATTTTCGATGCGACGTTCACTGTTTATATTTGTCGTTCTGTTTTTCGTTGTGTTGTCGCCGGCCGGCTGGACGGGGGAGAAATCAGATGCCGGTGATGAATCAGCCAAATCGATTTCGCCCATTGCAGTGTCCATGAACGACAACTGGCAGTTTGTGATGCCGCTGGAGTCCGACACCGGAATCGGGTATCTCTCCGGCTACGGGACAACAGAAGTGTCCGGGGTCTTCGTGGAAGCCAACCTGTCGCTGTCTCCCGGATTTCAGTTCCGGAAGCGGCTGCTGCAGTTGGCGCTCACCTTGGCGTACGACAGTCGGGAAGCCCTCGGATTCGACCTGGATGAACGGCATCCCCACGGTGGCATGTCGTTGCGGTTTCGTCCGAACAAGAGCATCGACATGGGAATTGAAACCGATGGCGGCATGAGGTTTCGGCCGGGATGGATTGATCTGTACCAGCCCATTGCCGGAGAGAACAATGAATTTACCGGCAGATACAAGCGCACCGATCGGAATTCATACGGCCATGTGGGGGGCGAGCTGTATTTCAGGTATCGGTTCAGTAAGTCGTATTCGGGGGAAATGTATGGTGGTCACGAGTATCTGAACTACTTCGACGACCCCGGATATAGCGAGACGGACGCGCCCACCCATCTGGTTCCCGGTGATCGTCATCGCACTCGGGGCGGACTGCAATTTACAGGAGTCACTCCGGAGCGCTTCTGGCGTTACTCCCTGGACCTCCGCGTTGAAAACACACAGTATCTCAAATCGTTTGCGAGAGATGCGAAGACCGGGTACACCCACGCCGCACCCGGGGGGCTGCCCGCCAATCCGAAGTTTCATACGGTGGCATTCCGCGCCCGTCAGCGAAACAGTCTGAAACTCATTGAGGATATTTTGCAGCTGGTGGCAGTGGCCCAATTCACCCGCACCGTGGATGTGTTTGACAACTATTACACATCGAACAACTTTGCCGGGAACATTGATGTCAAATGGACGCCCACACCACGACTGGAACTTTCCGTGGGGTATGGCATCACCTATGAAAGGTACACCGAAGACGGGTATCAGGCGGGAGAAATCCCTTCCGACAATCACCCGCCCCTGGACAACGGGGATGCGATTCGGGATGAACTGTCTCATGATGCGGACCTGCGCATGGAGATTTCGGTATTCCGCCCCAATCTCAAGTTGTTCGCTGATGGCGAAGTGAAAAAGAATATGACCAATTTACCCGACTATGAACCGGGCATTTTTCCGGCTTCTTCCATTTATAAAATCAATTGGGATTATCTGAACTGGCAGCTGCTCTGCGGCCTTGCGTTCGAAATGTAACCTTACAAGGAGACAACATTATGAAGAATCAATATCGGCTTATTTTTATCATTGCAGGATGGACACTATGGTCGCTGGGGTGCAGTGACAGCGGCGGAGGCGGGGGTAAGGCTGCCCTGGACAGCGACTCAGACACGTCGGCCATGGATTCGGACACCGTACTGGAGGACTCCGCCAGTTCAGTGCGGGATACAGCCCCGGTGTTGCAGGATTCGGATACCGTATCGGATATAGTCATGCCGGACGGTGATACGACATCCATCGATACGGTATCCATCGATACGGAGACGGCATCGGATGCGGTTGGTACGGATACCACGGGGGATACCGACACAATCGAGGTGATTACGCTGGACACCGACACCGACGCAAAAAGCGAAGCGGCATTCCAGGCTGCGCTGGCTCTGTATGACGCGGGAAGCTGGATGGAAGCCCGGCAGGCATTTGACGTATTTGTCGCGACTTACCCGGCCAGTGCGCGGGCGGACAACGCCGCCTATCTCATTGCGCGGTGTGACTTCCAGCTGGATGATTTTGAGAATGCGCGAAGCGGATTTGAGTCATTCCTTGCCGCGTATCCCGCAAGTTCACTGCTCGACGAAGGAACCTACTTTCTGGGGCGAAGCCAGTATGAGCTGGGGGCGTACAATCAGTCAGTGGATACGTTCACTTCAATGCAGACCGATTTTCCCAACAGCCTGTTTCTCGACAATGCCATCTATTATCTCGGCCGTTCATATTATCAGCAGATGGATTACCCGGCTGCGGTGGTTCAGTTTGATGGGGTGATTTCCCACCCGGACAGTTCTTATCGGGACGCTGCGCTGCTATGGGCAGGGCGCTCGGAATACGAAGATGCCAAACTGACCGGCACAATGACTCAGTTTGAAAATGCCATTACCTATTTCAACACACTGATTACAGATTATCCCCAGAGCAGTTATGAGGACAACGCCGTGTATTACCGGGCCATGGCGTCGTTCCGGATGGATGCATTCACTGATGCCTTAACGGATTTCCAGAAAATCATGGATGTGTATCCCGGGTCCATCTACGAAGATAATGCATGGTATTTTACCGGAAGAATCCGTTACATCAATCAGCAGTCCTCAGCGGACCTGAATGATGCCATCGCTGCGTTCAGCACCATCGTGGAGAATTTTTCAGCCAGCAATTATGCGGACAATTCCTGGCGATGGATTGTGTACAGCCAGGTCGACCTGGGGGATTGCGCTGCGGCACAGATTTCGTTTGCCACCCTGCAGAGTCAGTTCCCCGGCAGTGATCAAATCAGTCGCGCCGATTCGTACCTCACCGCCAACTGCCCCTGAACATCCGCCGATCTGATTCAGATGACTCGCCGGCCCTGACCCGGGACAATTCGATGCATCATTCAATTATTTTTTGAGCCGGAATGTATCGTTGTTTGTACTTGTGTGGTAGCGCCCTGTCAGCTCAACGAGACCGGAAACCGATGACCCCGGACAGAACAGTCTCTGCCCGAAGATGCGAAGAGGAATGTACGATGCACCACCCAATCCACATGCAACCGATTATCACCCTGTTGACAGCACTGCTATGTGTGTTTGCAGCCATTGGCTGCAGAAATGACAGTCAGAACAAAGATGCCGGCGGCGACGGGGACGCCGATTCCGACAGTGACACGGACACCGATTCGGACACGGACACGGATTCAGATTCGGACACGGACACCGATGTCGACACGGAGACGGAATGGGATGTTTCGGACATCGGCAACGAGGCCTTTAAAGATAATCGGTTGCTCGCCTATCATATCGTGATGGATGACGCGCTGTATGAGGAGATGTATGAGTACGGCGATGATGAGGAATATCGCGAGGCCGAGATACGCATTACCGGAGATGGTCTGGATATTGCGTTTGACCGGGTGGGGGTTCGATACAAGGGGGACTATTCCCTGCATCAGTGCTGGAACAGCGGCTATCGCACTGAATACGGCGAGTGCGCCAAACTGTCGATGAAAGTCAAGTTCAGCGAATACGATGAGGATGGTCGGTTTGACGGTCTCAAGCGCATCAATCTGCATGCCATGGCTGCGGATGACACCAAAATGCGGGAACGGCTGGCATACCAGATGTACAACGAATTCGGCGTGACGGCCTCGCGCACGGCGTACGCGACGGTGCAAATCAACGACGAGACCCCATTTCTGGTACTGGCGGTGGAGCAGGTGGATGGTCGTTTCACGGCCCATCATTACGCGCCCGGGGGCGACGGCAATCTGTACCGGGAAATCTGGCCGGGTAATACGGTCTCGGAGTACACCGCCAGAGAAGCGCTGAAAACCAACGATGACCCAGAAGACAACGCCGATGTCAATCCGTTTCTGGATTTTGGCGCGGCGGTCTCGGAGGCCACACCGGAAACCTTCGAAGAGCGGGTGGGCGCATACGTGGAACCCGTCCAACTGCTGCGGTACATGGCGGTGGATCGGGCCATCAAGAACTGGGACGGTATCACGGCCTTTTACTGGCCCGAGCGGCCGCACAACTTTTACTGGTATCACGACGCGTTGAATACCGATAAGTTTCTGCTCATTCCGTGGGATATGGACAAAACCTTCTGGGCGTATGATCCGTACATGGATGCCGAAGAGCTGCAAGCTGCCGAGGTGATGCCCAACTGGAATGTGAAGCCCGCGTCCTGTTCCCCCATCGTGGTCTGGGGGGAATTCGGCATGGCGCCCTGCGGATGCGACCCGCTGGTCAACCTGCTGGCGGCCACCGGTTGGGATGAATTCGCGGACCTCGGTCAGGAATTGCTGGATGGGCCTTTCGACGAGGATTTCGTGGCGGAAAAAATTTCCCGCTGGGCGTCACAGATCGAGGCTGCGGTAGATGAAGATATTCACCTGGACACGGTGGTCTGGGAGTCCAGTGTGGCAGAATTGCGCACCATTATTCACCGATATATCGCTGATTTTGAATCGCACCTTCTGGCAGGGTACATTGACGAGGAAGCGACGGCCGGAGACTGAACTCAGAAAATATAACCGCCGCGGACGCCCATCTGGAAACCGATGCCGAAACCGGTATCCACATAGAGGGCCATGTGCTCGTGGGGTTTAATCCGCACGCCAAAGAGGCCGTTAATCCAGGGGACCACTTTCAGCTTGTCGTACACTTCCTGATATTCGCCGTCGTCCTCGCAGTACGGCACGCCATTTTCGGCGATGCTGCCGGGGGTGCCAGGACCTTCGCATGGATTGAGGACACCATCACCGTCCTTATATCCTTCGGTCTGAATGATGTCGCCCCCAATGGTGAAGCCCATGCCCAGTCCGATGCCGTAAGTGATGGCCACCATATCGGTGATGGGGGTGGACCAGATGAAATCCGCCGTAAACAGCAATGCGCTCAGACCGTTTTTCACCTCCGTCCAGCTGCTGTCGGGTTCGCTGCCATTCTTGAAATAGATGGGATCTTCCCAGTCCAGCTGCGCTCCCCAGATGGCGGCGGTAATATCGAAATTGTTCTTTCGATAAGTGTATTCCACCCCAACGCCCAGGTTACTGATTAACGGATGTTTTTCATTCTGCGCATTGATGTCCACACCGAACATGGTGATGAACCACTTGGGAACAAATATCCATCGGAAGCGCATCCCCACCGAGTGATAGCCCACGTTGGGGTCCTCTGCCAGATTTTTGCCGGTCGACGCTGGAACGGCATCGGTGCTCACGGCTGCTGTGGCCTCTGGCGCGACAGTTTCATCGGTCATGGGGGCGGGGTCTTCTGTCACGGGTTCATCCTGCGCCATCGCGGACACGGTGGCGAGCCACACGGGCAGCGCGATGCAAATACTGTAAAATAACGTTTTTTTTTCCATCTGAATCACCTTGGATTGAGGTTGTGAAATTTTAACAAAAATGGAATCCCATTATATGCGGATGAGCCATTTTCTCAACTGCTATGTTGGGGATACCCGCAAATTCAATCATTTAATCGATAAATGCCATTTATAAACAGGTGACATGGTGGAGAAAGGTTTGCTATACAGGCACAGCAAGCCATCCGCCGGATGGGGTTGGCAATAAAATATTTCGGAAGATGATAGTGAATCCCATTGACTGATTTGAACAGAGAATTTCAGAATGTAGCGTTTCTTCAGCGGCTGTTTAACGCCATTCCATGCGGCGTTCTGGTGATGGATGCCGAAAGACGGGTGAGAATGGTCAATGACGCCCTTGTGGCCAGTTTCGGCGAAGGCACAGAAGAGCTGAGAGATCAACTGGGTGGGGACATCCTGCGCTGTGTCAATGCGGTCACCGCCACTGCCGGCTGCGGGTATTCGCCCGAATGCGCCCACTGCCAGTTCATGCGCTCGGCGGAAGATGCCATCTCAGGCAATCAGGTCACCCGCGTCCATACCGAGGTCATTCTGTGTAAGGGCGACCGGAAGCGCGAACACCAGCTGATGATCAGCGCCTCACCGTTTGAACACGAAGGCGAACGGCTGGCGATAGTGCTTCTGGAAGACATCAGCGAACTCACGGCGCTGCGCAATCGCCTCAAGGCCCATCACTCTTTTGCGGGCATTATCGGCAAAGACCCGCATATGCAGGAACTGTTTGAAACCATCCGCGAAGTCGCTGATGTTAATGTGCCCATTCATATCTATGGCAAAAGCGGAACCGGAAAAGAACTGGTGGCCAGTGCCATTCATAACGAAGGGGTGCGCGCCGGGATGCCGTTTGTCCCGGTGAACTGCGCCGCGCTGCCCGAGGGAGTGCTGGAAAGCGAGCTGTTCGGCCACGTGCGGGGGGCGTTTACCGGCGCCATTCGCGATAAACGCGGTCGATTTGAGCTGGCGGACGGGGGCACCCTGTTTCTCGATGAAGTGGCGGAAATGCCCAAAGTGCTTCAGGCCAAATTGCTTCGTGTGCTCCAGGAGGGGCAATTCGAACGGGTAGGGGACGAAAAGAGCATCCGTGTGGATGTGCGCATCATCAGCGCCACCAACAAGAATTTGAAAGAAGAAGTTGAAAAAGGCGAGTTTCGCGAAGATTTGTATTACCGGCTGAATGTGGTGCCGGTTGAAATTCCCCCGCTGTGCGAACGTCCGGGGGATATTCCACTGCTGGTGGAGCATTTTCTCAAGCACGCCAGGGACAACGGACAGCAATCCCTGGGACTCTCCACCGAGGCCATGTCGCTGTTCATTGAATATCCATGGCCCGGCAATGTGCGCGAACTCCAGAGTGTGATGCAGTTTGCCCTGATAAAGGCCCGGGGGGGGATCATTGACCCCGCCCATCTCTCGCCTCAGTTTAAAAGCTGGTTTGAAATCAATCGGGGTAGAGCGTTTGCACAGCGTCCATCCCAGATGCCGGAACCCGCGTTGCAGAAGCCGTCCCAGTCCCTCACCCCCGACAACATTGACGCCGCCCTGGAACAGACCGGGGGCAATAAGGCAAAGGCCGCCAAACTCCTTGGTGTTGGCCGCGCCACCCTGTACCGCTATCTGGAAGCCCAGAAATAAGGACGGTGGTCAAAATTGAATTGCCAATATGGCGGTTGCTGCGCCAGACCGGCAAGGCACGGGAAGCGGCGCATACTGTCTCACAATGGCTACCCTGGCCGTATTCACGACATCGCAATGGCCTGTGCGCCGAAAGAGGGATTGACTTTTTGTACGATTGAATAAATATTTGAACATCAGTGTCAGCGCCTGTTTCCTTGCAGGCAGGGAGCCAGTCAGATGAAGAAATAGAAGAACGATTCGCACGAAACAAAGAAAACAGAAACTGTCTGAACGCTGCACGGGAAGTTGCGGCGGAGTTTTTTGTTGGGGTGCGTGCCGTTCTCTGTGGTTCCCGGTGGGGCATTTATCCCGTCGTCGCGTTTTTCACGCATTCATCGCATTGATTCAGGGAATCCATTTTTTTCGGCCGCCCTCATCGCGTCAGGAGGCCGTCATATGCGACTCATATTCAATCATGTGTCATTTACTTACAACAGTGCAGCGCAGACTCTTTTTGAAGACGCACATTTTCATCTGTCTGCCGGATGGACGGGTATCATCGGCGCCAATGGGAGTGGAAAAACCACTCTGCTCCGACTGATAACGGGGGAAATTCATCCACAATCCGGTCACGTGGATGTCAGTGATCGATGGGCGTTCTGTCCCCAGCGAACAGATACCCCACCTCCGGAACTCGTGGCGTTTCTGGCAGAGTCAGAACGGGAGGTCAGCCGATTGCGGGGGCAGTTGCGGATTCCCGATGATTGTGCAACCCGATGGCACACCCTCAGTCATGGAGAGCGCAAGCGGGTACAGATTGCCGTTGCGCTGTGGCGGCAGCCGGAAATTCTGCTGGTGGATGAACCCACCAATCACCTCGATGGGAATGCGAGGCGTCTGGTGGGGAATGCACTTGAGTCCTTCCGGGGAATCGGCGTACTGGTCAGTCACGATCGCGGTTTACTCGATAGAATCTGTTGCCAGTGTCTGTTTCTTGCCCCGCCTTCGGCAGAGCTGCGGGCTGGGAATTTCAGCCGGGCGTTCGCGCAGAAGGCGCAGGAACGGGAGCGCAGTGTCCGGGACCGCAAACATGCCCAACAGGCGCTGAAGAAACTGACCGTCACGCAGCAGCGCCGTCGGCAGGAAGCGGCGGGTGCAGACCGGAAACGCTCCAAAAAAGGGATTCCCAAAAAAGATCACGATGCAAAAGAACGGATTGGACGGGCGCGAAACACCGGTAAAGATGGCCGTGCCGGCGCACTTACCCGTCAACTGGATGGGCGGATGAAGCAACTGACCGGGACACTGTCACACACAACCGTTGAAAAGCAGCATCGGATTGGGGTGCAGCTTTCGGGACATCGCGCAAAACAACGGCTGCTTTTATCGATGCCGGAGGGAAATCTGGCGCTGGGTGACACACGGCGTCTATCGCATCCGCCGCTGTTTATTTTTTCCGATGATCGCATCGGTGTCATTGGCGACAACGGTGCGGGAAAAAGCACGCTGATTGACCGAATCATTTTTCATTTAACCATTTCTCCCGAAGAAATGGTGTATGTTCCCCAGGAGATCAGTCCCGATGATGGAGCGCGTATTGCGGCACAGGTGTGCGCTATGCCCCATGATATGCAGGGACAGCTGCTGACAATTGTGAACCGGTTGGGAACCCGGCCGGAGCGATTGCGGGAAACGATTGTACCCAGCCCGGGCGAGACGAGAAAATTGCTGCTGGCCATGGGCATCGTGCGTTCGCCATCTCTGATTGTGATGGATGAGCCCACCAACCATCTGGATTTGCCGGCGGTGCAGGCACTGGAAGACGCCCTTGAAGATTGTCCCGCCGCACTGCTGCTGGTGAGTCACGATTTGGCTTTTCTCAGAAGACTCACCCATCGAACCTGGCATGTGCGGAACGATTGGCTCATTGAGGCATTGACGCTGAATGATGAAATCATCTGATTTTGCGATTGAATGGCCACTTTTCCGGCGGACAAATTGGTTTTTCAGATGGGTTCATGTAAGAGTCAGTGGTGAAAGTGTGACCTTGCATTCGAGGGGTATTTGGTTCAGAATTCAACAACTGTTGAACAGGGGTTTCTGTATGAGCGACGTTTGGAAAAGAGTGGATAGTGTAGCGAAATTTCTGGGAGAACATCTTGGAGATGCACCGGATGTAGTCATGGTACTGGGTTCCGGGTTGCGCAATGTCGCAGACATGCTGACGGACGCGCAGTCCCTGAACTTTGATGAAATTCCCTACTGGCCCAAATCCACTGTGGTCGGACATACCGGAGAGCTTCGGCGGGGCAAACTGGGGAAAAAGAATGTGTTGCTCCAGTTGGGCAGGGTGCATCTTTATGAAGGCTACGAAGTGGAGGAGGTGGTGCGTCCCATCCGGAGTATCGTTCAATGGGGAGTAAAAAACGTGCTGCTGACCAATGCCGCGGGAGGTATTAATGAATATCTGAAACCGGGGGGATTGATGTTCCTGGATGATCAGCTGAACCTGACCGGTAGAAATCCGCTGGTAGGGCCGAACGATGATACTAGAGGCCCCAGATTTCCCGATATGACCGATACGTACAGTCGGAGATTGCGGGCCCTGATGGTGGAAGAAGCCTCCCGGATTGGAATTGAGTTCAAACTGGGGGTGTACGCCGGTCTGCTCGGTCCCACATATGAGACCCCCGCCGAGGTGAAAATGCTTCGAACCATTGGGGCGGATGCGGTTGGCATGTCCACGGTGCTCGAAGCGATTGCTGCCCGGCACATGGGGGCGGAGATTGCCGGAATTTCGTGCATTTCAAATATGGCCGCATCGTATGATGGTCCCCGGCTGACACACGAGGATGTGCAGGTGGCCGCGGATCGGGCCACCGGGCAGTTGACCCGGTTGATTGCTGCTTTTGCTGCCAGGGTGTGAGGAGACAATGAACGGACAGATAGACTGGGACAATCTCAGGACCGCTGCGTTGGCAGTACGGAAACGGGCATGGGCGCCATACTCGAAGTTTCAGGTCGGTGCGGCGCTGTCTGCGGGGGGCAACATTTTCATCGGCTGCAATGTCGAGAATGTTTCCTATCCGGTGGGAATGTGTGCGGAACGGTCGGCCATTGCGGCGATGGTGTCGGCGGGATTTGTCCAGCCGGATGCATTGGTGGTGGCCGCAGGACCGCTGATTACGCCCTGTGGCATGTGCCGTCAGGCGCTGTATGAATTCTCACCCACCCTGCCGTTGCTTCTGGTGAGTGCAGACACCGGAGAACAGATGGAAACCACACTGCAGGCGCTGCTTCCGGGCGCTTTTCAAGTTGAGTTATGATTAGTAAACCACTTCATCTCCTGTTGTCCCTTGGGGTGCTGCTGAGTATCACGGTCACTTCCTGTTATCAGGATGGGGAGAATCCCTATGTGCTCTGGGACAAGTATTCGGAGAGCGGACAGCAGGCGGCGTTCAGTTTTTACTATCTGTCCCCCCCATTTACCATTGCAACGGATGTGCGGGATGAAAAGGCTGGCGCATCTCCGCTATTGATTGTGGATCGATATGCGGCGGAGACAGCAGATGGTTTACAGGGGCGAATTGAGGTTTGGGCAGAGGTGTGTGAAAAGGGCGCACAGGAAGAGGCCTGGGAACGCGGACAGTTCTGGACCCGAAAATATGACGGTCAGGCAAGATATTTCCCATATGTGAACTATTTCGGCGATACCGGTGTGATGCTGCTGGTGGAGTGGGAGAATATCTGGCTGAAGGAAATTTATTACGATTACCGGGGCAAGGGTGTGCGAATGACCGCAAGAACGGACAAGCGGGCATTCCGGGACGATATTGAGCTTTTACTGGCGAGCTTCCGACCGGGGCCGGACGATGAGAGGGACACCGATGGCTGAGTCCGGACGAACCGGGTGGTTTGCCCCGTGGGTGGCATGGTGTTGCCTGATGTTGATGTCGCTATTCGCGACGGCAGCGCAGAAGCGGTGCCCGGTGTGTCACGAAGTGTTCGATTCAAGTGTGGAAGTATGTCCCAATGATGGCACTGATTTGAAGCTGCTGGGGGAAGATTTGGCGGATCCGTCGGATAGTGATTCAGAAGTCGTACAATCCGGCAAAGTGGAAACGAAAAATGCAACCCCCCCGAAACAAGAAGATACTGCCGACAGTGATGCGGATAACGCCGGTGATGCGCCTTCAAAGCACAAGTATATCCGGCAGGATCGGGGGGGACGACGTAAACGGGCTGTGGACGCCGATGCCACATCGGCCGATGAGCGAACGGACAGACTTCGTCGACTGCAGGATAAGCGCGCCGGAGCCGGGACTGTGAAAAAGCGGGTGGCGCTGCCCGGAGAGAGCCGGGAAAAAGACGGCGAACTGAGAGAGAAGTATCGCCGGTTGAGAGACCAGATGCTGGCGAATGCGCCAACGTACTCCGATACCGTAATTGTTATGGATCCCGATTTGGAGCGGCAGAAGTCTCTATGGGAACAGGCGGCACCCTTCATGTCGGCTGGCGTAAAAATCAGTTGGATGGCGGAGGGGGACAATTCGGGGCTGATAACCGGGGCTGAAATCGATTTGAACCTGCTTCGAACCAACATCCGGGTAGGGCTGTCCAGCTTTATCGGCATTCGGCATGTCAGACGGGACGAACTGATATTTCTGGAGAGTGTGTCCATTGGTGTACAGCGGCCATGGAGATTCGCACCGTATCTCGTTGGACGATTCGGGATTGGCGCGCTCGTTTCAGAGCGTTTTGGTGAAGACACCACCAATCTGGCGCGAGGTATCGGATTTGATACCGGCGTGGATTGTCGAATCTCAGAAGGACTGGTTGTCACGCCGGCCGTGGGATACATCCGATATGGTATCAGGGAAGCCGTTTGGGACAGTGTCATGCTGAAATTTTCGGTCGGATTCTGATTTCAAGTAGCATGGATCGAAATTATGTTGTCATGAAAATCGGGGCGTAATCCTGATTCATTTTTTTGAACTTATGCTTGACCTGAAATTTTGAGCCACTATATTTTTCATTCTTTTGGGGCCGTGTGCTATTTAAGGATAAATATTATTATTATCAAACGGTGTGACAGCTACTCGTGCAAGCGGTAACAAATGATTGAAGGTAGCAACTTGTCATCGAAATTTTGTACACACAGTGGTGAGGCCGTGCATTGATCCCTGATGAAAAGATTGCCGAGATCAGGGAGAGAGCGAATCTTGTAGAGATTGTTGGCGAGTATGTCTCCCTGAAAAAAGCGGGAACCAACTTCAAGGGCGTCTGCCCGTTTCACGCGGATAGCGATCCCTCGTTCAATGTCAATCCTTCCAGACATTTCTTTCACTGTTTCGGATGCAGCGCGTCCGGAGATGTATTCAGCTTTGTTCAACGGATAGAGGGTATTGAATTTATGGAGGCGGCAAGGCGCCTCGCCGGAAAATACGGTATTTCGCTTCCAGAAAAAAAAATGACGCCGGAAGCCAGAACCCGACAGGACCGCGAACGGGAAGAAAAAAGTCGCCGTCTGTTCGTGCTGGAAACCGCTGCCGGTTACTTTGAGCAAAAACTGTGGGAGCCGGGTGGCAAAGTCGCCAGAGAGATTCTTTCGCAGCGAGGGATCAGCGACGATACGGCACGCGCATTTCGGATTGGATTTGCTCCGGACGGCTGGCAGATGTTGCTGGACTATCTGCATCATGCCGGAATTTCAGCCAGAGAAGCGGAAGGGGTTGGCCTTGTGCTCCCCAGAAAGAACGGCGACGGGTATTATGATCGATTTCGGAATCGGCTTGTTTTTACCATCACTGATTCTCAGGGGCATCCGATTGCCTTTTCCGCCCGCGCGCTGCCGGGGGATGACACTGGCGCCAAGTATATCAACTCTCCGGAAACCAGAGAGTACACCAAAGGGAAGGTGCTTTTTGGTCTGCATCAGGCTCGGGTGGCGTTGAGCAAAGAACGGCACGCGATTCTGGTTGAGGGGAATTTTGACGTGGTGGCCATGCACGAGTCGGGGTTTCTGAATGTGCTGGCGCCTCTGGGAACCGCATTCACTGAAGAACAGGCCACAGCGCTGAGAAGGCGAGTCGACAAAGTGACCATCATGTTCGATGGTGATCGTGCTGGAATGGCGGCTGCGGTTCGCGCGTTTCCTGTGCTGGCCAGAGTTGGATTGGCCGGTTATATGGCGCCATTGCCTATTGGTCAGGATCCGGATTCCCTGTTGCGCGAAAAGGGCAGGGGGGTTATGGAGGGAATTTTGGGGCGTGCGACAGGGCTTCTCGATGAAATTATTAAAATGACTGCGGCCGCGAGTGACGGATCTGCACAGGATGTGTCGAGAAGAGTTACAAAATTGCGCCCGCTCATTAATTCTGTTAGAGACGCGATGGAGCGTGATTTGTATCGTCAGAAAGTGGCTGCGGCATTTTCGGTGGAGCCGAAGATAGTGTTTCGATACCTGCGGGATGAAAAAGTGTCGGTGGCGCCGCCTTCGTCTGAGAAATCGATGGCGGATCCCGGACACAGTGACGAACGGGAATTGATTGGTCTGCTTCTGGATTTACCGGAACTTTGCGATGAAGCGGTGCATGCAGGCGCCCTGTCGCTTATCCGGACGCCGCGTTTGCGTGAGCTGGCAGAACAATTGGTATACAACAGTCACCATCATTCATCGGGAGCGTCGGCACTGATGCAGAATGCCGAGCATGACGCAGTGGCAAATTGGCTCGCGAAACGCGGATTGATCAAGCTTTATGAAACTGCGGATGCAGGAAAAGAGGCACTCTATGAAATAAAAGCGATGATGGAAAAACGCAGCATGGAGACGCAGATTGCGGAAGTGAAAAAGCAGATTCAACTGGCCCATGCATCCGGAGATGACATGATGGTCCTGTCGCTACAACGCCGACGGACAGAACTCGAACGGGAAATGCATGGGGCTGGAAGCGCTTTTGACAACAGCATGGTCAGGCATTAAATCTTACATGAGGATATCCTTATGAAAAAAGAAAAACAGAAAAAGACAATGGAACAGTTGATCGAACTTGGGAAATCGAAGGGATTTCTCACCTATGATGAGGTGAATGGATTCCTGCCCGACGCAACGGTTTCCTCCAGCGAGATCGACGAATTACTGGATGTGCTTAACGGTGAAAATATCGAGGTTGTTGACCGGAAAGAAAATTTCGGTTCGTATGGCACAGCGGCAGAAAGTCGTTCTGCGGAGCGGATGTCTCTGGATGATGGCGACCAGGATATGGGACAGATGTCCAAAACCGGTGACCCCGTTCGCATGTATCTGCGAAAAATGGGGTCGGTGTGTCTGCTGACCAGGGAAGGCGAAGTGGAGATTGCCAAGCGGGTGGAGCAGGGGGATCGCCAGGTGCTGGATGTGATTCTGTCATCAAATATTCTCATCCGGGATATGCTTACTGTAGAAGAACCTCCCACCGATGAGCAGTTTGATGAGCAGTTTAATGCAGATAATGACGAAGCGGACGATGAGGACGACGATGACATCGAGGATACGGACAGTGATTCGTCCATAGATGGTTTCGACGGCGAATTGGGGGATATGGATGAATCAGAGGGCGCAGGTATAAATGCCAATCTGCGGTTTCTGGAGACGGTCGATGAGATTAAGGAACTTCAGAAAAATGTCCAGCAGTGCTCTGATGCCATGCGCGGTGCGAAAAAGTTGTCAGATAAAAAGCGCGAGGAGCTGAAAACCGAAATTCTCCGTTCCCGGTTGAAAATTAAGAATCTCGTGATTCGCCTGAACCAGAATAAGGAACAGATTCAGCGTGTGGTATCGAAGCTGAAGGAATGTGTGGGTCGGGTGGAAATGGCGGAAGCGGATATGATGTCCTGCGAAAAGGCAGTCGGCATGTCGGCCAGAGATATTCGTCGGACCGCACGGGAGATGAAACTTGGCAAGAGCGCCGAGCAGCATATCTGCTCAAAGCTGGGATTGAAACCTGAAGAACTTGAGGATATGGAAGAGCGTATCCGCGAGGCACAGCGGGTGATTCGCTCGGTGGAAGAGGAAGTGAATCTGGATGTGGAGGAGCTTCGGGAAATTTATCGCCGCATCCATGAAGGTGAACGACGGGGTGAACGCGCCAAGGCAGATTTGGTTGAGGCCAATCTTCGTCTGGTGGTGTCCATTGCAAAAAAATATACCAATCGCGGATTACAGTTCCTGGACCTGATTCAGGAAGGCAACATCGGGCTGATGAAAGCGGTGGATAAATTTGAGTATCGCCGCGGGTATAAATTTTCAACGTATGCCACCTGGTGGATTCGGCAGGCGATTACCCGTGCGATTGCAGACCAGGCGAGAACTATTCGAATACCGGTGCATATGATCGAAACCATCAATAAGTTGATTCGGACCAGCCGGTTCCTCGTTCAGGAAATGGGGCGGGAGCCGTCACCGGAAGAAATTGCGGAACGGATGGAACTGCCACTTGATAAAGTACGAAAAGTACTGAAGATTGCCAAAGAACCCATCAGTCTGGAAACGCCCATTGGCGAAGAGGAAGACAGCCATCTTGGAGATTTCATCGAAGATAAAGGGGTGGTTTCACCTTCGGATGCGGTCGTTGGGCTGAATCTTTCTGAGCAGACACGTCGCGTGCTCAAGACATTGACCCCCAGAGAGGAAAAAGTGCTTCGCATGCGATTTGGCATTGGCGAGAAATCTGATCACACTCTTGAAGAAGTCGGACAGGATTTTGCCGTGACCAGAGAGCGAATCAGACAAATCGAGGCCAAAGCACTCAGGAAACTTCGACATTCCTCCAGATCCAAACACCTTAAAAGTTTTATTGAACATTAGGTAAATTTGAATATAACCAGTCCCGTTCACGGTGAACCGCCTTTGTAAGGATCTTGTAATATGACCTCATGCCACGACGACCACGATTATTTACGCGATGAATGTGGTGTATTTGCTATTGTTAATCATCCGGAAGCAGCAAATCTGACCTATCTGGGACTGCATGGCCTTCAGCATCGCGGACAGGAAAGTGCCGGAATCGTAACGACAGACGGTGAACAGTTGTATGCGTATCGCCGTCTCGGACTTGTATCGGAGATTTTCACGCCAGATACTCTGGAAAAACTCCCCGGCCGGATAGCCATCGGACACGTGCGCTATTCCACATCGGGTGAGAGTAATCTGTCCAATGCGCAACCGCTCGCGGTCCACTGCGGGAAAGGCTCCATGGCCATTGCGCACAATGGCAACCTGACCAATGCACTCAGTCTGCGCGAGGAACTTGAAAATCAGGGCGCTATTTTCCAGACAACCACCGATACGGAAACCCTGGTGCATCAGATTGCCCGTTCGGGCAGTTCCATTCGCACAGCTATCTGTGAGGCGCTGTATCGGGCTCAGGGCGCCTACTCCATCGTATTTCTGAATAAAAACAAAATGATTTGCGTGCGCGATCCGATTGGGATTCGCCCATTGTGCATTGGTAAATTGGACAATGCGTATGTGGTTTCCAGCGAATCAGTTGCATTTGATTTGATTGGTGCGACATTCATTCGAGACGTGGAGCCCGGTGAGATGATTATTTTCACACCGGACGGCAATATGGAATCGATGAAGCCATTTCCTGCAGCGCAACGTCGGTCCTGCCTGTTCGAGTATGTGTATTTTGCCAGACCGGACAGCATTATTGATGAAGTGTCCGTATATTTTTCCCGAAAGCGTATGGGAGCGATTCTGGCAGAGGAGTCACCGGTGGATGCCGATATTGTGATTCCGGTTCCAGACTCCGGGATGGCCGCTGCCCTGGGATATTCTGAGCGTTCCGGTGTTCCGTTCGAGCAGGGACTCATACGATCTCATTACGTGGGAAGGACGTTCATTGAGCCCAAGCAGTCCATTCGGAACTTTGGCGTCAAACTAAAACTGAATCCATCCAGACTGGTACTTGAGGGCAAAAGAGTGATCGTCATTGATGATTCTCTGGTACGGGGAACCACATCCAGGAAAATTATTGAAAATATCCGAAAGTCCGGCGCCAGCGAAGTACATTTCAGAGTCAGTTCGCCGCCCATCCGTCACTCCTGTCGATACGGCATTGACACTCCTACTGAAAAGGAACTTATCGCCAACGATATGTCTCTTGAAGAAATTGCGAAACATGTCGGTGTGGACTCGCTGGCATATCTGAGCATTCCGGGATTGAAGAAAGCGGTGAAGGAGAACGGCGGGTTCTGCACTGCCTGTTTCGATGGCGATTATCCGGTTCAGTTCGAAGATTATGGGAAAAAACTTCAACTTCGGTTCGAAGGTCTCTGATCGCCATCCCACCACGCGCAGTCAACTGATTCGATCGATACAGCTCATCCTGAGCTTGCACAATCTGGTCGTAAATTGTATCAATATCCATAAACGAAAATGAGGGGTTTTATATGGAATTGGATTGTCCTCGCTGTAAAGTCGGGAAACTCGAAGAAATTGAAATCGACAACATTCTGATTGACCGCTGCGAAGTATGTGGTGGTCTCTGGTTTGATTCCGGTGAGTTGACTCAGGTGAGCGGAGACGCCGAATCCGTCAGGGAGCTGGAAGCACAGATTCCCACGGAATCAGGAGCGTTGAAGTGTCCGCGGTGTGCGAAGACCGAAATGAGATGCCAGAAGCTCTCGGAAAACGGCGCCGGCGATTGCGATACGGTCTATCGCTGTCCATCCTGTCTGGGGAGTTGGATAGATCGCGGCGTCCTTCGACGCGGTGAAGATAAACTGATTGCCCAGAATACCCGGGAATGTTTCACCTCGCTACTCGGTGGCAAATAGTCCCGGCGTTCGGTTATACAGTGGGCCAGCTGGTCTGCTGCAAAACGACTTCCCGCTTCGGATACCAGCGATCCCGTACCGCACCGCACAGATAAAAAGAACCGCAGATAAGCACCGTGCCGCCTTTTGCCATTTGCAGGGCGTTCGAGACCGCGTCGTGATAATCGCTGCAGATGATGGGCGCCGTTGTTTCCGAATCAAACAGTTGTGCCGTTTCCCGGGCGGGACACGCGGATTTGCCGTACACGATGGGTTCTGTCGCGATGATATGGTCAAATCTGCCACGCATGGCCGCCACCGTTGCTTTGCCGGCCTTGGTGCCAAGCAGTCCAACGACCGCAATTTTTTTCCCGGTTTCATGGGATGCCAGCGCATGATTGACGGCTGCGCCCAGTTTATCGCCATTATGGGCACCATCCAGAAAAACGGTTGCCACATTGGTGGGGATTCGTTCGAATCTACCGGGAAGCCGCACGGATGTCAGGCCATGGTCCACATCCTCTGCGTGGAGCTCTCTGCCCAGCATATCGGCAAATGAATGCGCTGCCCGTTTTGCCAGCGCCCGGTTGTGGGTCACCGGGTCTCCAGTTGGCGCAACAGTGTGCAGGGGCACATTGAGTTTCCGGGCCTCCGCTGCGATGACATCGAATGCTGGATTCCGGATGGCACCAGTGATGAGCGGCGCACCCCTTCGGGCAATACCCGCCTTGTGCCAGGCAATATCACTGATGCCCGGCCCGAGACTTACCACATGGTCGAACCCCACATTGGTGACTACAGCGACTTTTGTATCAATAAACGATGTGAGGTCGAATCTGCCACCACATCCCGCTTCAAACACCATCACATCCACTTTGGCGTGTTGGAATGCTTTCAGGGCAATGGCTACGGAAGCCATCCCGTGTATGGATGCGGGGGTGTTGGGGCTGAGGAAGGGAAGCGCCTTTGGCATAATCCATTCCACCAGCTCCGCGAAATGGCGACCGCTGACGTACTGGCCGTCAATCCATATTTTTTCTGTGGCCGATTGAAGATATGGCGATATGTGCAACCCCACTTTCAACCCGGCATGTTGGAGAATCCCGGAAATTGCCGCACAGACGGATCCTTTGCCGGACGTCCCGGTAACGTGGATTGCCGGAATGCCGGCCTGCGGATTGTCACATGAATCGAGAAATTGACGCATGGCATCCATGCGGGAAGAAGGCGTTTTCACATACCCTTCAGGGCGCTGTGCGGAAATATCCATTCGAATGAGACCTTCATTTAATTGATGCTCCGCTTCGGTATACTTCTCAAAATTGGTCATTTTTTTTTCACTGTTTTATGACATCAGCAACCACTATCATGTAGTAGCGTTCCACTGGTAGCGTTCCACAACGGAGCGAGGAAATAGCAGAATTCAACATGAAAAGCCATATCAATCAATACATACCGCATGTTCGCTGTGTTCGCTTCGCCAGAGTTGATTAACCTGGGATGCAGTATGCGGCAGACGTATTGAAATTGACAAAGATGTGAAAAAAACTGATCCTTTACGAAGGATTTTTTGGATGGAACCGCCGATAGTGGCGAAACGAAAATTGGGTGATATGAGTAACTTACGACAAATTGCACTTCTGGTACTGTCCCTTGTGATGTCAACAGCCTGTCAACGGTCAACTGCAGGTAATGACGACGATTCTCATTCGGAAAGTGATACGGATTCTGACATGGATACAGATGCAGATTCGGATACAGACTCCGATTCGGACACAGGTTCCGATACGGATTCGGATTCCGATACCGATACGGGAATGGACTGGGCATATCCAGGGTCCAGACAGTCAGCGATTGGTTCCATTCAAATCAGTTGTGATACTGCAAAGCTGGTCGCTGCGGATTGTGCCCCCAATGCGCCATCCCCCTGTGTTCCAGCCGGTGGCAAAATCATATGCGATATGATTATTTCAGACAGCGCTGGTGCCGAGTACTACAACGGTGTTGTTGGAATTGAGCAGTGGGGGCGCGGAACCAGCAAATACGATAAAACAAACTATGAGTTTGAGATGCGCCTTTCTGATGGTGAAACCGAGAATCCGGCTGCTGTTCTCGGCATGGGTAAGGAAGAAGATTGGATTCTGGACGGTTCCTGGACCGACAGATCATTTATGCGTTCTGACCTGGTTCGGGATATTTTTAAGGAACTGGGTAGCGGTGACACCCATGTGGCTGCGGACAGCCGTTATGTCCAACTGAATTTCAACGGCGACTCCAGAGGCATTTACCGACTTTCAGAACGTATCAAGCGGGACGACGACCGGGTGGATATTGAGGCCGACCCCAGTGATTTCGGTGAGAATTTTATCGTCAAGCTGGATGATGATGGTGAGATTGATGCGAGCATTGGCGCTGAAGAAGACGATTGGTTGTGCGTGTATCCATCTGAGGACAAAGTGACCGATAATCAGCGGACCGGTATATTAATCTGGCTGATGAAACTTTCAGAATCCATGACCAAAGGTGAACCTTTCAGTCGCCTGAACAAAACGAATGTAGTGGACTGGGTGTTGATAAATGAGTTTGCGAAGAATCTGCGTACTTTCGACAAAGGTTGGTACCTGTTTAAAAGCGGTGATGGCAAGGCAAACCTGATTCCCTCTGATGAAGATATGTCGTTTGGTCTGCCGGATACATCTGCGGAAGGTTGGACGCTCCACAATCAGATGACTGCGAATCTGCTCAAAGACGCTACATTCAAGTCCGCACTCGTAAAACGATGGGCTGTGCTGCGGCAGGGGCCGTTGGCAGAGCAGGCTCTCAAAGAGCGAATAGACGACTACCTGAAGGCATTGCCGGAAGAAGCGATTGCGGACAATTTTGGAATCTGGCCCATGGGTAATTTGGATTTATCCGTGGTGGACGCAACGTTCACCACGCCGGATGTGGCTGATTTCGATACTGAAATTGCGGCTCTTCGTCAGTGGATTACCGACCGATTGGCCTGGGTGGACGATAATATCGCGTCGTATCAGTAGACAATTCCGTTCTTTTCTGCAGACAACGTTCAACTCCTGCCCAGTTCGATTCAATCTGAACAACGTCGCCTTGAAACTCCCGGAAAATGGGGTCACCCTATAAAAGGGAATGAAACCAGCGCCGCGGTTCGGTTGCCGGACTGTGTGAATGAACTCACTACGGCATCGGTCTGCGGCGAAGGACTACCAGGAGGGAATGATGCATCGTTATCGAATCAGCAGTCTCTGTCTTCTCATTGTCGCAGGAATCCTTGCCTTTGCACCGGGGGCGTGGGCTCGAACTTTTTTAATTCCGGGGCATTTTAATACGATACAGCAAGCTGTTGACAGTGCGGACGTGGTGGACGGAGACAGATTACTGATTCGAAGGGGACGTCACGCGGGCGCTGTTTTGAACAAGAGACTGGTTATCGCAGGTCGTCCCGGCGCCATCATTGATTCCGGACCAATTTTTATCGCGGATTCCCCCTGCATTGGGGATATGCGAATCGGGTTTCAACTGGGATTCAATGGTGCGCAGGAAGGTAGCGGTTCGATCATACAGAACCTCGAATTTGATAATCTGGCGTTTCCTGTATACGGCCGGGATGTGGATAACGTCCGGGTGATTGGCAATACCATGCGCAATCCGATTCAGGGGGTCACCAACCGGGGTGGCAGCAACTGGCGAATTCTTTATAACAGAATACGGGATTTGAGAACCGCCAATGGGGGGGGCATTGGGTTTTTCATCACAGATGCCAGTGCCAGAGAAGGAGGGGTGATTGACAATCATGTCAGCTATAATGATTTGTCTGGTACGGTATATGTCAGCAGTTGCGAGTCAGGCGGATACGACGCTTCCGGTGTGGTGTTGAATGCGGATTTTCGCAACGGAGCCGTGGGGGCCGAGGAAATTTCTGAAAACATCATTTCGTGGAATCGCGTCGCACTGGTGTCGGATACACCGTCAATGATTGATGTAGTGGGCATTGTTGTGGAAGATTCCAGGAATGATGACTGCAATCCCCCGGTTATTGTGGATAACATCATCTGGTACAACGACCTTCATCGCCTCGATACCGCTTTCCTTTTTGCGCCGACGACCCTGAAAGACAGCAATATTGCCGTGATGAACTGGATTCACCCCTGAAAAAAGAAGCGGCGTGAATCAATCGGCGGTGACGCCCCATTCTCCGGGAACGAAATGCGTATGCGACGCGCAGTTGTGAATTGACCGGGAGAATGGTACATTGTCGGGGTCTATGAAATCAGTTGAGTTTGTATTATTGGTGGTTTTGTCGGGATGCTGTCTGGCCTGTGGCGCCTCGGATGGCACCTCGGTGAATCGACTCTCACCGCTGTCGCCGACTGAGGTGCACTGGGAGAGGGCACATGCTCTGGAAAAAGACGGAAACCTTGAGGCGGCGGCTTCCGCATTTGCCGCATTGTGTAATGGACGCGACATGTATATCCGAGCCTGTTATGATCGCTGTCGCGTACTGCTTGAACTGCCGGACGAAGCATCAGCGATTCAATGTGCCAATGGGTTCGTGACCGCGCATCCGAATCACGGGTTGGCACCGGCGATGGCGAGAACGATCGGACGTACGTGGAAACTTCGCGCCAGATATGAGGAAGGCGCCCACGCGATGGGCGTTATTGCCGCCAGCGTGGCAGATAAAGACGTGTGGGATTCGATTGTTTACGAGCAGGCTCGGCTGTATCGATATGCGGGGAAACGCGACAGCGAAGAGGTGGCGTTGATGAAGATAGTGGACCGGGGTCGTTGGGGGAGTCAGCTCTGGGATAATGCCATCTGGCGGGTGATAGCCATTGCCAGGGAGAAACAGAATATGCGACGCGAAGAAGAGCTGCTGCTGCAGATGCTTGCCGCCCGGGAAGAGAGTCGTTTGATTGCCAGTTACAACTCGCCGTATTACGATGACGCCCTGTTTCGTCTGGGAGAAATCCACATCAGCCAAAACGAGTTGGAACAGGCACTCAGCGTATTCAAACGTCTTTCCGGGTATGGTACCAGTCGACTTCGTGACGACGCGATTCTCCAATGCGCGCAAATTCGAAAGCAGATGGGAAATATGGGAGCGGCCTGCGATGAGTTGAGGATGCTCGCTGAAAAAATGCCACATTCAAGCAGTGCCCGCGACGCCATAAAGTTGTTTGAAGTCTGGAAATGCAGTGAGGTAAAATAGCGAAACAGAAAACTGATCAGAACTCTTCTTCTTCTTCTTCTTCCTCATACTCGTCGTTGTCATCATCTTCAAAATCATCATCGGGTTCTTCATCGTAATCCACAACATCTTCGGGTTCTGAAGCGTCATCGTCAAAACTGAGTTCTATGTTGGACTCGGCGAGTAGCTCCTTGAGTTCTTCAAGCAGTTCGTCCATGCTGTCTCCACTCCAGTCCGAAAGTACATTGTCGATGATTTCATCAAAGTCCCCGGAATCGAGCATTTCTTCTATCTGCTCAACCTGTTCTTCCGTGAAACAGTCCCTGATGTCATCTGCAAGAGAGCCGTACTGACCGCTGTCAATCGAGTCGCTGATGGCTTCTTTTAAAGCCAGGGTCCTGTTTGTATTGATAAAAATATCGAGCACTGGTTTTTCCTCCTGAATTTGGTCGTGGCAACCTTTTTTGGCCTGACGCAAAATTATAGATAGAGCATTCTGTCTGTCAACTATTCCGAACGTGGAAACACATCATATTTTTTAGTTTGGTTGTAATATTATTTGTCTATTCCTTGACATAAATTGATTGTATTTTAAATTCAATTCTAATTAAGATTCGTTATCAAAATCAATGACATTGCCCGCCGCTGGCTTTTATGGGACGGTATATATAACGAAGTTTAGCAGGTGCAGTGAGACGTCAAATAAGGGAAACAAATCGGTATGGTAGAAGCCAGAGAAAACGGTAGCAGCAGCACAGACACTCCCGAACAGAAAATAAAAGTGCACGTATTCGGGCGTACTGATGTTGGAATGGTTCGTGAGCATAACGAAGATAATTTTCTGATCGCTGATTTGTCCCGCAAAAATCGCAGTATTCAACCGGAAGTGCAACAGCACGAAATCGGTGAACTTGGGACGGTATTCGCAGTATGCGATGGCATGGGTGGGGCGGCAGCCGGGGAAGTCGCCAGTAAACTCGGGGTAGATACTATATACGATGTATTGCAGGGAGGACGGATTCCTGCGGATGAGGTAGAGCTGGCGTTTCGACTGAATGAAGCCATCTGTGAGGCGGGGAAAATTATTTATACGGAATCCAAAGCCAATAGTGCCAGACGTGGCATGGGCACAACGGCAACGGTCGCTGTCCTGATTAAAGAGCGGCTCTTTTTTGGTCAGGTCGGAGACTCAAGAGCACACATTGTTCGAAATGGCGAACTGGTTCAGACCACCAAGGACCAATCGCTGGTGCAACAGCTCATCGATGCCAACCAGCTGACACCAGAAGAAGCCAGAAATTTTGATCGCAGTAATATTATTCTCCAGGCATTGGGCACAAGCGAGGAAGTTCATGTGGACATTACGTCCACGATTCTGAAAAAGGGGGATATCCTGATAATCTGTTCGGATGGCCTGTCTGGAATGGTTGAACCGGAAGATATCCGGGATGTGGTACTCTCCATCGAAGATCCGATTGAAGCCTGTCAGAAGCTGACGCAGATGGCCTGTGACAATGGTGGAGATGACAATATCACGGTGATTGTTGCCAAATTTGATGGGGATGCCCTCGAGGCGCCAACGGACGCGGACATCGTGAAATATGAGCGGTTTGTTTTACCGGGAATCGATGACGACGACAGCGTTACGATTCCGAAGGGGATGCCACAGGTTCCCGGAAGTGGCGGCAGGCCATTTGCGGATTCCCGAATTGAGGCGCGGCAGATGACTGGGAAGTTACCCTTAATGATTCTGTTGTCAATTCTGGTGTTGGCGGGGATGATTGTCGGGTTTACCTGGAAAGGGAAGCAGTCCGGGAACCTGGCGTCACCCGTGACACCGGAGAATTCGGACGTCGCATCCAATAAAGACGTTGGAAATGGCAATTCCGAAGATGAGCGCCAGGCACTTGCAAACCGGTCCACCGGTGAAGCGACGGTAGCCCCTGTCGTGGACATCAGTGATACGAATGACACCGGAAGTGGGGGAGACTCGGATTCGCTGGCGGACGACACCTCAGAAAGCGAAACCGGAGAAAATGACTCGTCTTTCGATACGATGCAGGCCTTGAACGCCGACAACACTGACTCGGAAACAGAAACTGACCGGATTGAGGAAAAAAATCAGCGCCCGGATGAGACCGGGACGTCTCAGGATAGTGCATCAAAACTCGCTCGGGTAAATCGTACCGTTGGAAAGTGGGCCCATGGAAAGCAGGCGAGGAAAAGAAAGAGTGCTCAGGACACCGGACAGAGCGATTCCGAGGAAGGGTCTGCCGGGGATTCCACTGCATCGGCGGAACCGACAGTCCCCCGGAATGGTGCGCCGGATGGGGATACTGTTGAGTCGAAAGAAGAAGTGGAATCGAAAAAGGATTCGTCATCGGAAAAAGTGTCGTCCTCGAAAGTTGAAGTGAAACCGGAGACAGAACCGGACAACAATACGAAACCGGAACAACCGGCGAGTTCGGAAAAGAAAGGGGCTCCAGGTACGGCAGTCAACACTCAGCAGACTGAATCGACGGGGGCTCCGAAGCCTTCCGACCCGGATGAGAACCCGTACTGAAGCAGCGTGGGCGTCTTATTTTTTTCGAAACAGTGTGTTTCGGAATATGTGCGAAAGGAAATGCAGTGGCAGAAGAAACCTTGTGTCCAAAATGTAATGCGGTAAATCCCGGGGAAACGTCTTTCTGTTCAAAATGTGGGACAGCCATTGGAGTCTCTTCGAATGGCGAAAAAACCGATCCGTTTATCGGTACGTTTGTTGGAGAACGCTTTCTGGTCAAACGGCAGCTGGGGGAAGGCGGCATGGGGGTGGTGTACGAAGCCGAACAGACCGCAATGGATCGGAAGGTGGCACTGAAGGTCCTCCATCCGCATCTGAATGATGATGAACTGTATGTGCGTTTTCAACGGGAAGCAGCGGCCAGCAGCAAGTTGGAACATCCGAATATTATCACCGTGTATGATTTTGGCCGGACGGAAAATGCGTCGCTGTACATTGCCATGGAATTCATTGACGGCAAAAGTCTGGACGACGAAATCAAGCAGAATGGCCCAGTGGAGTACAGGCGCGCCTGCCGAATCGGCAGCCAGATTTGCAGTGCGCTCCGAAACGCCCACGACAAAAATATTATTCATCGCGATATGAAGCCCGAAAATGTGATGTTGTGCAGGCGGGGAGATGAGACGGATTTTGTAAAAGTCCTTGATTTCGGTATTGCCAAAATGATGGATGAAGGCGGTACCGACCAGCAGAAAGCTCTGACAAAAACGGGAATGGTATTCGGAACACCCCAGTATATGTCACCCGAACAGGTGCGCGGCGAAAAATTGGATTGGCGCTCTGATATTTATTCGGTGGGTATTATTATTTACGAGATGTTGACCGGCGCCCTTCCGTTCACTGCGGATACGCCCATGGGGCTATTGACGAAACATCTGGTCGATACGCCCCCGTCATTTGTCACCATCAACCCCAACGTAGCGGTTCCTCCGGAACTGGAGGCGTTGGTGATGGCAGCGCTTTCCAAGGATGCCGCGGCCCGCCCCCAGTCCATGAAAGAATTCGGGCAGGCACTGGATGGGTTCATTGGTATTGCTCATTCCGGAAAAACCACCGTTGCTGCCATGCCCTCCCAGACTTCCCATGCCTCCACGCAACAGCAGCCGACTGTCAGTTCCGGGACCGTACCGATGCCCGCGCAGTCTGCCCCGACACCGATTGTGCAGCCCCGGAAAAGCAGTCCGATTGCCGGTGTGGTAGCGGGCGTTGCGGTTCTGCTGCTGGCGGGCGCCGGGGCAGGCTGGTATTTTATGATGGGTCCCGGAAGCGTTGCCGCCACGGTTGAGGGGTTACCGAGCACCACTGCGGTGGCTGGTGTGGTTCCCACTGCTGGAGAGACCGGAGATACTGCAGGAAATATCCCGCCGGGAGCTGACGAGATTCAAAATCCACCTGGGCCGGAATCCCTATCCGCGAACCCCGGAGGAGCTGACCTGGCGGGAGATTCCGGACCATCGTCCGGTAGGTCCGGGGCCGGTCGTATCAATCAGGTGAAGAAATTGGCCGAGAGCGGGCAGCTTAACCAGGACCAGTTGAAAGATGTGAAAGTTTCGGATGAAACGAAAAAGAAAATTAAAGATGCAGCTGAAAGTGGCAAGATTCCGGATGATGTGCAGGTTCCTGGAAATGTTCAGATACCTGACGAATTGAAAAAGTCATTGGCGGAAAGACTGGCCGGAGCGAAAGGCGGCAGCAATTGCATCATCAATGCAAAGGGCGGGAAAAATGCAACCAGCATTGCGCGGGCATTAAAACGAAAACAGGCGGCCATTCAAAAATGCGTTCAGGATGGTAACGACGCTTCTTCCTATTCATTTTCTGTTTCCAGTGGCAGCAAGAATCTCTCGGGGATTTCTGTTTCAAAATCCGGAAATTCGGCGCAATCCAGTTGCATGAAAGCGATTCTGAGTGGGCTGAAGATGGTTTCTGCGAGTGATGCAGATGGGAATGGCACCTTCACGTTCAACACTAAGAAGTCCGGAGACGAACTGGGCAGGTGTTCTGGAATAGTCAAATTGTAGGCGTCATGTACTTTGGAATGAAAATCGATTGTACGGAATTGCGGGGCGGGGCACCGCGAGTCTGAAGATAGAGGAATCAAATGGCAAAATTGGTGATTTTCGACAGTGAAGGACGGCATGAGGTTGAGTTGAAGGATTTCAACAAGATGGGACGGTTACCCCAGAATGACGTGCAGATTCTGGATCGAATCGTTTCCAAGGAGCATGCTGTCGTTGAACTCGAACCCGCTGAAGGGTATTTCATTTCGGACCTGGGCAGTCTGAATGGGACCTTTGTGAACCGGCAGAAGATTGCTGGAAAATGGCGGTTGCAGGACGGTGACGAGATTACCCTCGGAAATACCCGCTGCATGTTCCTCAGCGAGGCCGATAATGCCAATGCCGGGCAAGTGGTGGACGTCAGCGAAGGTGCGTTGCAGAGCCACATCCGGTCTGCTGTGGAGGTGACCGATCGGTTTCTCCCGGAGAAGGAGATGGAGGAGGAGAAGCAGGTTCGCGAAGATTATGAAAAGCTGCGTGTCACTTATGAGATGCAGAAGGATTTCAGACCAGATCTCGAACTGGAAGAGGTGCTTGATAAAATACTGGAACGCACTTTTGAATTTCTGAATTGTGACCGGGGTGCCATTCTTCTCACGGATACCAGTGGAGAAATGAGGCCGGTTGTCTATAAGATGAAGAAAAAAGAAGACAAACTGGTGATTTCATCCACGCTTGTCACCCATGTGAAGGCCGAAAAAAAGGGCGTACTGTCGTCAGACGCACAGATAGATACGCGTTTCAAGGAAGCCAAGTCTATGATTATGCAGGGCATCCGATCATCAATGGCCGCGCCGATTCTTCATCAGGATGAGTTGCTTGGCTGCATCGTGATTGACTCCTCAGTTGCAGTGAATGCTTATTCCGAAAAAGATTTGCAATTGCTCACCAATATTGGAACACAGACTGCGCGTTTCATTACAAATGTGACCATGGGGCAGAAAATCAAAGATGACGCGTTGACCCGTGAACGGTTTTCAAAGCTCATGTCACCGGATCTGGCGGAATTGGTGGTGAGCGGCAAACTCAGCGTTGAAAAGGGCGGACAGAATCGGGTGGCAACTGTGCTGTTTGCGGATATTCGCGGCTTTACCGCCATGAGCGAAAATATGAAAGCAGCGGACGTGCTGCAGATGTTGAACGAATATTTTGAGCTGATGGTGGAAATAGCGTTTAAGCATGAGGGTACAGTGGACAAGTTTGTGGGCGACGAAATCATGGTGCTGTGGGGCGCGCCGGTCAGCCACAATGACGATGCGATTAGAGCGACCCGGGCAGCTGTCGATATGCAACGCGCTCTTGTTGAATTCAATAAAGTTCGGGTATCCGAAAGTCAGCGTCCCATTGAAATCGGTATCGGGTTGAATACCGGAGAACTGGTGGCTGGATATATTGGTTCGACACGCACCATGAGCTATTCGGTAATTGGCGATGTGGTGAATACTGCTGCCAGATTGTGTTCCGCCGCAAAGGCGGGTCAGGTTATTGTCAGTGAGGACACATACAATCTCCTGAACTCAGAGTTTGAGTGTGTTGAGCAGGAAGATGTGCGCGCCAAAGGAAAAAGCAAACCTATCAAGGTATACAGCGTGGTGGGCTACAAACACATGGGCGATGACGATAAAACCACGCCATTCATGATGAATACCAGAACGATGACTTGATGGTCACTTCATCGCGGCAAAACAGATACCACTCGAATTGCCTTCTTTTTTTTGTGATAGTCCTGGAGATGGGGCTACTTGCCTGTAAGAGCGTCCATTACCCGATTGTAGGTTTCCTTTTTCTGAAAACCGCCATCAAAAAGCAGTGGCGTTGCACCACTGCCGCCACACAACGCGCCTTCCCAATCATTCAGCCATGAACGGGTGTCGTCGATTCCCCAGAATGTGATGGCCGTACATTTCACGTTCTGAACGCAGGCTTCCACGATATCGTGATAGAGTTCCAATTGCTGTGCTGCTGTCACCTGACCGCCACACAGATTGATGTCCATTTCCGAAATGAGTACTTCCAGTCCGAGGTCTGTGAACAGTTTCATGTTATTCCGGACCGTCTCCCCGGTGACGTTGTAGTTGTTGGGCGGGCCAATATGCATCTGAAATCCGACACCATCAATGGGCACGCCATCGTCAACCATGCCTTTGATCATTTCGTACACGTATTGGACCTTGGCATTGTCGGCGTCAATACTATAGTCGTTGTAGTACAGTTTTACATTTGTGTCACCGAGTGCATCCGCCTTGTTCCGGGTGTATTCGAACATCTCTGCAATATAGTTTTCTCCCAATTGATTGTAGAAATGGGTTGGTCGCATGTGGGGATTGCTGTCGCCGGTATCGGTAGAAGTTTCCACTGCCTCATTCACCACGTCCCAGGCGTACACTTTTCCTTTGTAGTGGTTCAGCAGGTTGTCAATGTGATTCTGAACCGCAGAGCGGGTTTGTTCCGCATTCAGACTTCCCATCCAATCGGACATCTGGCTGTGCCAGACCAGGGTGTGCCCCTTGACTTTCATCCCGCTTTGCGTTGCCCAGTTCACGATGGCGTCTGCATCGTCATAGGCGAAACCATTTTGCGTGGGCTCAATGACCTGCCACTTCATTTCGTTTTCGCATGTTACATAATTGTGCTCTCTGGAAGCAACGTCTTTGCATTGGCTACTGTCGTAGCATTTGGGATCAATGGGGCCCCAGATTTTACCAATGGCCGTGCCAACCAGAATCGGGGGGTCCATGCATTCTCCGGCTTCTTTCAGGGTACTGGCGCTGGCGCAGGGGACGTGTCCGTCGGGACCGGTGCCGGTATCTGTGTCGGTATCGGTATCGGTGTCTGTATCCGAATCTGTGTCGGTATCGGTATCGGTATCGGTGTCCGAATCTGTGTCGGTATCGGTGTCTGTATCCGAATCTGTGTCGGTATCGGTATCGGTATCCGAATCCGAATCAGTGTCAGTGTCAGTGTCTGTGTCGGTGTCGGAATCGGAATCGGAATCAGTGTCCGAGTCCGAATCCGAATCGGAATCAGTGTCCGAGTCTGAATCCGAATCGGTATCCGTGTCCGAATTTCCACTACTCGTATCGTTTGAGTTGTCATCGTTGCCGCCGCATGCCGTCATCCAGAGCGACAGCAGCAAAATTAAAATAACATGCATTTTCATTTCCGATCCTCCTTTTGATTACATAATTAATAATCTGAACAAATGGCTCGTTTTCAATTGTTCCGTTGGTCATTGTTTGTATGATCAGGTACCTTGAGGAACAGGATATCCCCGTGATTTCGGTACGCTGCGTTTAAACAATGGCCCGTGTTGCAAGAATCCATCGTCCTTTGTTTACCTTCTTAACATATTCATTGAAAAATGTGTCATTTTCTATGCAATTCATGTTTCGTGTTCTTATGCAAACAAGTCTTTGCCGGAGACATTTTAACAGAGACATTTTAACAGATTGCATGGAAGGGTGTGAAATTATTTTGGAACACGCGATGCTTGCCGGGGCGGCAGGGGGTATCTCCGGGAATGTTTTAAAGGATACGGTCAGGCCATCCTGGAAACCGGCGGCAGGGCCAACGACAGCGAATGCAAATCAAATGGTTTACCGATAAACCCGATGGCGCCCTGTGACAGTATATCTCTTATGTTGTCTTCTTCAGTGAATCCCGAAGCGATGAGCACGGGGATGTCCCCTGCAATCTGCCGCAATTTGAAGAAGGTTTCCCTTCCCCCCATCACTGGCATAATCATATCAAGCACGACGATGTCTATTTCGGCGTGTTTCTGTGAAAAGAGCTCCACTGCTTCCTGTCCGTTATTGGCGCACATTACCGTATAGCCGAGTTTTTCGAGAATACGCCGCGCTGAGATACGGAAAAGATCTTCATCATCAATGAGCAGAATTGTTCCCGATCGCATCTGCTGTGAGAAATGAAATTTACCATCCATGCCCTGACCTGTTGCGCACTTCGAATTCGCCATGGCGGGCAGGTCAATAACAAAAGAAGTGCCACCTTCCCATTCGTTGTCGATTCGGATGATGCCGTTGTGTTTTTTTACAGTTCCGTAAGCCATCGCAAGCCCCAGTCCAGTACCTTTCCCTTTGGGTTTGGTAGAGAAAAATGGTTCAAAAACTTTGTCCTGTATTTCCTTGGGAATTCCCGGTCCCGTATCCCGAATGGTGATGCGTACAAAATCACCGGGCGGTGTTTCGGGGCTTGACCACAACGCTTCGGATGTCACAACCGTATTCTCTGTCTGAATCACCAGATGGCCATTGTTGCCCATAGCGTCAACGGCGTTCAGACAGATGTTCATCAGTACCTGATTGAGCTGATCCGGATCGGCGGTAATGCATTTGAGATCTTCGTCGAGATTGGTTTCAACGCGAATCCCTTTGGAAATGGTTCTCGAAAGAATTGTTTCCACTTCCCGCACAACGTCATTGGGCTGAACATCTGTAAAATTCACGCGATGGCGTCTGGCAAAACTCAACAATCCTCTGGTGAGTTTGCTGCCTCTTTTACATGCATTCAGAATATCCTTCACATCATCCGCATAGGGATGGTCAGGTGGCATTTCCGCATCCATCGCGGAAGCCACCGCCATGATGGATGCCAATATGTTGTTCATGTCGTGTGCCATGCCACCGGCAAGGGATCCCAACGCCTCCATTTTTTTTGCGTGTGTCAACTCTTCGATATTAGTGTCCTGCGTTTCAGAATTATTCTTGATGTTCATCAGTGCGAATATCTCGTCTGTGTTCAAATTGGTTTTGGTTGTTGTTAACATATGCCCCTCCACAGTTTATGGATTGTACTCCGAAACCGCAGGAACAGGAACACTGCTGATTTGTATAGTAGATTAGGAAATTTTTAAATATCACTGCAACTGATCGGGGCAAATCAGCCTCTGATCGCCGGGTGCATCTCCGAAAGTGGTGGTTTCGGTGATGTGTTTGCAAGGGTGAGAATGTCCACCAGCTCAAAAAGCATGTGGCCATGGTAGGAGCGTGAACTCGGAATGTACATGGATTTGGGCTTTTCCCATTGAAGACACTGGGAAAAGCAATTGGAGATATACAGGTGAACCACATTGATGAGCTCATCTTTGCTGATGAACTGTCGATTCACCAGCTCCGCGAAAAAGTCCATATTGCTTCTTTTGCATTCCTGGACGAGTTCTGAAATAACGCCCCGTTCCATTTTGGACTGTGAAATCAGTTCGTCGACGAATGTCACCTTGTTGTTCTGAACGGCAGCCCATGCGATTTTACCTTCGACGTAAAAGAACTGACCGATCTGATTTTCGTTATGTACAACTACTTCACCGGTACCCCGGTTGGATGCCGCTTCCAGACAGGTTGTCACTAAACAGTTGGCACTGCGGCAGCTGTCTTTAGACGTGGCAAGCAGTTGAACAAGGAGTTTTAAATCAACGGGCTTTTCGAGATATACAACAGCACCATGCTGAAGGACATCATGATATATTTCATCCGAACCGAATGCCGTCATTGCAAATACGGGTACATCCGGCAGCCTTTTCTCAACCCACTTAATGATGGAAAGACCGCTTTCTTCGGGCATTTGAATATCCGTGATAACCACATCGATTGGAATTCCTTCCAGTGCGGCAATGGCTTCCGCCACGTTGGTGCAGGTAATAATGGATAGTCCCGTCGAATTGAGATATCTTTTTACGCTCTGTAGCTGTTGAACGTCATCGTCAACAACCAGAATACGCATCCCTGTGGATGTCGGAGGAATAAATTTTATTTCAGCACACATGAATTATTCAGTTACTCTTTTTCAACACGCCGCACGACATCGCCTTGCCAATGCCATTCGTTGGCGAGGTTACAGTGTTGTGCAATCGAGCGCTTCCCGGATTTTTCCATCTCGCAGATGAACCAGAGCGACTTTCAGTCGACTGATTTCTTCTGTTTCTCCCAACGTTCGCAGCTCTTTTATGCGTTCACTCAGCGCAATCTGCAATGCCAGACATTGTTCTTCCTCGTTCTGGGCGGAGGCCAGCATTTCCTTGAACACTTCGGCTTTCTTTCGCTGCTCTTCTGTAAATTCGCTTTTCGTGCCGTCGCTGCTCTGGGGAGCGAACACGCTTTCCAGAGCAGGCTCCAGATTCGGGATCATACCGGATTGAGATTGAAGGTCGATTTCCATAGGCGCAACAGCACGGGCGAGATCGATTGAAATGGGGGTGTCTGTCTGTTCGCTGAGCGCCACAATCTGCTTGATTGCTCCTACCAGATGATGAACGCTATCTCTGATGTGCTCCGTCAGGTAGTCAATGACCTCGGTTGGAAACGACGTCTTGCCGGCACGTTTTTCTGCAATGACCCGCAATTGATCACGGTCGGGCAACTGCAACTCAGCAGATACCGCGTGACTCAGCAGGGTAAACAACGACGTGTTTATCCCGGGCAGCCGGGACAACTTCCGCGTCGAACTGATGATCACCGGAATGTTTCGGACGGTGGCGCCTTTCAGGATTTCAAGTATTTCATCCTGGAGGTTTTCCTGGTTCGACACGTACTCAAAGTCGTCGAGTAGCAGCGATTTAAACTCGTACAACCAATGAAACAGTTCCGCTTTTCGGTTCAACTGCGTTGCGCGAGAAATTTCCATCCCAAGGTCGGTGACATTGGTATAAAGCGCCCTGGATTTCATTTCATTTGCAATGCTGCATAGCAGATGCGTTTTTCCCTGCCCGGAATCACCGTGCAGAAAAAGGATGTCGATATACGAGGAACCTTTTACCAGACTCTGGACCAGTTTAATAGGGAGCTTATTGGCATCACAGCCAACGTAATTATCGAATACCATTTCCCGGTGGGGCATGTTGGTGAGCAGAAGTGGTGAATAGCTGGTGCCCTGTGTCAACATTGAAAGTATTCCGGGCCCCTCGTTGACGGAGAAATGATTCAGCGCTTCAAGGGCGTATAGCATTCCATTGTGCTCTGCATCTGTAATCGCGTTAACCGCAGTCCGGTGTTCTTCGGGAATGGTGCCGTTCTGAATGTTCTCACGAAGGAAATCCGCCAGTTTTGCCCACTGCAACAGCTTCTGTTTGAACAGTTCGTTCATTCACTGCCTCCCTCCTTCATTCCCCATCTCCCATGATAGCGGTGGATATTTTGGAAGCGGCAATGGATACTACCCCGAGAGAAGACTCTTCAGATGCCGCCAGAAACAATAATAAGGAGTTGCCGACCGCAGAACCGATGCAGGTTCCAAAATTGTCGGTGAGATAGACTTTTTGCAGTTCCTGTCTCGGGTGTGACCCGAAGACTTCGCTGATGCTGTAAATGATTTTATTGAACGCTGAAACATCGGTTTTGTCCCGGGACCAAAGGCACACTTTGGAACCATCGCGATGATTCAGCGACGCATATTCAATATATGGAAACGTTGCCGCGGCTTCAGTGAGAATCTGTTGCAATCTCGAATCATCCATATCGGCTGGCAACTGTGTTTCCTGAACCGAAACTCCCGTATCCTCCCGGGCTTTGTGCGCCTGTTCTTCCAACGCCTTTTTCCTGGCTTCTTCCCTTCGTTCGTCTCGGGTTTTCAGTGCCACCATCAACGCTCGGTGGAGATCTGTGTTAATTGTGGCCTCTTCGTTGGTGGAGCCCATGCGGAATTCAAATTCGCCTTCTACCCATGAAACGAGATCGACGAGTGCATCCATGCCCGACTGCTCTCCGCATACAATATGTTTCAGTAATCCCTGCTCGTAAAACAGCCTTGCTTCATCGTCGATACCGGCGATGATCAACTCCCCGGTTTTCTTTCCAGTGCCCGGGAACTGGATTAGGTCTACAATTCCGAGGTCTGATAGTGTGCCACTTAGCGCCATGATGATCACCTTTGAATTTTATAGTTCGAAACTTTCAATAATCATTTTGCTGATGGTCCTGATTGTTTCCATCACCCCTGTCCCGTCCGTTGCGACTGCGTCAATGGCCGGTATCTCCATGCGAATGGCTTTTTCAAGCGTTCCGGTCTCGATGGCGTCCGGTATATCCCGCTTATTGTATTGAAGAACAATAGGAAAGGTCTGAGGGTCCACATGATACGACTCAAGGTTGTCCAGCATCATCTCATATGCGGTGACATTCCTGTCAAATCGAATCGGATTGGAGTCCGCCACAAACACAACACCATCCGCACCTTCCAGCATCAGCTTTCGGCTCGCTTCATAATAAATTTGACCGGGAATGGTGTACAGATTGAACTTCACGCTGTATCCGGAAATCTGCCCCAGATCGAGCGGGAAGAAGTCAAAGAACAGTGTGCGTTCCTCTTCGGTGTCGAGGGATACCATTTCACCGCGCAGATTCTCCGCGAGACTTCTGTGTATATACATAAGATTGGTTGTTTTACCGCTCATCCCCGGGCCATAATAAACAATCTTGAACGAGATTTCCTTTTTATCGTAGCTGATATATGGCATTCAATCAGTCCTGCGGTTTGTTCACAAATATCTGGTCGATAAGGTTCAGTGCATATTCCTTGAACTCCGGAGTCGAAATCTTGTCGTCCTTTCCGGCGCCCGAAGAACCGCTCCCCGAAGACGTGGACGACCGAGTCGCAACGCCACTGCCTCCTCTTTTCTGTTCCTGCTTTTCAAGGTCCCTGGCTTTTTCGCGGTGTGCGATTTCAATAAGACGGGTACCGGCTTTCCGGGCTTCCACCCGAACGATGCCAATGCGCCGGTAATCCTCGAACACGATAACCATCATCGCGTCTTCGGTAACCAGTGAGATGTGAATATGTCGCTTCTCTCCCTGCTGGAGCAGAATGGAAAATTGCTGCTCTCCAACCATTTTGGCGACCTCGCGAGTGGCAGAGAACATGCCAGCTGTGAGTGCTGCCATAGCGGTTGTGTTGATGGAGTTGGTGTCTCCGGCTTCACTGATGACGGTTCCCTGCCTGGTAATCAGGATGATGGTAATGGGATTGATATTACGGCACAGGCTCTTGATTATGGGATCCACTTCGTTTCTGTTGAAATAATCTTTCATTCACTAGACCTCTTTGTCGGTGGGTAGGTGGCTTTCGGCACCAAGATAGTCAGGCAGGTTGGTTTCTACAAATAGAGGTGGTACTTCTGAACGGTGCAGCGTTACTTTCGAACTTTCATCGTTCAGTCTGGCTGCATCCATCAGTAGAAAGTCTCCTTTGCTCTTAATCGTTCGAGACACCGGCTCATCAAATGGCAGAGATACAAATGACCCACCTTTGAAGGACAGGCATTTATAAAACGCTTCTTCACCCTGTAGTTCTCCACATTCTGCATGACACGCAGATCGCTTGTCAATATAGATCACACCGTTTTCGCCGTCTGTGGAAGTAATGTGCAGCTTCAGACTTCGATTTGTCATGAAAACCAGTTGGATATAGTCAAACAGCGTGATGTCTTTCACGTTTCCGCTGAACGAGTCGGAGGCGCCGGCATCACTTCGGAGCAGCTCCAGCATCACCTTGGGATCGAATGGCTTTTCCACATACATAATTGGGCCCTTTTTTAAAAGGACCTGTTGCACCGAGGCGCATCCAAAAGCGGTGATGGCAATGACTTTCATTGCAGGCAGGTTCTGAATGGTCCATTCAATGAGGGCCAGACCGTTCAACCTGGGCATCTGAATGTCGGTAATCATTGCTTCGAAATGATCATCTTTCAACACTTCGATGGCTTCAGCACCATCGGGGCAACTGATCACTGTATAGCCCGATCGGGTGAGAAATCTGCCGACGCCCCACAGAATCTGTGGGTCATCGTCGACAAGCAAAATTTTCGATTTGGGGTTCATGGCTGTATCTCATTTGTTTTGCTTCGCTTGATGTTCCTGGCGACATCCTGAATCTGTTCAATGATCCGTGGGATATATTCGTCCATCAATGATTTAATATTGGATGGCGCGTTTCCTTCGGCTTCGACTTCTGCTTCAAATGCGCGCAGGGCACCCAGCATGCCGGACAACTGATTCAATGCGAGATGGCGATCAAAACGGGGAGTATCCACCGCAGCGGGAGGTACACTGGATTCATAGGGGACAAACGCAATATTGTGGTTGGTCAGAATGTGTTCCACCTGAGTCACCAGGGATGAAAAAGGAAATGGCCTGATGAGCAGTTCGGCAATTTTACCGGCCAGTTTAAGTTTGGCGAATTCAGAGGAGTGTGAATTGCTGGTTATCAGAATTGAATCCGGTGAAACGATCTCGCACAGCGACTGATGCAATTCCTTCGCATTGGTATCGGTCAGGTCCGTATCGAGAATGGTGACATCGGGATGCCGCGCTTCAGCGAGTTCCAGAGTGCTTGCGCCATTGGCGGCCACAACAATGTTGGTATCCGCAACAGCGCGTTGAATATACCTGGCCTCAACGAGACTGAGCATTCGATTATCATTGACGATCAGAATTACTGGCAAATTTCCCCCTCTGATTGCCGGATGTGGGTTTTATTTTAAAGCAGATTGTATGCTATTTACGTCAATGTTGCAAAAGCCAATGATTGAAACCGTTGTCGCTCGCACAATGGCACACTCTTGCGCGTTTCAATTCATCATTTTTTTACAACGTTAGCGTTTACTTAGCGCATAAGTATTAACGGACAATTACATGTGCCCTTTAGTGCGGATTGGATTTTTCTTGATTTTGGCTATCGGATGTTCCGGTGAGGGGGCATGACTGGACCGATTGGGGAGCGGAGAGGTTACCAGGAATAGAGCAGGCCACCCTCCAATCGGGCATCCGTTGATTCGGCGTTGGCGTTGATGTCCAGCCGTCCGTTAATTGTTATGTCCATTCGTGTTCCGGTATGAATGGAAAACAACGGAAGATCTGCAAATGGTGCAGCGCGAACGGAACCGACCGATACCCGATGCCTGCCGGCCAGACCGGAACGATTGAGTTCCCGGGGACTGATTCTGTCCACGACGACATGCTGGTAGGAGATTCCCACACACCAGGTGAGATAGGGACCCATATCCACCATCAGCGCCCCGGCGGCCCGAATGAAACCCGGGCTGCGGCGGAAATTTTCCTGGACGTGGGTGTAGTCCAGACTGAAAAATGCCACCGCTTCATGGGAAAGTTGTGCCAGAGTGGCGACCACCACTGCCGGTGTATAGAGATAATTCCGGCTGTCAATCGGCCAGAAGTCCGTGATACCCCCGGTCAGCGAAATCTGAAAACGCGAATCCCGCACAATCGCCCACGTCAGGGCAAGGGGAAGGGCTGCTTCCAGATTGAGGGGCAGACCAACTTTAAATCCGGCATCAATTGTCCAGGTGACTTCCCTGTCCGGTTTAACCGGTCCCCCCCTGGCGAAGACCTCTCCAGCGCCAATGTCTTTTGTGATTTGCTCTGGTACCGCGAAAGAGGCGGAGGGCAATGTCAGGTAAAAAAGCAATCCAATAAGCAATCCGGTTGGCAAACGTCTTTTCATGAAATGCATCGTACATTAAAACCTCTGGACGTCAAAGGAAAGCGAATTGTCCAGAGGGGGCCAGCGTCGACCCCGCCTTCAGATAGAGATTTACTTCGTCACGAATGCGGCTCTTTTATTCTTCTTTCGCCCCGATTCGATAGTGTGTCACGTATAAAAGCCGGTTCGCGCAGGCGACAAAGCGGGATCAGGCCTGCGCTTCGGGCTGTTTCAGACTGTTTTTCAGATAGTCCAGCAGCACGGTTGGATCGTCGCCTTTGGAGATGACATCAATGCCTCGGTCTGCCGGAACGGCGTCGACGGCCAGCCCCGTGAACAGTACCGCTTTTCTGATACTCGGGTACATCGGATACCATTGGTTGATCAGCTCAATGCCTCTGGGCTGGTTTGGCCCAAGGTTCGAATCACACACAAAATGGGTCACCGGCCAGGTGTTTAAAAAATCCTCGGCTTCGTCCGGTGTGGATGCATACAGTATTTCTGCAAAATCCTTTTTGAACCACCGGGTTATCAGTCTGACAATCATCGGTTCATCATCCAGAATCAGAAGCACCGAATCAGTTGCTGCTGTCATTTTTTCCTCTCCTTCAGTAACGTGTTCCAGCTGGTGCAGTTCCCATGCACAGATGTGAAATATATAGCATCTGTTTCGGGGCTGTCATGGGCTGGGAGCATGAAAATCCGGGCAGTTCCGCCCGTTGAACGGGGGTTGTATTGACTCGTGTCATCCTGTACCCATGGCGGTCAATGGGACCCGGAAACCCAGCGGCGTCTGATTTCAATCGGTTAGACGATGTGTTTATGGCCCCCATCCGAGTATGGGTGCGACAGGACCCGTTGCCGCGGGCTGATCATTTTTTTTTGGGTCTTCCGGGAAAAACGAACGATTTCCGCAGTGTCGATTTGTATGTTGATGAAAATGAGTCTATGTTTCTACAGTAATTATCAGAATATGTCAGGTTGATCGAACAACCGATATCAGGAGGTGGTTGAGATGAAACAACTCGGAACGGTATTTTTATTCATTCTGCTTGTGGGCTGTGGTGCCCCCGCAGGGAATGTGGCAACAGACGCGGACACCCCGATGTCGGAAGCGTCCCCCGGAGGCGGGGAAGGCGCAACGGTGGACGGGGCAGAGGAAGATGGGGTGGTTTTTAAAGATTTGGCATTCGGAGAACGCAAGGCGTTTATGGAAGATGTGGTCATGCCTGAAATGAAGCCGCTGTTTGTGGAGCGGCATCCCGCATTCTCATGTGTTTCCTGCCATGGGGAGAACATGACCGAAGTGAATTTCGAGATGCCCAATACCCTGGACCCTCTGAATCCCAACGCCATGCCCTTTGATTCCGAGGACGAAGAGAAGAGGATGGCCGCCAGATTCATGAAGGAAACCGTGGTTCCCACCATGGCCGGACTGCTCAAAGAAGAGCCGTTCAATCCGGAAACCAAATCCGGATTCGGGTGTTTCAACTGTCACGCCACCGCCGCTCAATGAACCACTGAGTATTTATGTCAAAAGTGATTCACGATCCGAATTTGCGCATCGTGTTCGGCGTGACCCTGATGGCGGTGATGGGGGTGGCCAGCATTACCCCGGCCTTTCCCGCCATTATGGAGCAGTTCCGTCTGGAACCCCAGGATGTGGGAATTCTGATTACCGCATTCACATTGCCGGGGATTGTGCTGACGCCACTGCTCGGCATTCTGGCCGATCGATTGGGGCGCAAGGTGATTCTGGTGCCATCCCTGCTCCTCTTTGGACTGGCCGGGGCGGCGATAACTCTGGTGAGTGATTTTTATCTGGTTGTGATGCTTCGGGTGGTGCAGGGAGTCGGCGCCACGTCGCTTGGCCTGCTGAACGTAACGCTTATTGGCGATTTATTTGAGCCGAGGCGTCGACCCGAAGCCATGGGATACAACGCCAGTGTCCTGAGTCTGGGGGTGGCCACGTATCCGGCTATCGGTGGTGTGTTGTCCGGAATTGCCTGGTATGTGCCATTTTACCTTCCCCTGCTGTCCGTTGTGGTGGCGCTGGTGGTGGCCTTCAGACTGAAATTGCCTGCAGTCGTGAAAAATCCCAACACGGCCCAGTATTTCAGGAATACCTGGAAGAATATGAATCGTGCACCTGTATGGCTGCTGTTTGCGCTGAATATTCTGATGTTTGTGATTCTGTATGGCACGTTGCTCTCCTTTTTCCCCATACTCATGCGACAACGATACGGGGCGCCGGAATGGCAAATCGGCATATATCTGTCCATCTTTTCGGTGGCCACAGCGATCGTGTCATCACAGCTCAAACGGGTTGCGGCGGTCATCGGGGTGCGTCTGCAACTGGTGGTGAGCCTGGTCATGTATGCAGCGGGACAGGCCCTGCTCCCGGTGGTGCACAATGAATGGCTGTTGCTGTTGCCGGTTGCTATTTTTGGCGCAGGGCATGGTTTGCTGTTTCCTGCGATACAGACCCTGCTGGTGGGGATGGCTCCCATGCAGGAGCGCGCGGTGTTTATGTCGATAAACAGTATGGTGTTGCGGGTTGGACAAACCCTTGGTCCGGTGCTGATGGGGATGCTGTTTGTGGCAGGGGGTCTGGAATGGGTGTATTTTGGCGGGGCGCTGGTTTCCGGACTGATGCTGCTGCTGTGGCTGATGTTCAGGATGCCGCGGTCAGTCGCTGACCGCGAATAAATATGCCAGGCCGAACTCGAAAGTCAGATTGATGTCGTCTTCAAACAGCGTGGTTTTCAGACGCCAGCTGATTCCCAGATTGCTGGTGGGACCCACGATGACCCCCATATCCAATGCCAGCCCCCCCGAAATGCCGCCGTTTGTTTTTACAAGGGTGTATTCGTTTGTTTCTTCGTAACTGTAGAAATCATCTTTGTCTTTCAGGTTTTCTTTTCCGTACCAGTAGTACGTGAGCCAGAACGTGGGACCAATGTAGAAGCGGCCGAGGGGGCCGGCCAGGGCGGAAAAATCAAAGTTGGCGCCCCAGGCGGTGGTGCGATCGTCGCTGTCAAAGAAATCGGGTCTGGCGTATCCGAGCATCCCCCCCAGTCGGCCCCGGAGGGCGAATGTGGACGCTACATTCTTCTGTATGCCCAGATTGCCGAGAAAACCGGTCCGGTAAATCTCGGAGAAGGACCACTGCCAGTCCATGTGTATTCCCAATCGAATTTTTCTGACCTCTGCCAGTCGCCGTTCGCGGGCGGCTATCTTCTTCTGTTGCGCCGCCATCCGCGCCTGCTCCCGGGCCGCGTACGCATTGGATTCCTGAGGCGGCGGTAGAGGGGCTGTCACCGGTGCAATACATTCGGCTTCGGCAGAACAGGTGAACCCCTGCGCGCAGGGGGGATTGCATTTGGAGATGCACATACCCACATGACAGAAATAGCCGGACCGGCATGTCGGCACACAGCCCTGGGGAGTGGCCGGAACGCTGTCCGGTGTCGGGGGGGTCGCGACCGGCTGGCCGCTGTTTTCGGCGCTTTCCTGGCTCATTCCGGTATACGGAATCAGCAGGCCCAGAAATAATGTAAATGGAATAAGTAGTTGGATCACTTTCATCAAATTCCTCCTGAAAGGTCATGGGCGTTGGTGTGTAGTCCGATGCTGGTAGAATAACTCTACTATAAATGAATATGTTGCTGTTGATAATATTAAAAAAATGCAATCACCTGTCGACATACAGATATAAGGACTCCGGTTTCTGGAGAGCCCCTTTGATACGAACCCCTGCCACGGACGCGGCAGTGTGACGGAAATGGATGTTCGATGAGCATATCTGGCATTGGTTTTTCAGCCAACTACCCGCAGCGGATTGATTTTTCGACCGCCCGGGGCTTGGGACGTGAAAATCAGAGTCAACCGTCAGAATTACTGCCGAAAATATCTTCACAAACCACAGACGAAGCGTCCGAATCTGCGATAAGCAGGGAAACTGTCACGGATACCACAAAGAGCGGTGAGGACATTCAGGGATTGTCCGAGGCGGATCAAAAAGAAGTCCAGAAGCTCGAAAAAAGGGATGCCGAGGTTCGGGCCCATGAAGCTGCCCATCTCGCTGCCGCCGGACAATATGCCGCCGGTGGCATGTCGCTGGACTACCAGCAGGGACCCGATGGCAGGCAATACGCGGTAGGGGGCGATGTCTCCATTGATGTGTCGGCGGAACGCACTCCGGAGGCGACCATTGCCAAAATGCAGACGGTTCGACAGGCCGCCCTGGCGCCGGCATCGCCTTCTGGTCAGGACAGGAAAGTGGCCGCTGAAGCGACTCGGAAAGAATCGGCTGCCCAGCAGAAATTGAGTGAAGAAGCGGGGGACCCGAATACATCCCGGGGAGGGGGCGGAACCACGGCGGGTGCGGATGCAGACAAGGCAGCATCGGAAAACAGGATGGCCCGGGAAGGGGAAGAAATAACTTCCGGGCTTGCTGCGATTGAGAAACGGTCGAAGATTGCCGGCGCGAAGTCAGCTTACAGGGGAAGTCTGGCTGGCACCGGAACCCTGGATTGGGCAATGTAATACAGAATTTTTCCTGGGCCTGGAATTCTTCCGGCCATTCATCCCTTGAAAAAATGAAAGAAAGATGATTTCAGGTACCGATGAACAGTCAGGATACATACATTTGCTCAGCACTCCGAACCCCCATTGGCAATTTTAAAGGGGGATTGTCGCGGATATCGGCGGTGGAACTGGGAGCTGCCGTGATTCAGGAGACGCTGGCACGGGCCGGGAATGCCGCCACATCCGTTGGGGAGTGCATTATGGGAAGTGTGTTGCAGGGAGGGCTCGGACAGGCGCCGGCGAGACAGGCCTGGATCCGGGCCGGTGGGTCGGAAGCGGTGGGCTGCAGCACCATCAATCGGGTTTGTGGCTCCGGGATGCAGGCCATTATTTGCGCTGCCAGAAGTATGGGCATTGGCGAATACGATATTGCGGTGGCCGGTGGGATGGAGAACATGTCGCAGGCGGCGTTTGCCGTGCCTTCAAAATGCGTTGTAAAAGCAGCCACCGCAGAGAAAGCGCGCAGCGTGGATATGATCCTTCACGACGGATTGTGGGACCCTTACGAAAATCAGCATATGGGAAATATTTGCGAGCAGATGATTCGGGAAAAGGGTATCACCCGCAAGCAGCAGGATGATTTTGCAATTCGCTCGTATGAGCGCGCACTGAAGGCGCAGCATTCGGGATATTTTGCAAGGGAATTGGTTTCGGTAAAACGCGGTGGAGAGGATGTTGGGGAGTGGGTCAGTCAGGATGAAGGACCCGCACTGTTCAACGCGGATAAGCTGAGACAACTGCGACCCGCATTCGATAGGAAGAATGGTACCATCACCGCCGGCAATGCTTCATCTGTCAATGACGGTGCGGCCGCATTGCTGCTGGCCAATGCGGATGGGTGCGAACGGTTCGGGCTGTCGCCGTTGGCCAGAATTGTGGGGTGGAGTTGGGTGGCTACGGCGCCGCGTCATTTTCCGATGACGCCGGCAATGGCGGTCAACCGGTTGCTGTCTTTGACCGGCATTCCCCTTTCAGCAGTTGATTGTGTGGAAATCAACGAAGCCTTCAGTGCGGTTCCCATCCTGGCAATGAACGAACTCCAACTCAGCCCGGAAATTGTCAATCCGCTTGGGGGCGCTGTGGCACTGGGGCATCCCATCGGTGCGTCAGGCGCCCGGATTGTGGCCACCCTCATTTCGAGCCTGCGATATATGGGCGGCACCCGAGGTCTCGCCACCCTCTGCGTCGGCGGCGGAGAAGGTGTTGCCCTGATGATTGAACTGACCGGATGATCTCCGGATAAAAAAGGGCGTTCGGCCCCCCTTCATCCGATGGGCAGTCGGACCACGAAGTTGCAGCCGCCGTTTTTGCCGGAGACCACTTCCAGGGTTCCCTTGTGGTTTTCTGTAATGATAAAGTACGAAATGGAGAGCCCCAGACCGGTTCCTTCCCCCACTTCCTTGGTGGTGAAAAACGGTTCAAAAACCCGCTGGCGGAGCTCGTCGGGAATACCGGGTCCGGTGTCTTCGATTTCAATTCGCACGAAGCCATCGGATTCGCGGCTGATTCGGAGGGTCAACTGTTGCACCTCGGACTGGTCGCTGCTCATGGCGTACGCGGCATTCTGAACTATATTGAGGAATACCTGCTGAATCTTGGCACTTTCACAGATGATGCGGGGGATGTTCGGTTGATATTCCCGGATGATTTGGATTTTTCGAAAATCAAAACGTTTTTTGATATTGAAATTGGTTCTCGCCAAGTCAAGGGTATCGTCAAGCAGCACTGAAACATCTACCTGCGTCAGCACCGACTCCGATTTGCGCGCGAACCCGAGCATGTTGTCCACGATTTGCGCGGCTCGCCGAGCGGAGGACATGACATTGCGAAGCAATGGAACGATGCCCCGCTTTTCCACGTAGGCAAGGACATCTGAAATGGAGGTGCCACTTTCCAGTGCAATTTTCTGATTTTTTCCGCTGTTTCTGGTGATGCGCATCTGAACCAGCTCTGCATTGTGAATGACACCGGCGAGCGGATTGTTGATTTCGTGCGCCATGCCCGCGGCAAGACTGCCAATGGACAGCATTTTTTCAGAGTGGATGAGACGCTCCTGAATCTTTACCCGGTCGGTGATGTCGCGGATGGATTCGATGGCGCCCACAACCGAGTTGTTTTCGCCGTACAGTGGGCAGGCCACGCTGTACAGAAATTTGCCTTCTTTGCCCACCTGGGGAGCAAATATTTCGCCGGCAACCGTCTGGCCATCCTGTTTGAACCGAATATACGTGCGGGCGTACTCGCTGATGTTTTCCGGTGAAAAAATCAGGTCGATGAGCAGCCTGCGACGCTGGGGAAAAAATACGCGGGTGTACGCGGACGAATCTCTGCCAATCATGTCCACTTCCCTGAGCCCGGTCATCTGTTCCATGGCGCGATTCCATGCAATCACTTTCCGGTCCCGGTCCACTACGAACGTTGCATCCGGCAGAAAACTGATGATGTCGGAGAGTCGCCTCTCGGAATGAATTCTCGCCGCAACGGCTTGAAAACGCTGCTTTTCGAGTTTCACGCCCTGCACAATGATATATGCGGACAGGAAGATGAGGAGGGCCATGATGGCCACAAACAGATAGACCAGATAGCCGGTGATGTCGTGGATACTGTGCTGCATATCCTCCATATAAATACCGGTGCCAATAATCCAACCCCACGGCTCGAATCCTTTGACAAATGAGACTCCGGGTAGAATCCGCTTCGGATCATCCTGCCACTGCCAGATGTAATCCACATATCCTTCACCGTGTTTCTGGACGGTATCGATGAAGCGCTGGAACAGAAGATTTCCCCCGGGATCCCGATAGTCGAAAATGTCTTTTCCTTCGAGATCGGCGCGGTAGGGATGCATCACCATTCTCGGATGCATGTCGTTTATCCAGATGTAATCCTTTTTTTCTTTGCCGTATCGAATGTTTCGAATGACGGAGATGGCCTGTTGCTGCGCATCGTTCAACTCCAGTCGACCGCTTTGTACGTCATCATTATATTTGTTGAGGATTCCCCATACGCCGGTGGCAAGATCCTTGAGATTTTTCCGCTTGTACGCCATCAGCTGGTCTTCGATGAACGGCATTACCAGAAACGCGAACGTTCCGGCGAAAAGCAACATGGAGATGCCGACCGGGGTAATGATGTGTAGCGTGATGTTTCGTTTTATGGGCATTATATCTGTTCTTTGGCGGGACGAGAATTCATCGCTGATTCGTTCGAGTCCCCGGGTCAATTACCTGTTTGTGCACGACAGTATATCTGATAATTGCATTTACGAGAATAGAGTATGGCACTTGCTGTCAGTTGGCTATCATCGTTGTTATATCCGAGTCTGATTCTCAATTTCACGACATCTATATCCGGAACCACCCAATTGTCAAAGTGAATGACATCCCGTCCCTTCTGCGCTGGGGCACGTTCCTGAAAAACAACGGAACGGAATTTTCTATATATTGACACTAAGTACAGCGCCCCGACGGAAGCAGATGGTGTGCCATTGTGCGAACGACAGCGGTTTCAGTTATTGGCTTTTTGCAACATTGGCGTTCAGTCTTTGGCGTCAGGTGGCGTATCGGATTGAGTGGTATCGGGGGTTTTCGGTTCGTGTACTTTCTGCGGGCCCGGCGATTTGTTTTCTGCCCGGGGTACAGGTTTTCCGCTGATATTCCGCGGAGGCGCTTCCCGCCAGATGCCGCCTTCGCTGAAGGAATGGAAGCCCCATCTGGCCCAGGCGATGAGACTGTAGGAGAGCCACAGCGCCCAGGCCAGCATAATGCCTTTCCAGATGAGAATCGGTATGCTCCATACATGGGCGGCAGGAGTCTGGCCATCGAGATGGTCGGTGTACCAGTTGAGATCGGTATTGCTGCTGCCCAGCCCGGCCACCTGCATGTCGGGTTGCACGGCCAGACCATTGTACACCGCGACCAGCAGGCAGATGAGGGCAACGAATGTCCATATGCCAACGCCGGTCTGAAGGAGATTGTGCCAGATATACTGAACCCCCTTGAGCGGATTGGTGCCGCGCCAGTGAATCAGAAAGAACCAGGCCACAATAATCAGCGCAACGCCAATGGGAATCTGGGTGAGCCCCAGGGAGAGCAGGGCCCACTGCCATCCCTTCAGATGGCTTCTGTCGGTTCGGCCGAGAATAAAAAATGAAATAATGAGAATGGTTAAAAGATACCCCCAGAAAAGCACCGCCGGACCCCAGGATGGCCCTGACGCGAAGAGCAACCATCGGTTGGACGGCATCTGAACACTCAGGTGAAAATTGGCCGCGGCAGAACCGAGGTCAATGCTCGGCACCGAAAATGACGCGCCAATCCCCCCCTGCTGCTGCCAGGTGAGCACAATATTCTGTCGGCCCGGCTGGAGCGCAACTTCAATGACCGTCTCTTTCTGTTTGAACGGACATCTTGCATTGTTCACCGTAAGGCGCTGCACCACTGCCCCTTTGGGCAAGGTAATTTTCTGAACCCCGCCCTGGCTGGATCGCAGGGACATGGTCAATGTGCTTTCGGCCAGTCGCAGACCGGGTGACACATCGAGCTTTGCCCGATCGACGGTGACCGTTTGTCCGGCCATGGCTTTGGGGCGTCTGGTGTGGATGGTCACCGTTTCCCCCGGCCATGGTTGGAAGGTCTTCTGGTCCACGGTGTTTGAAACGGGCGGAATACCGGAGATGTCGCATTGCCAGATGGGGCTGCACGCGATGTGCCATGTTTCTGTCCAGTTCTTTCCCCTTTGCGAACGCAGGGTCACTGCCGGAGACTCCGTTAAAATCGATGACCATGTAATTTCCGTGTCTTCTCTGCCGAACGCGCAGGTAACAGTGCCATCTTTGATTTCAAGGTCAGAGACGGTGACCGATTCGCCTCTGATTAACGGAATCCGGAACATGAGTGGCGTGCCGGTGGGACTCACCCGGCTGACTGTGGTGTGGATGAGCCAGGGAATCCCCAAATCAATACTGCGCACCACTTTCAGCCATGGGGTGTACCCGGTATCTGTCGGTTCTGCGGCATCGGGATTCCCTTTATCCGGATTGGACTCGAAGCGGCGGGTGATGGCAATGGATGTTTCAAAGTGTCCGTCTTCCCGAAGCCCTTCCACATCGTAGCCGGTTGCGTCCACGCTCCCCGTATGGGGAACACGTTCGAATTCGAGGGTGAAGGCATTTTCACTTTTCATCGCACCAGATACCGTAATCTGGTGAATGCCCGGGGAAATCTGCACATAAATGAATCCATCGGACTGCAGGCGCATCGCCACATCCCGAATGCCATCCACCGTAACGGAATCGGGAATCCAGTTGCTGGCCGGACCGGGAATTGGCCAGGCGCTGCGGGTTTCGGCATGCACGGTGGCGGTCATGGTAACCAGACCTTCTATTATCTGAAGATGGAGATTGGCAGTATCGACACAGTCCGGGGCGCAGGCCGGTGAGCGCAGCAGTCGATTCTTCAGCTCCATGAGCGTTTCCTGACCGGGTTGTTCAATCAGCTGAGCCTGAACGGGTGTGGTGAGCATCAGGAGAAGACCCACCGCAGTGGCGGCGCCCGTTTTGCGACCGGGGAGTTTAATATCCGGTCCGGTCGCCGGTGGATTGCGGATGGCGCGGAATGTATGAAGAATGAGCACGCCGGCCAGCAGGGCCAGCAGAATGACCCGCAGAATGGCCAGAATGAGATGAACCACCGGGTTGGTCAGATACAGTTCAATCTGATGATCCCTCGACACGGGCCCCTGCCAGTTCAACTGAAAGGTGTTCCAGCGCCAGTCGGGAACACCGGGGCCAGTTTGTACCACGGCTTCGGGGTCCTGCTGTATCGCCTTCTGTACCATACGCGACGCTGGCCTGCTGCCGGAAGCGGAGCTGGACACAAGGTCGTCGAGGACACCGCGGGCCAGTTTCCGTTTCGCTGGCATGGGCGCCGCTTCCTGCTTCATCTGAACCTGGGGTGCCATGTCACTTTTTTCCATGGCTTCGTCTTCGGCCATTTCTTCCTGGGGCATGTCGGCCTCCCCGTATGCGTCGGCCCCCCCACCCCGGCCACCGGCGGCGACCGGTGCCACGGTCGAGAGACTGAAATCGGGTGCGTAATACGCTTCTTCCAACTGGGGATATATTCCCATTCGCACCTGGTCCACGCTGAACGGCACGGTGGTGGCCACCAGAATCAATCCGAACAGGGACCATCCGCAAATCACGATGACTCGCGCGGTACTGCGGGGCAGTGCCTTGAGCAGCGCCAGCCCCACCAGAAGGGGTAACCCCACAATCGCCAGCACTTCGATGTCAACCTCGTTGTGAAGGAGAATCAGGGTGAGCAGCGTGAGGATGCCGTAGTACCAGCGCGTCAGCCGGGCAGTGGCGATGGAGGCCAGCAGCACAAAGAAAAATCCAAACAGCGTCCATGCCTCAAACCAGGTGCCCGGAACACTGTCCACCCCGCTGGCGGCTATCAGATTCCACCCCGGCGGCAGATTGAGCTCCCCGTGCAATTCCTGCACGTCAGTACTCCAGCCCACGGCCCGCAACCTGTCCGGAAACCGGTTCAGTCTGGACTCCGCGCGCATCTCAAACTGGCTGTGCCGGATTTCCACGCCTGCATGGTGGTTGTCCGGGTGGGAGGTGATCACCTGATCGGCGCCATTTACCTGAATGTGTCCGGCAATGGCTTCCGGCATCAGATCAAGTCGGCTGGTGCCGGAAAGAGTGCCGCTGATGGTATCGGCAATGGTGCATCCGGCGCCATCCATGTCCAGCCATATCTTGCGGGAGGCAGTGATACGGTCCGGTGGGGGAGTCGGTTCCCCTCGCCGGGTGGTGTGGATGGTCATGGTATCGCCGGAAGACACCTGGTATGCAGCCAGGGATTTCCATTCATTCTTCAGACTGGTGCGATGGGCATCAATGCCCGAAAGTCCGCTGATTTCGGTCTGGCGAATCCGTTCATTGGGGGCAAAGACCCAGATTTCGCTTTTGGGCCATGGCGCGTTGTGAGGCTGAAGCGAAAGGGTATCCGGGTTGCCTTCCACAATTGATTGGACTTCAATGTGCCACGTGCCACCGCGACTCTGAATTTTCAGGTTTCCCTCGGGGGTGAGCCGCACCGGTATTTCGGCATCCACCGCCATGGGGACGGATTTGTCCAGCTGCACTTTTTCAAGGGTGACCTCTCCCGAATTTCCCGGACTGCGCACCACGATGTGAGTGGTCACCATCATGGGAACCCCATCGGACACTTTGCGGAACACTTCCAGGGAGAGGGCTTCTTCGTGCTGTGCGGTCTGGGTTGATTTGCGCAGCCAGATACGTCCCCCGGCGTCCCGTTGAACAAACGGAATACGGGTATCATTGATGTACAAATCTATCAGCGCGGAACCGGCAGGCACATTGAGTCCTTCCGGCAGATGGCGCCAGCGAAAAGTCCCGGCAAGGACATGAGTTCCGGCGGGCAGTCGCACCATGGGCAATTCGCTGTCGGTCAGCACCGGCAGTGCCGCGCCATTGACCGTGACCCGTTCGGGCCATTGGGCAGCGGAGCCCGGCAGGTACAGGTAATTTTCGCGATCGGTGACAATGCGCTGTTTGAATTCTCCCCCGCTGTCGGTTAATCGCAGGGTCAGGGCGGAGGGCCAGGTGCATACCGGCTCGTCTCCAATTATGGTGCACCCATAGGTGGTTTCATCGTGCAGCACCCACGGAATCCATTCTTTCAATGTATCTGGAACACTCGTTTCCGGGATGGATTCAACAATTGAGGGTGGTTCGGATGGGAGGGGAGCGGGGGCCGTGGGTTCACTGGCATGGGATGCCGCAGCGAACAGCACGGGAATTGCAAAAGATACGATAGATAAACGCAGCAAAATGGCCTCCTTCTCATAAATTTGACTTCTGGCAAAGTTGGTAAAATATAACAGACAATCGCAGACGCGCCGGAATGAAAATGGATCTGTGACTCGATTTACAACCGCTCCAGGGCGCCGATGTCGGGAGCTGTGCCTGCGAATCCGTCGGTGATGCCGGAAATCACCACACCGGCATCGATGGCGGGGCTGTTGGAGGACGGGGTGAAGTCGTTGGTTTCCGGCGATGAAAGCAGTGGATTGGCCGGTTGGGGGCTGTTGGCGTCGAAACCGGTTTCTGTCCGGTATACGCTCCAGTCGTCCATCCGGTAACTGCCCAGGGAATTGATGGATACAATGCGCTGAGTGGCAATTTCATGATAATAGAGGTTGTGATTCACGGTAGCCCCTTCTTCGGACGTGCCGGAAAAGGTGATGAACGAGAGTACCAGCATATCCTGGGGGACGCTGCCCCAGAAGAGATTGTTCAGTATCTGAAGATTCCGGGGCTCGCCCGATACGGTGATCATGCCGCGATACTCCCCGCCGGCGCGTTCGTTCATGTTGTAAAAGGTATTGTTGGCCACAATTGTTTCCTGCACGTTGTTCAGGATGAGGCCTTTCTGTTTGGTGTATTTCAGGATGTTGTGATGCACCGAAAAATTGGAGAACGTGGCGTCTCCGGCGTCGAGATAGATGCCCATGCTGGTAAAATCGTTGGGACTGTTCCGGGGGTCATCCTGCGGATTGTCCCAGATAAAATTGTTGCGAAATACAAAGTTGCGGAAACTGTCGCTGTAACCGGCGGAAATGTCGAACCCGGTGGTATGGTATCCGTTGTGCAACGTATTGCCGTCGAATACTGCATTTTCAAAAACCAGGGCGCCATCACGTACGTCCCCATACACGTTGTATGAAATGTTGCGCCGGCCGCAGTCATGAATGTCGTTGTTTTTCACCACCATGTCGGAATGCCAGATTTGCAGTCCAATGGCGGACGCCGCGCCTTTGGTCCCCATGTATCCGATGTGGCAGTTGGAAATATTCAATCCGCGCACCTCCACATTCATGGGCCAGCCATCATCATATCCGTATTTGAGGGCAAACTGCAAATCGAGTCCGTCAATGGCCACATACTGTTCCGGGGGGTGATTGGCCATTTGGATGGTGGCGGAACGCTGGGGGACTTCAATAAACGTGTAGCGCAAATCCGGGTCTTCCGGCGCATACACATAAATGTGTTCGTCCTGCCAGCACCAGTCGTATTCATCATCCAGCAGAGAAAACGGTGCTCCGGATTCATCGCACTGGTAAATATCGATGGGGGCGCCTTCACTGTTGAGATGCAGCGCCTCCATGTTCCCCCAGGTGATGGTCCCATTCATTTCGCCAAAGAAAATGCTGGCGGGGTGATTGGTGGTGGAATTGCCTTCCCGTTCCCTCGGGGCGGCAATGGTCGATGCGGATTGCCAGATGTTGGTGTGTCCCGAAACGGCAGTCCAGTCCGATGCGCGCTCGGAACCGAGAATCCGCGGCTTTTCTCCTTCGCCGTGTGCGCCATATGTGATGAAAGCGTCTGCCGTTCCCGATGATTGAATCAGAAGGGTTTCCCGCCATTCATCGCCCCGCCGGAACAGTATGGCGTCCCCGGGAAGCAATGTCTGACTGTTCACCCGGGCAATGGTTTTCCACGCACCCGTTGGGCCTTCGCTCAGGCCATCGTTTTCATCGTCGCCATCATTGGCCACGTAATACACCGTGCCGCTGGCGCCGGTGCCGGCGGTATCACTGACTGTGTCGCTGGCGGTGTCACTGACTGTGTCATTGACTGTGTCACTGGCGGTGTCACTGATTGTGTCGCTGACTGTGTCACTGGCGGTGTCACTGGCGGTGTCACTGACTGTGTCGCCGGCGGTGTCGCCGGCGGTGTCACTGGCGGTGTCACTGACTGTGTCAATGTTCGTTGATGAATCGGTGTCATCATTGCTGGAATCCTGTGAATGGGTACCGTTTTCTTCACCACTGCAGGCCATAACAATCAGAACGGCAGTGATTAAAAATAATTTGTCAGGGGACGTTTTGAATAGACGCATCGGTATGTTTTCTCCAGGGGCTGTAAGGTTGTAGATTCAATATACACGGAATGCGCGTCCTCGCCATTCGGACGCAGCGGATTGCGGTGTTGTGCCGGTGGAATAATTTGACGGACATGTCTATCGCGGGTAGCTTGAAAAGATGCATATTCGGTGCACAAATTGCGGTGCGGATGTTCCCATTGGACAGTCGACGGCGGAAGTGGTGTGCAGCTACTGCGATTCGCAGCTGATTGTCGGAAAACAGAAGGGAATTGCCCGTCTGGTGATGACCGATTGTCTCACGGCGGATGAAGCGGTGTTGCGGCTGGGTCGCTTTCTGTCCACTCTGGAGATAACGACCCTTCCCGGAGTGCTGTCACGTAATGTGGTGTATCTGCCATACTGGCAGCCGATGCTGTCTGCCGGTGGAAAGGTCGATGAATGGGTTGCGGCCTATGCGCCCGATATTGAGTCGTTGCATTCCGTTGCGGCGATGCACGGCGATACCTCGAAGAAAACAGTGGATGACATTCCGACGCCTTCCGTGATGGCGGCGGACGTGGTGCTGGAAACTGCATTGATGCTGACCCCGTATCTTCTATCGGAACTCGACGTCGATAGACCGGCGGTGCTGGTATATGTGCCTTTTTTGAAACTGCAGTATCAGGTGACCGGCGAGATATGCGTTGCCTATGTGGATCTCGTTGCCGGACATGTGTATCAGGACAATTTGCCTACCTCCCCCCAGAAGCAGAAAAGCCGGGTGTTGGCGGGGGTTGCGGCAGCGTCGCTGGTGCTGGTGTTTCTGGCGGTCAGTCTGTTGCCATGGCCGGCATTGCTGATGGCCATGCCTGTGCTGCTGTGGGGAGAGTATCTCCTCGTGATGAAGCTGCTTGCCGCGATGGGATGGTGATGGATGAACCAGGTATCTCACATCAGTTGTCCCGCATGCAAAGCCGCGGTCGGAGTGACCAATCTCGATCGGGTGCTGAACTGCGCGTACTGCAATGCGCGCCTGCTGGTGGAGAATCCCGCCTATCAGCCCCAGTATTATGTGGCGTCGGAGTTGACGGCCGTCGATGCCAGACGTGTTCTGCAGAAATTTCTGACCCGAAAGTTTCTTCCGAACGGTCTGCTTCGGCATGCGCGATTTCATGCGGCCAGACTGTGTTATGTGCCTTTTTACGAATTTCGCACCCGGCGGCTTGGCACCATCGAAACATCCCTGCAAAAGACTTCACGAACCAGTCTTGAAATGGATGGAAGAGGCGCCATGACGCTGGGAACCTCATTTACGGAAAAAAAGAAAAAAGTTTCTATTCGTGAAACGGAACTGGTGATTGGGGATATTTGCCGCATTGAAAGCGCCACACGACTGAAACAGTTTGGACTGGATGTCTGCGGTGTGACCGATTATCTGAAGGGGACCCCGGTGTTGCATCCATTCGAAAACGGCGTGCCTCTGAAAGATGCCCGGGTTTATCCGCCAACGGTGTCGGCCGACGCAATGGCAGCGCAGCTCACAGAAGGGGGTGGGTATTCGGCGTCTGTGACAGATAATACCCGTTTTGTGGAATCCCGAATTCAGATTGTCTATTACCCGCTGTGGCGAATGACCTATCGGTTTCGGGGGCGGCTCTACACCGCTGTGGTGGATGGAGTGCTGGGTAAACTGCTGCGGGTCACCGCACCGGAGGGTGATCAGCTGCGGGTAGCCACCCTGCTGGTCGGAGTCGCTTTTCTTGGGGGAATCGGCGGCAGTATCGCCAAATCTCTGACCATCGACCGGGCGCTGGAGGGAGCGTCTCTGTTGGTTCGATCTCAGATTGGGGTCCCTCTCCTGCTGATGCTGGGCATTTTTCTGGTGGCACTGATTGGCGTCTGGTTTCTGGTCTGGAGCCAGTTTCGCTGGCCCGGGGAAGTGCATCTGGAGGGCGATAATATTCACGTTGAAAAATATAATGGCCTTCTTCGACGGAGAATACAGCTGCCCTTGCTGACGCCGGAGACGCTGCTGAAAATCCTGTTTCAGAAGGGGACGTAATTGAGCAATCAGACGATTCATGTGTACGAGTTGAGGTGTCCCGAATGTGCAGATTCGCTGCATGGCGCTTCTGGTGACAGACTGTTTGTCTGTGCTTCCTGTCAGAAGATTTACGGCGCAATGGATGGTGCATTGAAGCGCGAGCCTCTGTATGTGGCGTCACCGGTTCATTCCTGTACGGCCGAACTGCTGTTGCTCCCTTTCTGGCGCTTCGCTGTTGATATTCATATTATGGGCGGAAACGGAGAAGAGGTGACGTCCCGGTTCCGGACAGGTAAAATACGCCATGTGTGGGTGGCTGCGTTTTACGAAGTCAGACCGTCTTTTTTTGGAAACCCGGGCCTTACATTGACCATTGCCAATGTTGCGGTGGAACCGATGCTGTGGCCGGCAGACAAGGTGTTGAAACTCTCTGGCGCTGCCAGACGGGAAGAGGATGCCCGCGCATATCCCCGACCGTTCATTTCCGGCATTATCGACCGTGAAAAGGATATTTCAAATTATCGCATTGAAGTGAGTGTTCAACCGGGAGAATTCTGGGCGGTTCCCTTTGACTGCAATCCCAGGGACAGGACGTTGACGGAGCTGATCACTGGAACCGGTTATCCCGCAGCGGTCGTGGAATGCTTCGAACAGCTTGTCACGTCTATGCCCTGATGCTCTGTAATTTGGTAATTTTCTTGTATATCCTTTAACGCCGCTTCCCACTGACCCCGAAACTTTCCCGGTGTTTCCCTGCGGCCCAAAGACCGGGTTGCAATTGCGAATTTGGTTGTTAAGTTGCGAGTGTCAAACAACAATGGCACTGGAGGAAATAATGAAATATGCGTTCATAGTACTGAGTATGGCAGCGTTTACCGCAGCCTGTGGAAGTGCGCCCATGGAGAAAACACCTGAAACCACGGCAGTGGAGTCGGCCCCCGCCGCGATGGCGCCGGCGACGTCGGCTTCCGACAAATCGGCGCCGGTTCGGGCATTGGCGACGCTGGCGCCCACCGAAGGAAATGAAGTGGCCGGTACGGTTGAATTTGTCACAGATGGCGACAATGTGCGTGTTATCGCAAAGGTGACGGGTCTCAGCCCCGGGGTTCATGGATTCCACGTTCACGAGGTGGGAGATTGCAGCGCGCCGGACGGGACCAGTGCCGGCGGGCATTTTAATCCGGAAGGCATGGAACACGGGGCGCCGGATGCAACGATGCGTCATACCGGTGATTTGGGAAATCTGGAAGCCAATGAGGCGGGGGTTGCTGAATTGGACCGGGTTGACGGGCAGCTGGCCCTTGATGGCGCTCATTCCGTTGTGGGCCGAAGTGTTATTGTTCACGCGGACCCGGACGATTTGGTGAGTCAACCGACGGGTGCCGCCGGTGCGCGGGTGGCCTGCGGGGTCATTGAGCTGGAAGCGAATGACTGAACCCGATTGGGCTCGCCGTTTGGGGGATTCTCAGAGACAATACCAGAGACAATTACAATCAACTGCAATCAACCATTGCAATCAACCATGTCAGGAGAGGTAAATTTATGGCAACTGTAAAACTGAAGGGGAATCCATTTTCAACCGTGGGCGAATTGCCGGCGGTCGGGAGCAATGCGTCTGTATTTACATTGGTCAGGGAGGACCTGTCTGAGGTCTCCCTGACCGACTATAAAGGCAAGCGGGTTGTATTGAACATATTCCCATCCATCGACACGTCCACTTGCGCGACTTCTGTTCGAACATTCAACCAGGAGGCCACACAGCTGAACAATACAGTGGTATTGTGTGTTTCCATGGATTTACCGTTTGCCCTCGGGCGATTCTGCGGAGCCGAAGGAATCGAAAATGTGACCGTGGCATCGGGTTTCCGTTCCTCTTTCGGAAGCGACTACGGGCTAAAGATTCTGGATGGGCCCCTCGCGGGGTTGTATTCCCGGAGTGTGGTGGTGCTGGACGAAACCGGCAAAGTGATTCATGCACAACAGGTAGCGGAGACCGTTGATGAGCCGGACTACGCTGCTGCGCTCGCCGTGCTGTAACGCGGTGCGGGTGCCGGGACTGCTTTCCATTGAATCCGTATCAGGTGGGATATTTACGCAGTATTGATTGGATTAATGCCTTCTTCAGCCAGCCAGCGATAATAATGGTGGAAAATTTATTTCGTCATTGTTCGGTTTCCGTATATATTTAACTGCAAATTCGAGATGTTGAAACCGGGAGAATTTATGGAAACACATTTTGCGTGTCCCAAAAGATGCACGCCCGAGGAAGTCGCAGTTCAGAATGAGGCGGTAACCAATCATCCTGTGGTCAGCGGTATGCTGAGTCTGGTCAGCGGTATGCTGGCGATACTCAACCGCGACCGGCAGGTGGTGGCGCTCAATGATCAATTGGCGGATTATCTGGGCATTGAGAATTTGAGTGCGGCGTTTGGATTGCAGCCCGGTGAAGCGGTATCGTGCATTCATGCCCATGATATGCCCGCCGGATGCGGCACCGGTCCCTACTGCAGCTCATGCGGCGCGGCGGTCTCCATTGTGACCAGTCTGAACACGGACAAACCCGATTCCCGAAAATGTGCCCTTGAAATTACCGGGAACGGAAAGAAACACGACCTCTTTTTGCAGGTTCAATCTATTCCGATTGAAGTTGAAGGTCAGCCATTTCTGCTTCTGTTTCTGCAGGATATCAGTGCACAGCAGAAATGGGCAGCCATGGAACAGGTCTTTTTTCATGACATCAACAATATTCTGGCGGGTGTGGTTTCTGTATCCAATCTGCTGCTGATGGAGTCCACTATCGAAAATCGGGATATGGTACAACAGCTTTTTCAGAGTTCCAGGCGGATTGCCCAGGAAGTGGCCATCCAGCGCTATCTGTTGAGTAGTGACAGTCGTACCTACACTCCCATATGGAGTAATGTGTCGCTTCAGTCGGTTTTTGACGAGTTGGCCACCATTTTCGATACCCACCCTGCGGCACAGGGCAAAAGCCTGAGTTGCCCGAGGGACGTGTCGACCACAATGATAAAAACCGATTATTCCCTCCTGTTGCGCGTGCTCAACAACATGCTCGTCAATGCATTCGAAGCCACACCGTCCGGCGGCACCGTGTTGGTGGAATGCGTTGAAAAGGCCGGTGATATTCGATTCACCGTCTGGAACGAAGGCGAGATTCCCGTTGAAATCCAGCAGCGACTCTTTCAGAGGAATGTCAGCACCAAAGAAGGTTTGGGACGGGGAATCGGTACTTTCTCCATGAAACTGTTCGGTGAGGAGATTCTCGGTGGAAAAATAGATTTTGAATCTTCCAGCGACAAGGGCACCACATTTCGGTTCATTCTCTCCAGGGAAGGAAACAGCGGGGTGGTTTCCAATGCGCCGGCCAATATTTTTAACCGGTGACCATTCACTCATTCAGTGCATCCAGTTTGCGGTAGATGGTTCGAGTGGCAATGCCCAGCAACTGTGCCGCGAGTTTCTTGTCGCCCCGGGTGTGTCTGAGGGTCTCCCGAATGACCCGCAGCTCAATTTCTTCCAGGGGCGTACCGATGCTGATATTGAGCTGGCCCTGATACCGTTCCTCCGTGGCAATCCGGGGCGGGAGATCAGCCACATCGAGAATGGAAGACCGGGTGAGTACCACGGCGCGCTCGATGACGTTTTCCAGCTCGCGGACATTGCCCGGCCAGTAATAGCCGGAAAGCACTTCGGTGGCCTCCTTGGAAATCCCCTCAATGGGCTTGTTATTTTTCTGGGCGTAGCGGTTGATGAATAAATCAATGAGCAGTGGAACATCGTCAAGGCGTTGTCTCAGAGGGGGCAGATTAATGACAATCACATTGAGCCGGTAAAACAGATCCTCCCGGAAATTTCCCCGTTCCACCTCGGTTTCCAGCTCGCGATTGGTGGCCGCCAGCACCCGGACGTCCACCGAACGCGTGGTGCCTCCCAGCGGCTCAATTTCTCTTTCCTGTAACGCGCGCAGCAGTTTAACCTGGACCGAGGCGCTCATTTCCGCCACTTCATCCAGAAAAATGGTACCACCGTGGGCCATGGCAAAGCGGCCGTCGCGATTTTTCACCGCCCCGGTGAACGCCCCTTCCTCATACCCGAACAGTTCTGCCTCCAGAATGGATTCCGGCAGGGCCGCACAGTTCACGGCGACAAAGGATTTATCACTTCGGGTGGAGTTTTCATGAATATACCGGGCCATCACTTCCTTACCAGTACCCGATTCACCTGTAATCAGAATGGTTGCCGCCGATGGCGCCGCCTGCTGGGCGATTTCCAGGGTCTTGCGGAACACGGGGCTGTTGCCCACCACTTTGCGGACTTCCACTCTTTTGAGAAGCTGACGGAGGTTCCGGTTTTCCACTACGAGAAAATGTTTTTCGAGTGCCTTTTTCACTGTTTTCACAATGGCCGTTCGTTTCACCGGTTTTTCCACGAAGTCGTACGCCCCATTCTTGATGGCTTCCACCGCACTTTCGACCGTACCGTACGCTGTCATGACCACCACTTCGCTATCCGGTGAAATCGTTCGCAGGGATTCAAGCAATTGCAATCCATCCATGCCCGGCATCCGCATGTCGGTCAGCACCACATCCACTGGCTGTGTGCGACAGGTATTGATCGCTTCCCGGCCACTGCCGGCGGTGCATACCCGCAGATTCTCCTTTTTAAACACTTTTTCCAGGGCAAGAACGTTGTTCCTGTCATCATCCACAATTAAAATAGTCGGCTGTTGATATGTTTCCATGTGTGTCATTGTGTCAAACGGTTGTCATTCTGTCAAAGTCTTCCGGACAGGTGCGGTAAAATCACGGTTCGATGGGGTCCCGGTTTCCTTGACACAACGATTCAGAACGGCACCATGTTTCACCATGGAAAGGAGGGCGATGGCGATTCAGAAAGGTGCAGAGAGGGAGAGGTCCGACTTTACTGACGCTCCGACATATACAGTTGAAAAGCTGAATTGTTAGTGATAGGTCTAGCAGCGGTTACGATTCATCTGTTCAGGAGACGATAAAACAAATGGCTAAAAATAACGTTGAGTACAACGAGAGTGCGGTTCAGACTCTGGATGCGCTTCAGCATATCCGAAAGCGGACTGGTATGTACATCGGCCGAATCGGGAACGGTTCGAATCCGGTGGATGGCATTTATATTATGTTGAAGGAAGTCATCGATAACAGCATTGATGAATTCATTATGGGCAACGGAAAGCGCATCGAAGTGAGTCTGAGCGAGAATACGGTTTCCGTGCGGGATTTCGGTCGAGGCATTCCCCTTGGCAAAGTGGTTGATTGTGTCAGTGAAATCAATACCGGCGCCAAGTATAACGACGATGTCTTTCAGTTCTCCGTTGGTCTCAATGGTGTGGGCACCAAGGCGGTGAATGCGCTGTCCAGCCATTTCGAAGTGATCAGTTATCGCGAGGGTAAGTATAAACGGGCCGTTTTTTCGCAGGGCCAGAAGCTTGAAGAAAAATCCGGTTCCACGACTACCGAACGCAATGGTACCTTCATTTCATTCACACCGGACCCGGAAATTTTCAACTCCTACACATGGAAAGAAGATTTCATTGAGCATCGGCTTCGATATTATGCGTACCTGAACCGCGGGCTTACCATCAACTACAATGGCAAAAAGTTTTACAGCCAGAATGGCCTGCAGGATTTACTTTCGAAAGAAATCGGTGATGAACGCACGCTGTACGATCCGGTCACGTTTACAGACAAGCGGATAGAATTCGCGTTTACACATACCCACGCGTATGGAGAGAATTATTACAGTTTTGTCAATGGCCAGCACACCAACGATGGGGGGACCCATGAGAGCGCGTTTCGGGAGGGAATTCTCAAAGGCGTAAACGAATTCACCAAAAAGAATTTTTCCGGTTCGGATGTTCGCGACGGGCTGATTGGCGTCATTGCGGTAAAAGTGCAGGACCCGGTTTTTGAAAGTCAAACCAAGAATAAGCTGGGTTCCACCGATGTTCGCTCATGGATTCTGAAGGACGTGAAGGAACAGGTGGTTATCTGGCTGCATAAGAATCCCAGAGATGCCGAGAAGCTCATTGAAAAAGTGAAGCAGAATGAAAAGCTCCGAAAGGAGTTGTCGTCCATTAAAAAGCAGGCCAAGGAGCGGGCCAAAAAAGTGGCCATCCGGATTCCCAAGCTCATCGATTGCAAGATTCATTTCTGCGACGAAAAACCCAGGGGTAAAAAGGCAGTGGATCGTCGGGACGAAACCTTGATTTTTCTGACCGAGGGCGATTCCGCCGGGGGCGCCATGGTGCAGTCACGGGACGTGTATACCCAGGCGATTTTTTCCCTGAAAGGCAAGCCCCTCAACTGTTTCGATCTGAAACGGGATGCCCTGTATAAAAATGAAGAGCTGTACAACATCATGCGTGCCCTGGGCATTGAAAATGATATTGATGGCCTTCGGTACAATCGAATCGTTATCGCTACGGACGCGGACGTGGATGGGATGCATATCCGTAATCTGCTGATCACCTTTTTTCTTCGCTATTTTGAGGAGTTGGTGGTCAAGGGGCATCTGTACATTCTCGAAACGCCCCTGTTCCGGGTGCGCAACAAACAGCAGACTATCTATTGTTACTCCGAGACCGAGCGCGACAGGGCGTTGAAGAAACTGAAGACCCCCGAGACGACCCGGTTCAAGGGACTCGGGGAAATCAGTCCCAAAGAATTCAACCTGTTTATCGGTGACAAAATCAAGCTGGTGCCGGTCACCGTGGAGTCTCTCAGTGAAATTTCCCATACCCTGGAGTTTTTCATGGGGAAAAACACACCGGCGAGACGGGAGTTCATTGAGAACAACTTGATTTCGGATATCGCTGTAGGCTGACAACATTTCATCAGAATTAGGATTTTGTATATATGTCGACACTTGAACCATTGATGGAACGAAATTTTCTGGAGTATGCCAGCTATGTGATTGTGGACCGCGCCATTCCCGATATTCGCGATGGCTGCAAGCCGGTCCAGCGCCGCATTCTGCAGACTCTGTACAGTATGGATGATGGCAAATTCCACAAAGTGGCCAATGTCATCGGTGAGACCATGAAGTTGCATCCCCATGGCGATGCGTCCATCGGCGATGCGCTGGTGGTTCTGGCCAATAAGGAATACTTCATTGAAAAGCAGGGAAACTTCGGAAACATCATCACTGGCCATCCGGCGGCGGCATCCCGGTATATTGAATGTCGACTGACCAATCTGGCCAAAGATACACTGTTCAATAAAGAACTTACCGAGTTTCAGGACAGCTACGATGGGCGAAAAAAGGAGCCCATTTTTCTGCCGGTAAAACTGCCGGTGCTGCTGATGCTGGGGATTGAAGGCATTGCGGTGGGCATGAGTACCAAAATTCTGCCCCACAACCTCATTGAACTGCTGCAGGCACAAATCAACATTCTGAATTACGAACCGATTCAGATTTATCCCGATTTTCCCACGGCCGGTATTGTGGATGTATCGGAATACGCGGAGGGAAAGGGCAAGGTGCGTATCCGTGCACGCATGTCATCCGATGATGATAAGCGTATCGTGATTACAGAAATTCCGTTTTCCACCACCACTGAGAGCGTGATTGCATCCATTGAGAGTGCGTCACAGAAAAAGAAAATTAAGATTGCCAGTATCAACGATTTTACCAGTGAAAATGTGGAAATCGAGATTCTGCTGCCCCGGGGAACCCACGCGGACGAAGTGATTCCCCAGCTGTATGCGTACACCAACTGCGAAGTATCGCTGACATCAAATATTGTCACCATTAAAAACGGACATCCCATCAATCCCAGTGTCAATGAGGTTCTGCGATATCTGACCGACCGGCTCCGGGACCAGATTTGTGCGGAACTGGAACTGGAACTCAAGAAGCTGCAGAACAAACAGCACTGGCTGACCCTTGAGCAGATATTCATTGAAAAGCGGGTGTACAAACGCATTGAAGAGGCCACCACGGAAGCTCAGGTGGTCAGCGAAGTGTACGAAGGGATGAAGCCCTACAGCAAGCAGTTTGTTCGTGCACTGGTGGATGAAGACATTGAAAAACTGCTTGAAATTCGCATCCGACGCATCTCCAAATATGATATTAAGAAGAACCGGAAGCAGTTGGAGGAAGTGCGGGCCGCCATTGACGAAGTGAATGCGAAGCTGGCGTCTCTGACCCAGACCACCATTGGATTTCTGAAGGATCTTATTAAAAAGTATAAGGATGAATATCCACGGAAAACCGAGATTCAATCATTTGATACTATCGAAAAGAAAGATGTTGCCAGACAGAATATTCGAGTCGGATATGATGCGGCGACCGGGTTCTTTGGCAGTGAAGTGAAAGAGTCCGATTACATCATCACCATGAGTGAGTACGATAGGGTGCTTTTTATCTGCAAGGATGGCAGCTATCGCATCGTGGGGCCGGAAGAGAAAATACTCATTCCCGGCAAGGTCATCTACTGGGAGCCATTCAATACAGAAATCGGTGCGAAATTCACGGTGGTGTACCGGGATACCAGTCGTATCGCCTGGGCTAAAAAGGTCCACATCCACAAGTTCATCAAGGATCGCGATTATGAACTGATAAAAGATAAAGCGGGCAAGATTGATTTGCTGCTTCCGGGGGATGCCGCCAATATGATCAAGGTACATTTTGCACCGGCAAAGCGCCAGCGGGTGAAAGAAGCGGAATTTGATTTGAGCGAGCTTGAATTCATCGGTCCCGGTTCAAAGGGACGCCGGGTGAATCCCAAGCCCATTAACCGGATTCAGAAGCTTCGGCTGGAAACCGATCCCATCGATGAAAATGAGCCATCATCCCCAACCGGGAGATCCGCCAATGGTGCACCCGTTACGTCCTCCCCCTCGCGAGTCAACCCCGTTGATGACGACGATGACGACATTGATGATTCCGAAGACAGCGGCGGACAGCGAAGCCTTTTCTGACAGACACCGCGTGTTCGACAGTGGATGGGATGAGGGGGCCCGAGTTCTACCCGGAGAAGATAAAATGTAGGGTGGTAGTTTGTCTGCCACGTTGCGCTGTTCGCTGTCGGGCAGCTTTACGCAGGAAATGGGGTCAGTTCAGTGTGCCCAGCGAAGCGCATTCCGTCTCGAACGACGGCGAGAGGACACCATCAATGTCCGCTTCTCCAGATGCCGTATTGATGCGTATCCAACCGGCGCCCCCGCCCCCGCCCCCTGAACTCGGTCCGTATTGACTGCCGTCCATCTGTGTCTCTCCAGCCTGACCATCCGGCACATCTCCGGCTGAGCCGTCGCCCCCTCCGGGCGCATCGTCATCCACGCCCCCCGGGGCCGGTTCGCTGCTGGCCTGACCTGCCCAACCATTGGCATCAGAAGTGCCACCGCCACCACTTCCTCCGTTGGCAGCGAGAAGTCCTTCTACAATGACGTCCGGCGCTTCGAGCAGAATGGCGCCCCCCGCACCGGCCCCGTTACCGTTTTTCCATCCGGCCCCATTCCCCGGCATGCTGATGTAGCCCTCGCTGCCAATATATATTTCGTTTCCAGCCACCAGTTGAATGGCGCCGCCTCCGGCCCCGGCTTCGTCCCCGTCTTCTCTGGTTCCCCCGGAGGAACCGCCCTGAAGTGGAACAATTTCAGCGTTTCCAAAAGAAGCGCCGCCTTCACCACCGGGATTTCCATCCTCGTCGCCGCCTCCATCGCCACCCCGCCCGCAGTATCCACCACCTCCGGCACCCACCTTGCCGGGAAGTCCCTCCCCGGCTCCGGGCCCTGCACCATCTGATGGATCATTGGTTTTGATTCCGCTGAAACCACCCAGGACACCAGTGCTTACTTCAATCTCGTCGTATGCCTCGATGAAACCCAGAATCGCAATGTCTTCTCTGGCAATCAGAATCAGCGGACGTTGTCCGTGTATTTTAAGACGTACGCCGGGGGCCACATACAGGTCGTTCACATATATCACGGCAACTTCGGAACGGTCAGGCTGCTGCAGGATGTCGCAATGAATACCGTCCACAGCGGCACAGCGCACCGTGCAATCGTCGGTGTTAATCCACGCCTGGTCTGCGCAGTCGTCGCCATCAAATCGAAAATCTCCGGGCTCTGTCAATACTTCGAATGAATCATCTTCCATATTCGAAACATCAAACTCCATTACTTCCGACAAGGGCGCTTTTTCATCGGCCGTATCTCCGGAAGTTTCGTCGGTAGTTTCGGAAGACCATTCTTCACCAACCAAATAGTCCGACGACTCTGTCTCCGTCATTCCTTCCAGATCGGCCGAACGGTCTGTATCGTTGTTTAATTTCGTGCCGTTGCTGTTGGAATCGTCGGAATATTCATCGGACAGACTGTCGTTGGTATCAATCGTCTTCACGTTTTCCGCGTTGCATGCACCAATTATGATGCAGGCGCCAATGGCTGCCAGCTTCAACGGAAGCAGCCGGCTGAAAGAATTCAGTGAGCATGGTTTCATTTTTGTTCTCCTTGTTGGTTCAAAAAAGCGTTGCTGTAAAAACACGCCAGCTGCTCGTTCGGCTGGAGAATCTGTTGCAAAAAAAGTAAAAAAAATACGCTCAGCAGATTACCGGGAGGTATTGATGTCCATCCGTTACGACAGTTTTGTTCCATGGGGAAGAAGTTACGACGAATATGTGCACATGTTTGCGCTGGACAATTCCGATTAAAAAAAACGCATTCTGGGATGTGGCGATGGACCGGCGGATTTCAATCGCGTGGTTCATGGGCAGGGGGGAGTCTGCATATCGGTCGATCCCGTGTTTACCTTCTCGTCTTGTGGTGCGCCGTTTCGCCTGATATGGTTCATCCATGACACTGCAACGATTCATTGATGCCCAGGAAAATGTGTATTCCCAGGTGGTGACCGAACTTCGGGAAGGGGAAAAGCGCTCCCACTGGATGTGGTTCATTTTTCCCCAGATTCTGGGATTGGGCAAAAGCGAAACGGCCCGGTTCTATGCCATCGTGGACTTGCGGGAGGCCCGCGCCTACGTGGATCATCCGCTGCTCGGACAACGGCTCAGGGAATGCGCCCAGCTCATGGTAAACGTGAACAATAAAACCGCCGGTCAAATTCTCGGCTTCCCCGACAACCTCAAACTGCGCTCCAGCATGACCCTGTTCAGCATGGTATCCGACACTCCGGTTTTTCAGTGGGTGCTCGACAAATACTTCGACGGCGCAACCGATGACCAAACCCTCAGGCGCATCGGTGTTGGGATTGAACAATAACCACCTGAACTTCGGGATGTAATATCCCCCTCAATATCGTCATGATCCGGAAATAAATCCATGGTGGTATCTACTGTGCCCCGGGAGAGCGCTACTGCGATAGCGCCAGCCTATCCCATGCTATCCCATGCGCTAACATCAAGTCAAAGCCCGCAACGCGGGCGACGGCGCGCCTCATCTTTCGCAGGTGTACATAGTCTGACTGAATAAGAAAGCATCGATTTAGATCACTTGGCCAGGCACCTGAGTAACCCAATCCGTCATCCCCACGGAGGCGGGGAACCAGAAGAATGTAACTGGATTCCCTCCTTCGAGGGAATGACGCTATTGTCAACAGGTAAACTCAAAGTGTACTGAATTGATGCTCCCTTATTCAGAATTACCTCAACGGTCCCCCTTTTCTGAATCGTCGTATAATAATGCACAGGAAATCTGAGCAAGCTGTCACCGCAGCATACAATTGAAAATTGGAAACCAGCAACAATCGAAAAATCAAGATCCCCAATATTTTTTGACTTACGAATGGGCGCCAAACTCAAAGAATTGAAATCCAATTTGAGAGAACGGATGCATGAATCGATTCCAGAAGTGGGAAAGTGGCTGGCTTCAGTGCTTCGCGGACATTACCAATATTACGGCGTACCGGGAAACTCCCCGGC